>JBDHJU010000037.1:0-40277 GCA_039586755.1 Gemmatimonadota bacterium | reverse complement strand
CCGGTGGTGGTGATATCGATGCCACCGTTCACGGTGTAGGCCTTCACGTCACCCTCCATCCCGAAGGCTTCGACATCGCCGTTCACCGTGCGACCGATGAAGTTCACTCCGGCAGGCACGCGGACGACGAAGTCGACGCTCACATCGTTGTTCCGGACGTTCATCCGGCCGTGGCCGCCGGGACGGCACTCGTTTGGTTCGTCCCGGTCATCGCTGGGATAGACGGCGCAGATCGTGACACCGTTATCGTGCTCCAGCACGACCATCTCGATCTCATCCGGATCGTCGTCCTTGCCTTCCAGACGGGCCTCGACCTCGACCTCGTTGCCACGGGCCATCTCGGCGCTGATTTCCCCGTTGATGCCCTTGACCTCGATGGCATCTCCGCGGTCCACTCGACCGCTCCAATTCCAGTCGCGATCCTCGGGCGCGGATCGGCTCGTCCCCGGCAGGGGCGCCCAGCCCGCCAGTGCCAATGCCAGTGCCAGTACCGCCATCCTACGCATAGTGCATTCTCCCATTTACCTGCCCATCGATCTCGCCGAGTGAGATACCCCTGTGGCCCGGAAGGTTGGAACCGGGCCGCGGGGCCCCCTCCAGGGCGCCTAACGTCTAAGCAGCTGGATGTTGCCGTCGAACGAATGCAGCTCCAGTCGTGCGCTGCCGTCACCGATGACAAAGCTGAACTTCCGGTTCCCCTGCGCACCGGTTATCTGGACAGGGAAATCGGCCTCGAACTCGCCGTCGAAGGTGGCCACCTCGATCGTCGCGTTGGCGCCGGCCGGAATGCTGACGGTCACGTCACCATCGTGGGTGGTCAGCTTGTAGCGACCGCCGTCGCGGATGCTGCCGTCGTAGAACACATCGCCGTCCACCGTCTTCCCCTCGACTGCGCTTGCATCGACCGCTTCCAGCCTGATATCGCCATCGATCGACCCGGCGAAGATGTCACCATCGAAGCCGACGACCATGACTCCACCGTCCGTACCATTCGCGTCGAGTCGACCGCTCGACCCGGTCACCGTCATGTCACCTTCGACCGAATGGATCGTGATGTCTCCGCCGCAATCCGTGATCTCGATGTCACCTTCCAGCGTCTCCACGCGAACACCGTTCTGAACCCCGTCCACCGATACGTCGGACTCGAAGCCCCACAGATCCACCGTCATCCCGCTCGGGATGGTCAACTCGAAGTCGACCTCCTCGGGATGGCCATGCCGGGTCTCCGACTGCACCTTCACCGATCTGTCGGACTGAATGATTTTCACACGATCGTAACTCGAGTAGCTCGCCTGGATGCGAACCTCGTTCCGGTTCCACGTTCGCACGACGATCTCGCCCGCGTGGTTCCGCACTCCCAGTACAGTGTTCGGGTTCACCGCGAATGTCGTGTCGAGCTCCGCGTCCTGCACGTACTCACGGTCCTCCCAGTCGTGCAGGTGATGCTCCCAGTCGTGGAGACCGTCCCAGTCGATCTCCAAATCCTCCGCATGCCAGCCGAAGTTCGGGACCACGATCTGGAACCCCGGGATGTAGACGTCGAATTCCGGCATCTCGATCGCCGGGATCTCGATCTCCACAACCCCGCGTTCCACGTTGCGCGTGTCGACTCGGACTTGCGGGTCCTGTGGCGCCGCTATCGCCACCAGCGCTCCCATCAACATCTCGGTGTACATCTGCCTGTCCCTCTCGGTTTTAGCTGACCGCGCCGGCCATCTCCGCCGCGCGCATGAGGAAGTCCAGCTTCTGCCGCTTCGTCGCGGCCAGGTGTTCGTTCAAGTATTCGCTCGCCGGATCCTGGGCCAGTGCACGCTGCGCCTGCACAATCGCATGGTTGATTATCATCAAGTTCTCGGCGATCACGCGCACCGTCGCCGTGTCTAGTCTGTCACGGCTCTCATCGATTATCCGTTCCAGCTCCGCGATCGCCGCGTCATAGCTCGACGCGGTGAATCCGGCGTCCGGAGTCGGCTGCACCACCGTAGCATTCGGGATCTGCTCTGCGCCAACACCCGCTCTCGAGACCATCCAGGCCGTTCCGGCCGAGAGCACCATCAAAGCGATGCTCGCCGCGGCCAGCTGAGGCAGCGAGAACGTAAGTCGACGCTGACGAAGTCGTCCTCGGCGATGCGCCTCCAAGTCGGCTAGCTTGTCTTCCTCGGGCGTTGCACTGATTCGCTCAGCGATCCCGGACCAGAGGTCCCTCGCCGGCGGCTCATCCTCCAGCGCCTTCGCCCGTTCGGCTACCCGGCGCAGCTGCTCGAGCGTCGCCGCGCACTCCTCGCATTCGGCGAGGTGCACTTCGAGCTCCTGGCGCTCGCCCGCGCTCAGCTCCCCGTCCAGGTAATCCGAAAGTCTGTCACTCCACCGATCGCTCATATTCATCTACCGTCTACCGATCCAAGTGCTCACGGAGTATCATCCTCGCACGGTGTAGCTGTGACTTCGACGTCCCAGCGCTAATCCCCAACATCTCCGCGATCTCACCGTGCTTGTATCCCTCAACGTCATGTAACACGAAGACCTGCTGTGCACCGTCGGGGAGCTGACCGATAGCGGCCTCGAAGTCGATCACTGTCTCGGCGCCCTTCGGATTCGATGAGAGCCTGCCGACGACGCCCTCGCCCTCCACGAACCGCTCCCGCCTGATCCCCAACTGCTTGCGACGCCCCAAGATCACGTTGATCGCCACCCGATGCAGCCACGTCCCGAACGCCGCCTCACCCCGAAAGCTCCCCAACTTCTGCCAGGCCCTGACGAACACGTCCTGAGTCACCTCGTCCGCCAGCTCCAACCCGATCATCCGCCGGGCCAGGCTGTGGATCCGAGGGACGTGCCGGTGGTAGAGGCGTTCGAAGGCGCGTGTGTCTCCAGCGGCCGCCAGCACGGCGTCGTCCGCGTCCACCGGCCGTAAGTCCCGGTCTTGCTTCAGGTTTTCCACTCTCCAGGGCCCATCCCTCCTGCCACCCATTGAGATAGCTCGGGTGCCGGAAAGGTTGTAACCCCCTAAATTGTTCTCTCTAAACGACTTGGACGGCTCACAAACAGCAACGCCAGCCCCACAGCCACTCCGAAAGCCAGTAGCGTCGTGTCCCCGATCACCCACCCCACGACGATGGCGCCCAGGCTACCGCCCTCCGCCACCGCCCAGACGATCACCGCCTTGGGCAGGTTCTCGGTCCACCACTCGGATATGTCCTCGCCCTGCCTGGCAGGTTTTATCCGCCCGCGCAGCATCTGGGCGAGGAGGATCGCCACGCCCAGCATGACGTAACCGACCAGCCTGAGGCCACGCGCCCCCGCCTCGGGAAACTCGATGGCCATCTGACTGCGCAGGTAGAGGAAGACGGCGAAGGCGATCGCCAGGCCGCCGGCCACCGCACCATGGATGACTCGAGCTATCGTGCCAACCTTCTCACGGTTGAGCACGGGAGCCTGCTCGTTCATGGAACCCTCCGTCGGTGTGAGGCGCATATGGTCACTCTATCCGATACGCCTCCATAGCATAATACTCCGCCAGCCCCAGACGGTCGGCTCGGGCCGCAGTGTCCAGGTTCCGCGTTTCCACGCGCTGCCAGAATTCGCGGTCGTCGTAGCCGCCGGGGAACGGCGCAACGTCCTTCTGCGACTGATGCTTGAAGATGGCGAGGATTTTCCTGCGCAGCTCTTCCTGAGACAGCGGCACGAGCACGTCGGCCTGTGTGAGCGTCCATTCCTCCCAGGCTCCACGATAGAGCCAGATTTCAGGCTCGCCCTCATAGCGCTCCAGCGCTTGATCGATCGCTGCCCTGCACAGGCGGTGTGTGCCATGCGGGTCCGACAGATCGCCGGCCACGAAGATCAGGTTGGGTCGATAATCGCATAGCAGTTCTGCCACTATGGCGACATCCTCCTCCCCGATCGGTCGCTTACGCACCTCCCCCGTCCGGTAGAACGGCATGTTCAGGAAGCGGGCGGCCGTGCGTGGTAGTCCGACAGCGGCGATCGCCGAGACCGCCTCCGACTCGCGGATGTACCGTTTGAGACTCTGTACCCGCTCCGAATCCACATCGCCGGGTTGCTTCTTGTGGAAGCCCTCATCGATTTCTTTCCTCAGCCCACGCACCTTTGCCTGGTCGAGGTCAAGGGCCGGTGCTGCCCGCGCTACGAAGTCCAGATGTCGCTGCACGTCGTGATCGAACACCGCGATGTTACCGCTCGTCATGTACGCGACCATGATCTCGTTATCGTTCTCCCACAGCTTGCGCAAGATACCGCCCATCGAGATCACGTCGTCGTCCGGGTGCGGCGAAAAAACGAGTACCTTCTGCCCCCGCGGTAGCTTTGAACGGCCTCGTATCTTGTCACGCACCCGCGTGAACACCTCGCCGTTGACATCCCCCGCGCCCGCATATTTGTTGAGCAGCGGGCTCAGGTGGTTTTCCCGATAGTCTCTTGCCGTCAGCTTGAGGATCGCCTTGTCCGTCTCCTCTGCCAGCCAGACTACGGCATCCTCGATCATCCCGGGCGCCCACTCGACCGGCTCCAGCACCCAAGGCGTCTTTACCCGAGTCAGTTCGCCCGCCGCCGCCAGATCGAGGTAGACTGTAGCACTGCCGTGCTGCTGCAGGTACGTGGCGGTAACATTTTGCGATACTGCACCCTCCACTGCCCGGCGCACGATCGGCGCTTTGTGCTCGCCCGTCGCGATTAGTGCGATCTCCTTCGCGTCCATTATCGAGGCGATACCCATGGTGATCGCCTCTAGCGGTACGTTGTCCTCGCCGAAAAAGTCGGCCGCCGCGTCACGTCGCGTGATCGTATCCAGCGTGATCAGTCGGGTGCGCGAGTCGGGCGACGAACCCGGCTCGTTGAACCCGATGTGCCCGCTGCGCCCGATCCCGAGGATCTGGAAGTCGATACCTCCGGCTTCCCTTATCGCTTCCTCGTAGGCCCTACAATGCGCCTTCAGCTTCTTGCGCGGGACGCTACCGTCCGGGATGTGGATGTTGTGCGGATCGAGATTAATATGAGCGAACAGGTTCTCCATCATGTAAAGCCGATAGCTGTGGATGCTATACGGCGACATCGGGTAATACTCGTCGAGGTTGAAGGTAACGACTTGCGAGAAATCGACTTCGCCCGTCTCGTACCTGCGGATCAGCTCACGGTAGATTCCAACCGGCGTGCTCCCGGTCGCGAGTCCCAGCACGCATCGGCCTTTGGCAGCCGTCTCGCGCTCGATCGCCTCGACCATGCGGTCGGCAAGCAGAACGGCTAGATCTTGCGGGTCATCGACAATAACTGTCGGGAGGTTCTCGCGTTCGCGCGAGCCCTCGATGACGACGATGGCGTTAGAGGTCTCTTTCATGGCGGCGCCTCGTAGTAGGCCGTCGCGGCTGGAGCGAGATCGCTCCAATAATATACAGCACACTGCAAAGGCCCACCTTCAGCCCGAGGGGGGCTCGGGCCGGCTCTCCCCCGGGTCCTGCGCTCTTTTCGGCGGACACCTATTATAGTGAGCGGCGCCCCGCGCAGCCTGGCGCCGCGTTTGCCCCAAAAAGCCGAAGTCCCAACGAGCTTCAGCGACCGAACGCCGGCCCGGGTAGGGCCCATTCGGGCAGCCCTGAGTCCGTCCGGCGGCCCCTGAAATGGAGGGACGGGAAGCACATGGCCAGGTCGAAGTACCCCCTGATCCTCGCCGTGGCAACGCCAGCCGCACTCCTGTTCTCCGCCATCTCCTGCGCCCCCACCAGCGGGGTAACCCCGGACCGCGCGACCGTTCGAATCCTCGCCTACAACATCAAGCATGGAGAGGGTATGGACGGTGTGATCGACCTCGAGCGGGCGGCCCGCGTGATCCGCGAGCTCGATCCCGACATCGTCGCCCTGCAGGAGATCGATAGCGTCGTCGAGCGCACGTCCGGCGTCGATCAAACATCGCGTCTCGGTGAGCTCACTGGCATGCACTCGGTATTCGGGGCATTCTTCGATTACCAGGGTGGCCGCTACGGTATGGCGCTGCTCTCCAAGTTCCCCATCAAATCCTACGCCAACCACTGGCTGCCGGAGGGAACCGAGCCGCGGACGGGATTGGCCGCGCGCATCCAGCTCGGCGATTCCGAGCAGGAGATCATCGTTGTCGGTATCCATCTCTACCGCACATTGGAACAACGCTACGCTCAGGCCAGCGGGCTAGTCGACATCTACCGTGACGAGACCACGCCCGTGATTCTGGCGGGGGACTTCAACTCGCTGCCCGGTTCCGATGTGCTGGCTCTTCTGAAACAACACTGGCACGTGCCGGCCAAAGGCGATGACAGACTGACCTACCCGTCCGATGATCCGGAGCGCGAGATCGACTATATCATGTACCGGCCGGCGGACCGCTTCAAGGTCGTCGAGCACCGGGTGATCCATGAGCCGCTTGTCTCGGACCATCGGCCTGTACTCATCGATTTAAGAATCCTTAATCCAGTGAACCGCAACTGAGGGAGCGGCGATGTCCTTTCAGAGAAGAGAGTTCATCAAGACCGGCGCCGGCGCTGCGATCGGCGCATCGTTATGGCCGGGCAGACTGGTGGCGGCTGAATCGGAGGCGCAACGGGACACGGTCCGCCTGGGCTTCGTCGGCGTGGGCGGCCGCGGGACCTGGCTGATGAGGCTGGCACTGCAACGCGACGACTGCGAGGTGAAGGCGGTCTGCGACGTGAAGCCGGAGCGCGTCGAGCGCGCCCAGGACATGGTGGATGAGGAGCGAGGCAGACGGCCGAGGGGCTTCAGCGACGGCGAGGAAGACTTCCTCAACCTCGTCGAGAGAAACGACATAGACGCTGTGATCATCGCCACGCCGTGGCTCTGGCACACGCCGGTGGCGGTGGCGGCGATGAAGAGCGGCAAGTGGGTGGGCACCGAGGTGCCGGCGGCGGTGACCATCCAGGAGTGCTGGGACCTGGTGAACACGTCGGAAGAGACCGGCATGCCCTGTATGATCATGGAGAACGTCTGCTTCCGCCGCGACGTGATGGCCGTGCTCAACATGGTGCGTCAGGGCGTATTCGGCGAGCTGATGCACTGTCATTGTGGGTACCAGCACGACCTGCGCGGTGTGAAGTTCAACCCGGGCGCCGAATTCGGGCCCGGCGCCAACGGCGAAGCCGAGTGGCGCACCCAGCACGCGATACGACGAAACGGCGATATCTATCCCACCCACGGCGTGGGGCCGGTCGCCAAAATGCTGAATATCAACTCGGGCAACCGTTTCGTCACGCTCACTTCCACCGCGACCAAGACGCGCGGTCTGCACAACTACATCGTCGATGTCGGCGGCGAGGATCACCCCAACGCCGATGTCGAGTTCAAGCTGGGCGACATCGTGACCACGGTGATCAAGTGTGCGAACGGCGAGACGGTAGTCGTGAGTCACGATACGAACCTCCCTCGGCCCTACTCTCTGATGTTCCGGGTGCAGGGCACGAAGGGTCTGTGGATGAACGACGGCCGCACGATCTACATCGAAGGTGTCAGCCCCGAGTCGCATCGCTGGGAGGACTTCGAACCTTACGGCGAAAGGTACGACCATCCCCTCTGGAAACGGTACGAGGATAGTGCCACGGGCTCGGGTCACGGCGGTATGGATTTCTTCGTGATGAACGCGTTCGTCGAAGCGGTGAAACGCGGCGTCGAACCGCCCATCGACGTCTACGATGCCGCCGCATGGAGCGTCATTTCACCGCTCTCCGAACAATCGATAGCGACGGGCAGTGCGCCCGTCAGGTTCCCCGACTTCACCCGCGGCAAGTGGGTGACCCGAACCAAGATCTTTGGACTTAGCGATGAGTTCTAGAATGACAAAACGCTCGACAACGGTAATCGGCCTCGTATCCGTCCTGCTCCTGGCAAGTTGCGCCGGCGAACGCGGGCTCGAGAAGAAGGTCCTGGTGATCGGTATCGACGGCGTCAGGCCCGACGTCCTGGCCGAACTCTCCACCCCGGCGATCGATGCGCTGGCCGCCGAAGGCGCCTTCAGCGGTAGAGTCATAACACAGGCCCAGACGATCAGCGGGCCCGGCTGGTCCAGCATGCTAACCGGGGTCTGGCCGGAAAAGCACGGCGTCACCAGCAACAACTTCATCGCGAACAACTACGCCACGTACCCGGACTTCCTCTCGCGGCTGGAGTTGATCGACGGTGACTTCTCCACCTTTGCCGTAGTCGACTGGGCACCGCTGGGCTCTGAGGCCTCGGGCGGCCCGCTGCTCTCCGACACGATCGACGTAAAGCTAGACTTCGATGGCGATCAGCTGGGCTACCAGGAAGCCGACAATAGGTCGGTGGCGGCGGCGGTTCGATTTCTCGAGCACCAGGACCCCGACGCCGCCTTCGTCTACATCGGCTACCCGGACGTGGCCGCCCACGATAACGGCGGCCGCTCGCAGGAGTACTACCAATCGATCGAGAACGCCGACGTGCACGTGGGAAGGCTCGTGGCCGCGCTCCGCAACAGGCCCACCTACGATCGGGAGGACTGGCTGATCCTGGTGAGCACCGACCACGGGCACAGGGACGGTGGCGGGCACGGCGGCGATTCGCCGGCGGAACGGACGGTCTTTTACCTGGCCAGTGGGCCATCGGTGACCCAGGGAACGCTGCCACGCGACGTCAACATCGTCGACGTAGCCGTCACCGCCCTGGCCCATCTCGGCATCGCCATCGATCCGGCCTGGCACCTCGACGGCAGGGTGTCCGGCCTGGAGGGTGGGAACTGACCGGGAGGTGAAGGAAAACGCGGGTAACGAAGCCGCACCTGGAAAAGCTGCAGGCAGCCTTCGCTGAGCGCTACGGCTCGCCGGAAGGGGCTTACCTGGTTCAGGCGCCGGGTCGCGTGAACCTGATGGGTGACCACATCGATTACAACGGGCTTTCGGTCCTGCCGATGGCTCTGCAGCGCCACGTGTCGGTCCTCTACCGCGAGCGTGACGATACCAGCGTACGCATCGCCGCCACAACGGAGGGTTACGAGCCCCGTGAGTTCAAGCTGTCCCGGAAGATCAAACCCTACAAAGTCGGCGACTGGGGTAACTACGCGAAGGCGGCGGCCCAGGGTCTGGTCGAGCGCTTCGATATCGATCGCGGCTTCGACGCGGTCGTCCACTCCGACATCCCGGTCGCCGCGGGGTTGAGCTCCTCCTCCGCCCTCGTCGTAGCTTTCGCACTCGCCGTCCTCCATGCCAACGACCACGACGAAGTAGAACGGCTCGAACTGGCGGAGCTGCTGGCCGAGGCGGAACACTACGTCGGCACCCGAGGTGGCGGCATGGACCAGGCCATCTGTTTGGCGGCGCGTAGGCAATCCGCCAGCCGTATCGATTTCAACCCGCT
The DNA here is from genome assembly GCA_039586755.1 of Gemmatimonadota bacterium. GTDB lineage: Bacteria > Gemmatimonadota > Gemmatimonadetes > Palauibacterales > KS3-K002. Next base: position 30,917 of record JBDHJU010000037.1, on the reverse strand, counting down.
TCGCCTAACCGCGCACCCCATAGCGCCGGAGTGGAGTTTTATCGTAGCGTACAGCCTCGTGCAGGCACAGAAATCCGGCGCGGCCCGCAAGACGTACAACGCGCGGACCCGCGAGTGCAAGAATGCGTTGAAGAAGGTTACCGAGACGCTGGGAGTCGCGGAGAAGGTGGACTCATATCCTGCGCTTATGCACCGGCGACGCGTGCGCGATCTGTTGCGCGCGGCTGAACCGGTGCTCGACGAGACAGCGTTGCGCCGCTTCCGCCACGTGGTCAGCGAAGCCGAGCGCGTGCGCAAGGCCGAAGAGGCGTTGGCCGCATACGACCTGAGAGGATTCGGACGTTTGATGAAAGCGTCGCACGCCAGCCTGCGCGACGATTTCGAGGTCAGCTCGCCCGAGCTAGACGAGCTGGCCGATATCGCCACGCGTGCCGGCGCGGCAGGCGCGCGCCTCACCGGCGCCGGGCTCGGCGGTTGCGTGGTCGCGCTCTGCCCGCTCGAGCGCACCGACAAAGTGCTCAAGCGACTCAAGACAAAATTCTACGAGTGCCGGGAATACGAAGGGATTCTGGAGGATCAACTGTTCGTCGCGGCGCCCTCCGGCGGCGCGGCAGTACATCCGGTGTGAGCGAGTATCTTTAAACTTCGGACCTGAAAGGGGTTTCCAGTGGGCGGATTTTTCGGTGTAGTTTCTCGCGACGATTGTGTGGCAGACCTGTATTACGGTACCGACTACCACTCCCATCTCGGCACTATGCGCGGCGGCCTGGCCGTGCATAACAGCCATGGCATCACGCGCTATATCCACGATATCACGAACGCCCAGTTCCGGTCCAAGTTCGAAGATGATCTGCCGAAACTTCAAGGTGCCACCGGGATCGGCGTGATCAGCGACTACGACGACCAGCCTCTGATCATCCGTTCACACCACGGTGCTTACGCCATTGTCACGGTAGGGAGACTCGACAACCTCGATGACCTGGTAGCATCCGCCCTGAAACGCGGAGCCCACTTCTCCGAGATGAGCGGCGAAGAGGCGAGTCCCACCCAGGTCGTCGCGAACCTGATCGACCAGTCCGAAAGCCTCGCCGCGGGACTTAGCGCCGCGCAAGACGCGATCAAGGGATCCTGCTCGATCCTGCTGCTTACCGACGACGGCGTTTACGCCGCACGCGACCTGCTGGGCCGCACCCCTATCGCGATCGGCGAGAAACAGGGCTCTTGCGCCGTAACACTAGAAACCTGCGCGCTGGCCAACACGGGATACCAGGTGAACCGCTATCTCGGCCCGGGCGAAGTCGTCCGCATAACGCGGGACGGCGTCGAGCAGTTGCGACCCCCAGGCGAGACCATGCAGATCTGCGGGTTTCTCTGGGTGTACTACGGCTACCCAGCGTCGAACTACGAAGACATCAACGTCGAGGCCGTCCGCTACCGCTGTGGTGGGTTCCTGGCCGAACGCGACGACGTTAATGTCGATCTCGTCGCCGGTATCCCCGACTCCGGGACCGGTCACGCCATCGGCTATGCGAACGCAGCGAGTGTGCCCTATGGGCGGCCCTTCGTCAAGTATACGCCCACCTGGCCGCGCAGCTTCATGCCGCAGGACCAGCGGGTCCGAGACCTTGTGGCCCGTATGAAGCTCATACCGATCCGCGAGATCATCGAGGGCCGGCGACTCCTGTTCTGCGAGGACTCCATCGTCAGGGGCACACAGCTCAAGGACATCATCACACGGATCTTCGATTGCGGCGCGACGGAAGTGCACATGCGACCCGCCTGTCCGCCGCTAATCTTCAGCTGCAAGTTCCTCAACTTCTCGCGCTCCAAATCCGAGCTCGATCTGGCCGGACGTAGGTCGATACAGGAACTGGAAGGCGACAAACCGGCCGACCTCGACGTGTACGCCGACCCGGATTCAGAGCCTTACCGGGCCATGGTCGAGCGCACCCAGAGGCGGCTGGGACTGACGACTCTGCGCTACCAGCGACTCGACGACCTCATAGCAGCCATCGGTCTTCCAAAGGAGCGGGTCTGCACCTACTGTTGGGACGGTGTTGAACCCTAGAATCGAGTGAAGACGTTGTGACGACATTGCGGCGCGCCGATCTGAAGTTGCCCGCGCTCCGGCATTACCGGAGGGGGAGCGCGTTTGCATCCCTTCTCCTGGCGGTCGCCGCATGCTCTTCCACAGAATCGGCACGCTCGACTCCCCACATGGGCTGGGAGCCCGTCGACTCGCTCAACGTCATCCTGCCGGCTGGCGTGCGCGTCTTCGCCGGCGTGAACGAGGAGTTGCCACTCCGCGCCTGGTACGTCCTCATCGATGAGCCCGATCCCGGCGTCGTTACCCGTGTCGCGGTGTCCGACGACCCGACCGACCACCGCGAGACGGTCTCGAGCTTCGCACGCGACCTGGGCGCCTGTGTCGCGGTGAACGGCGGCTACTTCGCTATGGATCAGACCCCCTCCCGACACCGGGGACTGCTGCTGACGGACGGGAACCTCTGGGAGCCCCCCACCCCGTCGATCATCTGGGACTCGCTGCGCTACGAGACGGCCAGAGCGGCCGTCGGGTTTACCGGCGACGACCTAGTCGAGATCGCCTGGGTCGCCTCGCGCAGTGATACGCTTTTCGCCTGGTCGAATCCGCCCCAGCACCAGAACGGCCGACCGGCCGAGCCGCTGCGCCCGGAAGAGGCCCGGGTGTGGGACATGCGCGATGCACTCGCCGCGGGACCGCGGCTGGTGGTCCGCGGCGAAGTGCGCGTTACCCTGGAAGAGGAGGGCTTCTTCGGCTCGTACCTCCGAGAACCACACCCCCGGACTGCGGTGGGCCGCACCGCCGACGGCGCGCTCATCTTGATGGTCGTCGACGGCCGTCAATCGAGGAGCCGCGGCGCCACCCTCGATGAGCTGGCCGGAATGATGCTGGAGGCGGGCGCCGTCGACGCGCTGAATCTCGACGGCGGTGGCTCTTCGAGCCTCGCGGTGAACGGGAACCTGGTCAACCGGCCGACCGGCGGCACTACGGAACGCCAGGTGATGTCGGCGCTGATCACGTTCTGCGAATAGAAGGGCGGGCCGGATGTCGACATCCGGCGAGTAGCCTATTCGAAGCCGACCTGCGGCAGCTTTCTGAAGAGCGCCATCGCGGCGACAGCGACGATCGTAAAGCAGGCGGTCGCGATGTCAGCCCTACCGTAGAGCGCGAAGCCCGTCCCGAACAGCGCCGCGTAAACCACCGCACAGCCCAGGAACCAGCAGCTGAGCGCCGCGGTGAAACGCCCCTCCGTCGGCCCCGTCTCGACCGCGCGCCGCCAGCCCCAGTTGAACGGCCGGATCCTGTTGTAGAACGCCTGCAGCGTCGCGCGGTCGGTGGCCGGCGTCAGCAGCGTGACCGTCAGCCATACGGCCGTCGTGATGGCGACGCCGAGCACCAGCTTCAGCGACGGGTGGATGGCCGGGAAGCCCAGCGACTCGTGGACGAGCGTGAAGTAGACGGCGACGATGAACGAGATGATCATCGCCGACAGCTCACTCCAGGCGTTGATCCGCCACCAGAACCAGCGCAGCAGGAAGATGAGGCCGGTGCCTGCGCCGATCTGCAGCAATATCTGGAACGCCTGCAGCGCGTTCTCCAGCCAGAGCGAGACGATCCCCGCCAAGATGATCAGCACCACGGTGGAGATCCGCGCCACCCTCACGTAGTGATGTTCTTCGCCCCGCGAATAAACGAATCGTCGGTACACGTCATCGACGATGTACGAGGCGCCCCAGTTGAGGTGCGTACTGATCGTCGACATGTAGGCGGCGGCCAGCGATGCGACCACGAGCCCCAACAGCCCGTGGGGTAGGAAGACCAGCATCGCCGGGTAGGCGAGGTCATGGCGCACGATCGACGGGTCGATGTCAGGGAAGCGCGCCGTGATCGCTTCCAGGTTCGGATAGACGATCAACGAGGCGAGCGCCACGATGATCCAGGGCCAGGGCCGCAATGCGTAGTGGGCGATGTTGAACCAGAGCGTCGCCCGCATCGAGTCCCTCTCGTTCCGCGCCGCCAGCATGCGCTGCGCCACGTAACCGCCGCCACCCGGCTCGGCGCCGGGATACCAGACGCTCCACCACTGCACCGCGATCGGTATGATGAAAACGGGCAGCGCGACTCGCCAGTCGGTGAAGTCGGGAAGCAGCGACAATTTGCCCTCAAGCGCCGGGTGCGAGATCAGGCCGGCCAGCCCGCCAACCTCGGGCTGCGCCAGCGCGAAATACGCCGCCGCGATCGAGCCGACCATCGCGATGACGAACAGCAAGAGGTCGGTCACCACGACGCCCCACAGCCCCGAGGTCGCCGAGTAGATTACCGTGATCGTTCCGGCGATCAGCACGGTAGTATACTTGTCGATCCCCAGCAGCACGCCGCCGATCTTGATCGCCGCCAGCGTGACCGAGGCCATGATCATCACGTTGAAGAAGACGCCCAAGTAGAGCGCCCGGAAGCCGCGCAGGAAAGCGGCAACCGGACCAGAATAGCGTAGCTCGTAGAACCCGATATCGGTGAAGGCGCCGGAACGACGCCACAGCTTGGCGTAAAAGAAGACCGTGCACATCCCGGTGATCAGGAACGCCCACCACAGCCAGTTCTGGCTCACACCGCCCGTCCGTACCATGTCGGTGACCAGGTTCGGCGTGTCGGTGGAGAACGTGGTCGCCACCATCGACGTCCCCAGCAGCCACCACGGCGCCTTCCGCCCCGACAGGAAGAACTCCTTCGTCCCCTTCCCCGCGCGCCCCGCGAAAATGAGGCCCACGGCCAGGGCGACCAGACCGTAGAGAAGGACGACGAACCAATCGATACCGACGAGTTGCATGGGCCAGCGCTCCCGCTGCTCGGTGGGTTGCGGCTTCTTTATACAGCGTGACGAGCCGGCGCGCCAGCACGGTCGCGGGTCGGCGTGGGGGCCCTCTCGCTACACCGCTCGCGTGCACCGACGGACGGCGTAGCACCATCGAACTCGCTCACGAGTTGCGCTCGAAGGACCCCCAGCGCCTCCCGCGACCTTCTGATTGGCGATTCTGTCTTTCACGCCGTATTGTGACGCAGCCGAACCCACCGAACACCGAAACGCCGATATTACGACCCGAGGACCGCATGATCTCACGGCGCGATATGCTAAAGACCAGCGGCGCCGCCCTGGCCGGGCTGGCCGCCCTACCCACGACCTTGCCACAGCTGGCCGGCTCGCGACAGGACGACGAGGATCTGGCAAAGTACGTCGACCCGTTCATCGGCTCAGGCGCCCACGGGCACACCTACCCCGGCGCCAACCTGCCGTTCGGCATGGTGCAACTGAGCCCCGACAACGGGTTGAACGGCTGGGATTGGTCATCGGGTTACCACTGGTCGAGCGATCGTATCGCCGGGTTCAGCCACACCCACCTGAGCGGCACCGGCATCGGCGACATGTACGACCTCCTGTTCATGCCCACCTTCACCGACACGGCGCCGATCGGCGATTACAGCTCGAGCTTTTCCCACCAGCGCGAGCAGGCCGAGCCCGGCTACTACTCGGTGGACCTACTCGACACCGGCATCACCGCCGAGCTCACCGCCACCGAGCGAGTCGGCCTGCACCGCTACGCCTTCCCGGCAGCCCAACGCGGACGGCAAGCATCGGTCGTCGTCGATCTGGGCCACTCGCTCAACTGGGACCGGCCCGTCGACACGAAGATCACCGTCGAGGGCCCGACGCTGATCAGCGGCTACCGCATGTCCACCGGCTGGGCCCGGGACCAGCGGGTCTACTTCGCCGCCAGCTTCTCACGTCCCTTCAGGGATCACTGGCTCGAGAGCGAGTGGACGGCCTCGCCGTCGCGGAACTCGCTCCAGGGGACTCACGTCAAGGGCTGCTTCCAGTTCATGGGCGGCTCGGCCCAACCCCTCGGAGTCAAGGTCGCCATCTCGCCGGTCAGCATCGAAGGCGCGAAGCTGAACCTGCGCCAGGAAACACCCGGCTGGAACTTCGACGAAGTGCGCCGCCAGGCGCTGGAGACTTGGAACAGAGCGCTGGGCTGCGTCCGGCTGGGGACTGCGAGTCGCGATGAGAAAGTCCTCTTCTACACAGCCCTCTACCACGCGTTTCTCGCACCGCAACTGTTCTGCGATGTGGACGGCGCCTACCGCGGGCCTGACGGCGAGGCGCACAGCGGCGGTGGATTCCAGAACTACACGGTCTACTCGCTCTGGGACACGTTCCGGGCCGAACACCCGTTACTGACGCTGCTGCAGCCAGAGCGGGTGGACGATCTGATACAGTCGATGATGGCGTTCTACCGAGAGGGGGGCCTACTGCCGGTCTGGTCGCTGGCCGGCAACGAAACGAACACGATGATCGGCTACCACTCGGTGCCCGTGATCCTCGACGCCTGGTCGAAAGGGCTTACCACACTGGACCCGCGCAAAGCGCTGGAGGCGATGATCGAGAGCGCCACACAAGACGCCGACGGTTTACGCTTCTACAAGTGGCCGGCTCCGATCTCGCTCGAGGAGGCCAGGGCGCGCGATGCCGAATCTAACCTGCGGCGCGTCGCGTCCGTCGATCGGCGGCACGTGCAGTCGATGGGTACGTTGGTAAGCGGCTACGAGCGGACGCTCGCCGGGAACACGATACGCTACCACTCGCCCGTGCCGGCGGCCCGCTCGGCGCTCATCTCCCGCACGGAGTCGATACCGCAACCCATCGAGTGGGCGACCGCCGCCGTTCCCGAGTATACCCAGTCGAAAGTGAGCTTCGTCTGGTTGGCCGGGATGGACGCCGGTGATGACGGTCGCCGTTTCGACCTTTACGTGAACGGCGAGCGGTGGTTTAGGTTCGACGGACCCAGGGTTCGCGACCGCAGCTTCACCGCCAGGGGCCCGGGCGGCGCTACACTCACCTTCCGGGCGACCCACATCGATCAGTACAATGACCTCTTCGGCTTCATGGCCCTGACCGTCCCTGCCTCGACCGTGCCGCAGGGTGAGCGATTGCAGCTCAGATTGCAGGGCGAGGCCGCCGGCACGCGCGACTGGTTCATGACCTTCGAGCATCCGATCGAATCGAACGTCACGATCGACAACGTGCACGCCCACGTCGAGGAAGAAGGCGAGATCCGGCAGCTGGTCAGCCTGAACATCGAGCACTACGGCGCACCGACTGAGTCCGTAATCTTCGTCGCGCGTGGTCGGCCGGTAGAAACGCGGCTCGCGTTCGGCTGCAATCACCTGCTGCTCCCGGTACTGCCGGTGGATCGCACGACCTCGACGGCGGTCGCGGTCGACCGCGCCGACGACACCACTCTTGAAGCCGAGCTACAGGTGCGACCGGTGCGACCGTATCGCTACATCCCCGCGGACTGGGAGCCCGAGTCGGTGTCGAAGACGCTGGAGTATGCCTACGACGACTGGTGCATCGCGCGGCTGGCGGAAGAACTCGGTGACGAGTACGACGCCGAGCTGTTCTACGAGCGGGCCGGGTACTACCAGAGTCTGTTCGACCGCTGGGCCGGGTTCATGCGTGGCCGACTGGCTAACGGCGAATGGAAGGAGCCCTTCTCACCGACGGCGGCTTCGCACCGCCAGGACGAATACACCGAAGGCAATTCCTGGCAGTACTCCTGGTACGTGCCCCACGACGTGCGCGGCCTGATCGAGCTGATGGGCGGTCGTGAGGCGTTCGTCACGAAGCTGGACGAGCTGTTCGAGACGTCCTCGGACATGGAGGGAACGGCACCACCCGACATCAGTGGCATGATCGGCCAGTACGCCCACGGCAACGAACCGAGCCACCACATTGCCTACCTCTACTCCTATGCCGGCGCGCCCTGGAAGACGCAGGAGCGCGTACGCCAGATTACCGAAACGCTTTACGGTATCACGCCGGATGGGTTACCGGGCAACGAGGACTGCGGCCAGATGTCAGCCTGGTACATCCTGAGCGCCATCGGGTTCTATCCGGTGAACCCGGCGGAGGGCGTCTACGTAATCGGAGCGCCGCACTACGAGCGCGTTGCCATAGACCTGGGGGATGGCCGAGAATTCACCGTCGAAGCGCCGGGCGTCTCGGAAGAGAACAAGTACATCCAATCGGCGACGCTCGATGGCCAGCCACTCGACCGCTGCTACATCACGCACGAGGAGATAGTCGCCGGCGGCACACTCGCCTTTACGATGGGTGCGACGCCCAACAGGGACTGGGCGACCGGCGAGTCCGCCGCCCCACCGTCGATGACGCCGGGCTAGAGTGCTGTCGCGCTCGAACGGAGGGACGATGGTCTCACGCAGGGAGATGCTAAGCACCACAGGACTCGCCGTGGTCGGGCTCGCCGTCGGCGCCCACAGGTCCGATGCCCACACCCCAGGCGCAGCTCCGCCTCGACGCTCGCAGGACTTGACCTCGCAGCGGCCGCCCGTCGACCAGCGGAATTTCGTCAGCGACGCCGTCGAAGAGACGATCACCACAGTCGCGCGTCGCATAGCAGATCCAGAGCTGGCCTGGATGTTCGAGAACTGCTACCCCAACACCCTCGACACCACGGTGCAGCATGGGACGATCGACGGCCGGCCCGACACCTTTGTTATCACGGGCGACATCCACGCCATGTGGCTACGCGATTCTACCGCCCAGGTCTGGCCGTACCTGCCGTTGGCCGCAAAAGACGAGCGGCTGAAAGAACTGCTGGCAGGTGTAATCAACCGTCAGACGCGCTGCGTACTCATCGACCCCTATGCCAATGCCTTCAACGTCGGTCCCACCGGCGGCGGCTGGGAGGAAGACCTCACCGACATGAAGCCGGAACTGCACGAACGAAAGTGGGAGATCGACTCGCTCTGCTACACTGTCCGTCTCGCACACGGCTATTGGAAGACAACCGGCGATGCTTCCGTGCTCGATGATAACTGGCTTGAGGCCGCCCGGCTGATCGTCAAAACGTTCAAGGAACAGCAGCGGAAGGAAGGGCCCGGGCCCTACAAGTTCCAACGCGTCACCGCGGTCTCGTACGACACTGTGCCGTTGGGCGGCTACGGTAATCCGACACGGAAGGTGGGGCTCATCCATTCGATGTTCCGGCCGTCCGACGACGCTTGTCTTTACCCCTTCCTGGTGCCGTCCAACCTGTTCGCCGTCGTCTCGCTGCGACAGCTCGCCGAGATTTTCCGCGAGGAGATCGGCGATCGCGGCTTCGCAGACGAGTGCGTCGCCCTGGCGGAAGAGGTCGAGGTGGCGATCCGCCAGCACGCCGTACTCGAGCATCCCGCCCACGGTCGCGTCTATGCCTACGAGGTGGATGGCTTCGGCAACGCCCTCTTCATGGACGACGCCAACGTTCCCAGCCTGCTCGCGCTACCCTACCTCGGCGCTGCCCAGAACTCCGACACCGTCTACCAGTCGACGCGGGAATTCGTGCTCGGCAACGACAACCCGTACTTCTTCAGCGGCTCGGCCGCCGAAGGGGTGGGCGGACCGCACGTCGGACTCGATATGGTGTGGTCGCTCGGCATCACGATGCGCGCGCTGACCAGCACGGATGATGACGAGATCCTCCACTGCCTGCGCATGCTCAAGAGGACACACGCCGGGACCGGCTTCATGCACGAGTCCTTTCACAAAGACGATCCCTCGCGCTTTACCCGCTCCTGGTTCGCCTGGGCCAACACACTGTTCGGCGAACTGATCGTCAAAGTGCACGACGAACGGTCCGCGCTGCTGACCAGACCACTCTGACGAGCCATGCCGACCGTAGATCGTCGTAGCTTCCTGGGCTCGCTGGGCGCCGCCGCCGTAGCCGGGTCGCTGCCGCGGCCGCTGAAGGCGTTCCTGATACCCGGCCAAGCGCCGCAACTGCCCACGGCACCGCGCGTGGCTCTATTCCGCGAGCCCGATTTCCCGACGATCGACGCGAGGCCGATCCGCGACCGGACCCTGCGGGCGGCGCTGGACGGTCTGGAGACGACCGAGTTGCTAACCGCCGACCTCGGGACGCTGGCGCCGGACGTCTTCGACGTCTTCCTCAATCCGTACGGCTCGGCGTTCCCCAAGGACGCCTGGGCGGCGATCGTCGATTTCCTCGCCGCCGGCGGCAACTGGCTGAACGTCGGAGGCGTGCCGTTCTCGGTACCGGTGCGACGCGAAGGTCGGGACTGGCGCGCCGAGGTCAGGCAGACGGCCTACCACAAGGTGCTGGGGATAACTCAGGCTTTCCCGGTCGAGGTCGAGGGGCTCAGCGACTACGTCGCGGACCCGCGAGTCGCGGCTGCCGGCGAGCTAGCGGACGGCGTAGAGGCCGAGAAGGTCTACGCGCTCTACTACAGGCTCACCCGCGAAAAGGAGTTTCCCGCCGAGGATGGCTCCGACGGCCCCCGCGAGGGAGTACTGACACCGCTGCTCTCGGTGATGGGTACCGGTGAGCATCCCGTCGCCGCACCAGTCGTTCGACTCGACCGAATGCAGGGGCCCTACGCCGGCGGCCGCTGGGTCCTGGCGAATTTCGACGGCTCGATCTCGGCCACCGCTCTGCGCGCTCTGGTCGACGACGCCGCGCTAGGATCCAGGCAGCTCACGGTCGCGCCGTCCCTCGCCTGCTACCGTGACGGCGAGAGGCCGGCGGTGACGGTGACGCTGAAGATGCCGGGCTCAGAACGGCGCGAGGCCGGCCTCAGCTGCCGGGTAGAGGTCTTCGACGATCGGGATGCGCCCATCGCCGCGGCCGATCTGTCGCTCGCAGGGAGCGGCTTCGTCGCCGCGGCAGCGGCGACTCTGGAACCGGCGCTCGGCCGACTGGAGCCCGGGCTCTACCGGGTGGAAGCGGCGCTCGCGTCGGAAGACTCGGGCTTTGACGGCCAGCGCGCGACGTCCGGGTTCTGGATTCACGACCCGGAGCTCCTGGCGGCCGGCCTACCGTTCACCACCGACGCCCACAACCTGTTACGCGACGGCGTCCCCTACATCGTCACCGGGACATCGTACATGGCGACGGACGTGCATCGTCGCTTCCTGCTCGAGCCGAACCCCCACGTCTGGGACCGCGACTTCGCCGCCATGCGGCGCGCCGGCGTAAATATGATCCGCACCGGTATCTGGACGGGCTGGCGAGGGTACATGCCGGGGCCGGGCTCGATGAACGAAGCGGCGCTCCGCGCGCTCGACGCCTTCCTGCTCTCGGCCCGGCGTCACGACATGCCGGTCATCTTCACCTTCTTCGCCTTCGTGCCGGACTCGTGGGGCGGCGCGAACCCGTACCTCGACCCGCGAGCGTTAGACGCTCAGAAGGAGTTCATCTCACGCATCGTCGAGCGCTACACAGAGATGAACGACGTCATCTGGGATCTGATCAACGAGCCGTCCTGCTGCTCTCCCGATCGGCTGTGGCAGACGCGTCCCAACTACGACGAGCACGAGATACGCGCCTGGGAAGAGTGGCTAGGTGAACGCTTCTCAACCGAAACAAACGAGGAGCTGAAGGCGACGCTCGCCGAGCTGTGGCGAACGCTCCCCGACGAGGCCCTGGCCCTGCCACGGCTCCAAGAGTTCGGCGACCGCAACATCTTCGAGGGCCTGCGACCTCTGAAGGCGATGGAGTACCGCCTGTTCGCGAACGACGTGTTCAATCGCTGGGCCCGGGAGATGGTGGCGACGATACGCGAGGCGGGCGGCCCGCAGCAACTTGTCACCGTCGGCCAGGACGAGGGCGGTACAGGCGAGCGACCGGCCCCCATGTTCCACGGCCCGCTCGTCGACTTTACATCCAATCACACCTGGTGGCTGAACGACGACCTGCTCTGGGACAGCGTGGTCACCAAGACACCCAACCGCCCGAACCTCATCTCCGAGACGGGGATCATGTTCTACGAGCGGATCGACGGGAGCGCCTGGCGCACGGAGGACGAGGCCCGCGACTTGCTCGAGCGCAAGCTCGTGCTCGCCACCGCGACCGACACCGCGGGCTTCATCGAGTGGATCTGGAACACAAACCCCTACATGCCCCTCGACAACGAGGCGGCGATCGGGCTGCTGCGGACCGATGGCTCGGCGAAACCAGAGCTCGAGGTGCTCGAGGGGATTTCCCGGTTCGTGGCCGAGTCGGTGCGCGATCTCGGGCCTCGCGAGCCCGAACCGGTGGTCATGGTGATCCCGCACTCCCACATGTTCTCGGTACGCAACTTCGCCACGGCGGCTACCCAACGTTGCGTCCGGGCGATGCACTATCACTTGCGAGTCACGATGGGCGCCGTGGGCGAGTACGCCCTCGATCGCCTCGACCACAGGCCGGAGCTCATCGTCCTGCCGTCGCCGCGCATCCTCAGCGAGCCAGCCTGGGAGCGCCTGCTCGACTTGGTGCGCGACGGCGCGACGCTTCTCGTCACCGGCCCCATCGACTCCGATGAGCACTGGCTACCGGCTGAACGCCTCGAGCGCTTCGGCGTGGAAGCCACGGTCAGACCGGTGGCCCAGGAAGAGCACCTCGGCATCGGGGACATGCTGTACCGACTGAGCTATAGGGGGGACAAATTCCAGCGCCTGGAGAAATCGGTGCACGAAGCGGAAGCTCCGGCGCGGATCGCCGAGTTCCGTGAGGGGCGCGGCAGGATCATCTGGTCACCGCTCCCCGTCGAACTGGCGGAGCAGGTCATCCCGACCACTGTCCTCTACCGCCACGCCCTCGCCGCGGCGAACATCGAGCCGCTCTTCTCACTGGAGAGACCCGACCCCGGAATTCTGATTTACCCGGCGGTGTACCGAGAAGCTGTGCTATACGGGATGGTCTCGGAGCTCGGCTCGGCGACAGACGTACGCCTGACCCATGCCGAGTCGGGAGGCTCCCTCGAAATGAGGCTACCTCCGGGGCGCGCCGCCCTCGCACTAGTGAACCGTAGGGACGGCCGCACGCTCGGCCGCTACGTGCCCGTCGCGAGATCTTCGGGGTAGTGGCCCGCCGCCACCAGTTCCTTCAGCTGCGCCACCACGTAGGGTTTGTCTTCACGGTGGGTCACGCCCAGCCAGGGGCCCGGCGTGGGAATCACGCGCACCCGCATTTCGCCGGTCGCGATCAGCTCGTTCACCGAGTTGCTCAGGTAGAACTCGGCGTCGGGGTCGTCGCCGTGCTCGACCAAGAAACGGCCGAACTCGCGCTCGAGTAGCGGGAAGGCGGCCGGCGTCGCCGCCCACAGGTTCATCGACACCGTCTCGTCGCCGGTCAGCTCCCGGCGCTCGCCCGCTACGGTCACCCCGCTCAGCACGCCGTCCACTTCATCGATCTTCTTGAGCTCGGTGACTCGCGCCAGGTAACCGGCGCCGTCGACCTCGCACACTGCGCGCGAGACACCACCGTGTGGGGAAAGCGTATCCCGCAAAGTGTAGCCCGCGGCGGCGAACTCTGCCGCTCCCGAACCCGCGGTTCCCAGAAGGTGTCGCGCCAAAACCTTGTACGCGGTGGCGCCGTAGAAGTCGTCAGCGTTCATCACCACGAACGGATCCGAGGCCACTGATCGCGCGGCGAGAACCGCGTGTCCGGTGCCCCACGGCCTGATTCGGCCCTCGGGGGCAGAGAACTCCGGCGGCAGGTCGTTCAGCTCCTGATACGCGAACTCGAACGAGAGCGCGTCAGCGAAGCGGCTCGCCAGACGCTCTCGGAACGCAGCCTCCAGCTCGGGTCGGATCACCAGCACGACCCGCCCGAACCCGGCCCGTGCCGCATCGTAGATCCCGTAGTCCAGCAGCGCTTCTCCGTTGGGCCCGACGGGCTCCAGCTGCTTCAGCCCGCCGTAGCGGCTGCCGATCCCCGCCGCCAGTACGATTAGCGTCATTTGCATGCGGTGATCGTAACCCCGACGACGGTGAAATTCCACGGCGCGCCCGGCGCACAGGGGTTGACACGCGGCACGACCGCGATTACTTAGCAGCCTCCATACTCAAAGCCGAGGAGACCCCGCCGTGAAGGACACCCAGAGCCGGATCATCGCTGTGATTGTCTTCCTCTGCCTGGTCGCCGTGGCCATTGGCACTATGTTTTGATGCGAAGAGCCCCGAGGTGATCGACCTCGGGGCTCTCGTTCTCTCGGCTAGCTCGGCTTCTCAACTGCCGCTGCGTTCCTCCGTCCACTCCTCCAACGTCTTCAGCTGCAGGGGCTCCATCTCCTCCCGGCCCAGCCGCGAGTTCAGGTCGCTCAGTTTGTCCTCTCCGGTAAGCTCGGCGAATTCAGCCTCCGCCTCTGTCAGCTCGGCGCCCAAATTCTCCATGCGCGCCAACTCGGAGTCGGTGGGCCGGCCTGCGTAGCCGTTCACCGCGCCGTAGAGGTTGCCCAACTTTTCGCGCAGTTGCTCTTCGGACGAGAAGAGACCCTCCTCACCTGTGGAGACCACGCTGGCCCGGAACTCCTCCAACTCGTCGGCGTAGTCGTTCAACCGCCCGGCTGTACCGCCTCCGACCGAGTCGGCGCGCTCGCGCGCCTGTTCTTGGAGGTCCACCACCGCCTCGACCACGTAGGTCAAGCGCTCGAGCATGTCGTAGATCTCGAGGGCCGTACGCTGCTGGAGCTGTCTGTCCTCCGCAGAATGCGGCGACCGTGGGTCGGGTATCAGGCTTACCTCGCCTTCGTAGCTGTTCCGTCCCTTGACGATCTTGTAGGTGTAGGATCCCTCCGGCACCCGCGGACCCTGGAACGTCGGCACCAGCGCACTGGCCGCTGGGACCTTCGGCGCCGGCATTCTCATCGGCCAATCGACCCGGTTGATACCGCGGACCTTGCCGGCCGGGATCTCGGTGATCAACTCGCCATCGGCATCGTAGACCTCGAGTTTCATGTCGCCGAAGATGTGGCGCTTCGCCTGATAGTAGACGATCGACGCGGCCTCCGATGGATTGCGGCCCACGTACTCATCGGCCCCGGGGAACCAGGCACCCATGCCACCGCCGATCATCTGAACGGAGGCGCGGGTCGGCAGAATCGCCAGCTCCGCCTCGAGCATCTCCGGCGTCAAGCCGCGCAACGGCGTTATGTCGTCCAGGATGTAGATCCCGCGCCCGTGCGTGCCGGCGATCAGATCGTTCTCACGCGGATGTATCGCCAGGTCGTGCACCGCCACCTTCGGGAAGTCGGTGGCGTAGCGCGCCCACGACGTGCCGGCGTCCAGGCTGATATAGAGCCCGAACTCCGTGCCGAGGAACAGGATGTCCGGCCTCTCCAGGTCCTCCTTCACGACGAACGTGTAGCCCTCGATGTCCTCGGTGACCAGCGATTCCCACGTCTCACCGTAGTCCCGCGTGCGATACAGGTACGTCGTCATGTCCCCGGTCCGGTGGCCGTCGAACGTGACGTAGGCGGTCGCCTCGTCGTGGCGGCTCGCTTCCACGTGCGAGACCCAAGTTTGCCTCGGCAGGCCGTCGACGTTGCGCACCACGTTCCTCCAGTTTGCACCGTCGTCGCGCGAGACCTGGAGGTTGCCGTCGTCGGTCCCCACCCAGATCACCACCGGGTTCACCGGTGACTCGCTGATCGTGTAGATCGTCGTGTGGTTTTCCGCCGAAGTGGCGTCTGTGGTGAGCCCTCCCGACTCTTCCTGCTTCTGCTTCTCCGGATCGTTAGTCGTCAGGTCGTCCGACAAACGCTCCCACGAATCGCCGCGATCACGCGTCCGATACAGGAACTGGGCCCCCATGTATAGCGTGCCGGGATTACTCTGGCTCACATGGAGCGGCGTGTTCCAGTTGAAGCGCAGCTTCGTGTCCTCCGACTCGGGATACGGTCGGATATCTTTCGTCTCGCCGGTCGACTTTTGCAACCGCGACACGTTGCCGCCCTGGTATTCCACGTAGATGAAGTCGGGGTCGCTCGGATCGACGAAGACGTGGAAGCCGTCGCCGCCGTTCAGCAACGTCCAATCCGACGGCATGATACCGCCCGATTTCCGTGACGGACCGACCCAGGTCCCGTTGTCCTGGAGGCCGCCGTACACGTTGTACGGGAACTCCATGTCGTAACTGATCTCGTAGAACTGCGACACGGGCAACCCCTTGGCGTGGCGCCAGGCGCCGCCGTGGTCGTAAGAGAAGTAGATGCCGCCGTCGGTGCCGAGAATCAGTTCCTCGTTGTTCAGCGGGTTGATCCACATCGCGTGATGGTCGCTGTGCACGCTGCCGACGTCGAAGCCGCTGGCGCTGAACGGCGAAGTGAACGAGGTGCCACCATCATTCGAGACCGTGAGCAGGAAGCCCGGCTTGTAGATTCGATCGGGGTCCACCGGGTCCGGCACAATGTAGGCGAAGTAGAAGGGGCGGCTCGTGATGTTCATCGACGTGTTCGTCTCCTCCCACGTCGCGCCCATGTCGTCGGAGCGATAGAACGCGGTCTCTTCCGCCTCGACCAGCGCGTAGACCCGCGTGGGCCGTGGAGGCGACACGGCGACGGCGATCCGGCCCTTGTCGCCCTCGGGCAGCCCGACCGTCAACTCCTGCCACGTGTCGCCGCCGTCGACCGAGCGGTAGAGCCCGCTGCCCGGGCCGCCGGAGTTGAAGAAGTACGGCCAACGCCGGAACTCCCACATGCCGGCGTACAAGATATTCGGCGCGTGCGGGTCCATGGAGAGATCGGAGCAACCCGTGTCTTCATTGATATAGAGAACCTTCTCCCAGGTCTCTCCACCGTCGGTGGTCCGGAAGACCCCGCGCTCCTGGTTCGCATTCCAGAGGTGACCGGTAGCGCAAACGAAGGCGCGGTCGCCGTTCAGCGGGTCGACGGCGATCCGCGCGATGCGCTCGCTGTCCTCGAGACCCATGAACTGCCACGTGTCGCCGCCGTCGGTCGTCTTGAAGACGCCATTCCCCACCGAGACGCTGTTACGGACCCATGTCTCGCCGGTACCGACCCATACGACGTCGTGGTTCGATGGGTCGATCTTGATCGCGCCGATCGACTGCGTATAGTCATCGAAGATTGGCTCGAACCGTAGGCCCCCGTCCCTCGATCTCCACACGCCGCCGCTCGCCGAACCGACGTATATGGTGAGCGGGTATTCGGGAACCACATCCATCGCCGCGATCCTCCCGCTCATCGTCGATGGCCCGATCGCCCGTGCCCGCAGGCCGCCGAACGTGGCCGATTCGATCTCTACCTGGGCGTCCGCCACAGCCGGCAGCACGAACAGCAGCACTGCCAGGGCTACACAGCTGCGCCAGGCGTATTCCAGCCGGGTACGCATCGTGACACTCCTTCTCCTGTTATCAAAGAAAGGCCAGCTCTACTGCTGGCCCTCTTCGCTCTTCTCAGGCATGACGAACAGTGAGTCCGCCATCTCGATGTCCAGCTCGACGAGATCGATGGTCACCGCCTGACCCGCCGGGGCGCCCTTGGGTCGCGCCTCGATCGAGTGGGCGATCATCAAGCCGCCGACCTCTTTGTAGTCGCTGACGATCGTCTCGAACTCGACCGTCCGGCCCTGTACTTCTCGTACGCCTTCCATCCTGATCGGGACGAAATATTCTGAATCGAGATAGTAGTACTGGACGCTGCCGGTATTCAGTGTGACCTTGAGCTTGTACGCCTGCGTCCCTTCCGTCTCCTCCATACCGAGCAGCTCCACCGTATGCCCGGATTCCTCCCAGCCGACGAGCGGGCCGTCGACGTCTGCCGTCTCCCAGAGATCCTCCGCCTGGTCGTCCGGCACTTCCTCCGGATCCGTGTTGCCCGTAAACGGCATGACCTGCCAGGCGGTCTCGCCGTCGTAGGCCTGAATGCCGGTTATGCCCTGGAACACGAACTCGATGCGCGCCATGTTCGGCCGCTTCGCCATCACCGTGAACGGCGCCTCGATCCCCATGCCGCCCATCATCATCTTGCCTGTCATCTTCATCGACTGAACGGACTGCCAAGCTTCCAGGCCGCCGATCGCCTCGTAGTAGTTGTTCAACACCTCGTCGAGGTCCTGGGCCTGTGCCGGGGCGGCGATTAGCGCCACGACAGCCAGCGCTGCCAGCTTCTTCAGCATTAGAAAGCCTCCTGGTTTGGTGAAGTGGGGCACACAAGACGGCCCCACCTCCCCATGGAGGCCGCGCCGCTCTTGGGTCCGAGTGCCCTTGTTGTCGGCTGGAATGATGCGGTTGAAAGGGCTGAGGGGCAACCGCACAGACATCAGAAGCGGGCGTCTATATTGTGACGATCATTGGGCGGTCATGTGATCATGCAGGCGATCATGAACGGGCCCTAGTTTCCTCCAGTGCTCTCAGGAATCGCGAAGATCGAGTCGTCGACGTCGATGTTGAGCTCTTTCGTCTCGATCGTGACGCTCTGGGGAGGGCGCTCCGATCCGACGCGCCGGGTCTGGGTCGAATGGGCGATCATCAGGCCATCGACTTCCTTGTAATCGCTGATGATGATCTGGACCTCGGAGGGCGTGCCACCCCCGCCCCGGCCGCCGACCCATGGATCGCGTACCGGCGATCTTCATCGACTGGACCGACTTCCAGGCATCGAGCCCACCGATCGCCTCGTAGTAGTTGCCGAGGATCTCGTCCAGGGTCAGTTTTGGGGCCGCGGCCGGCGCCGCCAGCAGCCCACCTACGAGAGAAACGACAAGCGCTGTTCTGTACATGCTCCACCTCTCCTGGCTGTGTGACTGGGACTGAGCGCGCCGCTGGCACCCTCCCAATCCTAAAATCCCCGCGGGCCGAAGCGTTGGGGGCGAAATGAGCTTGCGAGCCAACCCTAAGGGGTGCTATGACCGTCAAACTCTCAGTGACACGAGCCCAAAGCCCCAATACAACAACCACAGGATCCATGATGACCCGGCACTACGCGAAGAGTGGTTTTGCCAAGGCACCGCTGGTCTTGGCAGCCACCCTGTTGGCAGCCTGCAGCGGCGCCAGTGGACCCACCGCCCACGAGTGGCAGGCCGCCTACGATACGATCGGCGACACGATCGTCGTGCGGACGGAGAGCGGCAGCGTCTGGGGCGATACCGCCGACCTAGTCGCCGACCTCACAATCGGTCAGTTCGAAGGCCCCGACGAGTACATCTTCGGGTCCCTGAGCTCGCTGGCGGTGGCGCAGGATGGCAGTATCTACACCTTCGACCGCCAAGCGATGGAGCTGAGGAAATACGGGCCCGACGGAACCTATCTTAGAACGTTCGGCCGTGAGGGCGGCGGCCCCGGCGAGTACAAGCGCCCCGACGGCGGGCTGGCCGTGCTCTCCGACGGCCGGGTCGTACTGCGCGATCCGGGCAATACGCGGCTGACCGTCTATTCCGGCGACGGCGAGTACCTCGAGGGGTGGCGGATTCGGGGCAGCTTCAACACCTCGCGCCGGCTCTACCGCGACACGGCCGACGCCGTCTACCCGATGATCCTTCTGGATCCCCAAGCGGACGTCACCGAGTGGACCTACGGTCTCGTGCAGTACTCCAGCGACGGCACCGCCGGAGACACTCTCGCCGCTCCCGGTTACGATTACGAGCCTCAGCAGCTCGTGGCCCGGGAGCGGACCGACGACGGTACGAACACCAGCGTCAACTCGGTGCCCTTCTCCCCCAATGACTTCTGGACCTTCAGCCCCCTGGGCTACATGGTGGGCGGCCTGTCGACTCGCTACGCCATCGAACTGTTCGTGGCGCCGGACCGCGTGCTGCGCATCGAGCGCCTCAACTTGGAGCCCGCACCTGTACTAGCGGCGGAGAAAGACGAGCGCGAGCGCATCTCGACGGCGAACCTGCGGCGGACCCAGCCCAACTGGCGCTGGAACGGGCCGCCGATCCCTGAAACCAAGCCGCCCTTTGCCGGAGTACTCATCGGCGAGCGGGGCAGGCTTTGGGTGCGTCTGCACCAAGAGGCCTACCAGATCGAGGCGGCGGAACCGGAGAGCGAGCTCGCCCCCGGCGAGATACCCGAGCGGACCTGGATCGAGCCGGTCGCCTTCGATGTCTTCGAGCCCGATGGCCGCTACCTGGGGATGGTCCGTGCGCCGCGAGGGTTCTCGACTTCCCCAACACCGGTCGTCCGCGGTGACACCGTCTGGGCGGTCGTCCGCGATGACCTGGACGTACCGTACATCAATCGCTTCCACATCGAGCACGGGCGCGAGACAAATTAGAGAACGAGAGCGATAAAATTGCGAGATTACACAGTAGATATCGTTCGCAGCGGAACGTTAGCAGCTCTGACGGTCGTGCTGGCCGCCTGCGCCGGCGGCTCCGGGTCGCCCGAGGCCCACGAGTGGCGCGCCGCTTACGACACGGTCGGCGACACGCTGGTGGTGCGCACCGAGAGCGGCAGCGTCTGGGGCCAGGACGCCGAACTGGTCGCGGACCTCACCATCGGCCAATTCGAGGGTCCCGACGAGTACATGTTCGGCCGCGTGAGATCGCTGGCCGTCGCCGCCGACGGTTCGATCTACGCCTACGACGAGCACGCGAGGGAGCTGCGCAAGTACGCGCCGGACGGCACCTACCTGGCCACCTTCGGCCGCCAGGGCGGTGGCCCCGGCGAGTACGAGGACCCCGACGGCGGACTCGCCGTTCTACCGGACGGGCGGATCGTGCTGCGTGACCCCGCCAACGCCCGGTTCAGTGTCTTTTCAGCCGAGGGTGAGTACCTCGAGGGCTGGCGGATCCGCGGCGGAGTCCACACCTCACGCAGCCTCTACAGCGATTCCGCCGGCAACGTCTACCCGCTCATCCTGCTGGACACCGAGGGACGGCCGCAGGATTGGCGGTTAGGACTGGTCCGCTACGGACCCGACGGCGTCCCCGGCGACACGCTGGAGACTCCGACGTACGATTACGATCCTTCCGAGATGGTGGCGGCCGGCGGCGACGATGACAACCGGAGTATTATTAGCGACGAGGTCCCGTTTTCCCCGAGCGTGAGCTGGGCCTTGAGCCCGCTCGGCTACTTTGTCGCCGGCCTCAGCACCCGCTACGCCATCGAGCTCTACATCGCGCCCGACAGGGTGCTCCGCATCGAACGGGGCGATTGGCAGCCTGTGCCCGTCAAGCCCGAAGAAAGGGACGAGCAGGAGCGGATCATCACGGCGAACTTCCGGCAACTCGACCCAAGCTGGCGCTGGAACGGCGATCCTATCCCCGACAACAAGCCGCCCTACCAGCGGCTCTTCGTCGGTGAGGACGGCCGCATCTGGGTCTGGCTGCACCAGGAGGCTTACAAGATCGATGGCGCCGACGATTTCGCCGAAGCAGACGAACCGGGCAGGGTCCCCGATCCCACTTGGATCGAGTCGGTGGCTTTCGACGTCTTCGAGCCCGACGGCCGCTACCTGGGTAGGGTTCGAGCGCCGGACGGCCTGGCCACCTACCCCACACCGGTCGCCCGCGGCGACACCCTGTGGGCGGTGGTGGAGGACGAGTTGGATGTGCCCTACATTGTGCGCTTCCACGTCGAGCACGGAGCCGAGGAGACTACCTAACCAGCACCACACAACCCGATGCACCGTACTCTTCTCGACCGCTACGGTTTAGCGATCCTCGCCCTCAGCGTGGCGGGCTGCGGCGGCGGTGCGGAGCGGTCGACACTCGCCATGTCCGACAGTGCGGGCGTCACCATAGTCGAGAGCCACGCCACGCTCTGGACTCCGGAGGAAGGCTGGCGTCTGTCCCAGGCGCCGCTCCTCACGATCGGCGACGTCGAGGGGGCCGACGAGTATCAGCTCTATCGCGTCCGGTCCGCCCGCAGACTGGCTGACGGGCGAATCGTGGTCGCCAACTCGGGCACGGGCGAACTCAGATTCTACAACGGCGACGGCACCTACCTGTTCAGGCGCGGCGGCGAGGGTGGCGGCCCCGGCGAGTTCCGATCGATTGGGCGAGATCTGGACCCTGGCCGACTCGCTCTACATATACGACTTCGGTCAGATGCGCATGACCGTCTATTCGACGGCCGGCGATTTCGGTCGCACCTTCCGCGTTCGCGAAGCGCCCGACGGCGGCTTCCCCTTCCCGGAGGGCGTGCTGGCGCCCTATTCGCTGCTGGTGCGCCGGACGCCGCAAGACGCGGAACTCAAGGCCGGGTTCAACCGCGACACCTCTCTCTACCTGCGCTATTCGCTCGAGGGCGAGCCCCTCGACTCGCTGGGCTGGTTCCGCGGTGACGAGACCTACATGGGCTTTGCCGAGGATTTTACCTACGGCACCAGCGCGCCGTTCGGCCTCCGCGCCCACATGTTCGCCGCCGGCGACCTCGTGTACTACGGGTCGAGCGATACCTACGAGATCGAGGTCCGCGCCTCCGACGGCACGCTGCAGCGACTGATCCGCAGGCCCGTACCCAACGCGCCCGTCACAGCGGAAGAGGTCGAGGAATTTCACCGCAGCAATGAGGAACGTGAGGGTTCGCGGGCCCCTATCTGGCGGGATCTGTACTCCAAGATGACCCTGCCCGAGACCAAGCCCGCTTACGGTCGGCTGCTCGTCGACTCCGAGGGGAACCTCTGGGTCGCCGAGTACTCCGAGGGGCGAGACGACGAGGGAACCTGGAGCGTTTTCGACCCCGAGGGCCGCTTCCTCGGGACCGTCGAGACGCCTACCGGCGGTCGCGTGGTCCAGATCGGCAGCGACTTCGTCCTCGGGGTCTGGCGCGACGAGCTCGATGTCGAGTACGTGCGGCTATACGAGCTGGTCAAGAACTGACCACCGCCTGGCGCGATGCATGACTATGTGAGGTTCACAGCGCGACTCGCTCCCCTGTTGGCCGCCGCACTCCTCGCCTGCAACGGCGGCGAGCGGTCCGCGGGTTTCACCTGGAAAGCCGTCTACGACACGATCGGCGACACGCTTGTGGTGCGCACCGTGAGCGGCAGCGTCTGGGGGGACACATCAGAGCTCGTCACCGACCTGCGGATTGGACAGCTGCAGGGGCCGGACGAGTACACGTTCGGAAACATTCTGTCGCTGGCGGTGGCGCCCGACGGCGTCATCTATGCGTACGACAGCCATGCCAAAGAGCTGCGCAGCTACGCCGCCGACGGCAGTTACCTCGGCAAGATCGGTCAGGAGGGTGGCGGCCCCGGCGAATACAGACGCGCCGACGCCGGCCTCGCCGTTCTGCCCGACGGCCGCATCTTGCTGCGCGATCCCGGTAACGCACGCATCAACGTCTATTCTCCGGCGGGAGAGTACGTCGACGGCTGGCGGATCCGCGGCTTCTGGTCCGGCCGTGCGATGATCGCCGATACGGCCGGCAACACCTACACGCTCGTCCTGTTGAACCCCGACGTTTCGGTTCGCGGCTGGGAGTTCGGGGCCGTCCGCTACAGCCCGCAAGGGGCGCCCGGCGACACTCTCCCCGAGCCGGCCTGGGATTACGAGCCACCGAGGCTCTACGCCGGTAGCGGCCGCGACCAGTCCGATTGGGGTGTGGCGTTCACGCCCGATGCGGCCTGGACCGTGAGCCCGCTGGGTTACCTCGTCGGCGGCCTGGCCACCCGCTACGCGTTCGATCAGTTCGTCACTGCCGACAGCGTGATGCGGATCGAGCGTGCCAGCTGGCGGCCGACCCCTGTCTCCGACGGCGAGCGGGCGGAGCAGGAGAGCATCGCGACCAACGCGATGCGCAGAACCGATCCCGGCTGGCGCTGGAACGGGCCGCCGATCCCCGAGACGAAACCACCCTTCAAGGGCTTCTTCGTGGGCTGGGGTGGTAGGATCTGGGTCCAGCTACACACCGAAGCGTACGAGATTCCCGCGGAAGAAGCGGGGCCGCCGGAGAACGCGCCGTGGATGCGCGACCACGTTCAGCGCTGGATCGAGCCTCCTGCCTTCGACGTCTTCGAGGCTGACGGCCGCTACCTGGGTATGGTGAGAGCGCCGGACGGGCTATTGATGCGACCGCCACCCGTCGCCCGCGGCGACACCGTCTGGGCGGTCGTGCGGGATATGATGGGCGTACAGTACATAGTGCGGTTCACCATCGACCACGGCGCCGCCGACCCGAACTAGTGTCCGGCCACAGTGGTCGTGAAGCGTGGTTGGGGTCGGCCGGGGGATCCTCGGAGCGGCCATTTGGAGCGCCTTGGCCCGTCCTTGATCACGGCCCGGTGCCGCGCGACATGAAGCGAGAGGATCCCCCGGCCGACCCCAGCGTCCTCCAATCAAGCGTCAATTTCACTGTGGCCGTAGACTAGTCGCTCCCCGCCGACTCGCCGTGTGCGATCCGCGGCCACCACTCCTCGAACTGAAACCGCTCCGGGTTGCGGTGGCAGCTAAGGCACGTCCCCTCGTCCGGTATCCTACCACCGGTATTCAGGAACGCTTCGCGGTCTGACATGATGATCGGGTCCATGTACAGCGAGCCCGGCCCGTGGCACGCCTCGCAGCCGACACCCTCGCCCACATCGAAGGTTTCGCCGAACAGTGCATCCGGGTCCTGAGCAGCGGTGCTGTGACACAAGAGACAGCGATCGTCGGCGCGGGGATTCTCCATGTCCTGGAAGTACGGCCGCTGCAGGGCGAGGAAGAGGGCCCAGTCGGTTGCCAGCCGCCAATAGGCGCCAGCGTGCCGGCTGCTGATCCAACGCAGGTATGGGTTGCCGTGCGCCTCGCCGAGGTGACACGCCCGGCACTCGCCGGACCCGACGTATTGCGGATGATCCCGCTTACTGCCCCGCACGGCGCGCCGCAGGAACTGCACCTCGATCTCTTTTACCGCGCCAGCATCGTCCCGCGTGAACGCCACGCTCCACGGCTCGGACCGGCAGTAGAAGGAATCCGGCCCGGTGGGATACATCTCGTCGGACCCGAAGTCCTTTAGCTTGAGCGTCTCGCCCGCCACCCAGACCTTGAAGTGGAAGTCCTCGTCCACATCGTAGAGACCCTGATACTCGTACAGCTTGGCCGGCTCCAGCTCGACCGCTGCCGGGCGCTGGAACGAGTACTCGGCGGGCAGCACCCCGGCACTGTCCCGCTTACCCGCATCGGCGCCCGCCGCGAGCAGCAGCTCGACCAGCGCCGGCTGACCGGCGCGATACGCCACGTGCAGAGTCGTCCAGCCTTCCCGGGTCGCGGCGTCGGGATCGGCGCCGCGCGCCAGCAACAGCTCCGCCACCTTGCGGCAACCGCGCCGTGCGGCGACGTGGAGCGGAGCCCGGCCCCACTGGTTCTGGACGGTGAGGTCGGCGCCCGCCTCCAGCAGCAGCTCGACTATGTCGGGACGATCGTAGTGGCAAACGCGGTGCATGACCGTGCCGCCGTCGAAGCCTACGCCGTTCACCGGCGCGCCCGCCGCCACGAGCTGCCGAAAGATGTGCCAGTGCTCGCCGGTCGCGGCCCAGTCCAGCGCCGCCATCCCCAGGTCATCGGTGGCGCTGACGAGCTGCGGGTCGGCTTCCAAAGCCCTGCGGACCGCGTTCTCGTCACCGCGCCGCGCGGCGGCGACGAACTCGCGAGCCTTGCTTTCATCTTGACCGTGTAGCGGCTCGCCACCGCCTAACAGCGCCACGGCGGCGAAGGCGAGGAACGATGTCGGGACCAGAACTCCGATTGCTCTTTCCATCTCAGCATACTCCCGGACCGCGTCACTCGCGGTCCAGCACGAACGCGTCACCGGGGTTGGCGGCTGCAAAGACGACCGCATCGATGTCCCACGCGGCGATAGCCGCCGCGACCTCGCCGAACATATGCTCGCGGCGGTTCGGATCGAGGAGGCCCACGGCCCGCGGCCGGAACCGTTCGAGAAAGTACCAGAAGTCCGTCTCGTCCTCCCGCCCCGAGAAGACCACGGGCAGAAACGCGACATCGACTCGATCGGTGTGCTGGGCCAGGAACTCGAGATCTTGCTTGAAGCGATCCAGATTCTCCGCACGGAATCCGGCGTAGTAGATCACCAGGCCGTCAAGCTCGATCAAGTATCCCAGCGACGTCATCTCTTGCGTGACTTCGATCGTGACGAGATCCATGCCATCGATCGTGTACGGCTCTCCCGGCGTCACGTACACGACCGCCTCCGAGCCTCGCCAATTCTCCTTCGCGTTGTGCACGTAGGTGACTCTGGCCAGCGAATCCTCGATCTCGTGCACATAGGCCAGCTCGCCGGGCGATGCATGGAACGTGGTGTAGAAAGAGATCACGTCCAGATGCCCGATCTCTGCAGGCGTGATAAATCCGTTGGCCAGCGAAGGCTGGGTCGGTCGGTTGACCCCGAACTCCTCGGCGTCGAAGACCAGCATATGGTCCTGCGTTCGGACCGCCCAGCCGCGATGGTTCAGATACCAGGCCACGGCTTCGCCCGCCGCCAAGCTCCGCGTCACATGGGGTGACCGACCGTAGTTTTCCTCCAAGTCGTCGGGCCTCACCGCGCCACCCTCTATCAGGTAGTCGGCCACGAGCTGGTGACCGTACCTCGCGGCGTGGTGCAGTGCCGTCCGGCCGGTGTTGTCTCGCGCGTTCAGCTCGACACCCCGCGGCACCAGCGACCGGACGATATCGAGATGGCCGTTCAAGGCTGCGAGATGCAGGAGATTTCTTCCAAAAGTACCATCTATGAAGTCGACGGCGGCGCCGTGTTCGAGCAGCAGGCTGACCACGTCGGTGTGCCCACGCTCGACCGCCCAGCGCAGCGGCGGGTTGCCATCACCTCCTCGCAGATCGACGTCGGCGCCGTGCTCGAGCAGAAACTCGGCGATCTCCAGATGTCCCCGCGCTGCGGCGTTCTCCAGCGGCGCGAATACGTACGCTGTCGCGTTGACATCGGCGCCCTGCTCCACAAGGAAACGAGTCATCTCCAGGTTCCCGGGTGAAATCACCAGGTCCAGACGCCTCGCCCTGCCGTAGAACGTCGCGTTGGCGTCGAACTCGGCGCCTTCCGACACAAGAAGCCGAGTCAGACGCGCGGTGCCGGCGGCGCGCTCGGCCAAGAAGGCGAAATCGACCGCCGACATACCGGACCCGTCTCCCACGTTGATGTCGGCGCCGCGCTCCAGCAGCAGCCTCACCGCTTCTTCCTGGCCGAAGCCCGCCGCGTAGTGGAGAGGAGTCCGGCCGCGCTCGTCCATCGCATTCACCAGCTCGGGCTGCTGCTCCAGCAGCGCCTCCAAGGTCTCCACGTCTCCCGCGCGGGCGGCCTCGTGAGCCTCCTGCGCACAAACGGGTACCGCGGCCAGCAGCGCCGAGGCTGCTAAAGCAATAATCGATATACTCTTGTTCATGACTGTATTCCTCCCCAACTCGCCGGGCGGCGAGTTTGAATTGCCCGGGACTGTCTGTTGGACGCGCCGTCCCACCGGGATGTTGCCACGATGCCGGACGGGGCCGTCGACCCGAGTCGGGCGGCGGCCCCGTCGTCAGCCCGTGTTATCCCTGCCTACTGCGTGCCGCCGATCTCGGGCGGCGGGCCCAGCACGTCCTCTATACTGAGATTATTGATCGGGCCCAGGTCGAGCGCTCTTATATCCTCCTCGATCGTCGCGCGATCGCCCACCACGATGACCGCCATCTGGTCGGGGACGATGTACTTCCGCGCCACGCGCCGTACGTCGGCCTGCGTGACTCCGAGGATGCTCTCCACGTACTCGTTGAAGTAGCCGTCCGGCAGATCGTAGACTTCGAGCTCGGTGAGCTGCCCGGCGATGCCCGACACCGTCTGGAAGCGGCTGGGGAAGCGGAGCGCCACGAAGTTCTTGGCCCGCTCCAGTTCCTCCGCGGGCACCGGCTCCAATATCCCGTTCAGCTCCTTCATGAACTCGGTGAGCGCCGCGTCGGTCACCGCCGTCTGCACGGCGGAGCTGGCCTGGAAGGGTCCGGCCAGCTGAGCGAAGTCGAAGTACGAGCCGGCGCCGTAGGTGAATCCCTTGTCCTCGCGCAGGTTCTGGTTGAGCCGCGAGGTGAAGGATCCACCGAGGATCGTGTTCATCACGACGATCGCGTAGTAGTCGTCGGTCAGCCGCGGGACGCCGATGCGGCCGATACGGATCTCCGACTGCGCCGCACCCGGCTTGTCCACCAGATAGACATTGCGGCTCGTAACCTGTTCCGACTCGGGCCAGTCGATGGACGGGATGCGCCCGCGCTGCCAGTCGCCGAACAGCGCCTCGAGTTTGGGCCTCATCTCGTCCATCGTCACATCGCCCACCACGACGAAGAAGGCGTTGTTGGGCCGGAAGTACGTCTCATGCCAGGACTCCAGATCGTCGACCTCCATCGCCTTCACCGCATCCGCGTACCCGATCGCCGGGTGACCGTACGGATGGTCGGGGTACAGCGTCCGGTCGAAGATCACCGATGCGATGGCCCGCGGCTCGTCCCGCGCCTGTAGCATCTGGTTCAGCCGTTCCAAACGCTTGCGCTCCAGCTCCTCGGCCGGGAAGTCGGGCTCGAGCGCCACCGCTGCCATGAGCTCCAGTGCCGGGTCCAGCCGGCTGAGCGGCGTATGCAACGACACCGTCGTCTGGTGGCCGCCGGCTCGTACTCCCAGCCGCGCCCCCAGAAACTCTATCTCGTCGGCCAACTGCAGCGCGTCGCGGCCGCCCGCCCCCTCGTCCATCATGTCGGTCGCCATGCTGGCCAGCCCGATCATGTCCTGCGGGTCGGATGCGTAGCCCGCTCCCACCACCAGGTTCACCTGCACGAGCGGCACGTTGTGCTTCTCCAGCATGATCACGCGGGCGCCGTTCGACAGCTCGGCCCGCTGGATCGCCGGCAGTACCAGCGCCGGTGGCGGACCCAGCTCGGGCGGCGCGCTGCGATCGGGGACCTGCGCCTGCGTCGTGGCAGCGATCAATAGGACCAGAGCCCCACCGACGGCCGCCGTATGCATAAGTTTATGTCTTCGCATGACTTCGTTTCTCCTTCGTGGCTCTCTGTGGCGGCTCAATCGGTCTTCGGTCGGGTTCCCTCGGAGGCCAACTCCGTCTGACCTTCCGGCACCACGCTCAATACCACGCGCCCGTCATCCCGCAACCACGTCTGCGCCGCGGCCTGGATGTCGCTGGGGTCGAGCGCCATGTAGCGCGCCAGGTCCTCGTTGAAGTAGTCCGGGTTACCCGTGTAGATGTAGAAGGCGTTCAGCCGGTCGGCCTTGCCGCCGAAGCCGCCGATCCGCTCCAGCCCGTCCAGTCGGCTGGCCTCGATCTGGTTGAGGACCCGCTGTACCTCCCGGGCCATCGGCGGCTCCGCCTTGATTCGATCGATTTCTTCCTGGATCACCCGCTCCAGTTCATCCAGATCGTGCCCGGCCCGCGCCGTTGCTACGATCGCGAAGCTCGAACCCAGCTCGCCCGAGCTCTGGTAGGCGAAGACGTTCTGGGCGATCTGCAGCTCGTAGACCAACCGCTGGTAGAGCCTCGACGTCTTGCCGCCGGCCAGCACGTCGCCCAGCACATCCAGGTCGGCGTCGCCGGGCGTATAGTACGCCGGCGAGTGCCATGACATGTAGAGGCGCGGCAGCGAGACGCGGTCCTCATGGACCAGTCGCTTCTCTTCCGTCAGAAAAGCGACGACCGCGTCGGCCGGCGGCACCGGCGGTCCGGCGGGCACATCGGCGAACCACTTCTCGACCAGCGCTCGCGTTTCCGCGATGTCGATATCACCGGCGATGGAGAGGCTGGCGTTGCTCGGACTGTAATAGGTCGAGTGGAACTCGACCACGTCATCGTAGCTCGCCGCTGACAGGTCCTCCTGCGAGCCGATCGTCGGCCAGTGATACGAGTGCTCCGGCGGGTACATGTTCTCGCCGATGATCAGCGAGGCCATACCGTACGGCCGGTTCTCGTATGACTGGCGGCGCTCGTTCTTCACCACGTCGCGCTGCCCGTCAACCTTCTCCGGAGACATGGCGTCGACCAGATAGCCCATGCGGTCCGACTCGAGAAAGAGCGCCAGCTCCAGCGCGTTGCTGGGGATGTCCTCCCAGTAGTTCGTGCGGTCCGGGGTGGTCGACCCGTTGCTGTTGCCGCCCGCCGCCTCGAGCCAGTTGTCGAAGGCGCCCTCGGGCACGTGACCCGAGCCCTCGAACATGATGTGCTCGAACAGGTGAGCGAACCCCGTGCGACCCGGCTTCTCGCGTCCCGAGCCGACGTGATAGTAGACGTTCACGCTCACCGTCGGCGTCGTGTGGTCCTCGTGTAGGATCACGTTCAGCCCGTTGGGGAGCACGAACCGCTCGTACGGCACGACAAGCCGCGTGTCCTCCTGCGCGTACCCCGCGGTGGCGCACAGCAGGACGAAGATCGGTAGAACGCGTCGCATCCTTCGTCTCCTAGTGTTGCTGGGATTGTGACGATCTCGGCGTCAGACGACAGTTTGGGGAGTGCCGAGCCGGAACGCCAGTGCCGCCGCCGCTCGCCGTTTGCCGGTCAAGCGGACGGCGCGGAGCACAGACCCGAAAGGGAGGGCGCGGCGATGGGTCACGAGCGGACATTTGGAGCGCGGTGGCCCCTCACAGATGTCAGCCCGGCACGGCGCGACATGAAGCGAGGTCCAAGGTGGACCCCCGCCGGCCCATCGCCGCGGGCGACCCTACTCCAGCTTGTACTTCTCGATCAGGCGGTTGAGTCGCGGCCGCGAGACACCAAGGATCTCCGCCGCCCGCGCCTTGTGGCCGCCGGTAGCGGCGAGCACGCGGACGACGTGTTCCTTCTCGGTCTCGTCCAGAGTAGGCAGGTGGGCCGGCGATTCGGCGGGCACTTGGGCGATCGCCAGGTGCTCCGGCCGGATCACGTCGCCGGTGGCGAGGACGACGGCCCGGGTGAGGCAGTTCTCCAGCTCGCGCACGTTGCCCGGCCAGCGGTGGCGCATCAAAGCGTCCATCGCTTCGCTCGAGATCACCTGCGGCTCGTGGTGCAGTGTGCGGCTGGCCCGCTTCACCAGATGCTCCGCCAGGTCGGGCACGTCGTCGAGTCGTTCGCGGAGCGGCGGCACCGCGATCTCCACGACCCGCAGTCGGTA
>JBDHJU010000036.1:0-31861 GCA_039586755.1 Gemmatimonadota bacterium | reverse complement strand
CGTCAAGCTCTATCTCGATGGGAGCGGTGGGGCCCGAACGGGCTGGCTGTACGACGATTGGAACAAGGACTTCAGCGGCGTGGATCACGGGAATCGGGGGTATCCCGTCGATGACCCCGAGGAAATCAGAGAATTGATCCGCACGTACCACGACGCAGGTCTGCACGTGAGCGTCCACGCCATCGGCGATCGAGCCATCGACTGGGTAGTGGATAGCTATGCGTCCGCCTTGCAGGCGAACCCCGTATCGGGACTGCGACACGGAATCATTCACGCCAACATCCCCACCGAGCACGCCATCGATCTCATGGCCGAGTTGCAGCGGACGTACGACGCCGCATATCCGGAACCCTCCGGCACCTTCATGTGGTGGATCGGCGATACGTATGCCGGCAACTTCGGACCCGAGCGAGCGCGGCGACTCAATCCGTTCCGCACTTACCGGGAGAAGGGTATCCGCTGGGCCCAGGGATCCGACTACTACGTCACACCGTTCGCGGCGCGCTACGGCCTCTGGGCGAGTATGGAGCGTGAGACGTTGCTGGGCGTCTACGGGCCGCAT
Organism: Gemmatimonadota bacterium; assembly: GCA_039586755.1. Taxonomy (GTDB): domain Bacteria; phylum Gemmatimonadota; class Gemmatimonadetes; order Palauibacterales; family KS3-K002. Next base: position 31,299 of record JBDHJU010000036.1, on the reverse strand, counting down.
CCCTTTGGCATAGACGAATCGATAGACATCGCCACGGCGCTGCGCTCGTACACCATCTGGAGCGCCCGGCAGATGTTCCTCGAGGAGAAGATCGGATCCATCGAAGTGGGTAAGTACGCCGACCTCGCCGTCTGGGACAAGAACCTCTACGAGATCCCGGCGGACGAGATCAAAGACGTGCGCTGCCAGATGACGCTGTTCAACGGCCGCGTCGTCTACCGGAACCCCGAGGCGCCGCTCAGCGCGAGATGACCCCCCGCAAATCCGGCCCGCAGACGAGCCGCCCCTCCCCGGCCTGACGTGTTTCCTCGAATCCAACCTTTCTTGCGTTGGGACGATCCTACTGTTATGGTGGGGATAGTTCGCCACGCGAAGTATCGTGTGGCGAAGTAGTCCCACGACAGACCCGACCGGAGGTCCTACATGTTCAGCGCCGACCTGAAGCGCGGGAGCATTGAGCTTTTGATCCTTTCCGTGTTGCGGGACCGTGCCCGCCACGGCTACGAGATCGGGAAGCTGCTGGAGGAGCTTTCCGGGGGCCAGCTCGAGTTTCGGGTCTCGACCCTCTACTCGGTCCTCTACCGGATGGAGAAGCGAGGCTGGATCAAGGGTCGCTGGGTGGAGCGGAAGGGAGAGCGACGGCGCTGCTACTACACGCTGACGGGCAAGGGGCGCGAGGTAGAGGTCCGACAGCGGCAAGAGTGGAAGGCCTTTTCGGCCATGGTGAACCAGGTGATAGGAGTGAGCCATGCCTGATTGGAAGAGTTACCTGAGAGAGCGGTTGTCACTGCCCGGAATGAAGGGTCACCGGGAAGAGCGGATTATCTCGGAGCTGGCGGATCACCTGGAGGACCTGTACCAGGAGGCGCTGGCCCGGGGCGCCAGCGAGGCGGAGGCGGAGGCGGAGGTTGAGGCGTGGATGGGCGACGCCGACCTTGCGACAGATGAATTGCTGCGCAGCGAGCCGGCCCACGTGCGTTCGCAGTTGGGCCGCTGGATGGATGCTCGTGAGGAACGTGCCAGGCGCAAGGGCGGTGCTTGGACCTTCGTTGCCGACCTGGGCCGCGACCTGCGCTTCGCGGTCCGCTCGCTGGCGAAGCGTCCCTTGTTCAGCGCGGTTGTCGTCTTGGTTCTGGCGCTGGGCATCGGAGCCACGACCTCAATCTTCACGCTGCTCGACGCGATCATACTGTCACCGCTCCCGTACGATGATGCGGACCGCCTGGTATCGGTGAGCCATAGCGCGCCGGCACTCGGGGTGCAGAACGCGGGTCAGTGCGCCGCCTGGCATTTCACCTACGAGGATGAGAACCGGGTATTCGAAGACATCGGGATGTACACGCCGAGCTTGGCGACGATCACGGGGGATGGGGCGCCGGAAGCGGTGCGGATCCTCTGGGTGACGAGCGGGGTGTTCCGGGCGCTGCGCATGCATCCCGTCCTCGGCCGGATCTTCACGCCGGGGGACGAGGAGCTTGGGTCGCCTAACGTCGTGCTGCTGGGCTACGGGTACTGGCAGAGCCGCTTCGCCGGCGACCCGGGCGTCGTGGGGCAGACGATCGAGGCGAACGCCCAGACCTGGGAGATCATCGGTGTCATGCCGGCCAGTCTGCAGAGCCTTGGGTCGAATCCACTTTTGATCTTCCCTCTTCGTTATGACCGGTCGACCCTGTTCGTGGGGAACATCGGGTTCGGCGGCGTGGCGCGTCTGCGGGACGGGGTGACCCTGGAGCAGGCGAACGCGGATGCCGCGCGCCTGCTGCCCCTGGCCTTCGAGAAGTTCCCGGGCGGGCCGGTGGCGGACTTTTCCGAACGGGCACGCTACACTCCGAACATTCGGCCCCTCAAGAACAGTCTCGTGGGTTCGGTGGCGAATCTGCTCTGGATCATCATGGCCGGTGTGGGGGTCGTTCTACTCATCGCCTGTGCCAACGTGGCCAACCTGTTCCTAGTGCGGTCCGACGGTAAGGAAACAGAGATGGCGATCCGCAGCGCCATGGGCGCGAGCCGCAGCCGGATCGGCTGGGAGTACCTGAAAGAGAGCCTGTCGCTGGGCGTGCTGGGAGGCGTCGGCGGTCTCGCTCTGGCCAACTACGGGTTGGATGCGCTGGTCGCAGCGGGACCCGCCAACCTTCCCCGCTTGGACGAGGTCTCGATGAACTGGGGCGTACTCGCCTTCGCGCTCATCGTCTCACTGGGTGCCGGTGCCTTCTTCGGCATGTTCCCGGTCCTCAGGCACGGACGTACCGCGCCGGTGGATGCCCTCAAGGAGGGCGGTCGCAGCGGAACGACCGGCAGGCGACGGCAGCGGGTGCAGAACGCGCTGGCGGTGAGCCAGATGGCCTTGGCGCTGGTGCTGCTCATCGCCTCGGGTCTGATGTTCCGCACCTTCGTGTCGCTGTGGAAGGTGGACCCCGGGTTTAACAATCCCGAAAACGTTCTGGCGCTTCGCCTGTTCATCTCGGGGAGCGAGGTCCCGGACCCGGCAGAGGCCGCCGCGACCCACGAACGCATCGCGCTCCGCCTGGCGGAGATCCCCGGTGTGCAGTCGGTCGCGCTCGGCACCGCGGTCCCGATGGACGGAAACGCGAACGTCAATCCGCTCTACGTGGACGGCTTCGACTATACGGGCGACCAGGCGCCGTCGATACGTCGGCACAAGTGGATCGGCGGCGGATACCTCGAGACGCTCGGGATCCCGCTGCTCTTGGGCCGCACGCTAACGTGGCAGGACGTCCGCGAGCGCGCCCCTGCCGTGCTGGTCTCCGAGAGCTTGGCCCGAGAGTATTGGGACTCCCCGCAGGCGGCGCTGGGCGGGCGGGTCTCGGTTCGATCCGAGCCGCCTCGCTGGTACGAGGTCGTCGGCGTGGTCGCCGATGTCAGAGAGGATGGATTGGGCCAGAGTCCGCCGCTGATGGTCTACTGGCCTCAGGTCACTCTGGCATTTTGGGAAGGCGACCCGCCCGACCAGGTTCGCACTTGGCGGGGAATGGGCTACGCGATACGAAGCGATCGGATCGGCACTGTCGGGTTCTTGGATGAGGTTCGGGCGGCCATCTGGGAGATCAACCCGAACCTTCCGGTGCGTGGTCTCCAGTCGCTGGAAGAGCTCATGGGCCAGTCCATCTCGCGCACGTCATTCACTCTGGCTCTGCTCGGCGTCGCAGCGGGCGTGGCCCTGCTGCTCGGTGTCATCGGCGTCTACGGTGTGATCTCCTACGCGGTGAGCCAGCGGAGTCGCGAGCTGGGACTGCGGATGGCCATGGGCGCGCAGGCCGGGCAGGTAAAGAGAATGGTGGTACGGCAGGGTCTGGTGCTGTCGGCCGTCGGTGTGGTCATTGGCCTGGCCCTGGCGATCGGCCTCACGCGCCTGATGGCGGGGCTCTTGTTCGGGGTGAGCCCGATCGATCCGCTGACCTTCCTGGCGGTCGCCGCGGGCCTCGTCGGTGTGGCTCTCCTCGCCAGCTACTTGCCGGCGCGCCGCGCTGCCGGTGTCGATCCGATGGACGTGCTGCGGGCGGAGTAACGGTGACAGATCCGGCTTGGCAGGCAGCCGAAGAACATCGCCATCGTTTGCCAGGGAGGCGCCGGGGTCGCCCGGAGCGCAACTCGAGAGCGAGCAGGCGAGGTGCCACGACCTCGTTCGGTGCACGCGAACGGTGGAGCGAGGGCGATCCCCGCGCCGACCAAGCTCCGAGATTCTTTCTGTCGGCTGTCTGCTAAGCCAGCTCTTCCTCTATGATGCCGGCGATGTCGTCGGCCTCCCGCCAGCCCGCCTCGAGCGCGGCGGCCTCGTCGGCCAGCCGCCGGCGCTCGGCGTTGGTGTTCACCGAAATTTCCAGCGCCAAACGTCGTATGCGCCCCAGTCCGTAAAGCGAGCGCCGCTCCGCCGCCAAACCACCCACCAAGCTCTCCGCCGAGCCGGCGTCCTCGATGAGCCGAACGGCATCGGCCAGCTCGTCCTGCGAGGCGCCCTGAACGTTGTGATAGGCGAGCACGCGGCGCAGCACCCGCTCGGCGGCGGCGCCATCTAGGCGGTGGACCTTGTCGACGGTCCAAGGGTCGCAGCGGCTGCAGGGCAGGGCGACCGCCAGCCCGCGCTGCGTCGACGGCAGCAAGATCAGGAACCTGGTCCGATAGAAGAAGAGGCGGATCAGGACGCTGCGACACTGCGGGCACGGCGCGCGGCCGGCCCAGGCCTCTCGGCCGAACCACCTCCAGCGCATGATGTCGGCGTGAAGATCTTCCGACGGATAAAAGTCACCGGTGATCCGGGAAAGTCCCAAGTTCGCCCCGACGTAAGAAACGGCGGCATAGGTCGCGGCGCCCAATAACGATAAACGGCTGCGGTAGGCGGCGCGCCGGCGCCGCAGTTGGCGGCCGTAGCGCCACCAGGCCTCCTCGGGTAGCTGGGTCCGCCCGATGCGGATCAGCTCGCGCCCGTTAGCGTCGAGCAGCGCGACGTTCTCGGTCTGATAGAGCAGGTGGGCGCGATCGACTGCCGCCCGTTCCAGCCGCGGAATCTCCTCGTAGCCGTCATCGTGTGGCCAGAGGCTCCAGCCATGGCAGCGGTCACAGACCGACCAGACGCGCTCGCGTTCCGGATCGAAAGAAACGCGGACGCCTTGCTTCAGCTGCTCGAGGCCCTCCTCCTCGACGAGCTCTCGGCCGCAGTACAGGCAGTAGCGAAGCATGACGACCTCTTCGATCCGGCGTCCTCGGTTTGGTCTTTAGAATGTATAATAGCTCTTAGTCATCTCTCCAATACTCTGCCAGGTCGTCGCCGGTGCACTTCAGATTGCCATCACGCCGACGCTTGGCCACTTTGACAACGGACTCGATATGCACGGCGCTTCTTAGCTGAAGGAGGGGCAGCGATGACGCCGGACGACCCAGCAATCAGGTTCGAAGGTGGCGATGGCAGTAGCGCGGATTCTGCCGTCATCATTCGAGGCGCCGAAGACGGAATGGAAGGGGTTTCGGCTGAGTACAAATGGTTGGAACGTGAGTATCCGGACGCGACCCTGAGGATGCAGAGTCTGCGACAGGAAGGTAGTTGCATGTACGATGTGCTGGAGATCGAGACAAAGGATGGCTCGACCTGCGAGATATGGTTCGACATCTCTGACTTCTTTGGAACGTGATCGGGCAAGAAGTTTCTTCGAGGAGGACTGATGACCAAGAGTAGCTACGCCCGCGTTGCGCTGCTCGTCGCAGCTTTCTTCGTTCTTCTGGGGCCGCGGTCCGCTCTGCCGCAGGAGGACCGAACTACCGAACAGCGAGAGCACGCTGCGGCCTGGGGCGCCCACCATCTCTGCTCCGGCCTCTATGTCGTGGGTCGCGACCATCAGCGCGACCCCGAGACGGTGGTCGCGCAGGACATAGCTCGGAGATCAAAATCCGCGATCTGCTCCATATGAGCAGCGGGCTCGAGTTCAAAAACTACGGCGTCGGCGACTCGCTCTCCTATACGAGCGAGAACGAACACTTCATGATCTACTTCGATGCGGTGAACGTCTTCGAGCACGCGATTAACCAACCTTTGGACATCCCGCCGAACACCCAGTTCCGGTACCGCAACAGCGACCCGTTGACACTCGGCAGGATCATCCGCCAGACGGTGGAGGCTCGAGGCGAGGATTATCTTAGCTTCCCGCAGCGGGCGCTGTTCGACAGGATCGGCATGCGGAACGTCGTACTGGAGACCGACACGTACGGCAACTTCATCATGACGGGCTACGATTTCGTGAGCGCCTACGACTGGGCTCGCTTCGGCCTGCTGCACCTGTGGGATGGCGTGTGGGAAGGCGAGCGCATCCTCCCGGAGGGTTGGGTGGAGTTCATCAGCACTCCGACCCCTACCGATCCGCGCCGTGGTTACGGAGGGCTCTTCTGGGTTAACGCGGGTGGCGCCGCTCCCGACGTGCCGCGCGACGCCTACTGGCCCGCCGGGTTCATGGGCCAGAACACGGTCATAATCCCGTCGCTCGACATGATAGTGGTGCGCCTGGGGCCGAGCCCGGGCGGCTCAGGCCGCTACCTGAACCGGGTTATCGCGGGGGTCATCGAGGCGCTGGCACTATCGGAGTGAGCCCGGCGATCACTCGCCCTTACCCTTGCTTGCCGCTTCGGCCGCGCGCATGGCCCGCGTTTTCGTGGAAGACGGTGGCGGCGCCGGCGTATAATCAGGTATCAACCCCACCTCACGTACCGCACGTCCCTCGGCGACGCGTATGTCGTCAGGGGTGCGCTTCCGCGAGTCCGGACCCGGCGAGCCCACCACGAACGAGTCGGGGAATACCTCGAGGTAGTAACTCGAGCCCCAGGGATCCTCGGCACTGAGGTCCGCCTGCGCCAGCCAATTAGGGAAGGTCTCGGTTATCGGGTAGCTCCCTGTCTGCGCGGCCATCGTTTGCACGTACGCCGCAATCTGCTCCAGGGCGCGCGTGGCCGTTCGCTGGTTGTTCGTCCCGCTCGAGAAAGGGACTGCGCTCATTATTCGATCTCTCGTACGGGGCTCGAGGAAGGCGATCGTGGCGATGGCGATGAGGAGTAGTATGAACTTCTTCACCTATTCCCTCCCGTGTGGGGTGTTCGCGATGCCGGGGAGGGCGTAGGCCGCGCTGGCCTGGTCTACGAAGGTCTCTATCGTGCGATGTGTCAAGGGCGGGCCTCGCATGCGAGCCCGCCCTCGAACGTTCCCTACCGTTTCAGTACTGACGTTTCCGTCACCTTGTCTGTTCTTGCTCCAGGTTCAGCTCCCTGATGTCGGCCGCCAGTCGCTCATCGCCCAGCAGGTGCTTGACGAAGTACTCGGCGCGGAGCCAGAACCAGTAGTCGCCCATGTTGCCGTAGCCGTGACGCTGGCCCGGGAAGATGAAGAAGTCGAACCGCTTGTTGGCTTGGATCAGCGCCTCGGCCATCCGCAGCGTTCCGGCCATGTGCACATTGTTGTCGATGTCGCCGGTGGTGAGCAGCAGGTGACCTTTCAAGTTCGCCGCCAGATCCGAGTTCTTCTCGATGCTGTACTCGAAGGAGACGTTGGCCGAGTCGTCCACGACTTCCTTGACGCCGTGGTGCTTCTCCGACCACCAGCGGTTGTAGACATCGTTGTTATGATTGCCCGACGATGAGACCGCGACGTCGAAGAAGTCCGGGTAAACCAACATCGCCGCGGTCGACATGAAGCCGCCGCCCGAGTGGCCGTAGATGCCCACGCGATCGATGTCGATATAGTCGTGGCGGTCGGCTAGCTGCTCGATCGCGGCCTTCTTGTCGGCCAGGCCGTAGTCGCGCAGGTTCCCGTACCCGTAGTTGTGGTACCACTTCGACCGCGCCGGGTGGCCGCCGCGGTTCCCGACCGTGATCACGATGAAGCCGAACTGCGCCAGCCCGACCTCGTAGGCACGGGTCGAGAACGACTTTGCCACAGCCTCGGTCTGCGGGCCCGGATACACGTAGGCAATGACCGGGTAGACCTGGGTCGAATCGAAGTCGAACGGCTTGTAGATGACGCCGTACAGATCGGTGATCCCGTCGGCCGCCTTGACTATGTAAGGCTCGGGGAACTGGTAGCCGGCCTCCAGCAGTTTGGAGAAATCCGATTCCTCGAGGTCGAGCAGTCGCCGCCCGCGCGTGTCGTATAGAGCCGCCGCCGGAATTGTGTTGACCCGCGAATAGTTATCAACGAAGAAGCGGTTCGACTCGCCCATGCTGACCCGGTGGTCGAAGTCGCCGGGATCGAGGAGCGCCAGGCCGCTACCGTCGAGTCCCACCCGGTACAGATGCTGATAGTAGGGATCCTCGTCTTCCTCGCGGGCATTTGCCGCGAAGTACACGACGCCTCCCCCTTCGTCGACACCAACCACTCGCCGTACCGAGAATGGCCCCTGCGTCAGTCGGTTCTTGAGTGTCCCATCTGGCCCGAAGCGGTAGAGGTGAGCCCACCCATCGCGCTCGGACCACCAGATCATATCGCCGGACTCGAGAAGCTCGAGCCGCTGCTCCTCGACGTAGGTGTTGAGTCGCTCCTCGATCAGGACCCGGACTTCGCCCGTGGTCGCATCGGCCACACAAACGTCGATCCGGTGTAGGTCGCGGCTGCTGCGTGTGAAGTAGAGATCCTGGGAGTTGTCGGACAGCCATAGCTGGCGGCGCGGCTCGTCGCTGTCCGGATAGATGAACTGGCGGCCCGTCGATATTCTAATGCCCTGGTCTTTGAAGGCCTCGGCCTGGATCTCGACCATCTCCCGGGCCTCGAGATCGTAGACCAGGAGCTGGGACTGCGAGACGTTCTCCTCGCCGGGCATATCGTACTTGTAGGTCTCGAGCTGCGGTCGATCGTTGCCGGTCGAGTGGATGACCCACAGTTCACCGGACTCGCGACTGTCGTTCCGTACCAGGGCGAAGCGCTGTGAGTCCATAGACCAGACGATTCGTGTGCGTTTCCGTTTGTCCTTGTTCTCCTCGCGCTCGTCGTCCGTATCCCCACGGTCGAAAACGGCGTAGCTGTAAAACTCTTCCCCGTCCTCGGTGAGCTGAATCTCCTCGACTTCGACTTCCTCTTCCGCTTCCTCGGCCTCCTCATCGTCATCCTTGCCGCGGCGCGCGTCCAGGATGTTCGCGTATTCGTCACCGCTCATCATGAAGAGATTGTGGTTGCGGGCGAAGACCACCCAGCGGCCGTCCGGCGCTACGCTGGCCCAGTCGGGATGGTTGTCCGGAGCCTCCCAATCCTCCAATTGGCGGAGCGTCTGGGTCCGCACATCGTACTCGAAGTGGAAGATCTTCTTCTTGGGCTTCTTTCGCTCGGCTCGCTCTTCCTCCTGCTCCTCCTCCTCCTCTTCCTCCTCTGCGACTTCCTCCACTTCTTCGTCCTGGGATGACTCGACCTCGAACTGGAGCGTGTTCGCATCGATGAACTTGATCTTGCGGATCGGTAGGTGTTGCGCGTCCCAGGGGTCCCTGGTGATCCTCGTTAACTCGGCGGCGATCCGATCGTTGTCGAAGATCTGGGTCTTGGTGCCGTTTGTTGGATCGACCAGGTAATAGAACGTACCGTCCGATGTCAGCCACTCGTACCAGAAGCGCTCGCTACCCTCGATCCAGCGCGGACTCACCGATGTGCTGTAGACGAGTCCCCGAATCTTGTAGGGTGCGAAGCGGGCTCCGAGCTGGTAGTTGGGCGTGGTGACCGCGTTGTCTCCCTCCCAGCCCTGTTGTGCCGCCAGCGGCGCGGCGAAGATCGGTAGAACGATTACTGCCACAGCACACGTGGCACGTAGCGATTCACCGAGATGTCGCGTCATGACTCCTCCCTGCGCTGGTTCCGTCCTGAGATTGATTGGTGGGGGTTTCGTCAGGTACGAACTCAGCAGAACACGCGCAAGGGGTGTGGTGATCGGGGCGGCTGTGAGGTTGGCCGGTGATGAAAGGCGGGCGGTCGAAAGACCGCCCGCCATCTTTGTTTGTGATCAGTCTCTTAGCTGGCCGGTCAGCGAGGTGCGCCCAGATAGGCCAGATCGTAAGCGAAGTTGAGCATACCCATCATGAACTCTTCAAGGCCCTCCAGCGCCTCGAAAGCGTCCTCGAGGGCGGCGAGCTCCGCAGCGGTCAGCGGGTCGCCGACAGCGTTGGTGACCGTGATCATGACCGTGTCTTCGCTCATCCAGCCTTCGATGACGGCGACGTCGGCGCCGTTGAACGTGATGCCGCTACCTGCGAGGATCAGGTAGCCCCAGGTCGTCTGATCAATCTGACCCCACTCGAGGTCCAGACTGAAGACCAGCGTGTTCGTTCCGTCGGTGAACGTCACTGCTTGTGTTACGGCGGCTTCGGTGTAGTTGATTACCCAAGTCGCCTCGAAGTTGCCGAGCCCCAATCCGAACTCGATCCCGAAGCCGTCAAAATCTTCAATGGCATACAGATCGAACGTCAGCTGATCCGTGCCATCGGAGAAGTAGCCGTCGAAGTCGAGCCAGGTGCTGGTCTCGCCGAAGTTGCCCGTGACGTCGGCATAAATCATTGAGGTGGTGCCGATAACCACCTCGAGGCTGATGGCGATGGTCGGCCAGGTGCTAGTGTCGATGATGTCGAGGTAGCCGATCTCGTTTAACGGAGTAGCTGGCTGCTCGGTGATCGGGTTGACGGCATAAATGATGAAGCGTACGCCGTTGGTGGGAGCGCCCGGGAGCTCGCTGGGCACGTAGCCGATCAGCTCCTCATCCCAAACGAAGGTCACGCCCTGGAAAATCTCAGGTAGGTTGGCCCCCGCTAGGTATATCGGATTAAACAGGTGCCTGGGGATCCCACCGGCGACGTCGGCCGGCGGACTCGCGTTGAGTGCTGGACCGCCCCAGAGTGCCGAGAGCATGGCCTCGCTAAGGAACTCCATACTGGCCGCGCCCTCGTTGCCCACGAAGAAGTCGGCGACCACCTGCTCCATAACGTCCGCCGTGCTTTCGGGCGTGAGCTGGAACTGGGGGCCGGTTGAGTCGTCTGAGCATGCTGCCATGAAGCTCAGCAGCAGGGCGACGACGGCGACACCTGTGAACCGGAACGGTTTAGTGTTGTTCACGCTTGCCTCCCTGGTTAGGCGGTGGGTACAGTCGTGCGGGCTGACTCGATCGGAAAGATCGTCGCTAAGTGCGTTCGGACAGGGGATTTGCGCCGGGGTTTGGGACAGGGGAACTAGCGCCGGGGGGTGGCGCCGAGGGGAGGCAGCAGATCCAAACCTATAGAAAACCGCTATTCACGCAAGTTTTTTGCCTGTAGGCGTAGGCCGGCGCATACCATCGGGCCATCGGAAAGGGTGGTGCGCTAGGCTGGTGCCGCGGCGCTGGCCCGTCACGGGTGTCCGGATCCGCTAATCCGCGTCCGCATCCGAACATCATCGGAGTGAGCTCGAGCCGGTGGGTAAAGAGCGGGCCGAGTCATTCAACGGGGAGCATCAGACCGCTGGTGTAACGGTGGCAGATGGCATGATTCTTCCCATGCTTGGGTTGAAGTCTGCTCGGTTACTCGGTTGGGTGAGCGCGGCACCGTCAGCGGAGAATAGCTGAAGACGAAAAGCGATCGATGAACCTCGGCTCCCTTTGGCAAGAGATCAGGCTCGCCGCCAGGCGGCTCGCGAGAGCCCGTGGCCTCACGCTCGCCGTTGTACTGACACTCGGCGTGGGGATCGGCGCGAGTAGCGCCCTGTTCAGCGTCGTCCATTCCGTGCTGCTCGCGCCGCTCCCGTTCGAGACTCCAGACGAATTGGTCGTCGTCTGGGAGACCCGCTCCGCGCAAGACGCCTCCACTGTCACCGTATCGCTGGGAAACTTCGCAGATTGGCGAAGATTAAATACCGTCTTTCAGGGGATGGCTGCCGTACAGCGCCGCCCTTATAACGTCACCGGCTCCGGCGACCCGGTGCGCGTCAACGCGATCCGCGCCACGGCGGCCTTCTTGCCTACGCTCGGCGTCCGCCCAGTGGTCGGTCGAGGTCTGCGCGAGGAAGAGGAACTGCCCGGTTCGCAGCCCGTCTGCCTCATCGGGCACGGCATGTGGCTCAGCCGCTTCGGCGGCGATCCCAACATCAGTGGCGCGATTCTCGAGTTGGACGGGCGGAGTCATACGGTGGTAGGGGTGTTGCCTCGAGGCTTCGAGTTGCCGGGAACGGGCATCTCCGACATGGGCGCGCCCCAGTTGCTCACGCCGCTCACCCTCGATCCGGGCGACCCGAATTACCGGAGTAATCACAATTCGGTGGTGGTCGCGAGACTGGGCGACGGCATTAGCGTCGAGCAAGCGGATCAGGAGATTCGCTCACTCGCCGCGCGCCTCGAGGGGGAATACCCCCAGTGGAACGACGGCGTCGGGACCCTCGTGCGCTCGCTCCACGACCAGGCCGTGCAGGGTGTTCGCGCGAGCGTCTTGTTGCTTTTTGTTACCGTCGGCTTCGTCCTCCTTCTGGTGTGTGTGAACGTGGCGACGCTGATCCTCACGCGGTCTTCCGCCAGGGAGCGGGAGATGGCCGTGAGGGTGGCGCTCGGCGCCGGACGCGCGAGCGTTGTGTGGCAGGTCCTCACCGAGGCCTTGATGCTCTCCATCGCCGGCGGCGCCATGGGAGTGCTGCTGTGTCTGCACGCGGTCGATGCGCTGGATGCGCTTGCCGCTGAGTGGCTACCGCCCCACGTCGAGCTGGTCGTCGACCTCCCAGTGCTCGCATATGCCTTGGCTATTTCCGTTCTGACGGGCATCGGTTTCGGTATCGTCCCGGCTTGGACGCTGGCCGGCGTGCGGGCCAGCGATGCATTGGCTGCGGGCACCCGACTGCTGGGTAGGCAGGGGCAGACACGGGCCAGGAAGGCCTTCGTCGCGACGCAAGTGGCGGTGGCTCTGGCCCTGCTCGTCGGTACCGGACTGCTGCTGAGGAGCTTCGCGCGCCTCACACAGGTGGACCCCGGCTATGAAGCGAGGAACCGGATCGCCATGTTCGTTGGCTTGCCGAGCTCGAGGTACGGTGAGCGTACGCACGTGACGGCGTTCCTCGAGCAACTGACCGACGAAGTCGGCGCAACCCCCGGCGTGCAATCCGCCGGTGCGTCGATCGCGCTCCCCCTCGAGCCACTGTTCTGGCAGAAACATCTGACCCGGGAGGAGGCACCTGCGCAGGGGCGTGCCGACGTTCCGGTGGTGGACCTGACGATCGCCACCCCGGGGTTCCTAGAGACGATGGCGATCCCGCTGATCAAGGGTCGTCCCCTGCAGCGCAGCGACCGGGCCGGCTCGCAGTACGTGGCACTCGTGAACGAGACCTTCGTCACGACGCACTACGGGAACGGCGACCCCCTCGGTCGCAGGATTCGCCTCGGGCTGCCGGGCCATCTGCTCGAGGAATCGGCGGACGCTCAACCTTGGCTCACGATTGTCGGGGTGGTGGGTGATGTGCTGCGGCGCGGACCGGCGGTTCAGGTACCGCCGGAGGTCTACGTGCCCCAGGCGCAGGACAATGATGTGGCGCGAGAGTTCTTCTTGGTGGCGCACGCCAGCGGTCCACCAGACGACCTTGGGGAACGGCTCCGGCAGGCGGTTCGGCGAGTCGATCCCCTGCTGCCGGTGGCGCGTATCGTCGCTTTGGATCGGATGCAGGCGAATTCACTCTCTCAGCCCCGTACCAACCTCATCCTCGTGGGCGGTTTCGGGCTGACCGCGCTGGTCTTGGCCGTCATGGGCGTCTACGGGCTCACGAGCCACTCGGTCACATCGCGCACGCGGGAATTCGGGCTGAGACTGGCGCTCGGCGCTCGCCCGACGGCGATCCGGCGCCTGGTCGCCGGCGAGGGATTGGCCGTGGCCGCCGTGGGGGTCATCGTAGGGCTGGGAGTGTCACTCGTCTGCGCGCGCCTCATGGCTGGGCTGTTGTTCGGTGTGATGCCGACAGACCCTCTGGTGTTCACGGTAGTGGCGGTAACGCTGATCTGCGTGGTCCTCGTCGCCGCATATCTCCCGGCGCGGCGCGCTTCCCGGACCGACCCCGCCGAGGCGCTGAAGTGGGAGTGATCCCCCTGATAGCTCGGGCTGTCTAGCGGCGCGCGACCAGCAGCCACTGGCCATGGTTTCGGCCGCTCTCGGTGAACTGTTCATCGCGTTCGAGAATCTCAAAGCCCGCCGCGCTCACCTCCTGCTCGACTATGTCGATGCTCAGCTCGTGGCTACCAGTCTGCTGATCGCGTGACTCTGAGGGGTCATCAGGGATGTGATCGAGTATGACCAGGCGCCCGCCGGGTTTCAGCGCACCGTACATGCCAGAGAGCATCGCCTCGTATTCAGTCATCTCGTGGTAAGCGTCCACCACCAGAATCGCGTCGAGGGAACGTTCCGGAAGTCGAGGATCGTCGATTTCACCGCGAATGACCTCAATGTTGTCCAGGCCATCTTCTTCGGCGAGCCGCCTCAGTTGCGATAACGACCTCTCGCTTATGTCCACGGCGTAGACATGTCCGCCGACGCCCACCTCCCTGGACAAGTACTCGGTGAAGTAGCCGCTGCCTGCCCCCACGTCCGCGACACGGCTCCCCTCTCCGATGGCGAGCGCCGCCATGACGTCCGGCACCCGCTGCCAGCTGTCGCGGCCCCGTCGCTGCGCGTGCAGGTCGGTTGGCTGCAGGCCTACTGCCACCAGGAGGCAAAGGAAGAGCCGGGACGACTTGCGCGGCATAAGCAAGAGGTGTGGCATTCTCATCGTGACCCCCGTCGCATCATTCTTGGCGTGACAGTGCTGTGCGCTTCGGACCCACTTGACTTTGACGCCTGAGGCTGTGCCAGCGTTGCGGTGGTCTGGCGACGCAAAAAAAAGCGGGCGGCCCTTAGACCGCCCGCCTTTGGCATTCGTGTTAGGCCTGTGATTAGGTGACTGGCATGGCCAGGTAGGCCATCATGAATGCAAACTCGAACAGCCCGTCCATGAAACCGCCGAGGTCATCCATCACCCCGAAGACATCTTCGAGCGCGGCGAGCTCGGCCGCGGTCAATGGGTCGCCCGCGGCGTTCGTGATCGTCACCAGTATCTCATTCTCGAAGATGTAGCCTTCGATGACGGCTACGGTTTCGCCGTTAAAGGTGATACCGCTGCCTTCGGTGATCGTGCCTTCCAGGATACCCAAGGTGAAGACGAGCGTGTTGGTCCCGTCCGTGAACGTCGCCTCGATTTCTTCGCCTAGCTGGCCATAGCTCATGCTCCAAAAGGCTTCGAAATTGCCGTACACCAACCCGTAGTCCATCTGACCTTCTTCGTTGGCGTACAGGCTGTATTCCAGCTCCCCGGTGCCGTCGGAGAGGTAGCCGTCGACACCGATCCACTGAAGGCCTACGTCGCCGAGGTAACCCGTGACAACACCGGCGATCAACGTCTCGCCACCGATCACCGCCGCCATGCCGATGTCGAGCGATGGCCAAGTGCTGTCGTCGGTGACTTCGAGGTGGCCAATCTCGTTAAACGGCTCTTCGGGCACGCCGGTGATCGGATTGACGGCGTAGAGTATGAAGCGCACGCCGTTAGCCGGAGCGCCGGTGCGCTCGCTTGGTAAGTAGCCCCCTTCCAGGTCATCCCATACGAAGGTCACACCCTGGAGGATTTCCGGGATTTTGGCCGGAGCGGCACTTTGCCACGGGCTTTCTGCCAGTGCCGGCAGTCCGCCGCCGATCGCCATCCCGATATACTCGGAGAAGTACTCCATGCTGTTCGCGGCTTCGTTCTGGGCGAGGTAGTCCGCGACCAGGTCGTCCAAGATGCCAGCCGTGCTCTCGGGGTCGAGCTCGAAGGCGGGCTCGGTGGTGTCGTCGCACGCCGCAAAGAAGCTCAGAACCAGGGCGACGGCGGCGACACGTGTCAGCCAGAACGGTTTCGCTGTCTTCACGCTTGCCTCCCATGATTTGTGGTTGGGCGGGGTGGAGCGGGGGTGCGCTCGATAGGACAGGCTATCGGTAGAGAGTATGGGATAGGGAATTTCGCGCCTGGAACGCGGCGCCGCGGGGGGGACCGCATACTCCAAGCTATCGAAAAGCGGAAATCAAACAAGGCTTTGTCATCGCCCCGGTTACTTGGGCAGCGCACGGCAAGCGGGTCACTGGGGCGCGCTCAGCCAGGCCACTTCAACGGCGAACTGGAGAAATCCCACCATGAGATACTCGAGGCTTTCGATGGCCACGAATGCGTCCTCGAGCGCGGCGAGCTCCGTTGCGGTCAGCGGGTCGCCGGCGGCATTGGTGATCGTGATCTGAATCTGGTCGGACCCGATCCAGCCCTCGATGACGGCGACCGCTTCGCCGTTCAAGGTGATGCCGCTGCCTTCGAGGATGACTTCGACCCAGACTTGGTCTACGAACTGACCTTCGAGGGCCAAACTGAAGACGAGCGTGTTCGTTCCATCGGTAAACGTTACTTGAACTGTCTGGCTCGTTTCGCTTTCACTGATGTAGTACGAGGCCTCAAAGTTGCCATACACAAACTCGAACTCGATGGAAAAGTCCGTCGTAGTTTCGATTACGGATATGGCGAACGTCAGCTGCTCGGTTCCATCGGAGAAATAACCGTCCACATCGAGCCATCCGCTCGTTTCCCCGAGGTTCCCGGCGAAGTCCGCGTAGATCATCGTGACGTTGCCGACAACCGCCTCGAGAAGGATGTCGACGGTCGGCCAGGCGCTGGCGTCGGTGATGTCGAGATAGCCGATCTCGTTGTCGATAACCGGAGTAACGGGCAGGCCGGTTATCGGGTTGACGGCGTAAAGAATGAAGCGCGCACCGGAGGCTGGAGCGCCGCCACGCTCGCCGGGGGTGTACTCCCCGAGCTGTTCATCCCACTCGAAGGTTACACCCTCAAAGATGACCGGGATGTTAGCTGCGGCTCCGTACTCCGGAAGACGCAGCAGGGGGTTGGGGATTTCACCAGGGGCCGCTTCGAGTGCTACCGCTGGTCCGCCGCCGAGCGCCGCGATGATGGAGGCGCCGAGTCCCTCGAAGGCGATGGCGGCGTCGTTGTCTTCGAAGAAGTCGGCGACCACCTGCTCCATGACGCCGGCGGTGCTCTCGGGCGTTAGCTGGAACTGGGGGCCGGTAGCATCGTCTCCGCACCCTGCCATGAAACTCATCAGCAGAGCGACGACAGAACCACGTATTGACCAGGAATGTCTCGAGGTATCCACGCTTGCCTACCTCCGCATCGGTGGGGCCGGTTGATGTGTGGGCTTACTCGATTGGGGGAGGTGATCGGTAAGGGCTTTGGGGACAGGGCTGGCGCTGGGACAGCGGCGCCGTGGGAGGGCAGCCACTATCCAAGGTACCGAAAATCGTTGTGGAAACAAGGTTTTGGCGTCGGCTTCCGTCACCCGGGCAACACTTCCGGGTCGCCAGGTGTCACTATTTGTGAAGCCGGGAGATACCTCACGAAGAGAGAAGACCGGGTGCAAGACCTTTCCAGGCAGCTGCGGCTCTTTCCGGCCACGAATATCGTCGTCGCCGACATGATCGGAGTCGGGATCTTCACCACCTCGGGGCTTTTGCTGGGCGAGTTGGGCAGCCCCGTTCTGATGATCTTCCTGTGGGTCGGCGGTGGGTTCCTGGCCCTGTGCGGGGCGCTCTGCTACGGCGAGCTCGGTGCCGCGATGCCGCGTGCCGGCGGCGAGTACGTATACCTCTCGACGCTGTTCCATCCGCTGCTCGGCTTTCTCACTGGTTGGGTCTCGCTGTTCGTCGGTTTCTCGGCACCGCTGGCGGCGTCATCACTCGGCTTTAGCGAGTACCTTAGCCGAGCCCTCCCAGGATTGGTGGGGTGGGGGGACCCTGAGCTGATCAAGAAAGCGCTCGCGATCATCGTCATCCTGGCACTCACGCTGGTTCACTTGAGGGGGATGGAGTTCGGCTCGCGGGTGCAGAACTACCTGACCGTGGGAAAGGTCCTACTGATCGCCGGCCTTGTCATCGTCGGGTTCGCGTTGGGTCGCGGGGATTTCGGAAACTTCCAGCGGGGCGCTGATGTACCGTCGGGTCTCGCGGGCTGGAAGACGGCTGCACTGTCGCTGATGTGGATCGGGTTCGCCTACACCGGGTGGAACGCTTCGGCCTACATCGGATCGGAGATACGAGATCCCGAACGCAATCTTCCACGCTCGCTCATCCTCGGGACCGGGCTCGTGATGCTCCTCTACTTGTGCTTGAACCTCCTCTTCGTGTACGCGGTCGTGCCGGGGGAGATGAGCGGGGTCATCGCGGTCGGTGGGCTTGCGGCTTCGGAGCTGTTCGGTGGCATTGCGGACATCGCCATCTCCTGTCTCATAGCGTTCGCGCTACTTTCGGCGATCAGCGCGCTGGTCATCCTCGGCCCGCGTGTCTACTACGCGATGGCCAAGGACGGGTACTTCTTCAAGTTCGTCGCCGACGTCCACCCCGTGTTTCGCGTGCCCTCGAAATCGATAGTCCTGCAGTTCGCGATTGCGGCCGTCATGGTGATGTCCGGGACCTTCGATCAGATCTTGACGTACATGGGATTTGGCCTTGGGATCTTCCCCGTCCTGGCGGTGATCGGCGTGTTCAAGTTGAGAAAGGCCAATCGTAGCACTTACCGGATGCCGCTTTACCCGGTAGTGCCACTCGTATTCATCTGCGTCAGCCTGTCGATCATGGCCCTCGCCTACCTCGAGCGGCCGGTCGAGTCGTCGATCGCGCTGGCAACGGTGGCCGTAGGTATACCGGTCTATGCCGTCTTCAGCAGAGTGCGCGGGAGAACGACAGAGACAGAAGAATCAGAATGAGGCACCCACACAGGGTCGTCTGGGTCGCTCTGGCGCTGTGTCTGTATCCGTCGATGCCCGCCTGCGTCGCGCAGGAAGCCGACCAGGGAGAACTGGACGCGCGGGTCCAGCAGTTTCTCGAAAGTCACCGCTATGCGTGGCGGGACGCTAACGTGCCGCTGGCCGACGGCCAGCTGCTGTACGATCTAGTGGTGGAGAACGGCTACACGAGAGCTTTGGAGATCGGGACGTCGACCGGCCACTCGGCAATATGGATCGCCTGGGCATTGAGCAAGACGGGCGGCAAGCTGATCACGATCGAGATACACGAAGGAAGATACAGGGAGGCGCTGGCAAACTTCGAGGAGGCGGGGCTCAGCGAATTCATAGACGCCAGACTGGCCGACGCCCACGAGCTGGTGCCGGAGCTGGAGGGCCCGTTCGATTTCGTCTTCGTCGATGCGGACAAGAACTGGTACAGGAATTACCTGCGCGCTGTCCTGCCGAGCCTGGAAGTGGGTGGCTGCTTCACGGCGCACAACGTTTCTGGTAGAGGAATGAGAGGTATGAGCGGATTCCTCGAAGAGCTCGAGAACACTCCGAATCTGGAGAGCGAGATCGTCCGTTCCAGCCGCTCGGGGATCTCGGTCAGCTACAAGCGGTCGCCTTCGTAGACTGGCCGGCCGCCTACTCAGACCGCAGGGCGATGATCGGATCGACCGCGGTAGCGCGTCGTGCCGGGAAGAAGGTCGCCACGATCCCGGCGACCAGCAGTGCCAAGGAGGCGATGGCGAAGGTCAGTGGATCGAATGGGCTGACACCGTGAAGGAAGAAGGCCAGCGTCCGGGTCACGCCGAGGGCGATGGCCACGCCGAGCACCACACCGAGCAGGGCGAGCAGCGCGCCCTGGCGCATCACCATGGAGACCACGTCACCGTACTGAGCGCCCAGCGCCATGCGGATGCCCATCTCCTGGGTGCGCTGCGAGACCGAATAGGCCATCACGCCGTACACGCCGCCCAGCGCCAGTACGAGCGCGATCACTGCCACCGCTCCCATGATCTTCGCCATAATCGTGTCACCGCCCAGGTTCTCGTCGATCAGTGCCTTGAGTGGCCGGACGTTGTATGCTGGTAGGTTGGGATCGATGGCCAGGACCTCCTGGCGCACGGATTCCACCAGCCCCTCGGGGGGTACCTCGGTCTCGATAACCCAGTCCAGGTAGCGGTTGTCGTCTTGATAGGCCGAGAAGTAGATCATCGGCCGGGCGCTCTGCACGTCGTTGCTGTAGTAGGCGTCGGCGACGACGCCGACGATCTGCTTGGGCCCCGAGTAGACGACCAGCTCACGACCGATCGGGTTCTCGCCGGGCCAGTGCCGCTCGACCATCGCCTCATTGATGACGATCACGCGGCTGCGGTCCGGCCGGTCGGTATCCTCGATTACGCGACCCTGCAGCATGGGTATGTCCAGCGCATCGAAGTAGCCCGGCGAAACATCCATGATGTTCGTGATCTTCCGCTGCAGGTCGCTCTGTATGTCCTCTCCGGGGAGCCAGTAGTAGGTCCCACTGCTCCCGTGCAGCGGTAGACTCGTCGTCGCGCCGACGCTTCTGACGCCGGGGAGTGCCAACAGGCGTTCACGCAGTTCGGTATGGAACGCGATGGTAGACGCCGAGTCCGGGTACTCGTTCTCAGGCAGTGCGAGCATGAAAGCCAGCACGTCGGTTTCGTCGAAGCCGCGGTCGGCTAGGCGAATGTTGATGAAGCCGCGGACGAGCAGCGCCGACGACACGAGCAGCACCAGAGCAAGCGAGACCTCGGCTACAACCAATCCCTTTCTGAGGCGCGCGCCCCTGACCGCCGTGCCTCCGCGACCACCCTCCTTGAGTGACGCCACTATGTTCGGCTTCGTGTTCTGGATCGCGGGGGCCAGGCCGACGAGGAAAGCGCTCAGCATCGTGACCAGCGCGGTGAAGCCTAGGACCCGCGGATTGAGGCCGATCTCGTCGATGCGCGGGAACCAGCCGGGCATCACCGATAGCAGCCCCCGGATACCGAAGACCGAGAGTCCCAAACCGAGGATCGCGCCGGCGATCGACAGGATCAGCGCTTCCGCCAGGAACTGACGGACGATGCGAGAACGGTCTGCACCCAGCGCCGTGCGCACCGCCACCTCACGCTCGCGTCCCGCTGCGTGCGTGAGCAGCAGGTTGGCAACGTTTGCGCAGGCGATGAGCAAGAGGAAGAGCACTGCGATAGTCGAGGTCAGGCTGCCCGTCCGAAAGCCCTCGTTGAACACGTCGCGGTGCAGCGTGATGAGCACGGCGCCGTTACTGGCGTTGGTGTCCGGGTACTCGGCCGCCAGCTGACCGGCGATGCGCTCCGCCTCGACCTGTGCCTGCTCCGGTGTGGCGCCCGGTCGCAAACGCGCACGGACACTGATATAGTGGCTGTTGCGAGCCTCTTCGCCGGTAACGTAGAAGGGCAGCCAGATCTCGGTGCCTGGCCTGACGAACCAGAACTTCGGCGGCATGATGCCGACGATCGTGTGCGGCTCGCCGTCCAACAGCACGACGCGGCCCAACACGTCGGGGTCGCCGCCGAAGCGGCGCTGCCAGAGGCCGTCGCTGATGATCGCCACCTGGTGTCGACCCTCGATCTCCTCCTCCGGCGTGAACGCGCGACCGCGCGCCGGCTGCACGCCCAGCATGCGGAAGAAGTTGGAGCTTACCCGGACGCCGCTCAGCCGCTCCGGCCGATCCCCGTCCGACAGGTTGAAGCTCGACCAGCGTGTCGCTGACACGTCCAGGGTGCGGCTCCGCTCGCGCAGGTCGACGTAGTCGGGCACCGAGAAGGAGGCCCGGGTCCAGCCGCGCTCCCGGTTCGTAGTGTAGACCGAGTACAGCTCTTCCGAGTCGGGGTAGGGTAGCGGCCGCAGCATGAAGACGTCGACGGCGCTGAAGATCGTCGTGTTGGCGGCGATCCCGATGGCCAGCGAGAGCACGGCGATGGCGATGAGGGCGCCGCCGCGCCGCAGCGAGCGGATCGCATACTTGATGTCCTGCCAGATCTCGTCCATGGCCTGTCAGCTTTTGTGGGGGGTCGGCCCGCTATGCTACACAGGGACACTACGATCCGCTGGGCGCCGGGTTTCGCAGCGGATAATTGCCACCCGGTAGTGTATCCTCCCATCTTGGGGCTGGCCCGTGTGGTAGACCACGTACTAGAAATCGGCTGGTCCAGTGAGCAGGCGCAGCAAGGTTCCAGAAGACGAGATCGACTTTCGAGCGACCCGCTCCGGCGGTCCCGGGGGGCAGCACGTGAACCGCCGGGCTACGCGCGTCGAGGCGAGTTGGAACGTCCGGTTGAGCGCCGCGCTGACCGACGAGGAGCGGGAGCGGATCCTGAAGAAGCTGGCGTCGCGGATCGACAAGGACGGCGTGCTACGTGTCGTCGTCGATGACGAGCGTAGCCAGTATCGTAACAAGCAGTTGGCGAAGCGGCGGCTGCGCGATCTGGTCGCCCGCGCTCTCAGGGTGCCGAAGCGCCGCAAGAAGACGCGGCCCCCGAAGTCGGCAGTGGAGAAGCGTCTCGAGACCAAGAGTCGGCGGGGGCAGGTCAAGAAGCTGCGTAAGCCGCCCGCCCCCGAGGAGTGAGGGGCAGCGGCCTAACCTTTGCCCATCGGCCCACGCTATACCATTTTGTCACCCGGCCCGGGAGGTGGCTGAGGAGGTCGTGAGCAGTCCTGTCGCTCCGGGAGCCCCCAGCCGTGCCCAAGCAGTCGATAGCCTTTATCTCCTCACGCCGCCCGTCCGCTCGCGCGTGCGGCGCGTTCTTACGGGCCGTCCTCTCGTTCCTCCTTTTTCTCTGCCTGCTCGGCCCGAGCGCCGCGGCGCAAGAGCCTGCATCCGATACTCTTAAGCACTACCTGGCAGCACTGGTGGGGTCCATCGGGGGCCACGTCTCGCTCGACGGCCGCTACATCACCTTCGTCGACTGGAGCACCGGCAACATTGCCGTGCATGAGAGCGAAACGGGGGAGTACAGGCTCCTAACCCACAAGGGTTCCTGGCTCGATTCCGACGAGTACGCCCAAAGCCCGAGGATAGTGTTCGACAGTCGGGCGGTCGCTTGCGGAACGTGCGATTCATGCGGCAGCCGGACGAGGACACAAAGTAGGTAATGGCTGAGCGATGATTAGATGACGAAGCGCTCGATCCTGGTCGTTGACGATGATCCCTGGATCAGGGATTCGCTGACCGACGCCTGATCGGGCGAGTGGTGGAATCCGTCGTCACGGGGGCGGGCGGCGAGTGAGACTCATGTAGACGCAAACTTGTAGGGGCGCGCGAGATTGATCGGTGCAGCTCGACCTGCGTCTGGGCGATCACGTTTGGGGGTCTGGAATTCTGTGAGCGTTTAGGATTGTTGGCTTTGTGGTGATCGTCCCCTTTTCGTAGAGTGGCAACAATTCATCTCGGCGGTCCTTTCGCTGGAAATATTCTATCGCGCCCGCGCAGACCCCCCAAATGCTTCCCAGCGTGAAAGCGCACCCTCCGCCTATTATCAGAGCCGTTTTGCCCAGTATCAGCAGTCCTTGGATCATATCGGAGTCCATTCTGACTCTCACAGTCTGATTGGTTCAGAAGCTTCTCGTCAGTTGCGCCGCGGCGCCTGTAAGAACGCTGCGATGTCCGCCATCTCCTCAGCGCTGAGCACCGGCCATTCGACTGCAATGCTGTCCCCAGCCTCGGCGGACGCTACGTGATTCCACAAAGCGGAGATGACCTGCGCCGGCGACGTCATCCCCGTTTTCTCGGCCAGGTTGCCGGCCGCGCTCGCCCCCTGGCCGTTGAGCGAGTGGCAGGTCAGGCACCCGCTGCTGTACAACAGGCGCTGTCCTGCCTGCACGTTCCCGGACTCGGCGAAGTAGCGGACGGAATGCAAGTAGGCCACGAGGTCGGCCATCTCTCCGGCACCGAGTTGTGGGACTTGTATGCTGCGGGTCTGCATTTGGGCGGTCATGCCCGGCGCCTTATTCCACATGGCCGCGGCAAAGTGGGTCAGGTCCCAAGTGACCTCACGCCGAGCGAGATCCGGTGCTTCTCGGCCGCCCACTCCCCTAACGCTGTGGCACAACGAGCAACCTTTTTCCGCGAATGTGACACGACCCTCGTCAGCATTTCCCGGCAGTACGTAAAGAGGCCCGGCCAGTGACGGCGGCGAGATCGACTCGAGGTAGGCGATCAAATCGGTGAGCTCCGAGCCGGAGAAGGTCGGGCGTTCTAAACCCTTCTTTTCCATCATCGCCTGCATCCCGGGGCCGTGATTCCACATCGCTGCAGCTACCAAGATCGGTGAGCCATACTGGCCGAGGTGGTCTAGGCTGGGCCCGGCCACGCCGCCGTGCAGACCCACCTGGTGACAGACCACACACTTCTTCTCATCGAACAGACTTTCGCCGGCCTCTGAATCGCCGGGCGGGTCGAAGTAGTCGAGGGTGAACAGAAACGCTACCAGGTCTCCCGCTTCACGGTCGCTCAGCCGCGGACGCTCGATGCCGAGCTCCTGCATTCGCTCTTCCATGCCTGGGAGGTGGTTCCACATCGTGGCGGTTAAGTCGTAGAGCGATCGTCGCTCCCCGCTGTGCCCCAGGTCCGGCCCGAGCTTGCCGCCCAACCCGTTCACGGAGTGACACTTGACGCATCCTTTCGACCCGAAGACTTGGGAGCCAGCCATGGGGTTCTGCGTCAGCCCCCAGCGTTCCTGAGCTTGAGCCGGCTGCGAACCCCACAGGAGAAACACAGCCACGGCCAAGCTCGAGGCTACGTCGGCTTTTCCGCTTTGACTGGTTGAACGGTGCTTGCCGATCATGGTAGTCCTCCAGGTCCAGCAGGGTACTCTTCGCCTCAGATGCTTCACTGCCTGGCGGCCAGGTCGCTCAGGTATACGGCGAGGTCTCTCATCTCGGCCCCTTCGAAGCGAGGCCAGGCTACGTGCTCGAGCTGAATGACAGCGTACATGGCAGGGGCGTGGTTCCACATCGCCGTAGCCAGTCGTATCGGTGCCAGAATAGCGTCCGACTGAGAAAGATCCGGCCCGATCGAAGCGCCGCCGTCGACCGCGTGACAGCTGGCGCAGCCTTTCTGTGCGAATACCACTTCCCCCGCGCGGGCGTCACCTCCGGTATCGTAGAATCGCAAGTAGTAGAGGTAGGCAATGACGTCCGCCATCTCTTTGCCCTGGAAGCGCGGAAAGGCTATCCCGCGAGCCCGCATGGCGAGTGCCATATTGGATGAGTGATTCCATAGCGTTCCGGCGATCTCGGAGACGCGGAGCTGCTGAGTCGCACTGCGGAGGTCCGGTCCGAACTGCGTTCCACTGCCGTTGGCTCCGTGACAGCTCGGACATCCTTTTCGCATGAACAGCTCACGGCCGGCGTTGGGATCAGGGGGTTGGAGGAACACGAGATCACGGTCTCGAAGGTTCGAAACCTCCCGGATGTAGGCTTGGATGTCAGCCATCTCGCGCCCCCGGAACGTGGGGATCGCCTCGCGCTCCGCGGCTTGCCGCGCCTGCATGCCGTAGCCGTGGTTCCACATGCCGGTGGCCAGCATCAGCGGAGCTATGTATTGGGCGTAAACGTCAAGCGGGAGGGCGGACTGACCACCCTCACCGCCGACCGCATGACATTCAATACATCGCATATTGCGGAACCATCGCTCGCCGAGGGCAGGGTCTCCCGGCTCGTCGAACAGTTTCACGTAATAGATGTAGCTGATGATGTCAGCGAGCTCTTCCTCGCTGAAGGTCGGCCACTGGAATCCCCTCACCTGCACGGTTTGGATCATCTGAGGTGTGTGGTTCCAGAACATCCCGGCGAGCTGCTGCAGGCTGCGGCCGGCGCCGACCAGTGCGAAATCGGGACCGAGCGTGCCGCCGTTACCCCAGATGGCATGACAGCGATCGCAAGCCCGAGCGACGAAGATACGACGCCCGGCGATCGGATCCCCGGGGAACGACTGGTCGGATTGGGCGTGGGCTGCGCCCGCGCCCGACAGCGAGGCACAGCAGAGCACGGCAAACGCGGCGAACCACAAGGTCCTTGTATTCCGTGGATAAAGAGCGGTCAGCATCGCATATCCTCTCGGTACCACACGCTAGGCGCTTTCCGGTAAGTACCCAGCCACCCGGTCGGCGACCTCCCGCACAGAGTGTTCTCGTCCTTCCTTGATCTCCCAGATCGAGACGATCGGGACGAACTTGGTGGCAAGCATGTACAGCAGGGTAAAGCCTGAGAACGTGGCTGCCATGATCGACAGCTCGACCCATGAGGGTAG
Source organism: Gemmatimonadota bacterium (assembly GCA_039586755.1). Taxonomy (GTDB): domain Bacteria; phylum Gemmatimonadota; class Gemmatimonadetes; order Palauibacterales; family KS3-K002. Next base: position 5,685 of record JBDHJU010000036.1, on the reverse strand, counting down.
GTATTGACCGATCGACTCGATCTCCCAACGCGGGTTCACCGACGTCGGAACCACTATGTTGAACCGTTCGAGCCACATGCCGATCATCACCGCGATTCCAGCGATCAGAGTGCCCCGGGGCGTCCTCATCGAGCGTCGCGACATAAGGGAGAGCGGTATGATGAAGCAGCCCAAAACCATCGTCCAGAAGGGGATGGCGAACGGCCCCGTCAGCTTTGCCCAAAAGGCCCGCATCTCGCCGGGTTCCCCGCCGTAAAACGCGGTCAGGTACTCGGCGAACGTGAAGTAGAACCATAGCAAGCTGAACAAGAGGAGCAGGCGGCCCAGGTAATCGAAATGAATGTCTTTAAAGTACTGTTGGAGGCCGAACGCTCTGCGCAGCACAACCATAGCGACGAGGATGGCGGCGATACCGGAGTAGATCGCGCCCATCACGAAGTAGGGCCCGAAGATCGTGCTGTGCCACATGGGTCGGAGCGTCATGGCGAAGATCCAGCCGATCACGGTATGGACTGAAACCGCTATCGGTATCACGATGATCGAAAGGACACCGATGACCCGCTCGAGGCGTAGCCGCTGAGCCGGTGTGTCGCGGTAGCCGGCAGCCAGGAACCGGTAGAGGCGGGGCGCCTTGATACCTGAGTCGCGGATGATCGCCAGGTCGGGCAGCATGGGGATGTAAAGGTAGATGGTACACGAGATGAAATAGAGGCCGATGCTGGTGACATCCCAGAGCAACGGTGATCGCAGCTGCGCGTGTAGAATGACGTTCAGCACTCGGTCGGGTCGGCCCAGGTCGATGATCGGTTGGATGGCGCCGAAGCCGATGACCAGAACCGTGATCAATTCCGCGGAACGAGTGATCGAGCGCCGCCACTCCGCCTTGCTGACTCGGAGGATGGCGGAGATCAGCGTGCCGGCATGGCTGATCCCGATAAAGAAGACGAAGCAGATGATGTAGATGCCCCAATAGCTGGGACGATTCAAACCGGTACGACCAAGGCCGTAGGTAACCTGCAAGTAGTAAGCGAGCATCCCCCAGAGCGTGACGGCCGCCAGCAAGCCGGCAACGATGTAAAAGCTGCGCGAGGTCTCGACCAACGGCCGCAGAAGGATCTGCTCGTCGCTCGACATGCGAGACAGTTTCTCTCTCACGGCTTGTCGCATTTCACTCCCTCGGCCGCAGATAATAAACCTTCGGTTGTGTTCCCAGGTCCTCCATCAGACGCAACACGCGCGGATCCTCTTTGAGAGTGTGCACCGCGTGACTCGCGTCATCCAGATCGCCGAAGACGATCGCGTTGGTGGGACAGACATCGGCACAAGCGGGCTGGTAGTCCTCCTCACGCAGTTCGCGCCCCTCGGCACGCACATTTTCCCGGGCCAATTGCAGTCGGTGGTGGCAGAACGTGCACTTCTCGATGACACCGGCCGGCCGAACAGACACGTCGGGATTGAGGTGTTGGCGCTCGGTTTCCGACCACTCCGGTCCATACCAGTTGAAATACTTCACCATGTAGGGGCAGGCGTTGGCACAATAACGGCAGCCGATGCAGCGCGCGTAGATCTGACCGACGATGCCTTCGTCATCGATGTAGGTCGCCTGGACCGGACAGACCCTGATACAGGGTGGATTGTCACAGTGCATGCAGGGGCGAGGGTAGAAGTGCATCGTCGTATCAGGAAATTCCCCCTCCACGTGCGCCATGACCTTCATCCAGCTGCTGGCGCGCCCCATGTCCGCCTGATCGACCGATACTGCGGCGACGTTGTTCTCACTCTTACACGCCACCTCACATGCCGCGCAGCCGGTGCAGCGGTCCAAGTCGATCACCATTCCCCAGCGTGCCATGTTCTGATCCGTCACGCCTGTTCGAGGCGTACAAAGGTGGAAGACCAGCTCGGCAGTCCTGTGAGCGGGTCGTTGGTACTATCGAGCAATCGGAGTGGATTCGCCGGCTCTCCCTCTGGCTGGCGCAGCCCGTAAGGCGCGCAGACTGTCTCGGGCGCTGTCCCTGGGAATACTTTGAGGCGGGCTCGGTACCGGCCTTGCGGCGAGACCACCCAGACGAGCGTGTCATCGCTGAGCCCCAGCGCGTGAGCTGTTTCTGGGGCCACCTCGACCCAGGGGTGCCAGAGGACATCGGGGAATAATCCCGGTTGCTCGGCGAGCCAGCGCTCAAGGCTCAGGGTACCCGAGGCGAGGGTGGACACGCGATAAGGTAAGAGTCGCAAGCCGAACTCGGTTGAATCCACCGCGGTCTGCGTCGTGACGTCGAGATAGGGCCTGAGTTCCGATCCTTCCTCTGCAAGAGCGCTCAACAGCGCCGCCGGCATCAACTCGATCCGGCCGCTGTCTGTTCGGGCCAAGCTGTAGGGGTCCGTATCATCGTAGAAGAGATCGGTCCAGCCGCCGCGCTCGACCAAATCGTCCCAAAACGCCTCGAAGTCGGTGTGTTCCGGCAGCCACCAGCCGCGCTCCTCCATCTGGCGTTGGTGCACCCGCTCGAACTCACCGCCCAGCGTCATGCCGTGCCGAACTGCGAATAGGCCCCGGGCCCTCTCCTTGACCAGTGCCGCGAAATCCTCATATGGGAGGCTCTCGGCCACACTGCCGCCCAGGTTTCGTGCGAGGGCGAGCACCGCATCCCCGGTATGCGTCGCACCCTCGTGCGCTTCTACCAGTGGCTGGGCTAGTCCCCAAACCGGATACGGATACGAGCTGGGTGCCGGTGCGTCCTGCCAGCGTTCATACGGCAGCAGGTCGGGCAGAACCACGTCCGCGTAGCGGGTGGTCTCGTCGAGGAACGGTGAGAAGCTGACGACGAAGGGGATCTTCTCGAGCGCTTCGCGCCAGACCTGAGGCTGCGTGGATGAGGCGATGGGATTGGCGTAGTAAAGCAGCAGCGCCTCGAGGGAAGCGGCCTCCCCGGCTACGGCCGCGGCGAAGCGAAGCGCCTCATCGCCGCTGCCGAACGCTGGCCGCGGAGCGCCGATCGGCCCACGACCCACGCCGGCGCGTGCCGTCTCATCCAAAACAGGCGGTGCCAGCGGTCCGATCGGCGGGTCGTCCCCGAAGAGCACTCCACCCGGGCGGTTGACGCTCCGCATCAGCACGTTGAGGCTATGGACGGCCAGACCGGCCAGCAGCCCATTCGGGGCGAAGGTAACGTCGGTTCCGCAGACGGCTACTGCCGGGCGGTTTGCGGCGATGGCTCTCGCTAGCGCCGTGATCCGTGCCACCGGCACGCCTGTGACGGCCGATACCTCCTCGGTCCGGTAATTGCGCATCACCAGCGATCGATAGCCCTCCCTGCGTTGACCCTGCGCATCGACGAAATCCTCGAAGCCTGACACATGACGTGCAACGAAATCGGCGTCGAACAGCTCGTCTCTTATCAACACGTAGGCGATGCCGAGGGCGAGAACGGCGTGCGTTCCGGGCCGCACACCGACCCACTCGTGGGCGCGCGAGGCTGTTCGAGAGAAGCGCGTGTCTACCTGCACAAAGCGGGGACCGCGCTCGGTATCGCTTTCCGGGTTGGCGAAGGCGACGAACGCTTGCAGCGGAGACCACCAAGACTCGAACATCGGAGCGCCGAACGATACCACTAGTCGGGCGTGGTCGAGATCGTAGGCGGGGCGACGCTCAATGCCGTGCATCAGTGCCACGACGACGTCAGTTCCATCCTCGTATTCGTCGGCCACGTAGTTTGGCGATCCGAAGGAGTGCAAGAACTGACGCCAGAGCTCTTGCATCGTACCAGCGTTGTACCCCGCCAGGAGAGCTAGCCCCTCGGGCCGGCCCGTTGCTCTGAGCCCCCCAAGCCGCTCGGCGATGTGCTCCAATGCTCGCTCGGGCGTGACCGACTCCCAACTTCCGCTCCCGCGAGGACCGCTGCGTACCAGCGGCCCAGCGAGCCGGTCCGGGTGGTAGAGCATCTGGACGCCGGCGACTCCCCGGGGACAGAGACCGCCGCGGCTAAGCGGATGCAGGGGATTGCCGCTAATCCTGACCAGACGTCCGTCAACCAGGCGACCGCGGATGCCGCAGCGTGATGGGCAAATCAGGCAGGCCGAGTTGCGTAGTTCTTCGATCCCCGGTGCCCACCCCGGGTCCACAACCTCGTCCGAGGTCCAGATCACATCCTGTGCCCCTTTCAGGGCCACCGTCGCCGCGGCGGCACCCATCGTCCACAGGAACTCGCGCCTGCTCGGGCTCATCCCGTTCCTCCTCGCACTAGCGGTGGCATGCGTTGCAGTCGAGGGTTTGTCCCTGCTCGCGGTGGCAGTCCATGCAGAAATCCATGTCTATCCTCACCAGCGGACGAGCCGGTGGGCGTACAGTTTGGGCGATCGCGCCGTGGCAGTTCTCACAATCCAGTTCTGCGATCCCGACGTGGCGGCGGTGCGTGTAGAACACGTGCGGTTCGAGCCGGAACAGCTTGTTGAACGTTAGAGGGTCGCCTTCGGCGAGCAGCGTCGTCACCCGAGCCGCCTCGGCGGAGTTTCCCTGCACAGCCTGGTGGCACATCGTGCAGGTCTGGGCATCCGGTAGCCCGGCGTGCGCGCCCTTCGTCACGTGCACATGACAGAAGTCACAATTAAGACCGAGTTCCTCGGTATGCTTGCGATGGTTGAACGCGACCGGTTGTGGAACGGAGGGTCTGGCCGTGACCAGCACCGTGATGACGATCCCGGCCACCAGGATCAGGCCGAGGCCCGCGTAACCCCACCACACCCGTGCGAATCCGCCGCGGCCAGCGGCATTAGCGTCCATCCTGATTATCTCGAGTTTACCGTTCACCCTCTCGGTCTTCCTCCTGAGCGTCGCTCAGGAGGAAGACCGCGCGGAATCTGAGACGGCGTGGCATGAAGGCGTTGCGGGTACGAGCCGCGGCCGGCACCAACCGTCGCTGATGCTATCTAGGGGCTCGGGTTTGGGTAGTTAGTCGCGTTCGTCAGCGCTAGGTATAGATCCAGAATGTCGTTAACGTCGGTCACCAGGCTTCCCATGAGCGTCCCCGGCTGCCCGAACTTGACTTTGTGGTGGACCTCGTACGGCTTGAAGCTGCCAACGCTGTAGCTGCCGTCCACGACGATACCAGTACCGTCGGCGCCGTGGCAGATGGCGCAGCTGGCCGCATAGACCGCATCGCCGTTGGCCGCGTTACCGCCCGCCCCGATGTCCGAGTAGGTGATCGATCCGGTCGGGTAGATACCGGTTGTCGTGTAGCTATAGATGAGATCCGTATCGATCGCCTCCTCCTTCAGGAACTTCACCAGATCCCAGACCTGCTCCTCCGTCATGATCTCGCTCAGGTCCGGCATCTGATCGCCGACCGTCGAATTCGTCACCGGGTCGTACGTGGAGAGATCGGCGCTCACCGAGCGCCGGCCCGCCGATGTCCATAGAGCGTCGAACAGCTCCTGTTGCGACATCGCCGCCGTCGCCGCCTTCAGGTCCAGCGAGGCCACGTTGGGTCGCGTTGTGCTCGGCGCCCGTCCGATGTACGAGGCCGCGGTGCCCAGCCGGTCCCAGGCGTGGCACTGCTTGCAGCGGAAGAAGTTCGAAAAGTTGTTGAAGGTCGCCAGGTTGGGATCGCTCTGATTCCAGCCCGTCTCCGGCGTCCAGAACTTGTCGTACATCGTGCCGCCGTTGATGCCATCCGCCACCTCGAAGGC
>JBDHJU010000168.1:0-2905 GCA_039586755.1 Gemmatimonadota bacterium | reverse complement strand
GAGAAGGATGGGAACAATCCGCTGCTGCTCTATGCCTACGGATCCTACGGGAGTAGCATGGACGCCAGCTTCAGCTCGGTGAGGCTGAGCCTGCTCGATCGCGGCTTCGTCTATGCGATCGCCCACATCCGCGGCGGCATGGAGATGGGTCGCTGGTGGTACGAGGACGGCAAGCTGTTCAACAAGAAGAACACGTTCACCGACTTCATAGATGTGGCGGAGTTTCTAGTGGACGAAGGCTATACGAGTCCCGAGATGATGTTCGCCCAGGGCGGCAGCGCCGGCGGCCTGCTGATGGGCTCCATCTACAACATGCGACCCGACCTGTTCAAGGGTATCCTGGCGCTGGTACCCTGGGTCGACGTGGTGACGACTATGCTCGACGCCAGCATCCCGCTCACCACCAGCGAGTACGATGAATGGGGCGACCCCAACGAGGAAGACTACTACTGGTACATGCTGTCGTATTCGCCGTACGACCAGGTGGAGGCGAAAGACTACACGAACATGTTGGTGACGACCGGCCTCCACGACTCGCAGGTGCAGTACTTCGAGCCGGCCAAGTGGGTGGCTAAGCTGCGCGCCATGAAGACCGACGACAACCGACTGCTGCTCAAGACGAACATGGAGGCGGGTCACGGCGGTGCCTCGGGGCGCTACCAACGCTACCGTGAGATCGCCTTCCAGTACGCATTCATGCTGGACCTGCTGGGCATCGAGGAGTAGAGGAATCACGATGGTCGCACGGATAGTAACGAGCGGTGCGGTCGCCATCCTCGCCGTCCTACTGGTTAGTTGCGCTCCGGCCGGTCCGGGCCGGCCGGAGCCTGGTGAAGAGACACCGCGTTACCTGAACCCCGAGCTACCCCTTGATGTCCGCGTCGATGATCTCGTATCGCGGATGACTCTCGAGGAGAAGGTCTCCCAGATGCTGTACGACGCGGCGGCGGTAGAGCGACTGGGGATACCGGAGTACAACTGGTGGAACGAGGCACTGCACGGGGTGGCCCGAGCAGGCCGGGCCACCGTGTTCCCGCAAGCGATCGGACTGGCGGCGACCTGGGACACGGAGCTGATGCTGAGGGTGGCCACGGTCATCTCGGATGAAGCGCGGGCCAAGCATCACGAGTCGGTACGACAGGGCCGGCGAGGCATCTATGAGGGGCTAACCTTCTGGTCTCCCAACATCAACATCTTCCGCGACCCACGCTGGGGGCGCGGGATGGAGACCTTCGGTGAGGACCCTTATCTCACGGGCCGGCTCGCCGTCGAGTTCGTGCGGGGGATGCAGGGCGACCACCCCTTCTACCTGAAGACCGTTGCCACGCCCAAGCACTACGCAGTGCACAGCGGCCCCGAGCCCGACCGTCACACCTTCGACGCGGTGGTGAGCGAGCGCGATCTGCGCGATACCTATCTGCCGGCGTTCAGAGCGACGATCGTCGAGGCGAACGCCCAGTCGGTGATGTGTGCATACAACCGGTTTCGTGGAGCGCCCTGTTGCGGGAGCTACGAGCTCCTCGAACAGACACTGAGACACCACTGGGGGTTCGACGGCTACGTCGTGTCCGACTGCTGGGCGATCATGGACATTCACAGGACCCACCGGGTCGTGGAGACGGCGGCTGAGGCCGCGGCCATGGGCGTGGCCATGGGCACCGATCTCAACTGCGGTGTCACGTACGACAGCCTGGCGGTGGCAGTGGAGCGGGGATTGCTTTCCGAGGAGCAGCTCGATGTTTCCCTCGAGCGGCTGTTTCGCGCCCGCTTCCGGCTCGGGATGTTCGATCCGCCGGAGCGGGTTCCCTACGCGAGCATTCCGTACAGCGTGAACGATTCAGAGGCCCACGCCGAGCTGGCGGCTCAAGAACGAGGGCGGCCTCCTGCCGTTGAGCAGGGACATCGGCACGATCGCCGTTATCGGGCCGAACGCCGACGACGTCGACGTGCTGCTGGGCAATTACAACGGCGTCCCGTCCCACCCCGTGACACCGCTGCACGGCATCCGGCGCAAGGTCGAACCGGGAACAACGGTGCTGTACGCCAGGGGCGCCGATGTCGCCGAGAACATGCCGTCCTTCGAGGTCGTGCCGTCCGAGGCGCTCTTAACTGACCATGACGGCATCCAGGTGCAGGGTCTCAAGGGTGAGTACTTCGCCAATCACGATTGGGACGGTGAGCCGTTCGCGGTGCGCGTCGACAGTACGATAAACTTCAACTGGTGGGATGCGGCACCGATCGACGGCATGCCGGCTGATAGCTTCAGCGTGCGCTGGACGGGGACGTTGGTACCGCCGACGTCGGGCCGCTACTCACTTGGGGTACGTGTCTTCGGAGGTTTCGAGCTCTTTCTCGACGATTCTCTGCTGGTCGCGTTCTCGGACCGGCACGTCGTACTGCCGCGCTGGGCGGACGTGGAGCTGGAAGGCGGCGAACCGTATGACATTCGCGTCGAATACCATACCCGCCGTGCCGACGCCATCGCCGAGCTTGTCTGGGCGCGGCCCGAGCCGCGGCTTTTCGAGCGGGCGCTGGAGGCGGCCGGCCGTGCTGATGTAGTCGTCATGGTGATGGGTCTTTCGCCGCGGCTCGAGGGCGAGGAGATGAGGGTCGAGGTGCCCGGTTTCGCCGGCGGCGACCGTATCGATATCGGCCTTCCCGCTCCGCAGCGCGAGCTCATGGAAGCGGTAGTCGCCACGGGTGTACCTGTTGTGCTGGTGCTGCTCAACGGCAGCGCCGTTGCGGTTAACTGGGCCGCCGACCATGTGCCGGCTATCGTCGACGCCTGGTACCCGGGCCAGGCGGCGGGCACGGCGATAGCCGACGTCCTGTTCGGCGACTACAACCCGGCCGGCCGACTGCCAGTGACTTTCTACAAGTCGGTGGATCAGTTGCCGCCATTCAC
>JBDHJU010000035.1:0-32713 GCA_039586755.1 Gemmatimonadota bacterium | reverse complement strand
TCGCGCATACAGTTCACCCCTGACCTGATGCCATCGGACATCACAGGGACCGATCTGATCCAGGAGGATGTCGAGACGGGTCAGCGCAAGATGGTTTTCGCGCCCGGCCCGGTGTTCGCCAACATCGTGCTGGCGGACGAGATCAACCGGACACCGCCGAAGACACAGGCTGCGCTATTGGAGGCGATGCAGGAGCACCGGGTGACCGTGCAGGGTCGGACCTACGACCTGGGTGAGCCGTTCCACGTCTTCGCGACGCAGAACCCGATCGAGCTCGAGGGTACATACCCGCTACCCGAGGCGCAGCTCGATCGATTCATGTTCAAGATCAACATGGACCACCTGCCGGTGGACGAGGAACTGGAGGTGGTGCGTAGCACGACCGCGGTCCAGGAGTACGAGTTCGAGAATGTCGTGACCGGTGAGGATATCCTCGCGTACCAGCAGCTGGTCCGTAAGGTACCGGTGTCGGAAGCGGTTCTGCGGTTCACGCTCGACCTGGTTCGGACCACCCGGCCGAACGGTGACGGGTCGCCCGAGTTCATATCCAGGTGGGTCTCGTACGGTGCGAGCGTGCGGGCGGCGCAGTATCTGGTCCTCGGTGCTAAGGCGCGGGCGCTGGTCCGTGGCCGCTACCATGTGAATTTCGACGATATCAAGGCGTTGGCGGGGCCGGTCCTCAGACACCGGATCCTGACGAACTTCCACGCCGAATCGGAGCAGGTGACTTCTGATGAGCTGATCGATCAGCTGCTCGAAGCGGTACCGACGCCGAGCTCGGGACTGTGAAGGTTTCCAGCTTCCTCGACCCGGCGGTCCTGGCGCGGATAGACAATCTGGAGTTGCTGGCCAGGACGGTGGTAGACGGCTTCATCAACGGGCTGCACCGCTCGCCGTACCTGGGGCTGTCGATCGATTTTGCCGAACATCGCCAGTACATGCCGGGCGACGACATCCGGCGGATCGATTGGCGAGTCTTCGGGCGGACCGACCGGTTCTATGTGAAGGAGTTCGAGGCGGACACCAACGCCAATTTCGTCGTGGTACTCGACGTCTCGCGCTCGATGGACTACGCGAGCGGAGAGATCAGCAAGCTGGACTACGCGCGCTATCTCGCCGCCTGTCTGAGCTACTTCTCACGCCAGCAGCGTGACCGGGTGGGCCTGGTAACGATAGCGGGCGAGATCGTGGATTTCGTGCCACCGTCGGCGAAGCACCTGGACATCGTGCTTCACACGATCGACCGGGCGCAGCCGCGGGGAAGCGGGGATCTGGCGGGCCCGCTGCTCAAGATCGCCGAGGCGATCCGCGGTCGTAGCATCATCGCTCTCGTCTCGGACCTCTACGAGGATCCGCGCGCCGTTCTCCGCGCCGTGAGCTACCTCAAGAACAAGGGGAACGACGTCATCGTCTTCCAGGTGCTCGACCCGGCCGAGATCGAGTTCCCGTTCGATGGGCCGGTGCATTTCGAGGACCTGGAAAGTGGTGAGCGCGTGCCGGTCGTGCCGGAGCTTCAGCGCGAGGGCTACCGGGATTTGATGCGCGCGCACCTGGACGATGTATCACGGCTGCTCCTGGATAACCGGATAGACTATTCGTTGTTCAACACCTCTGAACCCTTGGACCATGCGTTGTTCAGCTATCTGCTGCGACGCGAGAAGTTGAATCGGGTGCGCTGATGGGTTTCTCGTTCCTCGCACCGCTGTTCCTGGCCGGTATGGCGGCGATCGCCGTACCGATCATCATCCATCTGACCCATCGCCAACGGAAAGAAGCGATCGCGTTTCCCTCGCTGATGTTCGTGCGGCAGATCCCTTACCGCACGGTGCGGCGCCAGCGGATTCGGCACTGGCTGTTGTTCCTGATGCGCAGCGCGGCGATCGTGCTGGTGGTCGCGGCGTTCGCCAGGCCCTTGCTGGACCGCTCCACGGCAGCCGCGGCCGCATTCGCCACGGCGCGGGAGGTGGTGATCCTTCTCGATCGCTCCCACAGCATGGCGTACGGAAATCGTTGGAGCCGCGCTCAGGACGCGGCGCGCCGCGTCGTCGATGGAGTGGGACCGGACGATCGGGTGACGCTCGTGCTGTTCGGCGAGCGGGCCGAGGCGGTCACACAACCCACGGCCGATAGGGCGTTGCTGCGCGCGGCACTCGATGCGGCCGGGACAAGCTCCTCGGTGACTCGGTACGGTCCCGCGTTCCAGTTGGCGCGGGAGATAACGGAGCGATCGGACAAACCGCGCAGCGAAGTCGTCTTGATAACGGACTTCCAAAAGGCCGGTTGGGATCCTCGTCAGGCGCAACGACTGCCGGAAGGAACGGGACTGACGAGCGTCGACCTGTCGGAGGAGGGCACGACGAATCTGGCGGTGACGGGGGCGGCTCTGACTCGGAGCCGGGATGGGGAGCGCGAGCGTGTTACGGTAACGGCCAGGCTGGCGAACCTGGGGGGCAACGCTCTGGAAGACGTCCCGGTCTCGCTGACGGTGGGTGGGGAACGGCTCCAGGAACAGCGGCTCGACCTCGAGCCGGGCGCGTTCGTCTCGCTCCACTTCGAGCCGTTCGTGTTACAGAGCCGGCCGCTGCGCGGGATTGTTCGCGCAGGCGATGATGCGCTGCCCGGGGACAACGCCTTCCACTTCGTGGTCGAGCCCGACGAACCGTTGGGCGTCCTGGTTATCGAGCCGCGGGGCGCCGATGCCGATCATAGCCTCTATCTACGGCGTGCCCTCGAGGTCGGAGGGCGGCCGGGCTTTCGGGTGGCTACGGGCCGGATCACGCAGCTGAGCCCCGCGGATATCGACGGCCAGGCGGCGGTAATCCTCAACGACGCGCCCTTCCCGACGGGCGCGACGGGCCGGCGGCTTAGGGAGTTTGTCGAAGCGGGCGGCGGACTGTGGGCGGTGCTTGGACGGCGGAGCCCGCCGGGCGCTTGGCCGACTGAAGGACTCGAATTCCTGCCCGTTCGTTTCGGCGGGCCGGTCGATCGGTCCGCTGCCGGGGGCGGCACACTCGGGTACCTCGACTACGATCATCCGGCCTTCGAGTTATTCCGAACTCCGCGAAGCGGTGACTTCTCCGCGACCCGTTTTTTCCGCTATCGGCGGACGGACGCCGGTGAGCAAGCTCGATCGCTGGCACGCTTCGACGACGGCTCGGCGGCGATGGTGGAAGGTCGTCGCGGCGAGGGCACGGTGATGTTGTGGGCGTCCGATCTGGAGAACTTCTGGAACGACCTGGCGGTGCAGCCGGTTTTCCTGCCGTTCGTTCACGAGGCTGTAAAGCATCTCGCAGGCTACGTGGAACCGAAATCCTGGTACCAGGTGGGAGATGTCCTCGACCTGGCGCAGAACATCGAGACACTGGGCGACGTTGACATAGAGGGCGTGGAACTCGTCTTGGAGAGCCCGTCGGGCGGACGTACGGTTCTGGAGGTGGGAGAGGAGCCGGCGATGGTGCGGCTCGAGGAAGCCGGGTTCCACGAGCTGCGGCCGGCAGGCGATGGCGGGAGCTGGTCGATCGCCGCCGCCGCGAACCTCGATCCCAGCGAGTCGGATCTAACCCCGCTCGACCCCGAAGAGCTAACGGCGGCGGTCACGGCGCAAGGTGAGTCCGAAGCGGCAAATCTCGAGGCGGTGGTACTGTCGCCGCAGGAGCGCGAACGACGTCAGGGACTGTGGTGGTACCTGTTGGTGGGGGCCGCGGGCCTCCTGCTGGCCGAGACGCTGATATCGAACCGCACACGAGGGAGCTATGCCAAGCGATAAGAGAACTCGAGGAGACGAGCTGCTCAAGGTAATCCGCTCGGTGCGCAGGCGTTGGCGCTTGCGGGTCGCGTTGCGTGGCATCGCTATCGTCCTTGGCGCGGGAACCCTCGTCTTCCTGATCTCGGCCTACGGACTGGACCGGTTGCGCTTCGACCCCGGAGCGGTGATCGCCTTTCGCGTCTTCGCCTATCTGGCTCTTGGAATTCTTGTTCTGCGCTTTCTGGTCCTGCCGCTCTGGCGCAGCGTACCCGATGAGCGTGTGGCCCTCTACCTCGAGGAGCACGAGCCCTCGCTCGAAGCACGCGTTCTGAGTGCGGTCGAGTTCAGCGGCCAGGAACACCGGGCCCACGAATCCAGCTCGCCGGCCTTCGTTCAGCGGCTGGTGGAGGGTGCAGCTGAGAAATGCGCCGAGCTCGACTACGGACGGCGCGTAGAAGCCGCACCGCTGGCCCGCACATCGGGCCTGCTGGCCGGGACGACGCTAGCCGCGTTGGCCGTCGTCTTCCTGTCGCCACCATTCGTGCGCCACAGTACGCCGTTTCTGATGCCCTTTAGCGAGGCCGCGCTGGAGAACCCGTACGCGATTACCGTCTCGCCCGGCGACACGCGCGTCCCCCGTGGTGCGGAGCTCAAGATCACGGCCCAGCTCCAGAACTTCGATGCCGACGAGGTCGAGATCGCGGTCCAGCGAGGCCCGGCCGCGGAGTGGGAGCGCTTCCCCATGGGTATCGAGGAAGAGACCGGCGAGCGCCAGTTTTACCTCTTCGAGCTGAACGAGGGTACGGAGTACTTCGTGGAGGCGAGCGGCGTGCGGTCCAATCTGTTCCGCATCGAAGTCGTCGATCTACCCTACGTGCAGGGGCTCGTTCTCGAATACCATTTCCCCGCGTATGTCGGCCTGCAGCCGCAACGCCAGGAAGATGGTGGCGACATCGCGGCGCTGAGAGGCACCGAGGTGCGGTTCTACATAACTACGACTGTCCCGGTGTCGGGTGGTGCGATCGAGGTGGAGGATCAGGAGAAGATCGCGCTGAGCGCAGAGGAAGACGGCACGCTCACCGCGAGCTTGAGGATCCAGCGCGACGGCACCTATCGTATCGTGTTCGAAAGCTTCGATGGCGACAGCGTTATCGGTTCACCTGATTATCTCATCGATGTATTGGCGGACCAACCACCCTACGTTTCGTTCGCCAAGCCGGGCCGTGACATCAAAGTCACGAACGTCGAAGAGGTTTTCACAGAGGTCGAGGCGGAGGACGATTACGGTGTTGGCCGGATCGAGCTGGTCTACTCGGTCAACGGCGGTCCCGAGGATACGCTCGAGCTATATAGCGGGGGCAGGCGCGACGTCAGCGCAGGACACACCTTCTATCTCGAGGAGCTCGAGCTGGTGCCCGGCGACTTCATCTCCTACTACGCGCGGGCGACCGACCGTAACCGCGTGAGCGGGCGCCAAAGCATGACCACGGACATCTACTTCATGGAGGTGCGCCCCTACGACCGTGAGTATCGGCAGTCGGAGCAGGCGAATACGCCGGGCGGCGGTGGAGGGGGCGGCTTCGATAGCTCATTGGCGCAACGGCAGCGCGATGTGATCGCGGCGACCTTCAAATTGCTGCGCGACCGCGAGACCTACTCGGAAGAAGACTGGAACGAGAACATCGCCACTGTGGCGCTGGCCCAAGGAAGACTGCGCGAACAGGTGGAAGCGCTGGTCGCCCGCATCAGGGCACGTGGCATCGTGCAGCTGGACTCGAGCTTCCAGGCGATCATCGAGGCGCTGCCCCAGGCAGCGCTGGAGATGGGTGCAGCCGAGGCACTCTTGGGTGAGCGCCAAGCCGAGGAGGCGCTCGCTCCCGAGCAGCGCGCCCTGCAGCAGCTACAGCGTGCTGAGGCGGCCTTCCGCGAGGTGGAGGTCAGCCGCAATCAGGGCGGTGGTGGCGGAGGCGGCGGCCAGCCGAACGTGGAAGAACTGGCCGAGTTGTTCGAGCTGGAGCTCGATCAGCAAAGGAACCAGTATGAGAGCGTACAGCGCGAGCAGCGCCAGCAGGTGGACGAGCAGATCGACGAGACGTTGCAGAAGTTGCAGGAGTTGGCGCGGCGCCAGCAGCAGGAGAACGAGCGACTGCGGGCCCAGGCCAACGACTCGCGCAACCAGGCCGGCGGTGGTGGTGCGTCACAGCGGCAGCTCGCCCAGGAGGCGGAGGAACTGGCGCGGCGGCTGGAGCGGTTGTCGCGCGAGCAGTCGCTGCCCGAGCTCAACCAGACGGCGCGCGAGTTGCGCGAGGCGGCGGAGCAGATGCGGCAGGCGGCGGCGAACTCGAGGAGCAGTGGCCTGTCGGAGGGCCTTTCAGCGCTGGATCGCCTGAGGGAAGCGCGTCGGTTGCTGGATGAAAATCGCGCCGCGGGCCTGGAGCGTGACGTCGAAGACGCGTTGCGGCGTGCCGAGCGCCTGGCGGAGGAGCAGCGCCAGGTGATCGAGGATGTTGAGCGTTTGGCGGAGGGCGGAAACCAGTCGGCGCGGCTGCGGCGCCTGATGGAACGCAAAGAAGAGATGGCCGAGGAGACGGCGGAGCTGGAGGCCGACCTGGACCGCCTGGCCCGAGAGTCGCGCAGCGAGCAGCGTGACGCGTCGCGGCGGCTGCGCGAGGCGGCGAACGCGATACGCGACGACAAGCTCGAGGACAAGATCCGCTACTCGCGCGGCGTCGTGCAGCAGCGCTCGCCCGAGTACGCCCGCAACTTCGAGGAGGAGATCGCCGGCGACATCGAGGAGCTGCGCGGGCGACTCGAGATGGCACGCGACGCTATCGGCGAGTCCGACGAGCAGCGGCTCGCCCGCACGCTCGATGAGGCGCGGGACCTGACGCGCTCCCTCGAGTCGCTGGAGGACCGTGTCCAACAGCAGGCGGAGGGTGCCCAAGAGGGTGAGGCCGCCGGCCAACAGCAGGGTGGCCAGCAGCAGAGCGAGCAGGGACAGCCACGCGGCGGGCAGCGGTTCAACGAGTCGACCGCGGACGGGTTCCCCGGGTTCACGCCGGGCGACGTGCGGCAGTTCCGCCGCGAATTCCGTGAGCGGCGCGCCGAGGCCGAGCGCCTGCAGGAGTCTCTGGAGGCGCAGGGGATCGACGCCGGCGAGCTCGAGGCGATCATCGAGCGCCTGGGCCGCCTCGAGAGTAGCCGCGCCTGGGGCGATCCCAGAGGACTGGCCGAGTTACAGGCCGAGGTCATCCAGGGGCTCAAGGAGTTCGAGTACGTGCTGCGCAGGCAGCTGGGCGGCGGCGAGCGAGAGCTCTTGTTAACAGGCTCCGACGACGTGCCGCCCGGTTACCGTGAGCTGGTCGAGGAGTACTACAAGGCACTGGCGGAGGGTAATCGGCGCTAAGCCGCATCGGAGTCAGTCACTCTTGCCCTAAGCACCACACTTCGCGATAGTCGACGGCGATCCGTAGTCGTGTGGGGCCGGGTTCAGAGGTACCCAGCTACTCCGGAGGTCTTCCGCCGTGCTGCCGTGCAGGTCATGCCCACTATTATGGCGATTTGCCGCCGTCTATCCGTGTGACCGACCGACGAACTTTCTGCATCAACGGTTCAAGGCAGCCTGCGGCCGGCGCAGTCCATCGTTAACCAACCCATGCAGGGAGGGTGTAAACATGTGTACCCCGAGGTTGTCCCGACCCCCTAGCCGCAGCGTGGCGACGGCCATATAATCGGGCTCTCTCAACACACAGCGAGCGCTGGACGGAAAGACACGCCCGATGACCACGGACGCGACGACCGAGAAGAGTCCGGACAAGACCCGCCGATGCCGGCATGGCTACCTCACGCTTTTGAGCGTAACGCTCATGGCGTGTACGGGCAGCGCCGTGGGGCAGGAGGCTCAGGCCGAGGCTTGGGAAGCACTTCAGTACTTCCTGGGCACCTGGAAGGGACGCGAGAGCGGCGTGGCGGGGGAACGAGTCGGCGAACGCGGCTACGCGATGGTCATGGACAGGAACTACATCGTGGCGGCCAACACCTCGACCTTCGAACCGCAGGAGGCAAACCCCGAAGGCGAGATCCACGAGGACTGGGCATTCTACTCCTACGACAAGATCCGCGGCAAAGTCGTTCTGCGAGAGTTCCACAGCGAGGGCTTTATCAATCGCTACTCATTAGAGGAATGGGATTCCGAGGCACGTCGCTTCGTGTTCCAGTCGGAGAGCATCGAGAACCTCACAGCCGGCTGGCGTGCTCGGGTCACGTTGACGATCCACGGTGAGAACAGCTTCAGCGAGACGTTCGAGCTCGCGGCGCCCGGGAAAGAATTCGAGCTGCTGATCGAGAACCACTGGAACCGCCGCGTGAACGGACCGCCCGGCACGAATTAGTAGGCTAGCCGCCCCCGCCCCCCCCTTTCGCCCCTCCCCGGTACCGCTCTATATGAGCGTATGGGCCACTTACCAGATTGCCTGGACGGGCGCGACGCCGAGCGCTGCTGTGAGGGCGTCCGTCCAGCGACAACCACAGGCGCGGCAGCTGGGAACCCAAGTAGCGGAGTGCGTTGAGCGGATGAGCGCCAAGGTCGCGACCATCGACTTTCACGTCACCTCAGAGTGCAGCCAGGAGTGTCCGTACTGTTGGGGACCGCAGGACTTCGAGCATCCGGTCGACACGGCCACGGCGCTGAGGATCATTTCGCACGTGAAGGAAGTGGGGGCCAGCCGTATCGTCTTCACGGGGGGAGATCCGCTCAAGCGCACCGATATGGCCGAGTTGATTCACCATGCGAAGTCCATCGGCCTCGAGGTCGCCCTCTCGACGACCGGGGACCAGCTGACGCGTGAGTTCTTGCAGCGGGCGTCGAACGATATCGATCTCATTTCGTTGCCGCTCGACGGGTCGACGGAGGAGGTGAACAAGCGGACGAAAGAAGAAGGCCACTTAGCGGCCGTGATGCAGGCGCTCGATTGGCTGCGCGAGCACTCGCACATCGATGTGAAGGTTTGTACTCCCGTCACCAGGCATAACCTGGCGGACGTGCCCAATATCGCTCGCCTGGTCGAAGACTACGCACGTTACAGCGATGCGCGCGTCTTCTACAACATCTTCCAGGCGTTTCCACGTGCCATGTTCGAAGTAGAGTGGGATGAACTTCTCGTGAGCGACGAAGAGTTCACTGAATTGGAAAACAAACTGAGGGACACGGTGCACGTGCGCGTCAATTTCCTCGCGCACGCGACACTCGACCGTCTATACATGATGATCTTCCCCGATGGCAGCCTGGTTATCCCGCGTGGCCGGGAGTTTCCATCTTACGGCGCGTTCCTCGAGATCAAGGACATCGACACCGTTCTCGAGAAGAGCCGCTTCGCATGGGAAAGACATCTTCATCACTCACGAGGCTGGGTAAAGAACGGTTAGCGTGCATGGTTGACGCCGGGCTTGCCTGCGGTCGCTCAGGCTGGTCTATTCTTACCGATCAGTCGGTCATCTTGTCCCTATCGGGCCGGAGCTTCATCGCAATTCCCGCCACAGGCCCATGGGGTCATCACTATGTAACTAAAGGACTTACGCTTCTGGCAAGCGGAGAGTTCTAATGGCCACAGACTTGCCAGAAGAGGAGTTCGGTCCGAGCGCCGCCGGCGATCGGACAGGCGCCGAGGGGCGCTTTCTACCTCCCGATGATTCCGAAGCCTGGGTGAAGCATCGCGATAAGATGAACGACGAAGGCAGGACTCCAGAGCGAGATGACGACATCGGCCTCCCGGATTGGCTTGCAGAAGCGCCGGAGCAGGAGCTGATGCGTGCGACCGCTGCGCTCGCGCCTGGAATCCCGCGGCGACGCTACATTTTCAGATCGGCAGAGTCGGAGCGAGTTTCTCCGCGACTGTGTCGCTGTCGCGTGACGGTGGTGTCGGCGGGTGGCGAGATTACGGGCGAGGCCGAGGGCCCGGATATCCGGGGCATGCGAGCCGAAATAGCAGCGCGGGCGGCACTGGACGCGCTCAACAGAGCCGAGGGTGGTAAGGTGGCCCTGGCTCTTAAAGGGGCGCGGGTTCTCCGTGTATTCGGTACGCCCATCGTAGTGGTCGGCGTGTACGGGCTGAACACCGGTGAAGGCACACCGCTGGTGGGGGCGTGTTTCGTCCACACGTCGGTGGAACAGAGCGCGATACTGGCCACATTACAGGCGGCCGACCGCTGGCTCGCCTATCAAGCACGAAAGTCTAGCTTCTAAGGACGGTCAGCGGCAGCCGACTGCCGTGAGCAGGCCCTTCTCGAGATCGGTGAGGGGTGTAGGGTAGTTGCCGGTGAAGCAAGCGTGGCAATAGGGCCCGAACTCTTCCACAGCGCCGATCATCCCTTCCAGAGACAGATAGCCGAGCGAATCCACGCCGAGGTATTCGCGGATCTCCTCAACGGATCTGTTCGACGCCAGCAGCTCTTCCCTGGTGGGCATATCGATCCCATAGAAGCACGGGAATCGTATTGGCGGAGAGGAGAGTCGGAAGTGGATCTCCTTCGCTCCATTCTCACGAATCATCGAGACCAGGCCACGGCTGGTCGTACCGCGGACGAGCGAATCGTCGACGATCACGACGCGCTTTCCGTCGATGACCTCGCGCACCGGGTTATACTTGATGCGCACCTTGAAATCGCGGTCGCTCTGCAGCGGTTGGATGAACGTACGGCCGATGTAGTGGTTGCGGATCAGCGCCAACTCCAGTGGAATGCCCGATTCCTCCGAGAAGCCGAGCGCAGCGGAGTTGGAGGAGTCGGGGACGGAGAAGACGCAGTCCGCCTCGGCGGGATGCTCGCGGGCCAGGCGGCGGCCGAAGGCGCGGCGTGCGGCGTCGACCGAGCAGCCCCAGATGCTCGAATCGGGGCGCGCGAAGTAAACGAGCTCGAAGATGCAGGCGGCGGGCCCCTCGGGGGCGAGGCGTGGCAGCTCCTCGATCTTGCCGTGCCGGATCTTCAGGACCTCGCCCGGCTCGATGTCGCGCACGTACTCGGCCTCGATCAGGTCGAGGGCGCAGGTTTCCGATGCGACTATGACCGCAGGGCCTTTGCGGCCGAGAACGAGCGGCCGGAAGCCGCGCGGATCTCGGGCCGCGTAGATCGTATCATTGATGATGATGACGAGGGAGAACGCCCCTTCGACTTCGGCCAACGCCTCGAGCACTTGCCGGTCGGGGCCGGGCTGCTGGGAGCGCGCGATCAGGTGGACGATCACCTCGGAGTCCATCGTCGACTGGAAGATCGCGCCTTCAGCGACGAGCCGGGCACGTAGCTCGGCAGCGTTGGTGAGATTGCCATTGTGGGCGAGGGCCAGCGTGCCGTCGCGATACTTGACCAGGGCGGGCTGGGCGTTGTGGAGCTCGGATTCGCCGGTCGTCGAATAGCGCGAGTGCCCGATGGCGACATGGCCCGGCAGGAGGGAGATGTCCTGGCCTTTGATCGCCTCGGCGACCAGGCCCATCCCCTTGTGGATGCGCGCAGTCCCGTCGTCATCCATGACAACGATCCCGGCGGACTCCTGGCCGCGGTGCTGTAGCGCGTGCAAACCCAGGAAGGCCAGTTCCGCTGCGGCCTCGTGTCCGGAGACGGCGAAGACGCCGCACTCTTCACGAAGCGATTTGTCCAATAGGGTGAGACGCTTCTTCACAAATCTCCGCGCTGTGTTCTTCAGGTCCTGCGCCGCGCCGTCAGCGCTTTCTGGACGCTTTACGTCTGCGAAAGCGGAATGATAATCTGCGACGTGTGCGACTTCCACCCCGGGGCTTCCGGGTCGGGTAGCAACCGTCGGGCACCCCGCCTACTGGATAGCAGCCACGTCGGTCATCGCGGACGGGGTAGCAGTCGGTGGATGGGTGTTTTGAGGTCGAGGGCAGGCGGCCGCGAACGAGCCTCCACATGCTTCTGGGAAGGTCGGAGGGGGCCTTTTTCTGTGCGCGACGGGGGAATGAGTCGGTCTTCACCTGTTCTAAGTCACCGTCCTGTCTCATCGTTATCAGGCCCGCCACCGCCTGTTAGCTGCTCGAAGCAGACGGTGCTCGCCTGTCTGATTCTCTCGTCTTCGGTCTGGTAGGTCGGGTCCTGGCGGACCATCTCGGTGAACTCGGCTATCGTTGACGCCTCCACTCCGAGAGAACTGGCCTCCATCGCAGTGCACTGGCAGAGCGTCTGAGCATCGCCCTCGGTCAGGCCGCTGGCGACCATCGCCTGGGCGCAAACGGGCACGAAGGCGAAGAACTCCGGGCTGATCTCTTCCACTACTTCCTCCGCGGGCACTGCGGGCGGCGGAATCGGCGGCGCCTCAGCGGGCGGCGTTTCTACAGGCGGCATCTCCGGGGGCGGCGTCTCGGCAGGAGGTGTCTCTACTTGACGCACCTCGACGGCCTCGATCGTGGTTGTTGGGACATCGAGGCGCATACCGCCGGGAGTCGGCCTGGCTACGGTGCCTTTGGGGGAGGAGCTTTCCCCGGCGTACTCGTTCCAGGGCGCGCGCAACACGGCGTCGACGACCTGGCCGTTCTCGAGAATGATGAGGTCGGGGAAGCCGCACTCGTACTCGCAGCCGTTGTTGTAGAAATAGTAGGTGAACGGGCCACGCGCGCTCACGCCATCCGGCTGGCCGTATTCGGCCTTCACCTCATCGGCCGTCATGCCGGGGGCGATGGTTCTGACGTCCTGGGCCGTCGCCGTACTGGCGACGAAGAGGATTGCCACCAGCCCGATCGCCCAACCCGCTGCTTTCCTGTTACTCATGTCATTCCCCCCTGTCTTCACGATCGCGGCTTCGTACCCCCCGGGGTCATTCTCCGCGACCCGAACCCTCCGGCGGCTCCTTCGGGTCTTTCGCCCAGTGGGGCCGCATATCTTCGTACTCCAGATCCCGCGTTTCTGTTTCCTCGTCTTCGGCGCCAAGCTCCTCACTCAACGGGTCGCGGTCGGGCAGAATGTCCAGTAGGCCCAGGGCGACCGTCCTCACGACGCCGACGGTTATGTAGATCAACGAAACTGGGAAAACCACCAGTTGGGGGTTCCAGATGAGCAACGCCACAGCGATCAGCAGCAGCGCGATCGCGGCGCGCCCACTGGGGTTTCGGACGCTCAGGCGGGGAATTGCCGGATAGATTACATGACTCAGCATCAATCCGGCCAGCACAATCATACCACCGCCGATCAGCTGAGTCCATGGCCAGCCTGAAACATACCCCGCGAACAGGCCGGTCTGGCTGAACGGGTAAAACGAAGCCAGCGTGACACCTGCGACGGGTGAGGGGAGGCCGTGGAAGTGGAGATGGGCCTGGCCGCCCTGCTCGATGTTGAAGCGTGCCAGCCGGACGGCCACGGCGGCGACATAGATGAAAGCCAGGGCCCAGCTCCAGTCTCCGGTCTCGAGCAGCTGCTTGTAGACGAGTATCGCGGGTGCGACGCCGAAGCTGACCAGATCGACCAGCGAGTCGAGCTCTGTGCCGAAGGGCGACCCGGTGCGCGCGAAGCGGGCGATACGGCCGTCGAGTCCGTCGGCGACGGCGGCCACGACGATAAGCCAGGCTGCCAGGCTGAAGTCGCCGCGCAGAGCTGCGATGATGGCCCAGAAACCGAAGAACAGATTGCCCAACGTGAAGGCGTTGGGGAGGATGACGATTCCCCGTCGGCGCTCACCGTGTACCGAACGACTCCGCTTGATCACCCGGGTCCCTCCGTTCCTGCGGTTAAGCGTGCGAGGACTGTCATGCCACCGACGGCGCGCTGGCCGACGCGTACGTTCGGGGTCGAATCCTTGGGCAGAAAGACGTCAACGCGCGAGCCGAATCGGATGAGACCCATCCGGTCACCTTGCTCGACGCGGTCGCCCAGCTTCGCGTAAGTCACGATCCGCTTCGCCGCCAGGCCGGCGATCTGTCTGACGAGCACGGGGTGGCCCTCGGATTGTATGCCGGTAGAGGCTCGCTCATTGGAATGGCTGGCAGAGCGGCGCCACGCCGGCTCGAACCGCCCGGCGTCATACGTCCTATGGTCTACGTCGCCGGTCACGGGATAGCGGTTCACGTGGACGTCGAAGAGGGATAGAAAGATCGACACGCACAGTGTCTCGCTCTTCATGTACGAGGATTCCTCGATGAGCCTGATGTCGATGACCTTCCCGTCGGCGGGCGCGACGACGAGATCAGAGCCCTTGGGGCCCAGGCGCTCCGGATCGCGAAAGAAGGCGAGGACGAAGAGTGCCAGTACTGCAAGGCAAGCGGCCGCGATCCAGAGGAAGGTCCCACCCACGTACGCGGCGGCGAAGAGGAGAACGGAGGCCGGGACCGCAGTGCTGAGGATGAAAGGGAGTCCCTCGCGGGCCAGTGGAATTCGCATCTCTATACTTCTTTTCGCCGGCTCATTGAAGCAGCGCTTCGCCGGTAATCAGCTTGTACGCCTTAAGGTAGCGCTTGGACGTGTTGTCGACGACCTCGGGCGGCATAGGCGGCGGCGGCGGCATCCGATCCCACTCCCCCTTTGCTACCAGCAGGTCGAGGAAGTCGCGCACCGGCTGTTTGTCGAAGGACTGCTGGCTGTGCCCCGGCTCGTATTGATCGGTCAGCCAGAAACGAGATGAGTCGGGTGTCAGGATCTCGTCGATGAGCAGGATCTCGCCTTCTTGTCCGACGCCGAACTCGAACTTGGTGTCAGCCAGTATCACACCGCCTTCGGCCGCTATGTCATGGGCGCGCTCGTAGAGGGCGATACTCATGTCGCGAAGCGTGTTGGCCACCGCGACACCGACGGTCGCCCGAACCCGCTCGAAGGTGATGTTCTCGTCGTGTCCCTCGGTCGCCTTTGTTGCCGGCGAAAAGATCGGTGGTTCCAGCCGTTGTGCTTCCACAAGTCCCTCTGGCAGGGGCTCGCCCGCCAGCGTCCCGCTGACTCGATATTCCTTCCAAGCCGAGCCGGTGATGTAGCCGCGCACGACGCACTCGATGGGGAAGGGGTCCGTCCTGCGACAGAGAATGCTGCGGCCTTCCCAGCGCGAGCGGCTCTCCGCCAGCGGTGGGTGTCGTTCAATTATCGCTTTCGGGTCTGCGGTGATCACGTGGTTCGAGACGATGTCGCTAGTGCGTTCGAACCACCAGAGCGAGAGCTGGGTGAGTACGTTGCCTTTGTGAGGGATCGGTTCGTCCAACACGACGTCGAAGGCGCTCAGCCGGTCGGTGGCGACCAACATTAGGTCATCCCCAAGCGCATACACCTCCCGGACCTTGCCCTCCTTCACCAGCGGTAGATCCAGTCCGACGGATCGTAGCGGTTCTGTCATCGTGGTCTCTCGATCATCTTTTACCTCAGACCGTGAGGGTTGGGCTGTCTGTCTCGATTTCCTCTGCATGCCGTTCCAACGCCGGATCGACCCACTCGGCGACGAACCGTTCGACCTGCTGCGGAGCCCGGCCAACCATCGCCCCCGGGGTCACCGCCCGTTCCAACTCCTCACGCTCGACCGCGATGGCGGGGTCGCCGGCCAGGCGCTCGACGAGATCGTTCGCTCTTCCCTGACGCACTTCTTCCGCCGCCGCGATGGCGTGTTGGCGGATGACCTCGTGGAGCTTCTGGCGGTCGCCGCCGCGGCGCGCAGCGAGCAAGAGGATCGGCTCCGCC
Organism: Gemmatimonadota bacterium; assembly: GCA_039586755.1. Lineage (GTDB taxonomy): Bacteria > Gemmatimonadota > Gemmatimonadetes > Palauibacterales > KS3-K002. Next base: position 17,319 of record JBDHJU010000035.1, on the reverse strand, counting down.
GCCAGGTACGGCAACTGCTCGGCGAGGCGGCGCGCTGCCACCTCGGGATAGACGTCGAGGCCGGCAGCGACGTTGTGCCAGATCAGCAGCACGGCGTCGCATCCCAGGTAGGCTTCGGGCACAGCGATCCGCTTGTTAGCCGAGTCGTCGAGCGTGCGCTCGAGCCACTGTGTCGCGCTTGTGATCGCCGGGTCGAGCGCCAGGACGATCACGTGGCGTGCCAGTGCGTTTATGCGCTCGCAACGCATCGGGTTGCGCTTGTGGGCCATGGCGCTTGACCCGACCTGCGACTTCCCGAAGGGTTCCTGTACTTCGCCGAAGTTCTGCAATAGACGGATGTCGTTGGCGAACTTCGAGGCGGATTGCGCGACGTCGGAGAGCGTGGCGAGCAACGCTGCATCGACCTTGCGCGTGTATGTCTGCGATGAAACTCCGTACACCTCGCCGAAACCCATCTTCTCGGCGACGAGCGCGTTCAACCGGTCCACCTTCTCGGAATCGCCGTCGAACAGGATCAGAAACGAGGACTCGGTCCCGGTGGCTCCCCGCGTGGAGCGGAATCGTAGCGTGTCGAGGCGGAAATCGAGCGATTCCAGGTCGAGGAGCAGGTCCTGCATCCAGAGGGCGATACGCTTTCCCACGGTGGTCGGCTGTGCGGGCTGCAGGTGCGTGTAGCCGACGCAGGCGACATCGCGGTGCGCGAGGGCTTGCTCTCTCAGCGCAGCCAGCACGCTGAGGACGCGTCGGCGGATCAGTCTGAGCGCCTCGCGGTGCTGGATCAGGTCGGCGTTGTCCATGACGAAGGCCGAGGTCGCACCCAGGTGGATGACGCCTTTCGCCGCCGGCGCGACCTCGCCGAAGGCATGGATGTGCGCCATCACCTCGTGTCGCGACTTCGACTCGAGCTCGGCGATGCGGTCGAGATCGATTGTCTCGATAGATGCCCGCATTGCGGCGATCGCCTCGTCGCTGACCTCGAGCCCGAGTTGGCGCTCGGCCTCGGCGAGGGCGATCCACAGCTCGCGCCAGATCCGGGCGCGGAAGCGCGGCCCGAAGATGGCCGCCATCTCGTTCGAGGCGTAGCGGGTGATGAGCGGGTTCTGATACGAGTCGGCCGTCACCCGGTTACCCTCCTGTAGTAATTCGGAACGACGTTCTTCCCTGATAGCCGTCCCTTTCGTAGTAGACCTGGATGCCGCCGCGGCCGGCGAGGTAGTCGAGGACCTCTGCCACCTCATCGGCGCTCGAGACGCGCCGACGGTTGATGGCGAAGATCAGGTCGCCCTGCATTAGCCCGGTCCTTTGCGTGACGTAGTCCGAGACGTTCACGATCAGCGCGCCATGATCGTTGCGTAGCCCCCGCTCGACTTGGATGGCCGGTGTCAGGGTGATCAGCTCGAGGCCCTCGAGCACTTCGACGCGGTCGGCGCGCACAGACGGGAGGTCCTCGACCGAAACGGTCACATCTCGCTCGTCGCCCCTGAGGTCCAGTACCGTCAGGTTGATCTGGTCGCCCGGGGCCACGTTGAACAGTTCGGCCTCCCAATCGAGGGGCGACTTCACCGGCCGGCCCTGGACGGCGACGAGCTCCATCCCCTTCGTCAGATCGGCCCGATCGGCCGGCGAGTCGGGGGCAACCCTCACGATGGAGGCGCCACGGCGGCGTCTCGTTGGGTCACTCTCGGTGGGCCCCACGTCGATGCCGACCCATGGGCGGCGAACCCGCCCGTCGTCGCGGAGTTGATCGGCGATGCGCAATGCCCGGTTGATCGGGATGGCGAACCCCAAACCTTGCGAGCCGCCCGTCCGGGAGAAGATGGCCGAGTTTACACCTATCACCCGACCTTCCGCGTTCACCAGCGGGCCGCCGGAGTTGCCCGGGTTGATCGAGGCGTCGGTCTGGATCATGTCGGCGTAGATCGTACCCTCGTCGCCGCCCGAGCCCGACAGGGCGCCCGGCAGGATATGACGTCCGGTACCCGATATCACGCCTGCCGTGACAGTAGGCTCGGCATTGGAGAGGAGGTACCCGAAGGGATTGCCGATTGCGATGGCCGGTTCGCCGATGACCAGTCCGTCGGAGTCGCCGAACTCGGGGACGGGAATCTCGGCCTCCACCCGTAGAAGGGCGACGTCGGACAACTCGTCGCTGCCGATCAGTTCCGCCGGGTGGTCGCCGCCCTCGACCGTCGAAACGACGATCTCGATGGCGCCCTGGACCACGTGGGCGTTGGTCAACACGTAGCCGCCCTCGGCGATGGCGAATCCGGAACCGAGTCCGGCGACCTCGCGCTCGGTGCCGAACGGTGCGAAGAAGTCGTCGAAGATCGAGCGCGGGCCTACCCGCTGGCGACGGATGACGTTGACGCTCACCACAGAGGGTGTAACGCGCCGCGCCGCCTCCACTATGGGGGTCTGCCGTGCGGGCGTCAGGCCGGAGTCGCGGTCCACCTGCGCCGCAGCCCCGGCGGCCGGCGATGGAGCCGGCGTAGGATCGGCCGCCTCCGAGAGGGCCGAACTTCCGGGCTCGTTGGCCCTAACCAAGAAAGCGGGCGGTCCGAACACGACCAGGCCGGCCGCGATCAGGGCCGCCACGAGGCCCACCAACCAGCCGGCGCGGAATCCCGCTGCGGTTCGATCGTGGTCTGTAAGTCCGGCTATGCTTCTGCCTCCTGCGTGCTCGGGATCTCGATCTTGGCCTTCTCCGCGTCCCTCAGAAAAGCCTCGAGTCCGCGGTCGGTGAGCGGGTGCTGGACGAGCCTCCACAACACGGCCGGCGGTATCGTGGCGATGTCGGCGCCGAGCAGCGCCGAGTCCACGAAGTGCAGCGGATGGCGGATCGAGGCGACCAGAATCTCGGTGTCGAACCCGTAGTTGTCGTATATCTCGCGGATCTGGGCGATAAGCTCCATCCCCTCGTGCGAGATGTCGTCGAGACGCCCAACGAACGGCGAGATAAAGGTGGCCCCAGCCTTGGCTGCCAACAGAGCCTGCGATGCCGAAAAGCATAGCGTCACGTTGACGCCGATGCCCTCTGCGCGCAGTCGCCGCGTGGCCACCAGGCCCTCCTCGGTCAGCGGGACCTTGATAACCACGTTGTCGGCGAGGGCGGCGAGATCGCGCCCCTGCGCCAGCATGCCCTCCGACTCGGTGGCCAACACTTCCAGGCTTACCGGGCCGGCCACCGCGTCGGTGATCTCCTTCATGTAGTCGGCCAGGTTGGCGTCGCCGACAACCTTGGCCAGCAACGACGGATTCGTCGTCACACCGTCGATCAGGCCGGCCCTGGCGGCGCGGCGAATTTCCTCGATGTCCGCTGTGTCGATGAAGATCTTCATTCGCTCTCCCGTTTGCCCCTCGCTCTTGTTTCCGTTTGCCCTGAAGTATAGTCGACTCGCGCCAAAAACAAGCCCTGCGCCGGCGCCGGCGGCGCCGCTTTCAGGCCGGACTCACCCTCCAGCAGGCGGCCTACGTCGTCGACGGGCCGGAGTCCCCGTCCTGTCTCGACCAGAGTGCCCACCAGATAGCGGACCATATGGTGTAGGAATCGGTCGGCGGTGATCTCGAACTCGAGTATCCCAGCGTCGCGCGCTGCCTCGCGCCAGAACGCCGAGCTCACGTTGCAGCGAACGCCCCGCTCGGGCTGGCCGGACTTGGCAAAAGCGCCGAAGTCGTGCTCGCCGGCTATGCAGCCGGCGGCCGCGTCAATCCGTTCTCGGTCCAGGGTATGCCCGACCGGCCAGCACCAACGGTGCTCGAAGGGCGAGTGGGACCCAGGGGTGATGCCAACCCGGTAGACGTAGGTGCGGGAGAGGGCATCGTACCGCGGGTGGAAGGATTCGGGTACGCGCTCGGCTGATTCGACCCACAGGTCACTCGGCGCCAACGCGTTGAGCGCTCGAACCAGCTCCCGCTCGTCGAAACGATCCGGTATCAGGGCGCTCGCGACCTGACCCGTGGCGTGGACACCTCGGTCCGTCCGGCCGGCCGCGGTAACACTGACCGCCTCCCCGCCGCACAGCCGGCCCAACAAACCCGAAAGCTCGCCCTGCACTGTGCGCTGGCTGCTCTGCGCCTGCCAACCGTAGAATTCCCGGCCGTCGTAGTGCAATACGAGCTTGACTCGCCAGTGAGTCGGGTCGTCCCCTGGGTGCATACTCAAACAATATCCAATTTCCCGTACCTGCTGACCAGGTAGTCAGGGGGTCGGAACCGGGGGACCGCTCGCTCCGGCCGACCCGGCAGCCGGAGGCCGATCCTCAGATATCGGCTACTGATGACTCGCTGTCTGACGCTGGATATCGACTCTAGTACTTGCGGATGACCCCGACGACGACGCCGCGGACCTGGACCTCATCCTCGGCGTAGTAGAGTGGCGCGTGATGCTGATTGGCTGGCTGCAGCCGGATACGACCGTCGTTCTCGCGGTAGTACCGCTTGACCGTCGCGGACTCGCCGGCCACGAGCGCGATGACCATTTCGCCGTTCTCGGCCGCCTCGCGACCGTCTACGACCACGCAGTCGCCGTCACGGATCTGGTCATCGATCATCGAGTCGCCGCGCACCCGCAGCACGTAGTGGGGGCCCTTTCCGGAGAGCATGTCCTCGGGCACTGAGACCACCTCGGTGTCCTCGATGGCCTCGATCGGCGCGCCGGCCGCCACCAGCCCCAGTAGCGGGAGTCCGGCCGCCACCGCCTTGGGGCGCGCAGACTCCAGCGGCTCCACCGAGCGGCTCTCGTTGTAGTTGCGGCGGATGTAGCCTTTGCGTTCGAGATTGGAGAGATGCTCGTGCACGGTGGCGAGAGAGCGATAGCCGAAGAACTCGGCAATCTCCTCGAAGCTCGGTGAGTACCCTGAGGCCTGGATGAAGCTCTCGATGAAATCGAGGATCTCTCGCTGCCGCTTCGTGAGCGCCATGACACCTCCGTTTGCCAGCGCGGTTGGCCGGTCTCCCGAACAAGAGCCGAAACTACAATACCCGAAAGTGCACCGAAGCGCAACCCCCGATGCCGTATCCCGTTATGCGAGAGGAGGGTGAGGGGAGGGCCTTCGGGGCCTGCGACGATCCGCCGGGCGGCTCTGCCTCGATCTCCGGCGCCGTCGGGCCCGGTCGGGGGCAGTCAGGGATCAGGTGACGAACGAGGGGGTAAGGTACTATATTGTTGGCGGTTGTCGGTCCGGACCCCCACCCCTGCCTTGTCCGCGAGTCCCAGGCCGTCATAGGGCGATCATCTCTAGGCCGTTGGCAAGACGGCGTCACTTCCTATGCCGGCGAAGGTTCCAGAATTCAGAGAGAGGCTGAACGCGGGATCCTCGCGTATAGGGGGCGGTATTATTTAGGTGCGGGCGGCAGGGACGTGGAGGAAGTAGCGCGTCTCGAAACTGACAGCGGCGTGCTGCCGAAAGGGAAGCGGTGATGGACGAGAACGTCCTCAAGGGTCTACCCGATTTCGATTCCGACTTCGAATCGGACGCGGGCCCGGGAACTGAAGCGGTTCCGATTGCGGAGGATGGCGGGCTCGACGCGGAAGTCCGGGAGTTTCTTACGGCCTTCGTCAAGACTGTCCGGGCGGCGCAGCTGTACGTCCAGGGCAACCCGCTCCTGCATCAGTTCATCGAAGACCTCAAGCGACGTCTATCTGCGATCTGGGACCGGGTCCCGTCGCTCAACCTCACGATCTACGAGAGCGAGATCCGCTGGCTGGACAGCCCGGTCTACCGGGAAAAGCTGGGAGGGCAGGACAACCTGGCGTTCAACCTGTACCGGGACGGTATCCGGCGGGTGGAGCTATTGCCGGGCGTCGAAGATGACGAGCTTCGTCAGTTCATCGACGTACTCCGCCTCTCGAAGACGCTGAAGGAGGACGAGGACGACCTGTTGACGTTGTTGTGGAACTGCGACTTCAGCATGATCCGCTACGAATACGTCGACGTACTGGGCGATGAGCCGCCGGTGCCTGTGCCGGACCTGTCTAAGGCCGACGACACGCTTCCGGCGCTGCCCGAGTTGGAGCTGTCTCCGGAGCTACAGACACCGACGCTGCGCGAGGACTTCGAGCCATCGCTGTACTTCCTGGACGAGGCCGATGTAGCGCACCTCCAGCAGGAACTGCTTCGGGAGTGGGATCGGCCGGTGAGGCAGGACGTGACGATCGCGATCCTCGACCAGTACGAACTGGGTGATGAGGAGCGTCGTGCCGAGGTCGTGGACATCCTGCGTCAGATGCTGCCGCGTGTGCTGGCGGAAGGTGACTTCAGCAAGGCGTCCTTCATTGTCGGTGAACTGAAAGGGATCTCGACCGAGAAGCAGGATGAGCCGGCGATAGTCGAGGAGGTAGACGCGATCATCGGCGAGCTGAGTGAGCCGATCGTATTAGAGCAGCTGGTCAAGATCCTGGAAGACGGGACGGTCGATCCGAACAGCGAGGCACTGGCTACCCTGCTGGGGTCGCTCAAGCCGCAGGCGATTGTCGTTCTCATCCAGGCGTTGCCGCTGGTGGCCCGCAAGGAGGCACGCGAGCAGCTACTGGCGACGCTCGATCGGTTGGCCTCGATGAACCCGAAGCTAATGCCGGGCCTGGTCACGGCGGACGATCCGCGGGTGGCGGCGGAAGCGGCGAAGATCGCCGGGCGCCTGAAGATGAGCGGCACGGCGGAGCCTATCGCGAAGCTGCTCAAGCGGCCCGAGCAGGAAGTACGACTCGCCGCGGTCGAAGCGCTGGTGGCGCTGCGGACCTCGATGGCAGGCAGTCCGTTGATGGGGGCGCTGACAGACGACAGTCGAGACGTTCGAGTGGCGGCGGCCAAAGGCATCGCGCGGCTCAGGTACAGCCCCGGTGCCCAGCAGCTCGAGGGGTACATCAAGGGCAACGAGCTGCGCAAGCGGGATCTGACGGAACAGCTGGCCTTCTTCGAGGCTTACGCCCGCGCCACCGGCGACAAAGGGACCCGGCTGCTGGCGCGCATGCTGAATGGGCGTCGTTTTCTGTGGTTCAAGTATCCCAGCCCAATGCGCGCCTGTGCGGCGCGAGCGCTGGGGCTGGTGGGTGGCGCGGAGGCGGAGCAGGAACTGAATACTGCGGAGTTCGATAAGGACCCGATGGTTCTGAGCGCGGTGCATGCGGCGCGGCGCGAACCCCCGGAGGAGAGCGAATCGGATGATGATGGTGATGAGGAGTGAGGATGGGCTGATCCAGGATACCAGCGCCCTGTTGAGCGGTGAGGGGCGCAAGGTCCTGGCGGCGCTGTACGCGACGATGCGCTCGTTGCGCCTCTATCCTCTGGAGAACCAGGTGGTGCAGCGGGCGCTGGCCGAGGTAGAGGCGAGCGCGCGGATCTCCCTCAACCGGGAAGGTCGCTTGCAGCTGCGCCTGGCCGGCGACTTCGTCTTCTTCAACGACGTGCGGTTGCGGCTCGATCTCGGCAACTACGCCAGCTTCGTCTTCGTCCGGAAGCTGCTGGAAGGACACGGGGTCGGGAGCATCGATGTGAACCCGGTGGCCGACATCCGGGAGTGGACGTCGTTCCTCTCTCTCCTGGTCCAGGAGCCGGAGGGGACGGGCCAGCAGGCGCTCGAGTCGGTGCAGCAGCGCATCCAACAGGCGGGGGTCGAAAACATCGCGGTGGGGCCGGCTGCGGCGCTGGTGGATACGCTGAGCCTGAGCGAAGAGGCGAAGGAAGCGGCGCGGCGCACGTATGCGCGCTCGGTCAGCGTGGTGAAGGACGTGATGACCAGCGTTCGCCTGGGCAAAGCGTGGAGCGGGCGGCGCGTCAAGCGCGTGGTGTTGGGTATCGTCGACCAGGTCCTGCACGACGAGGCCGCGATGCTGGGTATGACGACGCTGCGCGACTACGATGAGTACACGTTCACTCACTCGGTGAACGTCTGCATCCTCTCGGTGGCGCTCGGCCAGAAGCTCGGCTTCAGCAGGCATCAGCTGTTCGACCTCGGGCTCGGTGCCCTGTTCCACGACGTGGGCAAGTCGCGTGTTCCGCTCAGTGTGCTTAACAAGGAAGGGCGTCTGGACAAGGAAGAGTGGCGGGTCATGAGCCAGCATCCGGAGTTCGGGCTGATCCTCCTGTTCGACCTGCATGGTTTCGAAGAGCCGCCTTATCGGGCGATGTTGACGGCCTACGAGCACCATATGCGGACCGATTTCACCGGCTACCCGCGGGTGGTCCGCGACCGCTGGATGGGCTTTTTCTCCCGGATCGTGGCGATCGCTGACGCCTTCGATGCGGCTACCAGCAAGCGGAGTTACCAGTACATACCGTTCCCGCCCGACGAGGTCCTGCGGGAGATGCGGGACAACCCTTCTCGCGGATTCGATGGCACGATCGTGAAGGCGTTCGTGAACATGATGGGCATCTATCCGGTGGGAACGCTGTGCATCCTGGACACGGGAGAACTGGCCGTCGTCGTTGCGCCGAGCCCGAACCCGGAGGAGCTGCACCGGCCTCTGGTACGGGTGGTCTCCGATGCGAGCGGTCGTAAGCTCCCGGAGCCGCCGCTGGTCGACCTGTCGGAGGAGGACGCGGCGACGGGCCGTCCGGTGCGCACGATCGTGAAGACGACCGACCCGGACAAGTACAACATCACGATATCCGACTACGTAGCCTAAGCGAGCGCCCGGCTGCCCGGTTTGACACCTTGGAATCGACGGCGCTAACATCCCAGCCGTGATGGCCAAGGAACCTCCAGATCAGAAGAAAGCTCGGCGTAGGATGACCACGCTCGAGTTCGTCGCCATGAAACAGCGTGGCGAGCGAATTGCTGTGCTCACCGCCTACGACTATCTGATGGCGGGGCTACTCGACGAGGCCGGGGTCGATTGCGTGCTGGTCGGCGACTCGCTGGGCCAGGTCGTCGCGGGAGAGGAATCGACCCTCCCGGTGACGATCGACCAGATGATCTACCACGCGAAGGCGGTGCGTAGAGGACTCGAGCGGGCACTGCTCGTAGTCGACATGCCGTTTCTCACGTACCAGGTCTCCGTCGAGGAGGCGATTCGCAACTGCGGCCGGGTGCTACAGGAGACCGGCGCACAGGCGGTGAAGTTAGAGGGTGGCCATGAGGAGATGGCGCTGACCATAAGCAGGCTGGTCGTCTCGGGTATACCGGTGATGGGTCACCTGGGCCTCACGCCACAGTCCGTCCACAAGCTCGGGGGTTATCGCCTTGTCGGCAGGGCCGAGGAGGAACAGGAGCGGTTGCTGACCGAAGCCGCGCGCCTGGTCGACGCAGGGTGTTTCAGCATAGTGCTGGAGATGTTACCCAAGGGGTTGGCCGGCGCGATTACCCGCGCGGTACCGGTTCCCACTATCGGGATCGGGGCAGGCCCCGAGTGCGACGGGCAGGTCCTGGTCCTGCCCGACATGCTGGGCTTGAACGAGGCCTTCAGCCCCGGCTTCCTCAAGCGCTACGCCGATCTGGCCGGGTCTGTCCGCGAGGCGGTCTCGGACTACGTGCGCGAAGTGAAGGAGGGCACGTATCCCGGCCCCGAGCACTCGTACGAGTGAAGAAGGCGCGCTATTCCTGCCGTGAAGCTTGTCAAGAAGATTCCAGAGGTCAGGGCGGAGGTCGATCTAGCCCGCAGTAGCGGACGGAGCATCGGGCTGGTCCCCACGATGGGCTTCCTCCATGAGGGGCATCTCAGCCTGGTAGACCGTTGCCGCGAGCTCGCTGGCTACGTGGTCATGTCGATCTTCGTGAACCCCTTGCAGTTCGGGCCCTCAGAGGACTTCGACGAGTATCCGCGCGCGCTGGAACGAGACCTGGCGTTGGCCGACGAGCGGGGTGTCGACCTGGTGTTCGCGCCCGATGACGGCGAGCTGTACCCGAATGAGCTCACCGTGACCGTTACACCCAGGCGGCTAGCCGACCGACTCTGTGGGCTCAGCCGGCCGGGCCACTTCGAGGGCGTGCTCACGGTAGTCGGCAAACTGTTTGGCATCGTTCAGCCCGACCTGGCGGTCTTTGGTCAAAAGGACTTCCAGCAAGCGGTGCTGATCCAGAAGATGGTGACCGATCTCGACATGCCCGTGAGCATCGAGGTGGCACCTACGGCGCGGGAGGCGGACGGCATCGCCATGAGCTCGCGCAACGAGTATCTGTCGGCTGACCAGCGGCAGCGCGCTCTGAGCCTCTCACGAGGCCTCGCCGAGGCGGTGAGGTCCTTCCGGTCGGGCGAGCGGGACGCGGCGAAGATTCGTTCCGGTGTCCTAACTACGATGGAGGCCGCCGGCGGTGTCGAAATCGAGTACGTCGAGGTAATCTCCGCCGGCGAGCTTGAGCCGGTTGAACAGGTGGATGCGGACACGGTGGTGGTTGTGGCCGCTCGAGTCGGCACTACGCGGCTCATCGATAATGTGCGATTGGGAAGACCTGACCCAGGTCTGGGAAAGCTAGGTTAGGGTGCACCCGATCATCGAAGCAGCGGCCCGCGGAGAGCTACCCGCATGGGCCCGGGTGCGAGCGGGGCGCATGATCCATCTGGCCTCGGTGGCGGAGCTGCTGGCGCGCTGGGCGGCCGAGCTCGGCCTGGACGAAAGCGATCGTCTGCGCTGGGTTGCGGCCGGCTGGTTGCACGACTCGCTGCGTGATGAGGATCGTGCATCGCTCGCCACTGCAGCATCGGAGTATCCGGCGCAGGTGCAGCATGGGCCCGCTGCCGCTGAGCAACTCAGCGCAGAGGGAGTCGACGATTGCGAGCTGCTCGACGCGATCCGCTACCACAGTCTGGGGAACAGCGAATTCAAAGCCCTCGGCCGTTATCTCTATCTGGCGGATTACCTCGAGCCCGGGCGGCCGTATGCCCCGGTGGAGAACGCCGCGATGCGCGCCGTTCTGCCCCACGAGCCCGACGCGGTGCTGAGGCGCGTTTGTGCTCTCCGCATTCAGGAGGCCGTGAGTCGCGGCGTGCCTTTGCGCCCCGAGACCGTCGCGTTTTGGAACGAGCTGCAAGGGGACGGTACTGTAGATCGCAGGGGGGCAATTGAGTAGCCACCTCAGGACCGTCACCCTCGCTTTGGTGTTCTTCGTGGTCGGCGCGTTCGTCGCCTCGCTATGGCTGGAGATCCGGCACGAGACGCCCCTGACCGTCGAGCCGCCGCAGGGACATTGGAGTGGCCGGCGAATCCGCGTGGAGGTCCTCAACGGGGCGGGTGTGGACAGGCTGGCCGTTGGTGCCACCGACCGGCTGCGCGAGCTCGACTTCGACGTGGTCCACTATGGCAATCTCGGGTCTTTCGATCGCGACAGCTCGGTTGTCATCGCCCGCCTGGATGACGTGGAGCCGGCGCGGCGCGTCGCCGACGCTCTCGGGCTTCGCCGTGTTCTGCAAGAGCCCGACAGGAACCTCTATCTGGACGTCACGGTGATCCTCGGGGCGGATTGGGATGTCGGGCTCGAGCCGCGCAACCCCGAGCCGCAGGCTCAGGGGGGACCACGGTGGTGGCGACGTGTGAAGCGGGCGGCGGGCCGTCTGTGGCCGGGCTAGTCATGTTGATGGGCCCTAGTGCCGCTCTTATCTTTGCTAGTTGGGATTCCGTCGTGCTTACGTCTATTGTCGAGGTCGCGAGGGAGCATGGAGAGCGGGCCCGGAAGCGCCGCCAGGGATCAGAATATCTTGCGGGTCGGCGACCTGCTCGCCCCCGAGCGCGTCAAAGTACACCTGGAGGGCCTCGATAAGGGGAGCATCCTGGCGGAGCTGGTGGACCTCGTGACCCAGTCGACGGGACTCGCAGCGCAGCGCGATGAGATATATCAGGCGGTTTGGGAGCGTGAGGAGGTACTTAGTACAGGTGTCGGCGGGGGGATCGCGATCCCACACGCGAAGATCGCCGGTTTGAGCGCGGTTGTCATGGCCGCTGGGGTTTCACGGGAGCCGGTGGAATTCGGCGCTTTGGATGGTGGGCCCGTGCGGCTGCTGTTTCTGGTCCTCGGGCCGGGAACCGACGCCGACTCGCAGGTACGCCTGTTGAGCCGCATCAGCCGGCTGTTGAGTGGGGAGTCGCTGCGCGAGCGGCTGGTGTCGGCGGAGGATGCGGAGCGGTTCTGTCGAATAGTGAGAGAAGCGGAGAGCGCGATTTGAGAGGCACGCTCTCGAATCGCAAGAGAAATAAATGAGAAAGTCGCTCAGACCCTCACGTCCGGTTCCTCCCCATCCGTATCGAGCGACGATCACGCTGGACTGATACGACACACCCTTAGCGATTGGCTGACCGCATGACGGCTTCCCTGTACAGCACTTCGTATCGCACGCATATGGCGGGCGAGTTGCGGTCCGAACATGTCGGCAGCAAGGTCCGTCTGGCGGGCTGGGTCCACCGGCGTCGGGATCTGGGCGGCCTGATATTCATCGACCTCCGTGATCGCAAGGGCGTGGTGCAGGTATCGTGCGATCCCGACGTGCTGACGGACGAGGCGATGGAGAGTGCTCGCCGGATCGGCTCTGAGGTCGTTGTGGCAGTCGAGGGCGACGTCGTGGCGCGGCCACCGGAAGCGGTGAATCCGGATATGGCGACCGGTGAAGTCGAGGTGAAGGCGGAGGGTATCGTTCAGCTGGCGCCGGCCGAGACCCCTCCAATACTCGTCGCCTACGGCGCGGACGAGGAGTTGGCTTCGGAGGAGCTGCGACTGCGCTACCGCTATCTCGACCTGCGGCGACCCGAGATGCTGAGGAACTTCGTTTTGCGCCACAGGGTCTTTCAGGCGATCCGCGGCGCGCTGGACGAGCTCGAGTTCGTCGACGTCGAGACGCCGATGCTTACGCGACCGACTCCCGAAGGCGCGCGCGACTACATTGTGCCAAGCCGTGTGAGCGCTGGTGAGTTCTACGCTCTGCCCCAGTCCCCACAGCTCTACAAGCAGATCCTCATGGTGTCGGGTTTCGACCGCTATTTCCAGATCGCCCGCTGCCTGCGCGATGAAGACCTGCGCGCCGACCGCCAGCCCGAGTTCACTCAGCTCGACGTCGAGATGTCCTTCGTCGCCGAGGATGACGTGTGGTCGGTGATCGAGATCGTCATGGCCGCGGTATGGAAGGAGGTGGCCGGTCGCGTCGTCGAGCGCCCCTTCCTGCGCATGTCCTATCGCGATGCATTGGAACGCTACGGCACGGACAAGCCGGACCTGCGCATCGCCTGGGAGCTCAGCGACCTCAGCGACGACTTGCGGGTTAGCGAATTCCGCATCTTCCGCGCAGCGATCGAGGGTGGCGGCAGGGTGCGCGGTTTCAGGGTGCCCGGCGGCGCAAAGCTTTCCCGCAAGGTCCTCGACGGGCTGGATAGGGTGGCGCAGAACGCCGGCGCCCCCGGCGCGCTCTGGACCAAGCTCGCCGGTTCGGGAGCGCAGGGAGGATTCGGTACCAAACTCTCGGAGGCGGAGCTGGCCGCGCTGAGAGCGCGGCTGGAAGCGAAAGATGGTGACCTGATCGTCTCGATCGCCGGGCCCGACGCACAGGGGAACGCGGCCCTCGACGGCTTGCGGCGACACCTCGGTTCCGTCATGGATGCCGTCGAAGAGGGTGACCGATTCCTCTGGGTAACGGAGTTCCCGCTGTTCGAACGTGACCCCGAGAGCGGCGAGCCGGTACCGAGCCACCACCCATTTACGGGGCTCAACCCCGAGGACGTGGACCTGCTGGGTAAAGACCCGCTGTCGATACGGTCGCGCGCCTATGATCTGGTCTACAACGGCTCGGAACTTGGCAGCGGCAGCATACGTATCAACGAGCCGAGCATGCAGCGTCGGGTGCTGGCCGTTCTCGGCATCGGGCCCGAGGAGGCCGAGCGCAAGTTCGGTTTCCTGTTGGAGGCGTTCAAATACGGCGCGCCACCTCACGGCGGCTTCGCGATAGGCCTCGATCGCGTCGTCATGCACCTGGCAGGAGGGTCGTCGCTGCGGGAGGTGATCGCGTTTCCGAAGACCACGGCGGCTCGTGCACTCATGGAAGGTGCGCCTGCGCCGGTCCCCGACGAGGAGCTCAAGGAATTGGGAATCAAGAAAGTTGGACGGACCGATGCCTGATCAGTCGACGGATTCGCCCCAGATCATCCAACATCGCCTGGCCGCCGAAGGGGTCGACCCGCTCATTCTGGCCGGCGTCAACGATGCCAACCTTCAGGAACTGGCTCGCATATGTGGGTGCCGCGTCGTCCTGAGAGACGACCAGGTCGTACTTTCGGGGTCGCTTAGCGACGTGGAGCGCTGTGTGCCCGTCGCCCAGCATATGATCGATCTCGCCCGTATGGGGACACCGTTCTCCGCGAACGATATCGGACGCTTCCGTGATGTGGTGGCCGAGAGCGACGGACTGCCGCCCAGCGCCCTCGAGGGCAGCAAGATCATCCTGCCGGGCTCGCGGAAGGTCATTACGCCGAAGTCCGCCGGTCAGAAGCTTTACATCGACGAGATCAATCGCACCGAAATCGTGATCGGTGTCGGGCCGGCGGGAACCGGTAAGACGTACCTCGCCGTGGCGATGGCGGTGGACGCACTCCACAAGAAGCGCCTGCGTCGCATAGTCCTCGTTCGCCCCGTGGTCGAGGCCGGCGAGCAGCTCGGCTTCCTTCCCGGCAGCGTGGAAGAGAAGGTCGACCCCTACCTACGACCGCTGTACGATGCGCTAGGCGACATGATGCCGCCGGAACAACTTCGTCGAGCCTTGGAGAACCGGACACTGGAAATCGCGCCGCTCGCCTACATGCGCGGTCGCACGCTTTCCGATGCGTTCGTGATACTCGATGAGGCTCAGAACACGACTACGCTTCAGATGAAGATGTTCCTTACGCGGCTGGGCCTGAACTCGAAAGCGGTGATCACCGGCGACAAGACGCAGATCGACCTGCCGCGCCGCGAGGACTCCGGGCTGCTCGAGGTCGAGCGAATACTGCAGGGTATTGATGGAATATCATTTGTCTACTTGACCGAGGTGGACGTCGTGCGTCACCGCCTGGTCAAGGAGATTATCAAGGCGTATGCCCGTGTTCGCCCGGGCAACGACAATTCCCAGGAGAGCGAATGAACCCGGGTCGCAAGAGCAAGGCGACGGTCCGGATACGCTACCTGTTACGTGAGCTGACGAGGCGCCGCGGCGTGCAGGTCTTGGCACAGCGTTTCAGCCAGGCGTATCGTCTGCTGCTGCTGGTCTCCGCCGCGATCGTCATCGTCTTCGTCTTCCCGCGCGGCTCGGCTCGCGACGTCGAGGCGTCGCTCCAGGAAGGGATGGTGGCACAGGAGGACGTGATCGCACCGGTCACCTTTCCGGTCTACAAGTCGGAGCAGGAGTTGACTCGGGCGCGGGCCGAGGCTGCTGCCGGCGTCGAGCCGATCTTCGATCACGGGCCGGAGCTTGCCGATAGCTCGATCAGCGCCGCGCGAGCGTTCTTCGACACGGTGGAGGCGACCGTCTCCGGTGGCGCCGACCAGGAGGGAGCACGCCGAGAGGTGCGCGCTCTGCTCGACGAATACGGGATCGCAGCATCCGAGGACCAGGTAACGCTGCTGGTGACGGCCGAGTCGCGAGCGCTGTTCTGGACGTCCGTTGAGTCGACGTTCCAACGGTTGTTGCGGCCCGGTGTGGTGAGTGCTTCCGACCTGGGCGACGTGGCCTCCAGCGGAATCATCCTGCGGTCGGCGGCGGGGGGTGAGACGCTGGTGCGGGGCGATACGCTCACAACGATGGAGCAGTTCTTCGAGCAGGCCGACTCGCGATCGCCCTCGGAGTTGGGGGTGGACGCGCACCGTCTGTTCCACAACATCGTCGTTCACTTTGCGCGACCGACGATCGTACTCAACCGGGTAGCGACCGCGGCGGCGCAGGATCAGGCACAGCGCGCCGTGAACCCTCTCGCCTACAGGGTGCTGGAAGGCGAGATGATCGTGGCGGCGCACGATCGTGTCAGCGCCGAGCAACGGGAGCGTCTGGAGGCGCTGCAGCAACAGCTTGCTGGGCAAGAGGCTGGACGTCTGTGGCCGGCAAACCTGGGCGGTTTCCTTTACAACATTCTGTTGCTCGTCGTTCTCGGCCTGGTCGTCAGATATTACCGCCCCGACGTCTATGCTTCCGGCCGCTCGCTAACCCTCATCTGGTTCCTCGTATTGGCCGTGGCCGGTGCGGCGGCGTTGATCTCGAGGACCGACGCAGCGTGGCAGCTGATCCCGATAGCCTTTGCCGCACTGACTATCGCGACTCTCTACGACGGCGTGCTGGCAACGCTCACGGTGTTCGTGCTGGTAGCCCTGATGTCCTCCAGCCCGGCGTTCGCCGGCATCCACGTTTCGTTCTTCACGGTGATGGGGGGAGCGGCGGCGGCGTTGAGCGGTAGGGTGGTGCGACGGCGCGCGCACACCTGGGCGTTCGCTGCGGTCATCGCCGGCACCTACATACTGACTGCCTTTAGCCTTGGCCTAATGGGCCTTCAGGGTAGCGAAGACGTTGTCATGAGTGTGTTCTGGGGTACGGTGAACGGCGTGGGGTGTACGTTGCTCGCCGTGGGCGTTCTGCCGCTGGCCGAGTCGTTTACGAAGATCACAACGGACCAGTCGCTGCTCGAGCTGGCAGACGTCAACCGGCCGCTGTTGAGACGCTTGTCGTTGGAAGCGCCGGGGACGTATGCGCACTCGATCAACGTGGCCAACCTGGCGGAGGCCGCGGCCCGTGAGATCGGGGCGAATGCTCTGCTGGTGCGCGTCGGCGTCTACTATCATGACATCGGCAAAGTGAAGAAGCCCCAGTACTTCGTCGAGAATCAGCCACCGGGGCGCAACCCACACGACAAGCTCAAGCCCGTCACCAGCGCGGGCATCGTTCGCGAACACGTCAAGGACGGGCTCGAGTTGGCGAGCGAAGCGCGGCTGCCCGACACCGTGAAGGCTTTCATCACCGAGCATCACGGGACCCAGAAGATCGGCTTCTTCTGGGACAGAGCGCAGGAGCTAGACCCTGGGGCCGAGCTCAGCTCGAAGGACTTCCGCTACAGCGGCCCCAAACCGCAGAGCAGGGAGACGGCCATCGTTCTGCTGGCCGATTCCGTCGAATCGGCGGCGCGCGTGCTCCAGGATCCTACGCCCAAGGGCATCGAGGAACTCGTCGACCGGATAGTCGGATTCAAGATCTCCGAAGGCCAGCTGGACGAAGCGCCTCTCACCATGCGCGAGATCGACATCATCAAGCAGCAGTTCGTGACGGTACTCACCAGCATGTACCACCACCGCCTCGATTATCCGCTGCAGAACAACCAAGCCGCGGAGGCGGAGGAACCGGCCGTTCCCGGCGCATCGTGACACCGACCGGCCTCGTCGTCCACGCTAACA
>JBDHJU010000118.1:0-11722 GCA_039586755.1 Gemmatimonadota bacterium | reverse complement strand
TCGAGCGCGATGGAGACCGGGTAGGGCAGCTTTATTTCCGATACTTCGGCCGGGCTGAAGTCGACCTCGAAGGTCGTTTTGAGAATGAGCCAGAAGAAGATGAGAAAGAAGCCTACTTGCGAAATGCGGCGCAGATTCCTGACGGCCTTAATATTCATACGCTTCGGAATCCGGCGGCTTGATAGTCCAGAGAACCGAGACCCGCGCGTGCTGCCAACGCGATGTGGCCGACTTGACGACCGCTTAGACCTAGGAACTCCGCCGCCCTGGCGTCGGCGGCCACCTGGTCGGTCGAGCACATGACCGTGTTCTCTATCGAGACGTCGTCCAGCGAGCCGCCCTGCGGCCCACCCCTGAACATGACGCGCGTGGCATCGACTACTGTGAGGGTCGGCCTTACGAAGGCAGCCAGATCGACGATCGACTGGTCGATCTCCTGGTGCAAGCGATTGCGTCGTCCGCCGAGTATACCGTAGAGGTTCTTCATTCCTATCGTGCAACGGGTGAGCGAGTGTTGCTTGACGATCGGCATATTGATCAGCCGGTCGGCCTGGACGAAGTGTTTCAACACCGGCCATCTCGTCAGCACCGAGCCGCCGAGATCGACATCGACGAAATCTTCCGGTGCCGGAAGCATCACTCGGGCTCCCGCCGTTTCGCCGGCTTCCCTGATCCCCGAGCGCAGGAAGCTGCGCCGAGGATCGTTGCAACTGACGTCGGCCACGATCACCTGACCCGCGCCGGCCGACAGGCAGAGCCGCACCATCTCGCTAACAAGGGCGGGATGCGTGTTCGCGCCCTGCGCCGGAGTGCGGTCCCATCCGACGTTCGGCTTCACCACGACCCGTTCGCCCGCCTGAACGAACCGGCCGATTCCGCCCACAGCATCGAGTGCGGCGTTCAGAGCCGCCACAGGATCGGCGTTGGTGGCTGAAGTTAGTACGGGAAGCGAGGGATCGGGCGGCACCTCGAAGCTGGCGCTCTTCACGACCAGCGACCGGCGCCGCGCCGTCTCGCGGTTGTGGAAGGCCAATCCGGTGCCGCCGGTGACCGCCGCCAGCGCCACCGCCGGGCCCGTCTTCTTCAAGAAGTCCCTGCGATCCATTCCTTTTCGCTGCCTCCTCCAGGTTCCGCCCAGTATAAGAAAGCTCTAGAGCCGCGGCAAATTACTGCGTCTCGGGTCGGCAGCGGATTCTCCGCTTCGGTGTTATTATGTCGGTGGATGCGGAGTGCCGGGGGCCGCAGTTCTTCAGCGCTCTTCCGCGCCCCACCTAGCTGTTCCAGACAGGCTTTTTAGCGAACCGACTCACGCCGGCCCGCAAGGAGCTGCATCATGAGCGAGAAGCCCAAGTCCGACCTTCAGCACGACGAGATCTCCCGCAGGAACTTCGTCAAAGTAGGTGGAACCGTCCTCGCCGGAGGAGCGGCGTTGGGAGGCGGCGCGATACCCGCCGCCGCAGGCACAAGGCCCAGCTTGTTCCCCACCCTGCCCAGACAGGATGCACAGATCCAGAGCTATCGCACTTTGGGCCGCACCGGCTGGCGCGTTTCCGACGTCGGTATGGGGAGCGTACCGCTCAGGGAGTCCAACGTAGTCCGCTACGCCTACGACAAAGGGGTCAACTACTTCGACACGGCGGAGGGCTACGGGAGGGGCGCAGCCGAGCGTGCTATCGGCGAAGCGATGCAGCACATGGACCGCAGCAAGATCTTCATCGCCTCGAAGGGACGCATTGGGAACGATGACACGGCCGAGCAGATCGTCGATCGCGTGCGCGCCAGCCTCGAGCGCCTGCAAACCGACTACGTCGATGCCTACGGAATACACCTGGCTTCGACGGTCGAAGCGTTGAGCCACCCCGGCTATCATGCGGCGATAGACCAGCTCAAAGCCGAGGGACGTGTTCGCTTCAAGAGCGTCTCCTACCACGGGCCCGGCGGGGCGAACCAGGACAGCATGGCCGACGTGTTGGTCGCCGCCGCCGAGGACGGCCGCTTCGACCTCATGCTGCTGGTTTACAACTTCCTGAACCACGAGGAAGGCGACCGGATCATCGCGGCCTGCAAAGCCAACGGCGTAGGTACCACCGCGATGAAAACGGCGCCGGGTGTGCTGCGTTGGCAGCCCGTCGACCCCGACAACCTAACAGAGCAACAGCAGCAGTACATCGAGCGCATGACCCGTCGCGGCCAGAGCCGGGAGCAGGCGTTGGAAAGGTTGGAGGCCAGATCGAACCGGCAGAAGGACCTGTATGATCGCACGCGACCCTTCGTCGAACAGTACGGCCTGCTCACCGAAGAGCAGCTGAGGCTCGGTAGCATCCACTGGGTCCTACAGAATCCGGACATGCACACGGCGTGCGTCGCGTTCACCGACTTCGACCTCATCGACAAGGTCGTGCCGCTCTCCGGCACCCAACTGGGCGCCGCCGAAGCGCGGATGCTGGAGGAGTGCAGGCTGGCGCTCAACGACCAGTACTGTCGTCACGGATGCGCGGCTTGCGGAGAGAGCTGTCCCCACGATGTGCCGGTGAGCACCGTCATGCGCTACGCCTACTACTACGAGGGACAGGGGTACGAGAAGCACGCCATGACGCTTTACTCGAGCCTCGGGGGCAAGGACGCCTCCGCCTGCGCCGATTGCGCCGGGGAGTGCGCCGGTGCCTGCCCGTTCGGAATCGACATACAACCCAACATGCTTCAGGTGCACGATCTGCTGACCCTAGCGTGAACGAGAGCGCGAAAATGAAACGCCCATCGCTTACGGTCCTCGTCGTTGCGGTCTCATTTCTTGCTTGCGCCGACGGAGGCTCCGACTTCCCCGAGGTCGAGGGCTGGACCCTGGCCAGCGAGGTACTGACCTACGACGCCGACAACCTGTGGGAATACATAAACGGAGCGGCCGAGCTGTTCGTACAGTACGACGTGCAGACCTGCAGGACCGCTGACCTCGCCTCGGGTGATCTCGTGGTCACCGTCGATCTCTACGACATGGGCTCGCCGCTCAATGCCTTCGGCGTGTTCAAGCAAGAGAACCCTGGAGCACCGCCAATGTCCGCGACGATCATGGCGGCCGTATCTCTTCCGTACCAGGCGCTCCTACTAAAAGGCTCCACGTACGCCAAGATGAACGCCATCGAAGGCGAGCTGACCGACGCGAGCGGTCGCGAGCTTCTCGAGGCGCTGGCCAAAGCGCTGCCCGGCCCGTCTACCCGACCTCCGGAGCTGGGACTGCTGCCTGAAGACGGCATGGTCGCAGGCAGCGAGGGATATCAGCGCGAAGGGTTCCTGGGGCTGACGGAGCTCCCGGGATGTGTTTATGCCGAATACTCTGACAACGGTGACCAGACCTGGCAGGGCTTCGTCGTCGTGCCACCGGCCGGTTCCTCGCCGGAGACCGTGTGGGACGCGCTGGCCGGGGATTGGACCTCACTGGAGGACGGGGGACTCACGATTCTGTACCGTGAAATCCCCTACCGCGGCTTGGTGGGCGTGGCGATGACCGGTGGGTCCATCGTCGGTGTCTCCGGCGCCGCCGACCAGGCCGAGCTAACGAGTCGCCTGGAGTCTCTCAACCGCTGAAAGAATTCAGACAGCGGGCGCCGCAGGGAACCCTGACGCCAGGGGCCGCGTTACCCCACCGCAGCATCCGGATCTACTCAGCGAGGAGCAGACGTGTCCATCAGGCCGGTCAAGCGGGTCATCGAAGCGAAGCCCACAACGGAAGGCGCGGGCGTAAAGTTGCACCGTGCGTTCGGCTTCGGGAACACGGGCGAGTTCGATCCGTTCCTCCTGTTCGACGACTTTCGCAACGAGCGCCCCGAAGACTATCTGGCCGGCTTCCCGTGGCATCCGCACCGTGGCATAGAGACCATCACCTATGTCCTGGCCGGTACGGTGAGCCACGGCGACAGCCTGGGAAACGCTGGCAGGTTGGGGGCAGGCGACGTCCAGTGGATGACGGCGGGAAGCGGCATCCTCCATCAGGAGATGCCGCAGGGCGACGTACAGGGTAGGATGCACGGCTTCCAGCTCTGGGCGAACCTGCCCTCATCTCTAAAGATGACCACCCCTCGCTATCAGGACGTCTCGTCCAACGACATCCCCGAGGTAACCGACGACGACGGCACCCGGGTTCGGATCATCTGTGGCAGCTTCTGGGGCCAGACCGGCCCGGTGGACGGGATCGCAGCCGACCCCCGCTACCTGGACGTCTGGGTCCCGCCGGGCCAGCGGAAGAAGTTGACCGTCGAGATCGACCGGCATGCCTTTGCGTATATCTTCGACGGCGACGGCACGTTCCGCGACGCCTCGCAGCCCCGGGCCGTACTCACCGAAGGCCCCGGACCCACCGATACGCCGGTGCTCGACACGACGGGGAATCGATCGCTGGTTCTGTTCGACAGCGGCGAGGACGTGACAGTACAGGCCGGTGAAAACGGAATCCGCTTCCTCCTCGTCTCAGGTAGACCGATCGAGGAACCCGTCGCCTGGTACGGGCCGATCGTCATGAACACCCAGGCAGAACTCCGGCAGGCGATGGCCGACCTCCGTGAGGGGACCTTCATCAAGCACGGCTGAGACCCGGTTGCCAGCCCGATCCGCCCAACACATATACTTCTGTAACACCGTCGGAAAGCGAGCATTCGCGAACGGTGGGTTTTCTCGACCGAGTGCGTCTATATAGGTAGAGACTCGCGAGACTCTTACCCACACCGTGGAGGATGCCGCGTTGCTGACCGATGCCGAGTTGGTGCACATCTACAGGGAGCACACGGGCCCGCTCTACGCCTTCGTATCGCGTCGAGTGGGTGGCGATCGGACCCTGGCCGAAGACATCGTGCAGGATGCCTGGCTGCGCGCCGTGGATACCTGGCCGCGCCGCGGGACTCCCCACCATCCTCGGGCCTGGCTGATTCGAGTCGCACGCAATCTCCTGGTGAGCCATTTCAGACGCCAAAGGCCAACGCCAGTCGATCTAGCCCAATTGGAGCTGGCAGCAGATGACTACCGTCCCGAGACGCCGTGGGCAGTCGCCCTGGTGAACTGGGGTCTGGCCCGGTTACGCCGCGGTCAGGCCGCGCTGCTAGAGGCGTTCTACTTTGACGGTAAGAGCACGCGCGAGCTGGCCGAGGAATTCGGTTTATCGGAGCGCGCGGTGGAGGGCCGTTTGCGCCGGGCGCGACACAGCCTCGAGAAACGGCTGCGACCTTATGTAAGAACCGAGGCGGCCGCTGAGTCCGCGGAGGAGCTCGCGGTTGAAGCGGTCCCCGCTCTCGAGTTGTCCGAAGGAGGTAGGAACAATGCGTGACAGACACGAGCCCGATCCTCGCTTCGTAGAAAGCCTGGAAGGGGAGCTTAGCAGACGGCTGCGTCGCAACCAGCGAACGGGCATCGGCCCGCGGCCTGCCGTCCGCTTCTTGAAGACGGGTAGTTTGATTGCCGGTTCGCTCGTCCTCGGCGCCGCGGCGATGGGCTTCTCGCAGCAGCTCAGCGACGCCTGGCGCCGGGAATTGCTGGAAGCGCGGCTCGAGGTCCAGCTCGAGGTGGCACAGCAGCGGGTCGCGCTGCAACTGGAGACGCTGGGCCTGACCCGCGAGCAGGTTGAACAGGGCGTTCGCAGCGACAGGGACCTGATGTACTTCGAACTGCAGATAGCAGAGGCCGAGGCTGCAGCAAAGACGACGGAACTGGAGTTGGAGGAGCTCCGTCGTTCGGGTCGGGAGCCGCTGGGCGAGCTGTCTTCACCGTTGGTCGATGGCCGCGACTTCGTGAGTGAAAGGATCCAGGTCCGCATGGAGATCGCACGTCACCATCTCGACGTCGTCCGGCACGACGAAGAACGGGCCCGCCAACGGGTGGAAGCCGGCTTGATCTCCGACAACGAAGTGCAGGCGCGTAATCTGGTCGCCTTGCAGGCCGAACTGCAACTGGAGTCGCTGGCCAAGCAACTGGAGCTACGACGTGCCTATCTCGATTCGGAGATCACTGCGGTGGAAGCAGAGCTCAAACTGATCGAAGTACAGACGCAGAACCAGGTCGTGCTGTTGAATGCACGGAGAGATCACTTCCAACGCGAGCTCGAACACATGGAAGAGGCGGTCGGCCTCGGGTCTATGCACCCAGCTGCCGCCGCGCAATTGAGGACCGGCGTGGCCGAGGTCGAGGGCGCTCTCCGTTTGGCGCAGGCGGAGTTGGAGATCGTGCAACGAGAGCTGGAACGGAGATCGGTGAATCGTTAGATCACCTGCCCCCGTCCACGCTGAGCGTTTGGCCGGTGATCCAGGAGGCGAAGTCGGATGCGAAGAAGAGGACGGCGTGGGCGATGTCCTCAGGCTGTCCGAGGCGGCGCGTAGCGATGGACTCCAAAAGCTTGCGCTGCCCTTCTTCGCCGTAGTTGTCCCACTGTCGCTCCGTGGTGGGGTTGGAGCGGATGAACCCCGGTGCCACGCAGTTCACCGTGATCCCGAAGCGGCCCAGCTCGTGGGCCAGCTGCCGGGTGAAACCGATGAGCCCGGACTTGGCCGAGGCGTAGGCCTGGATGCCGGTGAGGCTCACCCGGATGCCGGCGCCGGATGAGATGTTGATGATGCGGCCCCACTCGGCGGCCTTCATGCCGGGCGACACGGCCTGTGAGAAGTTGAAAGCACCGGTAAGGTTCACATCGAAGATCACTTGCCAGTCTTCCGGCGCGACCTCTTCCAGCGGGCGACCCACCTGACCCACCACCCCGCCGGCGTTGTTCACCAGGATGTCCACCCGTCCCGACTCGCGGCACGCTTCCTCGACGAACGGCCTCACCGCTTCCCGGTCCCTTACATCGACCTCGCGAGCCTCACAGCCCGCACCGCACAACTCTCGGGTCTCGGCCAGCGCATCGGCCAGAATGTCACAGGTCCAGACCCGGCCGCCGCGCTCGACGAAGGCCTTCGCCATCGCTCGCCCCAGCCCGTGCCCACCTCCAGTGACGATGATCGTGCGGCCGCTGAAGTCGAAGTTCATGACCAGCCCTCCTCCATGCTCTCACGGGCCTCCGCCACCGCCACCGCCCAGATAGCCATCATCTCCTCGTCGGGGCGCTCGTAGACGCCGCCGTAGTTCCCGTCGCCAACGGCCTTTCTAAAGGCGGCCGGATCGAGAACCGATTTCAGAGCTTTGTCGATTAGCGGCTTGCTCTCCCGTGGAAGCGCCACACCCGCCAGACGGGTCCAGGGGAAGTTCTCGATCCACGAGGCGTGCGAGCCCACCGGATCCACCTCTTCGATCTTCGCCAGCGTCTTCGGCGCGATCCACCAGTCGAAGATCTTCACCTGGTGGCCCGGGTGCTCCGCCATCCACTCTAGCGCCACAGAGCCCGCCGGCGCGTTACCACCGTGGCCGTTCACCAAGACGATCCGCCTGAACCCGGCGCGTGAGAGGTTGTCCAGGATGTCCCGAATCAGGTTGAGGTAGGTCTCCAGACGAAGCGTTACGGTGCCGGGGAAGGCCGAGAAGTAGGGAGATAACCCGTACGGCACCGCGGGAAAGACCGGGATCCCCAGGGGCTCGGCGGCCTCACGCGCCAGCCGCTCCGGGATCAGTGTGTCCGTCAGGAGACTCAGGTAGGCGTGCTGCTCCGTGCTTCCAAGCGGGACCACGGCCCGGTCATCGGTCTTCAGATATTCCTCGAGCTGCATCCAGTTCATCTCGGCGATTCTCACCGGAAACCCTCCAGCGACGTGGATATCTCAACCCGCCGGACAACCTATGTATGTGGGAAGATTATCGCTCGAGCCCCGACAATCCAGGGCAGGTGGGCGGCTCAGCCGTCGACCTAGGTGAGGAACCAGTCCAACGCTTCCTCCGAGATCTCAGCCGGTACGGCATGACCTCCCTCGAACTCCCGGTAGGTCACGTCATAACCCGCGTTGCTCAGCTCGGGCACGATCAAAGCACGGGTGATACTCACCGACAGGACCGGGTCCTCAGTGCCGTGCGAGACGAAGATCCTCGGCTCGCCGACCAAAGGCTGCGAGGGGTTAAGCAAGCCCGGGGAGTACCCGACGAGGTTGCTGAAGAGGTCTCCGTTGGAGATCCCAAGCGAGAGTGCGTATGAGGCTCCGTCTGAAAATCCTGCGAGAGCGATCCGAGTAGCGTCGATTCGACAGCGTTCGAACGTGTGCTTTAGTGCGCGGTCGAGGAAGTAGCAGTCGGCTCCGAAATTGCCTTGTATTCGATCCCAGGTGGCCGATCGCGAATCCGGCGCCAGCAAGACCATCCCCCGGCTCTCCGCTCGCGCATAGTAGCTCTCCCAGTCGCTCCCCTGGCCCCCCGCCCCATGCAGGGCAACGAAGAGCGGTGCAGCTGTGTCGGCCGAGTAGCTCTCGGGCACGTAGAGCCAGCCATCGCGCAGATTACCTAGGATTCGAGTGCCGAGACCCAGCGCGCTCAGGCCGATCGTCGCAGCCGGGAAGCGCGCAGGCCGCCAGAGCGCCGACGCCCGTTTTGAGGAAACTGCGCCTCGAAACACCAGGCACCGTGGGCACCGACGGATTCGAATCTATGACATCACGAGGGCTTGGGCTCATGCGAACAACAGCCTCTGGTTGACTGTGGCCAAATGGTGCGACTCACCAGCCGCACTGTCTCAGCAGTAATAATCGCTTGAAGTTGACCAGCCGGTAATGAAGCTGCGGTGAGCTGCGCTCGGGAGCGCCCAACGGCACCGTCGGTACGGTGAACCGCAAAACCGGTGGGCCCAATCCCGTAACGGTCCGTCCTACATGATCGGGTAGAACGAAAACGACTTCACCTTCCACTCACCCCTCGCGTCGCGCCTCAGCACCCATACATACCGAGCCGACTCCCTGAACGGGCTCGCACCGCTCCTTGGGTTCCAGGTCGTCTCGAACCTGGCGACGGCATGGGCCCAGTTTCCCGAGGTCTGGATCCGTTCGACCTGTATGGAGCTACCGACTGCGTACTGTTGCCGGAATACCTGTTCGACAAATGCTCTGATTGAATCTCTCCCAGCGATCCCTGGGAGCCTCGGATGGACCAACACAGGATCATCGGCCAACATGTCCATTATGCCGTCGACGTCTCCGGCATCTAGTAACCCAGGCCAAACGTCCACAACCGCCTGAACCGAGGCGTCCTGCACGGCCGCCCGATCTCGAATAGCCGGTATTACATACCCTTCTATGACCGCATCATGCAAGACCGGTATGCGCTCGCCACCATACCGCCCGCTGGTCTGAACATACACGAGCTTCTCTTCGGGAATGACCACGACGAACTGTTCCCCCCATCCCGAAGCATAGTAGGCATCGAGTCCCCTATAACGTCTCAGCTTCCACTGGTATCCGTAACCGTCAATCCCGCTCCCGTCCGTCACGTCGGTTGCCTTGGTCACCGACCGCTGCACCCAGTCCGAAGAGAGAACTCGGTGGCCATTCCAAACACCATCCTGCAACATGAGCTGGCCGATCTTTGCCATGTCCCGCGGACGCAGATACAAGCCACCCGACGCGAATGACACATCCGGGGCTTCGAGACAGTCCGCCCACTGATAGCTAGTAATCCCCAGGGGCGCGAACAGATGCTCTTCAGCAAACGATGGGAGGCTCTGGCCCGCCGCCCGCCGGATGATCTCTCCCAAAAGTACCGTGGTACCGCTGTTGTACTGATATGTGCTGCCAGGAGGGTGAGCCACGTCCCTGCCCAGCATGAACGCCAGGGGATCGTCGGTCACGAACAACTGAAAAGCATCATTCCTCGAATCAGAGATGGGAAATGTCCTCTCATCGAATGGCAGCCCTGACGTCATGGACAGTATATGGTGAACCGTGATCTGGTCCTTTTGCGGAGTCACGAGGTGCGCGTACTCGGGGAAGAATGAGACCATGGTCGCGTCGGTCCCGGAGATGTACCCTCGATCGATGGCAACCCCAAACACCTGCGCTGTGACGCTCTTGGTGACCGAGGCGGTGAAGTGTAGTTCGTCCCTGGTGAAGTGTTTCTCCTCAAAGCACAACGTACACCCAACCATCATGTCTTCGTCAAAGAGGTTTAGATCGGTGCCATCGAAATACTCCTCAAAGACCAGCGTTCCGCCTATGACGACCAGGATGCTGTGGATCAGGTGGTTCTCGGTAGCATCAAGACGGTTCATCAGGCGCACGAATGGATCCGTATCCATGCCCATGTCCACTAGTGAGGCGGTTCGCCAGCCGTCTCCCGTCTCAACAGGTACTCGGTATTCGTATTGGTTTCTTTCTCCCGGAACCCAATAAGCTGCGCAAAGGCATACGACGCCTATCGCCCAACACAAAGAAACGATACGAGAATCAGTTCGTAGGCCCCTGATCTTCATGTTGTGCCCCCTCGCTCGTCAACTTATACCTTGCAGTCAACACATACGCTGGCCACATCTGCAGTGTTTCAGCGAAGCGCGGCGTTGGCGCACGGCTCGCTATGGCAACTCAGGATGAATACTTTTTGGTATCCGCCAGGTGCAAAGACCTTCTCAGGGGAGGACTCCGCATGTCTTTCTTGAAGCACGTCTTCGATAAGTCGCAGGTACGTCCCACTAGCCGGGACGCTAAGCCTATCAGCCGCCAGACGAGTTGCTTTCTAGTCTTCGCGGCGAGTTGGCTCGTCATTCTGGGCTGTGAGCCGGAGGGAGAGGACGAGGCAGAGGTTCTCGCCGGCCTCTTTTCGGGTGCGGAGGCAGAGTGGATCGACATGTCGTATTCCTACGATGACAGGACGGTCTTCTGGCCGACCGCGCAGTCTTTCGAGCTGGAAGTCGTGTCGGCCGGCATGGCCGAGGGCGGGTATTACTACGCCGCAAACAACTTCTGCATGTCCGAGCACGGTGGCACCCACTTCGACGCGCCGATTCACTTTGCCGAGGGCCAACACACAGCGGACCAGGTTCCCATCGACCGACTGGTCGGACCTGCGGTCGTGGTAGATGCAAGCTCT
The DNA here is from genome assembly GCA_039586755.1 of Gemmatimonadota bacterium. GTDB lineage: Bacteria > Gemmatimonadota > Gemmatimonadetes > Palauibacterales > KS3-K002. The sequence continues at coordinate 754 of JBDHJU010000118.1, read as the reverse complement.
AAAGCGGAGGGTGACGCGGACTACCGGGTCGACGTCAGCGACCTGGAGGCTTGGGAGGCCGAACACGGCCGAATACCGGACGGCGCGATCCTGCTACTGTACACCGGTTGGGGAGACCGTTGGCCCGACCCGGAGCGCTATCTGGGCACTACGAGGACCGGGCCCGACGCGGTTCCGGAGCTTCACTTCCCGGGTCTACACCCGGACGCCGCCGCCTGGTTGGTGGAGAACCGTCGGATCGATGCCCTCGGTATCGACACGCCGAGCATCGACTACGGACAGTCGACGCTGTTCGAGAGCCACCGGATCCTCTATGCCGAGAACATCCCGGCGTTCGAGAACGTGGCCGCTCTGGACCGTCTCCCACCGGCAGGCGCCTACGTGATCGCTCTGCCCGTGAAGATCGCTGGCGGGAGCGGCGGCCCGCTGCGAATCGTCGGGGTGCTGCCCAGATCCCCAGCAGACTAACGGGTGTACTTGCCCGGTTTCTCCGCCTTGTCCGGTCCGGGCCCATTCCTGCGCATACAGGAGTGAAGGGTTGAAAAGGACGCAACCGACCGAACGGCAGGAGAAAGATGCTCAAGCTGAGGACTCGCACCCGCTCCCCGGTTGCAGCACGGCCCGCGCGCCAGAGCCAGACCACGGCCCGTCGGCCCAGCCGGCTGGACGCACGACGCCGACAGGTGGCAGCCCTAGTGGACGAACTCAGCGGGGGCGGCGCTCTCGCGACGCTGCGCCTGAGCCTCCTCCGGAG
>JBDHJU010000167.1:0-2098 GCA_039586755.1 Gemmatimonadota bacterium | reverse complement strand
TAGCCCGGAGTATTCGCCAGACTTCGTCGCGAGACGCGTGAGAGTGCAGCCGAGGCGGGCAAGCGCAGCAACGAGCGAGGAGTCGTAGCTGACGCTACGTCGACGAAGCGAGGAGCGAGCACGCCCGCCGCAGGCGCGCTATCGCGCGTCGCAGCAGAAGGCCTGGGTAGAGTCGAGCACCGGCGCGGTGGCGTTGGGACCGGGGAGTTGCTGTTTCCCTGACACGAGGGTGCCTCAATCCGGGGTCGTCGCTCCGTTTCCGGTGCCCGCTCATCGAACCGGACGTGCGGATTTCCCGCATCCGGCTCTCCGACTGGTTTCACGCAGAGGCTCACAGCCGCGCTCCCACGTGCACCGTCCGAAGCCGCAAGACCCCCACTTTTCCGAAGATCGTGTCGGCATCGAAACGGCGGGTGCCCCGCGTGGGCACCTTGTGGCGCCGCCTGAGGAAGTGGCGTACGCGTTCGTAGACGTAGTTGTCCACGGCCCGGTACGCGTGCAGGCGCGTTCCATAGCTGAAGTAGTTGGACCAGCCTCTGAGCAGCCGGTTCAGGTCCCTGACCACCACGGTCCGGGTGCCTTGATTGCCGGGTCTCAGGAGGGACCGGACCTTCCCCTTGAGCCGCTGGACCGACTTCTTGGTCGGCTTTGCGGCCAGATACCAGTGGCCATCCTTGCGGTACCGCTCCGGCCCGAAGGTGTAGCCGAGAAAGTCGAAGTGCTCCTCACGTGCGTTCCGTGTACACGTCTTGGTTTCGTTGAGGGTCAGGCCGATCGCCGCCATCGCCCGCCGTGTCCAGACCAACGCCTCGGCCGCCTTGGATCGGCTGAGGATCACGAAATCGTCGGCGTAGGACACGACTTGGGCTGCAAACTCTCGGTCCTTGCCCCGCTCCAGAAAGACCCGGAGGAACCGGTTCATATAGATGTTCGCGAGCAGCGGACTGATGACACCGCCTTGCGGCGTCCCCATCCGACTTCCCTTCCCACCCGTCATGCGTCGGTTGCCTCGCTCGTCCGTCTCCTCCACAGGCGTCTTGAGCCACGCCTTGATCAGCTTCAGCATCTTCCCGTCCGACACGCGCCGGGCGACCGATTTCATCAGCTGATCGTGTGGAATGGTGTCGAAGTATTTACTCAGGTCCGCGTCCACCACATCCGTGTACCCGTCGCACAGCGCGCGATGCACTCGCTTCACGGCTTCCCCCGCGCTGCGGCCCACTCGGTAGCCAAAGGCACTGTCGCTCAGGTCCGCTTCGAAAATCGGCTCCAGTACCAGCTTGGCCGCGGTTTGGACCACTCGATCCCGGATCGTCGGGATGCCGAGCGGCCTTTCCCCGCCTCCAGGCTTCGGGATCATCACCCGTCGTACCGGTCGGGGCTTGTACGTCTGCTTTCGCAGTTCCTCCCTCAGACTTGCGAGCCACTCCTCCAGACCCCCCGCTTCGATGTCAGCGAATTTCACCCCATCCACCCCCGGTGCCCCGCCGTTGCGGCAGGCCAGACGGTACGCGTGGTGCAGGATGTCCTCCCGGTACACCTTGTCGTAGAGCAGGTAGAAGCGGAACGCTGGCTCCGCCTTCGCCTTTGCGTAGAGCCCCTTCTGCAGGTTCCGGATCTTTTCCGGGGTTTCCAGACTCACGTCAATCCCTCGATCCTCTCCCGCTTCACAGGCACCCAGAAGTAAGGCCCCGTCCCTCCACCGTGATTAGCGGCTTCCTCGGTACCATGGGCCTCTCCGACTCCCGCCCGGGCCGCCGGCTTTCCCGGCGTCGACAGTCGCGACCTGCCACCCACAGCGGTCCTCCCACGTTGCCCAGTAGACCTTCACCGCGTGCTGTTCCCATTACCCCGGCGAGCCGGAGAGCGGCTCGTGTCGGTTGCTCCGCTCTCCACAGCGGCCTTCTCCGTTATTCAGGCGGATCGGCCCTCGCATCTTCACTTTCGAGGCCTGCTCAGAATTCACTTGCGTTACGGCCCGCGGCTTCGCTCACCCACCCAAGTGGGCTTCACCCAGGGCTTCACGCAAAACGTGCCTGGGTCGCTTCCGGGGTGCACCGAGAATTCCCCGGGTGAGACTTCCACTCACGCGTCTACT
>JBDHJU010000034.1:0-33977 GCA_039586755.1 Gemmatimonadota bacterium | reverse complement strand
GGACTGGGCGCGAAACGAGTCTTTACGGTCATTGCGAATTACGCTTGCGCAAGGTGGTTGGGACAACGCGGGGGAAGATAGGGGAAGTGAGAATTGGGAACAAGAATGGGGGAACGATTTCGACATTGGACGGCCGACAGTCGACAATCGAGTCTCGGCTCCTCTTCGGCGCGCGACCCTCGACTCCCGACGTCCGAGGTCCCATAAACGCCAAGCCCGGAGAAGATTCTCCGGGCTTTTCCGTGACGGAATGACGCCTACCTGCCAAGTACGGCCAGTCTAGGTCTCGCTCGGCGACTGAGTCAAGGGCACTTCATCGTAGCGGGTCGCTGATAAGTGATGCGAGATGCAGGCCTGGGAGGCGCCGGGGTGCCCCGGAGCGAAACTCGTGAGCGACGAAGGGCAGTGCCATGCCCACGTGCGGTGCACGCGAGCGGTGAAGCGAGGGGGACCCCGGCGCCGACCTAAATCCACGGACCTCTTTCAGCGACCCGTTAGGTCTCGGAGCCCAGCGCGGCAACGATTTCCTGAGCTAGCCGCGGCCCGATCCCGGGCACGGCGGCAATCTCTTCGACCGATGCAGATCGCACACCTTTTAGACTACCGAATGCCTTCATCAGCGCTTTCTGGCGTGCGGGTCCGACCCCGGGCACATCGAGGAGCTCTGAGCGCAGGGTGCGCTTGCTGCGTCGTTTGCGATGGTAGGCGAGGCCGAAGCGGTGCGCCTCGTCACGGACCTGTTGGAGAAGGCGTAGCCCAGGCTCGCGGCGCGAGAGGCGAAGCGGCTTGCTTCGATCGAGGGTGAAGATCAGCTCTTCGCGTTTGGCGAGGGATGCCAGCGGCAGGTCGGGCACGCCGGCGCGTTCCAGCGCTTGGGCCGCGGCGGAGAGCTGGCCTTTGCCGCCGTCGACCAGCACCAGGTCGGGCAGCTTGCGTTCTTCCTCGACGCGGCGCGTGAAGTAGCGTCCGACGACCTCCTGCATCGCCGCGTAGTCGTCGACCCCTTCCACCGACTCGACCTTGAACTGGCGGTACTCCTTCTTGAAGGGCTCGCCGTTCTCGAACCAGACGGCGGCGCCTACGGGATCGGCGCCCTGGATGTTGGAGATATCGAACCCGATGATCGAGCGTGGCACGCGCTCGAGGTTGAGCTCGCTCTGCAGTGAGTACAACGAGTCCGGGGCGCGTCGTTCGGCCGCACCCTCGACCAGCCGCCGCTCTTCCAGCAGGTGCCGCGCGTTCTCCTCGGCGCGTCGGATCAGTTCACGCTTGAGCCCGCGCTGCGGTACTCCGACGTTGAACGCCCGACCGGTGCGTTCGCGCAGGTGCGTCTCGACGGCGTCGCGGTCGGAGAATTCGGCCGGGACCAGCAGCTCCCTGGCCACCTCCTGCTGCGGGAGGTAGAAGCGGGCGACGAAGGCGGACAGCACGGTCTCCTCAGTTTCGCCCTGCACGTTGCCCATGAAGTGCGCCTCGCGGCCCAGTAACTTCCCCTCACGGATCTTGAAGATGACGCCGCAGGCGTCATCGGCATCACGAACGAGTGCGATGGCGTCGATGTCGCCGCCCCGCGGATCGATGGCGAGCTGGCGCCGCTCGATCTCCTCTAGCCCGCGCAGGGTGTCCCGGTACTCCGCGGCGCGCTCGAATTCCAGGGTGCTGGCCGCCTCGGCCATCCGCTCGGCTAGCTTGGTCGCCAGTTTGCTCGTGTGACCCTGGAGCACGAGCAGCACCTCATCGATCATCTCGCGGTAGTCGCCCTGGGTCTGCAGGCCGACGCAAGGGGCCTTGCAGCGGCCGATGTAGTAATCCAGACAGGGTCGCGGTGGCGCCTGGTGCGGCAGATCGTAGTGGCAGGAGCGGATCGTATAGAGCTTCTTGATCGCCCGCAGTGCACGGCGCATGTGCCCGACGTCGGCGTACGGCCCGAAGTAGCGGGAGCCGTCTTTGAGCAAACGGCGCGTCACGAAGACCCTGGGTAGCGGCTCGGCTACCGTCACCTTGATGTAGGGGAACGTCTTGTCGTCGCGTAGCCGGATATTGAAGCGCGGGTCCCACTCTTTGATGAGGTTCGACTCGAGGATCAGCGCTTCCGAATCGGAACTGGTGACGATCGTGTCGAAGTCGGCGATGAGCCGCGTCATCTCCGGCGGTTTGTGGTGGCCTGCCTCGTCGCGGAAGTACGAGCGCACGCGATCGCGCAGCGAGTGGGCCTTACCGACGTAGATCGGCTTACCCTTCGCGTTCTTGAGGACGTAGACGCCGGTAGCGGCGGGAAGAGCCGCCAACTTCTCTTCAATGGCTGTAGTCTGCGACATCGATTACGAACCAGCCTCTTCCGACCAGACCTTAAGGCCCCCGGCGGGCAACGTGTCGAGCAGCCGGGCGACACCGAGGTAAACCAGCCCAAACGCGGCGAGCGTGGCACCGGTCACCCAGAGCCGGGCCAGGAGCGACGCGGCGCTGGCCGGCGCCGGCGCCAGCCAGGTGACGACGGCGAGTCCCGCCGCCGCGGCGACCGCGACCCCCGCGGCCACCTTCATCATGTACAGGATGTCGGCCGAGGTGAAGAGGTCGCCGATCCGCTTGCTGAGGCCGTTCCAGAGGAGCAGCAGATAGCAGGTGGAGCCCAAGGCGGCGCCTACGGCCAGGCCGGGCGCGTAGAGTGACCGCATGAGCGATGCGGCGATCACCACCTGGACCACGAGGCCGACGACGGCGAAACGCACCGGTGTCCTCGTATCCAGCATGGCGTGGAAGCCGGAGGCGAAGAGCTTGACCGAAGAGGCGGCCAGGAGACCGACCGCATAGGCGGCCAGCGTCCCGTGTATGATCGCCGTGTCCTCGGCCAGGAAGTCGCCGCGCTGAAACAGAAGCGCGACGATCCAGTCGCCGAACAGGATGAAGGCGACGGCCGAAGGCAGCACCATGAACGTGATGTTGCGGAAGCCGCGCCTGATGCGCAGACGCAGGGCGTTGAAGGCGGCGGCTTCGGCCTCGCGGGAGAGCTCGGGCAGCGAAGAAGCCGCCACGGCGATGCCGAACAGGCTCACCGGTAGAAAATAGAGGCGCTGGCTGTAGTACAACGCGGCCACCGCGCCGTGAACCAGGAAGCTGGCCAAAAACACGTCTACCAGGCTGGCGATTTGCGCCACGCCCTGCCCCACGACCACAGGCCCGAAGTTGCGAACGACGCGCCGGACCGGTTCCCAGGCGGTGTCGAAAGACAGCTTGATCTTCCCCGACAGTCGCCGTGCCGACGGAAGCTGCACCAGGAACTGCAGAACCCCGCCGATGAGGGTCGACCAGGCGAGGGCGACGACGAGCGGTTCCCAGCCGGCCTTCCAGGCGACGAGCAGCCCGACGATCTGCGAGAGGTTCCAGACGACGGGGGCCGCGAAGGAAAGAAAAAAGCGACGATGGCTGTTGAGAACGCCCAGGCACCAGGCGGCCAGGATCATGAATCCGGCCATCGGGAACAGGATGCGGACGAGCCAGGTGGTGAGTGCCACCGACTCGGCGGGCCAGCCGGGCACGAGCAGGCGCGTGAGCCAAGGCGCAAGCAAGATGCCGAGACCGCTGAGACCGGCGGCGAGGAAAATCAAGAGGCCGAGGATGCTACCCGCCAGCCGGCGGGCGTCCGAGCCGGCCCCGCGTCCCAACAGGCCGCTATAGACCGGTATGAACGAGGCGGAGAGCGTTCCCTCGCCCAGGAGGTTGCGGATGATGTTGGGAATCCGGAGGGCGGCGGCGTAAGCGTCGGCTGCCACGGTGGTCCCGAAGAACGCAGCTATCGCCACGTCGCGGCCGAACCCGGCCAGGCGACTAAGAAAAATCCCCGCTCCCACTGCCAAAGCGGGGCGGGGTCTGCGACCTATTCTGTCCGCGCCCTCACTCGTCACCGGGCGGCAAAGCCTCCTGTTCCTTGGGCTTCTCGAGCAGCTGCCTGATGAAGCGCGACTCCTCTTGGAGCGCCTGAACCGATTCGCCCAAGTACTGCACTTCTTTCTCCAACTGCTTGAGGCGCTCCTCGCCCTCGCCTTGCGCCTCACCCGAGCCGAGACGCCGCGCCAACGCTCGGCCCACTTCGGAATCGAGGACGATCGCCGTGAGCGGGATCATCATCAGGAGAAGAACCACAACGCCGAGAACCCAGACCATATCGAAAAACCGCCTCTATTGTTGCTCCGGACCAGCCAAACGTAGGCCGCGGCGCCTTCCGGGGCAAGTAACCTAATCGAGCGGAGTTACCACCTTCGCGAAGATGTCGTCGAGCAGCCCCTCGCCGTAGCGCACGAGGTACGGGAAGACGTTCAGGACCCGCTCCTGCAGCTTACCGCCTGGGTACAGGTTCACCGCCGCCTTCTCCAGCTGGCCCTTCATGACCTCGTGCTTCTCCCGCACCCTGGCCTGCAGACGCGACTCCAGCGACCGGATGCTGCCCGACACAGCCTTCTTTCCCGTGTCTACAGCGCTTCGGGCCCCCGGGTCGAAGGCGAGCGCCGCGTTCTCGACCTCGTCCAGCGCGCTATCAACAGAGCGCCGCAGTGCCTCTAACGATTCCTGGAGCTCGGGGGGGATGCGCTCGTTCAGTAGCCGTGTGACCGCCGTCGCCGCATCCCCCGCCAGTTCGTCGGGCCGGATGTCGTACTTTTCGAGTACCCTGGCGATCTTGGATTCGATGATTTGGAACGCCGCCCGCGGGACGACGACCGGTGCCGGGATCTCGTGCAGGCCGAACAGTACCTGAGACTGGGCCAAGTAGGAGATCTCACCCGCTCCGCCCACGTACGCCACCATAGGGAACGCTCTTGCCTCGGTGACCGGTCGCAGCAACGCACCAGGACTCACTCGCTCGGGTGTCTCTTCCAGGATGGTCCTGAGCTGCTCCCCGTCGAATCGCTCGCCCGAACGCCTCAGATACGCACCCTGGCCCTCGTGAAGGATCCGGTCGCGGCCAAGCCCCGCTTCGAGGAAAAGCTGCGTCGTTCCCTCGGCTACGCTCACCTGCGGCTCGAACCCGGCATCGGAAATCGCTTTCGAGCGCTGGAGTAAGCCTTCGGCCGTTTCCGCCCTGCGTTCCCAGTCCGCCCAGAGAACCTCGCGCGTCTCACCCTTCACATAAGGGTGCGCCGTGCGCGAGAGGAGGAAGCTGTGCCGATTGAGCAGGTGTCCAAGGGCGGCCTGAAAGGCCTCGGCCATGCTGGAGCCGGGCCGATAAGCATCTCGAAGTGGCTCCAGGACATTAGCCTTAAACTCCGTTTCCGGAGTCAGTTGCACCAGATCGTCTAAGGCTTGTTCTATGTCCGATCGCAGTTCGATCGACTCCACCGGCGGCGTCGGCCCACCCTCCTCCGCCTCATGTGCCGCGGCGACGGACAGTCTTGCCAGCCTGTTCTCCAGGTCGATGAGGTGGGTGTGGTTCACCTCGGCCCAGTCGTGGTCCTCGGACGCCACGCTGAAGAGTGGCATGACCGGGGTCCCGAGCTGTTCTTCCAATTGCTCTGCAAGACGGGCCGCGGTGAAGGCCTTGTAGAGGGTAAAGAGGGGGCTGACGAACAGTCCGGCCTGCTGTCCGGTGGCGACGAACAGTCCCCTGCCCTCGATGATCTTCTGGAGTCGGTCTTTCGAGCTGCCGTCGAGCTCGGGGAGCAGACTAGAGAGGGCCTCCCAACGTGACTCGGGATAGCCGGCACGGATCCGCTCGGCCACTCCGCGGTAGCTATCGATCGTTCCGGGGTCGCCAGCGAGGTAGAAGGATTCGACCCGCGGGTAGTCGTCGATGTAGGCGCGGGCGAGTGCCGGGCCCTGGAGCGGGATACGTTCGATGCTAAGGCTCATACGGCATGACCAAGAAGGATGAAACGGGGTGCTTCGGGTCCGGGCGGTGCCCCGCTGTAGTCGCCATAGCTTCTCTCCGGCTCGAGACCAGCGACGCGCAGCATCTCTTCCAACTCGGCGGGCGAATAGAGGCGTATCCGCTCGTAGTAAGTGCCGACTGGCCGGTCGTCGTTCGCCTCGAAGATACGGATCTCTTTGACGACGACCTTCCCGTCCTCCTCCAGGCGCCGCTTCTGCACGACGCGCCGGCCGTCGTGCAGTCGCTCGTCGCCATCGACCAGGCCGGCACGGACACGCTCGGCGTTGAGGAAGTCGAGTGCGAAGCAGCCACCGGGTTTCAGAACTCGGCGGATCCCAGCGAGCACGCGAGCATCCTCTTCGGGGTCGGCGAAGTAGCCGAACGACGTGAAGAAGTTGGCAACGAAATGAAAGGTGCCGTCGGCGAAGGGTAGATGTCGCATGTCGCCACGAACCAAGCGCAGATCGGCGATCCTGTCATGGGCCTGTTTCAGCAGCGGAGCGGAAAGATCGAGCCCGATGACTTTCAGGCCCCGGCGCTCGAATTCCAGCATATGACGCCCGGCGCCGCATGCCAGGTCGAGTATCAGCCCTTCGGAGAGTGCACAGGCCCGGGATACGAGCTCGACCGCGGCCCTGGCTTCTTCCTCGTCGCGATGAGGGTACAGAGCCAGATACTCCTCGCCAAACCAATCGCGGTACCACTCCGGTGGCCTCTCCGTCACGCTCACCCGCCCTTGTGGTAAGGCTCGCCACGCAGGATGGTCCCTGCTCGGTAGATCTGCTCGGCCAGCACGAGCCGCGCCAACTCGTGGGGCAGAGTGAAGGACGAGAGCGAGAGCACGCGGCGGACGTTTCCGCGCAACTCGTCGCTCAACCCGAGCGGTCCGCCCACCAGGAAGGCGACGCCGGCGCCGCCGCCGACGGCCAACTCGCCCAGGTATGACGCCAGTTCCTCGGAAGACCAGGTCATACCGCGCTCATCGATGGCAACCAGCTCGAGGTCCGGTCGGACCTTATCGAGCAGCGCCTGCGATTCCCTTTTTATGATGGCGCCGGAATCCGCGCCGGGCCCGATCCGTTGCTGGCGTACTTCGGCCGACTCGAACTTGAAGTAGTGCGAGATACGCGACTCGTAGTCGCGGATGGCCTCGGCCAGACCCGGCATCTTCGGAGTCCCGACGGAAACGATCATCACCTTCATGTCACTCGGGCGGAACCACCAGGCTGTCCCGCAGGAAGCACTCGTTGTCCTTGTAGGGGAAGTCGGTCACATAGTGAAGGCCCCGGCTCTCGCGCCGCCAGAGCGCGCAGCGAACGATCAATCCGGCGACGTCTAGCATGTTGAGGGTCTCTGCGGCATCGGCCCAACGGATGCCGCCGTTCGCGCCGCTGGACTCGGTCGTCAGACCCGACCACTCGCGCCGCAGCCCGTGAAGCTGATGAGCGCCGTCTTCCATCTCGGCGACGCTGCGCACGATCCCCAACCGTTCCCACATGAGGCGTCTCAAGCGCTCGCGCAACCCTACCAGGCCATCGCTCGATACGCCGGACAGGTCGTCGGGCTCCGTCCAATCGTCGCCGCCCGGCGCAGGCACGAAGGGCAACTCCCAGATCATGCGCGAGGCGGCGCGTTCGGCGTAGACGACCGCCTCGAGCAGCGAGTTGGAGGCGAGGCGGTTAGCGCCGTGCACGCCGGTGCAGGCGCACTCGCCGGCGGCGAAGAGGCCGGGCAGCGAGGTTGCGCCGTCGATGTCGGTCCGAACGCCGCCGCACATGTAGTGTGCGGCGGGCACGACGGGAATCTGTTCTTTGCGTACGTCGACACCCTTTGCTCGACACCCTTCCAGTATGGCAGGGAATCTTTCGTCGAGCCGCTCGGCAGGAATACCTGTCGCGTCGAGCCAGACATGGTTCTTGCCACTTTCCCGCATCTCACTATCCACAGCACGCGCCACGATATCCCGAGGAGCCAGATCTTCGCGCGGGTCGTAACTGCCCATGAAGGTTTCGCCCTCCCAGTTTCTGAGCACGGCGCCTTCGCCGCGCAAAGCCTCGGAGATCAGGAAGGCGTGCTGCTCGGCCGGGTAGAGCGCGGTGGGGTGGAACTGGATGAACTCCATGTTCGCGCAGACGGCGCCGGCGCGGTACGCCAAGGCGACGCCGTCGCCGGTGGCGATGGCCGGATTGGTGGTGTGGCAGTAGAGCGCCGCGCTGCCGCCCGCCGCCAGCATGGTGGCGCGGGCGCGCACGGGGACCGCCTGGTTGGAATCGACATCGAGCACCCAGGCGCCGACACAGCGGCGGCGGCCGACGTGGCATTCGGCCTGGAGCGAGAGGACCATGTGATCCTCGAGCACTCGGATACGCGGATGGCTCGCAACGGCGCGATCGAGCGCGTCCTCGATCGCAGCGCCTGTCTTGTCCTGGCTGTGGACGATGCGCGCCCGCGAGTGGCCGCCTTCGATGCCGAGGGCGAGGTGTCCTTCCGAGCTCGAGAAACGTACTCCCCAGTCGACCAGGTCGGCGACGGCCTGTGGCCCGCTGCGCACCAGCGTATCGACGCGATCGAAGTGACAGAGACCGGCGCCGGCCTGTAACGTGTCGTGAACGTGGTCGGCGAACGAATCGGTGCTATCCACGACAGCGGCGATTCCGCCCTGAGCGTAGTTCGTGTTCGACTCGAAGCTGGCCTTCTTGGTCGCCAAAACGACGTCGGCGTGCTCGGCCACGCGCAGCGCGAACGTGAGGCCGGCGATCCCGGAACCTATGACGAGGATGTCCGTGTCGATGGCGCTCATTCCTGGCGCTCCAAACCAGTTAGCAAACGGTCCACCGCCTCGCGGCCGCTCTCCCACTCGACCCTTTGCAGTGGAACGTATAGATCGATCGCCGAATCCAGAACAGGACCCAGCTTAACGGCATCCTTCAGCGTAGCGACGAGGGGCCCGCTTTGAGCCCGTCCCGAGATGCGGGCGATCTCGTCCCCGCTGTAACGATGGTGGTCCGAAAAACCCCACCGCTCGTCTGCCGTCGTGCCCGCCGCTTCCAATTGCGCGAAGACGGTCCCCGGCCGGGCCACGCCGGCCACGGCCAGGGCGCAATGAAAACCCGCAGCCGGCGCCGGTTCACTGAGCCTGCCGCTGGCTCCATCGTAACGAGCGAGCCCCGCCAGGCCAATGTGAGCCTCCGCCGTCTCGGCCGATGGACAAATCTCCGACAGTCGCCCGATGACGCGTTGCGCTTCCTTTCGCGTCGCGACCTTACGCGTCGTGACAATCAAAGTCGCGCGCTTCAGCGCCGCGGGCGGCTCGCGCCAAGGTCCTCGGGGTAACAGGCGTGGCGAGGCGCTCCACTCCTCCGCCGCCACCAGTACGACATAGGCGTCCGCCCGCAGTGCGCGGTGCTGAAACGCGTCGTCCAGAACGACGACGTCTGCCCCGCCCTGCTGGGCCCGTCTCACACCTTCGACTCTGTCGGCCAGGGCGTGGACGGAGACCTCCGGGTTCAAAAGCCTGTGGACCTCGATCTCGTCGCCTCCATATCCTCGCATAACGATGGCAGGAACGCGACCGCGGGCGGCGAGGGTCTCTGCCAGCCAGGCAGTCACCGGAGTCTTACCGGTCCCACCCACCGTCAGGTTTCCGACTCCCAGCGCCGGGATGGGCGCCTCGGCCGAGGTCAGGATGCTCCGGTCATACATCCAGCACCGAGCGGCTACGGCCGCCCGATAGGCCAGCTCTGCCGGTATCAATAGAGCGGAGGCCGCGCGATAGGCGGGTGTGTCGGGCTTCCAGAGGCGCTCGTGCCATTCGCTCATGGTCGGTGCGCCGTGGGCCGGTCGACTCGAGCTTTCAGGTCCAGAAGTTGCAACTCTAGAGCCCGGGCATGCCCCTCGAGGTCGCGCACCGAACAGTCACGCGGCACGTGTCGCGGCTCGCCGATTGCGACGCGGATTCTTGCGAACGGTTTCGGCACCATGAAGCTGTCCCAGCCCTCGAACCACCAGGCCCGGTGCGTTCCGGCCATCACGGGGATCACGGGCGCGCCTGTCATCCGTGCGGCCTGCAAAGCTCCCGGCTTCACTTTCTCGCGTGGCCCCTGTGGTCCGTCCGGCGTGATCGCCAGCGAGCGGCCCGCCCTCAGCCTGCGAACCAGCTCGCGCAGCGCCGGGAAGCCGCCGTGTGTGCTCGAACCACGAACGGCCTCGTAGTCGAGGGCTTTTGCCACGCGAGCCAGGTACTCGCCGTCGCGATGCTGGCTGACCAATGTCACGATCCCGTTGCCGCGGTAAAGGTACAACAGCGGGACGATACGCCCGTGCCAGGTCACGAACACGACGGGTTTCCCGGCTCCCCAGGTCGCCTTCTGGTGTTCGGCACCGTCGATCTCGAAACGCAGAGTGGAATAGAGTCCGCGGAACAAAACGGGGCCGAGGCTACCAGCCAGTCCCAACGCGATCCGGTGGTGCGTCTTCACTCGCGTCCGTCCAAAAGTTGAGCCGCCAGATCCGCCACACGGTCCGGCGCCCCCGGCTCGCCCAGCTGGTCGCGGACCGCTCGTAGCGCCTCGACCATCTCTTCTCTCTCGCTCGAGCTCTCGTCGAGCAGCGGCAACAGCGCATCGGCCATCGCCTGCGCAGGAAGTCGCTGTAGGAACTCGGGGGCGATGCGGCGTCCGGCCAGAATGTTCACCATGCCAAAGCTGTCGAGACGCACCAAACGCCGGGCCAGCAAGTAGCTCAGAGGATTCACCCGGTAGGCGATGACGAGGGGCGTCCCGTTGAGCGCCGCTTCCACCGTCGACGTGCCCGACTTGGCCAGCACGGCCGTGGCGGCGCTCAGCACTCGGGCCGAATCGTGGACGAGCTTGACGCCGGAGGCCGCCCGGTACAGCTCGGCGGGGACTTGTGGCGCGGTGGACACGAACACCTGCACGTCGGGGCGCCGACGCTTTACCTCTGCCGCGGCGGCCAGGAAGGGGCGCAAGAGTTGTCGCACCTCCTGTGGCCGGGATCCAGGGAGGAGGCCAAGGATGGGGCGCTGCGGGTCCGCTCCCAGCGCCGCAATCGCTTCCCTGGGCGCCTCGCGGCAGCCCAGGTAATCGAGTAGAGGGTGGCCGACAAAAACGGCCTCCACGCCGAATTCTCGCAGAAACGGCTCCTCTTGGGGGAAAACGACCGCCACGCGATCCGTCTTCCCGGCCAGGATCCGGGCGCGCTCCTGACGCCAGGCCCACAGCTGTGGGGCGATGTAGTAGAGGACCGGGATACCCCGGTCGTGTGCGTCGCCGCAGAGCCGCAGATTGAAGCCCGGATAGTCGATCGGTATGACGAGATCCGGTGGGCTCTGGTCGAGGCAACGACGGACGCGGCGACGCAGGGAGAAGAAGAACGGCAAACGAGCCAGTACCTCTGCCAGTCCCATGACGACCAAGCGTTCGAAGTCGACGATGGGCCGCACGCCTTCCGCTTCCATACGAGGGCCGGCCAAGCCGCTCAGTTCGGCATCGGGATATCTCCGACGCAGCGCCCTGGCCAACGTGGCGCCGTGAAGATCTCCTGAAGCCTCGCCCGCCGAGAAGAAGATGCGGGGCTTAGACACGCGAGCTCAGATACCAGATCGCTACGAGAACGGCAGCCAGCAGGATGATCAGCGTCTTGGTGCGCATCCCTGCCCTTTCGTGCGTACCCAGCACCTTCCTCTCACGCCTAAGCTTTATCAAAGACATTGTCCCGGTGCCTCTCGATGTGTTCGACGATATCTAGAGCGACGGCCAGGGCCGTACGACCGTCCTGGGCGCTGACGGCCACCGGTTCCTCGCGACGCACGGCCCTGGTGAACTTCTGTAGTTCGAGTTTCAGGGGCTCCTCGCCGTCGCCGCGTAGCGGGATGTGCTCGACCAGGTCGGTCAGGGCGGTTGCCTCGTCGACCCTCGAGATACTATCCCCCTTTCGCCGGTAAAACTCGCCGCTGCTGCTTCCCAGGTCGAGGCTGACGTAGCCGCTGGGCTGGAAGAAGCGGATCTTCCGCTGGCGCTGGATCGAGACTCGACTCGCTGTGATGTTGGCGACGGCGCCGCCATCGAACTCGAGACGAGCGTTGGCGATGTCCACGCTCCCGCTGAGCACGGAGACGCCGACGGCGCGGACGTCGGTTACCGAGCCGCGGACCAGACTCAAGATGAGGTCGATATCGTGGATCATCAGGTCGAGGACGACGGGCACGTCTGTGCCGCGCCGAACGAAGGGCGCCAGGCGGTGTGATTCGACGAACAGGGGGTTCTCCAGGTAGGGCTCGCAGGCGCGTACGGCGCCGTTGAATCGTTCGATGTGGCCCACCTGGATAATGCGATCCCGTTCCGCGGCGAGTCGGATAAGTCGGTCGGCCTCATCGGTGGTCGGCGTGATCGGTTTCTCGATCAGCAGATCGCAGCCGTGCTCCAGTGCCAGCTTCCCGACCTCGAAGTGACTGCTGGTCGGTACGACTATCGTGACGGCCTCGACGCGATCCAGCAGCTGGACGACATTATCGAAGGCGTGGGTCTCGAGCTCGGAAGCCACCTCGGCGGCACGCTTGGCGTCGACGTCGTAGATGCCGACCAGTTCGGCCTCGGGCAGTTGCTGCATGATCCGGGCGTGATGGAAGCCGAGGCTCCCAACACCTAGCACACCTACAGCGACCGGATCCACTGAACTCTCAGATTGTGACTCCACGTTCGCTCGCCTCGATGAAGGCGACGAGCTTCTCGACTTCTTCAGTCAGCTCGCCCTGCGAGCGGATCTCCTCGATCGCCTGGCTGAGGTTCATAGTCGAGCTGAAGAGGGTTCTGTAGGCCCGCTTCAGAGCCAGCCGCATATCCTTGGTCAGGCCGCGGCGCTCGAGGCCCACCGTGTTGAGGCCGTAAAGCGCGCACGGACTCCCTGCCGCCCGCGTATAGGGCGGGATGTCCTTCGAGACCCGCGATGCGCCACCGATGAATGAGTGGGTGCCAACGCGGACGAACTGGTGAACGGCCGTAAGGCCACCGATCGTTGCCCAGTCCTCGATCACAACGTGGCCACCCATCTGGACGGCGTTGGCGAGGATCACATGGTCACCGATTACCGTATCGTGGGGCACGTGTGAGTATGCCATCAGCAAGCAGCCGCTTCCCACGACGGTGGATCCCGAGGCACGCGTACCCCGGTTCAGCGTGGCGAACTCGCGTATCGTGGTGCGGTCACCGACGATGAGCAGCGTTTCCTCGCCCTCGTACTTCAGGTCTTGGGGGTCGGTCCCGAGCACCGCTCCCTTGGCGATGAAGCATTCGCGTCCTATCCTGGTGTCTTTCTCGATGTATGCGTGGGGCCCGACGATCGTGCCGTCACCGACCTGCACGTTCGGGCCGATCATTGCGTAAGGGCCGACTTCCACGCCGTTGCCCAACTCAGCGCCCGGATCGACGATCGCCGTCTGGTGAACGCTGGGGGGCGTCTGTTCCTTGTCGGCTATTGTTCGTGTAGTCATCTGTCCACCACCTGTGCCATCAATTCCGCCTCCGCCACAACACTTCCATCCACGCGTCCGATTCCTTTCATTCGGCACACCGTCCGGCGCATCTGAACCATCTCCAGCTCGAACACGAGCTGATCGCCCGGAATGACGGGGCGCCTAAACTTGACCTTATCCAGCGACATGAAATATACGACTTTGTCCTCAGGGTTCTCCACGCTGTCCATGAGGAGAAGCCCGCCGACCTGTGCCATCGCCTCGACGATCAAGACGCCGGGCATGATCGGCATACCCGGGAAGTGCCCTACGAAGAACTCCTCGTTGATCGTGACGTTCTTGATGCCGACGATCCGCTTGGCCTTCTCGTATTCGATGATGCGGTCGACTAGCAAGAAGGGGAAGCGATGTGGGAGCAAGCGAACGATCTGATCGATATCGACGCGACGGGCGGCGCTCTGGCGCTTGGCCCGCTCTACGATCGCCCGGGCGAGCGCGACGTTGCCGCGATGTCCGGGCCGTTCCGCCACGATCTGAGCTTGAATGCGGTGGCCCGTGAGCGCCAGGTCGCCGACCAGATCGAGGATCTTGTGGCGGACGAACTCGTCGCCGTACCGCAACTCGACCCCCTCGTAGAGCCCCTCAGCGGTCAAGACCACGGTGTTGCTCGTATCCGCGCCGTGGGCGAGTCCGATCGCCCGCAGCTTCTCGGCGTCCTCAAAGAAACCAAACGTGCGGGCCGAACTGATCTGCTCGCGGAAGCTACCCGGGTCGATGACCAGTGAGATATGCTGCCGGTGGATCAGCGGGTGCTCGAACTCTATCGACGCGGATAGCACGAAGCGGTCGTCCGGCACAACCGCGTAACGGGACTCGCCCTCGGTCACCGTAAACGGCTCCGTGCATCGCCAGACGACGGCGTCCGCGTCCTGTTCCTCGATCCCTGCGTCGAGCATGAGAGACATGAACGGCTCGGCGCTGCCGTCCGTCGCCGGCGGCTCTTCCCCGTCCAGTTCGACGATCAAGTTGTCAATACCGAGTGCCGACACTGCTGAGAGCAGATGTTCGACCGTGCGCACCCGCACCGCTTCGTTCTCCAGAACCGTTCCGCGCTCCACCTCGGTCACCCGCTCGACGTGCGCGGGGAGCTGCGGGTCGTCGCCAAGGTCTGTTCTGTAGAACACGATCCCATGATCGGGTGGCGCCGGGCGCAGCGTCATCTGCACCCCAACCCCGGAATGGAGCCCGGTTCCGGCTAGCTGGGCAGTGCCTGCCAACGTTTGTTGCTTCAAAGCCAGTACCCTCCCGGCCCTCAGGCTTCGTCCTCTGTGTTCAGTCGCTTCTCGATCCGTCCGACCCGGCGAATCAGATCGGGCAGCTTCAGGAAGGCCGCGCTGGCGCGCATCGTTTGGCTGCGTTCCCGGGCCGGGAATCCGAACCAGGTCTCCCCAGCCGGGATGTCGTGGCTGACACCGGACTGAGCGGCGACCCTGGCGCCGTCGCCGATGTTCAGGTGGCCGATGATTCCGACCTGCCCGGCCATGGCCACACCGTCGCCGACGGTTGTGCTCCCGGCGATGCCTACCTGGGCGACGATTATGCAGGCGCGTCCTATGGATACGTTATGCGCGATGTGCACCAGGTTATCGATCTTGGTTCCCGCACCGATTCGCGTTTCACCTACCGAGCCGCGGTCGATGCAGGTGTTGGCGCCGATCTCCACTTCGTCCTCGATCACGCAGCGACCCACCTGCGGGATCTTCCGATGCCTGTCCTTCTCGAAGACGTAACCGAAGCCGTCCACTCCGATTCGCGCGCCGCTGTGAATGATGCAGCGGGCCCCGATGACCGTGTCGGGATAGAGGCAGACGAGATCCTTGATCTCGGTGTCGGCTCCCAACTCGCATCGCTCGCCGATCACGCTGTTGGCACCGACGCAAACGCGGTCGCCGAGCTTGGTGCCGCCCCCCACGATAGCATAGTGCCCAATACTCACGCCCTCACCCAGCTGTACGTCGGGCCCCAGCACGGCGGTGGGGGCGATTTCGCCCTTTCGCTCGTCCTCTGGATAGAGGAGAGTCAGCGTCTCGGCCAGAGCGGCGTGGGCGTCGTCGACCCATAAGAGGGCGGTCGATCGAGGCACCGCCTCGAGCTCGCCAAGATCGCGACCGACTATGACGGCGGTAGCGTGAGTGGCGCCAAGATACGGGAGGTATTTTCGCCTAGCAAGAAAGCTGACCTCCCCCTCGCTCGCCGCCTCGAGGGGCGCGGCTCGAAAGAGCTTGCCACCAGGATCTCCAGCCAGTTCGGCGCCGAGATGCTCGGCGAGCTGGCCAACCGTTACACTCGTTGACATCGGAACTCCCGTGGATGCGTAGATAACACCGTTCAGCGACAGTACAGCAATAGCGCCCACGGTGCAGTCTGGAGACCGTGGGCGCAGGAGCCCGGGGCCTGAGGCCGGCCGGGCTCGCGACGCTAGTTCGGCGCCCCTCCCGGTTCAGCGCTCTGGGCCTGCAACCGCGCAAGGACCTGGCTTGTGATGTCCAGGGTCGTGTCCGCGGCGATCAGCGCCCCGGCTGCAGCATCGAAGATCATCGTGTACTGCTCTTCTTCCCGCATCGTAACCAGCACGTTGGACACCGCCTCGTAGATCGGGGCGACCAGCTCCTGCTGCCTGGACTGTGCCATGTTCTCCAGATTGGTAGTCCGTTGCTGGAACTCCATCCGCTTTTGATTGATCTCCTGCTGTCGCTGGGTTCGTGCTTCCGGCGATAGCATGACCTGCTGCTGCTCGTACTGCGTGACCATCTGCTGCAGCGAGTCGCCCATCGCCTCGACCTGTGCGTTCCAGCCCGCCATCTCGCGCTCGAACGTGGCCTGAGCCTCCGCGGCGCCCGGAGCCTGAGAGATGATCTCGTTCGAATTGATGTACGCCAGTTTGATCTCCGGGCCCTGCGGCTGGTTGAAACCGGCATAGCCAAGCGCCGCCAGCGCCGTCGCGACCACAATTGCACTCAGTTTGTACTGCACTCTCTTACTCCCCTCTGCTATGTGCCCGGGCTGGGCACCGACCCGTTCCAGTCAGCTACCTATCGAACACCTCAGAACACCTGCCCGAATCTGAAGTGCAGTTTCCACCCAGGACTGGGCCTCCCGAAGACATCGCGTCGGTCTATGCCGTACGCGTAGTCGACTCCTAGAGGTCCCATGGGTGTGACTAAGCTTACACCGATGCCGAAACCTCGCAACAGGTCGGTCGGGTTGAGACCGTGCGAGGTCGCCCAGACATTGCCGGCGTCGTAGAAAGCGTTGATAAAGAAGCTGCCGCCGAGCCTGATCCCGACGCTGGCGTTGAGAATGAAGTATGCTTCGCCGACACGGTCGAGCTGGCTGAAGCCCGACGCCTCTCGTGGGACGTGGCCGTCCGGCGTGATCGTCAGCTCATCGTAGCCGCGGAGCTTCGGGCCGTAGCGCACACCGCCGGCGAAGAAGCGTTCGAGATAGAACGGGTTGTTGCCCTCAATGAAACCACCGACGAGGCCCACTCCCAGGGTCAGGTCGATGGGCGTCCTCATCGGATCGGAAACGAGGCGGGCGATGGGTGTGTGCCAACTGCTCTCGAACGTGATCTTGCGGTAGTTGCCGTCGCCACCTAGGAACCCACCGGTAAACTCGATGGCAGCGGAGTTGCGACTTCCACTTGTCGGGAACAGCGGGTGGTTACGAGTGTCGCGGGACAGTTGGAACTGGATCGAGCTTCTCGTTCCTACGCCCAACAACTCTCGCTGCTCGAGATCGAGCTCGCCCTCGCCCGAGTCGTATTCATCTCGGAAGAGGGCGTAGCGCACGGTGAAGCGGGTCCAGCGCGAGCCCCAAAAGGGCGTACCGAAGCTCAGAGATCCGCCGGTCTGGCGGCGCCGGCCGAGGCCCAGATAGCTGAACTGATCCCGTGCGCTGCGCAAAGAGATGCCGGCCGAGTTGCGGCTCCCGAAGATGGACGGATCGGTGTAAGCGACTTCGATATCGTTCGTCCTGCTACCGAAGAGCCAGCGGAAGCGACCGGATTTGGCACGACCGAAGAGGTTGGGCTGCTCGTAGCCGACGAATCCGGCCAGTCCCACGGACGGTGCCAGCGAAGCGCCAAACTGAATGCTGCCCGTACTCTTCTCTTTCACCTTGAAGGTGACGTTGATGTCGCCCTCGTCGTTGGGGGCGACGTCCAGCGCTTCGTTGGGCGGAACGGGGTCGAAAAAGCCGAGCCCCTGGATGGCCTGATAGCTGGAGACGATCCGATCGTCGCCGTAGACATCTCCGGGCAGCAACACGAGTCTGTCGCGCACGACGCGCTCGTGGGTGGTCGTGTTGCCGGCGATATCGACCAGCTGGATGTAGGCTTGGCTCAGCTCATCGATCTTCCAGGTGAGTCGCACTCGGGGGTCGCCGTCATCCCCGTCAGGAAGTTTCTCCACAACCGGGTCGATCTGCGCGTAGAGGTAACCGGTGTTCCTGTACAGCTGCATGATCTCGTCGGTCGCATCCCTCCACTGGTGCGTATTGAAGACGGGGTCGCCTTCTACAGCGGGGCTGCCGATCAGCGGGAGCCGCTGCAGGAGCGAGCGACTTTTCGGGTTGAACCGCGCCTCGAGGAACTCTGTTGGGAAAGCCTCGTTGCCCTCGACCTGGAAATCCGCTATCCGGTATTGGCGGCCCTCCTCGACCCGGACCACGAGCTTGGCTTTCCCGGTCGTGGGATCGACGATCATCGTGTCGCCGAGAACCTGGAAGTCGAGGTACCCGTGCTGGCCGTAGTGCTCGAGCAGGTTCACCGCGAGGTCCTCGCGGTAGTCCTCGTCCCGGAACTCGCCGGTCTCCCACCAGAAGAAGCCTTCCGGCTGCACCGACATCGCCGAGGACAGCTCCCCTTCACTCAGAGCCTCGTTGCCTTCGAACTCGATGGCGGTCACAACGATGCGGTTACCTTCACGGACGTTGAAGACCATCCGGTAAACGCCCGGCTGGTCCCCAGCCAGCAGCGTAGTGTCCACCGTCGCCGCCATGTAGCCCTGCTCGGCGAGTCGGGACCGGATCAGGTGAGAGACCTCGTGTACCGCCGCCGGACTGAGCGGCTGGCCTGATTCGAGGCCTACCGTATCGCGGATGGCGCCGCTACCGATGTGCTCCAGGCCCTCGAAGCGATAGGAGATGATGGTCGGTCGCTCGACCAGGTTGACGATTACTGTCGTCCGGCCCAGGCCGTCATCGGCGGCGTATACCCGCACATCATCATACTCGCCCGTAGCCATGAGGCGCTGGACACCGCGCTGGATATCGGCGTAGGTAATCTCGTCGCCCGTGCGGAAGCCGAGCTCGGAAAGGACCACCGGCGTAGCGAGTCGAGTATTTCCGCTGACCTGGATGGAATCGACGCGGACGAGTTGCACGCCGGGCTGCTGCTGCTGGCCCAGCAACGGTTCGGCCCTCGCACCGAAAACAGCGAGGGCCAGGAAGGCGGGGAGAAGTAAGTACTGCCTCACGTCGTAAACGAAGAAGAAGAGAGTACCCTGAATTCTAGGTGCTCTCCGTCTGCTGCAACCTCCACTTCGATAACGTCACCCGGTGCAAGTTCCGCCATCAGGATCTTCTCGGACAGCGGGTCTTCGACATATCTCTGTATCGCCCGCTTCAGGGGTCTGGCGCCGTACGTGGCGTCGAATCCGTGCTCCACCAGAAAATCGACGGCCGGTTCGCTGAGCTGGAGCTTCAGCGCCTCCTCCTCCAGCCGTGACCGCACGTCGCGCATCAGGACACCGACGATCTCCCTGATGTGATCCCTGGACAGCGGATGAAATACGATCACGTCGTCGAGGCGATTGAGGAACTCCGGGTTAAAGACCCTCTGGATCTCCTCTTTGACGCGTTCTGCCATGTCCTCGTAGCTGGCCTGGGCGTCCGGCGAGTGGAACCCGACGCCACCACCCTTGACGATGTCCCGAGCGCCCACGTTCGAGGTCATGATCAGGATCGTGTTCTTGAAGTCGATGACGCGACCGTAATTGTCGGTGATGCGTCCGTCGTCTAGTATTTGCAGCAGGATGTTGAAGACGTCCGGGTGCGCCTTCTCGATCTCGTCGAACAGCACCACGCTGTACGGTTTGTGGCGCACCGCTTTGGTCAGCGCTCCGCTGTCCTCGTAACCGACGTATCCCGGAGGAGCGCCGATCAGGCGGCTGACCGAGAACTTCTCCATGTACTCCGACATATCTACCCGGACGAGGGCGGTCTCGTCGGCGAACAGGAAGCGAGCCAGCGCTCGGGCCAACTCTGTTTTTCCGACACCCGTGGGGCCGCTGAAGATGAAGGAGCCGATAGGCCGGTTCGGGTCCTTGAGGCCGGCACGGCTTCGTCGGATGGCCCGGCTGATGGCGGTGATCGCGTCGTGCTGGCCGACGACGTGCTTGTGCATCTCCTCTTCCATGCGGAGCAGGCGGTCCGTCTCGGCCTCCTGCAGCCGGGTGACGGGTATGCCGGTCCAACGCGAGACGATGAAGGCGACGTCATCTTCGGTGATCGGTGGGCGGAAGGTACGGCGCTCCTCCTCCCATTCCTCACGACGGCGTCGGACCTCGGCCTGCAGATCGCGCTCTTTGTCGCGCAGCTCTGCGGCCCGTTCGAAGTCCTGATCGCGGATCGCCTCGTCTTTGAGGTCCCCGATTGCCTTCAGCTCTTCCTGCAGATCGGCGACCTCGGGGGGCGGCACCTGAGTCGACAGGTGAATCCGGGCACAAGCCTCATCGATCACGTCGATCGCCTTGTCCGGGAGGTGCCGGTCCGTGATGTAGCGTTCGGAGAGTTTTGCCGCTGTTACCAGCGTATCCTGTGGCAGCCTGACCGTGTGGTGGTCCTCGTAGTGCTTCTTGAGGCCGTCGAGGATCTCGATGGTCTCTTCGACCGTCGGTGGGTCGACCATCACGGTCTGGAAGCGGCGCTCCAACGCACCGTCCTTTTCGATATGCTTGCGGTACTCGTTCAGCGTCGAGGCGCCAATACACTGTAGCTCGCCGCGTGCCAGTGCCGGCTTCAGCATGTTCGAGGCGTCGATCGCCCCCTCCGCTGCGCCGGCTCCCACCAGGGTGTGAACCTCATCGATGAACAGAATGACGTCGCGGTTCTGTGCGATCTCGTTCATCACCGCCTTCAACCGCTCTTCGAACTGACCGCGATATTTGGTGCCGGCAATCACCGCAGCCATATCGAGCGCCAACACACGGTGGCCCTTGAGACTGTCGGCGACCTCGCCACGCGAGATGAGCTGCGCCAAACCCTCCACTATCGCCGTCTTACCCACACCGGGCTCGCCGATCAACACCGGGTTGTTCTTCTTGCGGCGCGAGAGGATCTCCATCACACGCTCGATCTCCTTCTCGCGGCCGATCGTCGGGTCGAGCTCTCCAGCCCGCGCCAACTCTGTCAGGTCCCGACAAAAATGGTCCAACGCAGGCGTCTTCGACTTCTTTTCCTTCGTGCTCGGCCCGCCGCTCGCAGCGCCAGGAGCGGGGCTCGGCATATCGGTTCCCAACAGTTTCAGCGTCTGTTCGCGCGCCTGCTCCAGCGTCACGCCCAACGACTCCAGCACCTGGGCCGCAACACCCTTCTCTTCCCTGAGCAGGCCCAGCAGCAGATGTTCCGTGCCGACGTAGCTATGGTTCAGGTCGCGCGCCTCAGCCACGGCGAACTCGAGGACCTTCTTGGCGCGGGACGTGTAGGGCAGCTCCCCCATCGTCGCCCCGGCCTTGCCCTTCCTGACCTGCTCTTCCGTACGCTCCTGTATCTGGTCCAAGTCGACGTTCAAGTTCATCAGCACGGCCGCCGCCACACCTTCGCCTTCGCGGATCAGCCCCAGGAGGATGTGCTCCGTGCCGACATAGTCGTGCTGGAGGCGGACAGCCTCCTCGCGCGCCATAGCGAGAACCTTTCGAACCCGATCGGTGAAATTGTAGTTCATCTAACCCTCATCGCGCCCAGGAACCGGCACCACCACACGGTTGATCTTGATTATCAGCTACCGGGGGAGGGCTCGGCCTCCGCCAGTGCTGAACGCACGTAGATTGCACGCTGGATGTCAAGCTCTGTACCCGAAAGTGTACCTGCGCCGCTGGCCTCCTCCAGGTGAGCGTTCTGGGCAAAGATCATGATGCGGTTCAACACGTATACCCTAGGCCCAGCAATAAGTTTCAGGGAAAGGCCGAGGCGGACGCCCGAGAGCAGGTTCATCAATTCATCGAAGCCGAGGGAGCGGGCGTGGCGGAGGAGCCCGAAGGCCCTCCAGACCTTGTCCTCAATGACATTTGGCGCATCGCGGACCAGAACGGCGCGGGCCTGACGCTCGTACTCGACGACCTGACCGACGATCTTCTGCAGATGGTCGATAAGGTCCTCCTCGCTCTTGCCCAGCGTGGTCTGGTTGGAGATCTGGAAGAGGTTACCGACGACCTCGGACCCTTCACCGTACAAGCCCCTGAATGTCAATCCGACCTGAGAGATGCCCTGCAGGACTTTGTTGATCTCCTTGGTGAGAACGAGTCCAGGCAGGTGGATGAGAACCGACGCGCGCAATCCGGTGCCGCAGTTCGTCGGGCAGGAGGTCAGATGACCGAACTCGTGATGGAACGCGTAGGGCAACTGGCTGCCGAGCTCCTCGTCCAGCGAGTCGACGAGTCCCCAGGTCTCCCGGGGGCTGAAGCCGCTGGTGAGGCTCTGCAGGCGGAGGTGGTCCTCTTCATTGATCATGAGTCCGACGGGCTGGTCGGCGGAAGTGACGAGGGCCGAAGAGGACGGGGCCTCGCTGCCGCCCTGGCCGACGAGTTCGCGACTGACGAGGTGGCGTTCCAGGAGCAATTGACGTGCCCGCGGGTCGAGGCGATCGATGTCAACGAAGACACCATTAGCGACGGGTGGAGTTCGATCGAGCACCTCCTGAACCGTCGACAGGATCGCCTCTCTGTCGGCAGGTTTCGCGCGCACGGAGAACGGATAGCCCTGCAGGTTGCGGGCGATACGCACCCGGGTCGAGAGGGCGATGTCACATTCGGGTCCGCTGGCGTCCAGCCAGGCGAGTCCGAAGTCGGGTATCGAGCGAAAGTCCAGTGGCATCATGCGTCGATGGCTGTTTCCAGCTCTCTGATTTGGTCTCGGATCATGGCGGCGCGCTCGAAGTCCTCGGCCTCCACCGCACGCTGCAGCTTGCGCCGCAGTCCCGCCAGACGGGCGGCGCGGTCTGCTGCCTCGCTGGCCGGCGGCACGTAGACTTTGCCGAGGTGGTAGGTCGAGCCGTGGATGCGGCGCAGGATCGCCCGCAACTGCGACTCGTAAACCGAGTAGCAGTGGGGGCAGCCGAGGCGTCCGCTTCGTCGGAAGTCATCGACGGTCGTGTGGCAATAGGTGCACGGACCGGCGACCGCCCGTTCCTCCTCCGTGACCGCCGCCTGCCCCATCTGGGCGAGGAAGTCTGTGAGCGGCAGGTTCTTGGCGCTCCCGGCATCCAGCCCTTTCTCGGCAGCGCAGGAGGGACAGAGGTGGACCGTCGTCATCTCATTGTCGACGATCTGAGTCAGGTGGACTTCCGCCTCGTTTTGGCCGCAGTTATCGCACAGCATCAGCTAATCGTCTCGTGTCTCGTCAAAGAATCGGAAACGGCGCGCAACGTCCCATCGTGAAGTCGAAGTACCCGGTCCGCCCGACCTGCGAACTCGAGGTTGTGCGTGACGAGCACGACGGCGAACTCCCGCTCATCGCGGAGCCGGAAAAACAGGTCGTGCAGCCCTTGGGCCGTTTGGTTGTCCAGGTTGCCGGAAGGTTCGTCGGCCAGGAGGACCAACGGATCATTGGCCAGCGCCCGTGCCACAGCCACACGCTGCCGCTCGCCTCCCGACAGCTGGGGCGGCTTGTGTTCGGCTCGCCGCTCCATGCCCACCGCCCGCAGCAGGCCCGTGGCGTGGGCCCGTGCCTGCGAGCTGTCTACGTCACCAATCAGCAAGGGCATCATAATATTCTCAAGGGCAGTGAACTCCCGCAACAGGTGGTGGAACTGGAAGACGAAGCCAATTCGCTCGTTCCGGGCCTGGGCCAGCTCCTGTTCGGTCAGTCCCGACAGCGGTTGGCCCGCCAGGTACACCTCGCCGGCGGTGGGCCGGTCGAGCCCGCCCAGCAGGTGAAGCAGGGTGCTTTTCCCTGCGCCGCTGGCGCCGACCACCGCCACCACCTCGCCGACCCTCACCTCTAGGTCGACCCCTTTGAGGATCGGGAGTTCCGATCCGTCGCTGTCCTGGAACGATTTGAACAGGCGTTGGGTTGCGATCGCCGCTCTATTCATGGCGGATCGCCTCCACCGGGGTCAGACGGGCGGCCTGTCGCGACGGGTAGATGGTTGCGGTGAAGGAGATTAGAATGCTGACCACCACGATCAACGTGACGTCGAGCGGGTTGAGTATGACGGGGATCTGGCTGATCAGATACACGTCTCCCGGCAACGAGATCAGCCCGAAGTAATCGATCGCCCAGGCGAGCGTCAGCCCGCCGATTAGACCCAGCAAGGTGCCCGCCACTCCGATGATTAGCCCCTGCAGCATGAAGGTCCGCAGGATCCTGCGCGATGTCAGGCCCATGGAGCGCAGGATCCCGATCTCTCTCGTCTTGTCGGCCACGACCATGATCAGGGTCGACACGATGTTGAAGGCGGCGACCAGGACGATGAGAGCAAGGACCAGGGCCATGCCCATCTTCTCGAGTTTGAGCGCCGAGAAGAGCCCCTCGTTCATCCGCTTCCAGTCTCTCAGCGTGTACGGGTATCCTAGCTCGGCCTGCAGGCGGCGGGCGTAGGCGTCCGCCTGCCACGGATCGGTGACCCAGAGTGCCAGTCCGGTAACCGCGCTCTCCATGCCGAGGAGATCCTGGGCCGCGTTCAGCTGCGCGTAACCCATTTGGTTGTCGTACTCGAACATTCCGCTCTTGAAGAGACCGACGACCTCGAACTTCTTGAACTTGGGTATGAAGCCCGCTGGTGTGAGCTCGGCGCCGTGGGCCGAGATCAGGCTCACCGTGTCTCCCGGGTAGACGAGGAGGCGGTCGGCCAATCGGAAGCCGAGCACGATACCCGGCAGCCCGGACTCGGTGTTCTCGAAGTTCCAGCTGCCCACCAGAAGCTGGTCTTCGAGGCGCGCGGTCGCGTCGGCGGTTACGCCACGCACTGCCACGCCCTGCTGGTAGTTCACATCCTGGAAGATCAGGGACTCGGTGTATATGAAGGGTTCGGCGATCGTTACCGCCTCATCCTGGCGGAGCTGTTCGAGGGGCTGCTCCCAATCGTCCAGTCTTAGCCCTTCCCCGAAGGTGAGGACCATTATGTGCGGATTGGTGCCGAGAATGCGGTCGCGAACCTCGGTCTGCAGCCCGGACATAACGCCGATCACCACGATCAGCGCCATCACGCCCACACCGATGCCGCCGATGGCGATGATCGTAATCAGGTTCATAAAGCGCGATCTGCTCCGCGCCGAAAGATTCCGCGCTGCCAGGTACAACTCCAGCGGCATAGTTCACTCCGGCCTGAGTGTCGGGAACAGAATGACCTCGCGAATCGAGGAACGATCGGTGAGGACCATCACCAGCCGGTCGATACCCAGCCCCATTCCACCGGTCGGTGGCAAGCCGTATTCGAGCGCCGTAATGTAGTCTTCATCGACCTGGTGGGCTTCCTCCCACCCTTCCTCCTCGCGCATGCGGACCTGAGCTTCGAAGCGCGCTCGTTGCTCGAACGGGTCGTTCAGCTCGCTGAAAGCGTTGGCCAGTTCGCGACCCGCGACGAAGACCTCGAAGCGCTCGGTCAACGTCGTATCCCCGCCACGCTTGTGTTTCGCCAGCGGGCTCAACTCCACCGGGTAGTCGTAGATGATGATCGGTCCACTCAGCTCGTCTTCCACCAGAACCTTGAACAGGCCATCGAGCAGAGCGGCCTTACCCTTCTCGTCGGCGTCCTCCACACCCGCATCACGCGCCGCGGCGCGGAGTCCTTCCACGTCCAGATCCGCCGCGCTCAACTTCCCATGCCGTTCCAGGGCCTCGTACCAGGCCAGTCGCGGCCAGGGCGGCGCGAAGTCGAGTTCCTTCCCTTCATAGGTTGCGACGCTGGAGCCCTTCACCTCTCGCACAACGTGGTGGACCAAAGCTTCGGTCAGGTCCATCATGTCGTGGTAGTCGGCGTACGCCTGATACAGCTCCAGCATCGAGAACTCGGGGTTGTGTGTGCGATCGATGCCCTCGTTGCGGAACACCTGCCCGATCTCATAGACGCGCTCCAGGCCGCCCACGATGAGCCGCTTCAAATAAAGCTCGTCGGCGATCCGCAGGTACAGCTCGCTCTCCAACGCTCGGTGGAAGGTCTTGAACGGCTGTGCCGTCGCGCCTCCGTACACCGGTTGCAGAATGGGCGTCTCGACGTGCAGGAAGCCGCGGTCGTCTAGAAAGCGTCGGATTTCGCGCAAAGCCTTCGTGCGGGTGACGAACAGGTCCCTCACCTCGGAGTGCACCGCCAGGTCGGCGTAGCGCTGGCGATAGCGGCTCTCCACGTCGCCGAAGCCGCCGTGTTCGATCACCTCACCCGACTCGCCCGTCTCCTCTTTTCCGTAGGGTAATGGCCTGACGGTCTTGGCCAGCAGTTTCAGATCGTCGGCCCGCAGCGTGATCTCGCCGGTGCGGGTCGTGAACATCGGACCTTCGACACCGATCCAATCGCCGAGGTCGAGCAGCTTGACCAACTCGTAACCCTCGTCGCCCAGTCTGTCCTGGCGGAAGTAGACTTGGACCTTACCTGTGCGGTCCTCCAGGTGGGCGAAGGTTGTTTTGCCGTGTGGTCGCAGTGACCGGACGCGGCCCGCGAGTCGGGACTTGACTGCACTTTCGCCGGACATGGCTTCGTAGTCGCGAATCGCCGCAGCGGCCGAAGTCGTCGGCTCGTAGTGATAGGCATACGGCTCGACGCCCAGCTTCTGCAGCTCTCGCAGCTTCTCTTGCCGCGCTTTTATGACGTGCTGCGCCTCACCCGTTTCAGTCATTCTGATCTAGCCCCGTGTCGCTTTAGGTAGCCGATGATGAACCCGTCGAGATCACCCTGCATAACACGTTGGACGTCGGGTTGCTCGATGTTCGTCCGATGGTCCTTGACCAAAGTGTAAGGCTGGAAGACGTAGGAACGGATCTGGTTTCCCCAAGCGATATCGGTCTTCGCCTCGTCTATTTTCTCGCGCTCTTTGCGCCGTTCCTCGAGTGCCCGCTCATAGAGTGCCGCCCTCAGCATCTTCATGGCGGTGTTCTTGTTGCGATGCTGGCTGCGCTCCTGCTGACAGGAGACGACGATCCCGGTGGGGACATGCGTGATTCGCACCGCAGAGTCTGTCTTATTGACGTGCTGGCCACCTTTCCCCGAGGCGCGGTAGGTATCGATACGCAGATCCTCGGGGGTGATGTCGACCTCGAGGGCGTCGTCGATGACCGGATAGACGAACACGGAAGCGAAAGACGTGTGACGTCGAGCCTGCTGGTCGAACGGTGAGATGCGAACGAGGCGGTGTACGCCCTTTTCCGCCTGCAGGTACCCGTAGGCGTAGCGGCCGGTGATCTCGAGGGCGACCGATTTGATCCCTGCCTCTTCGGCCGGGACCAGATCGAGGACGGCGACCTGGAAGTCGTGGGACTCCGCCCAGCGCGTATACATGCGCATGAGCATCTCGGCCCAGTCCTGGGAATCGGTGCCGCCGGCACCCGGGTGGATGGTAAGAAGGGCATCGCGCTCCGCTTCGGACCCGCGGAGCATGTTGCGGAACTCGAGATCCTCGAGCTGCTTGGCTAGGCTCTGGACCTCGCCACGGAACTCCTCCTCCATCTCGGAGTCGCCCTCGGCCTCGATGAGCTCGCCGAGCTCGACCAGCTCCCCAGACTTGCCTTCGAGCTCATCCCACGGTTCGATCCAACTCTTGAGCTCGTTTAGCTCCTGCATGACGGTGCGCGCCGCATCGGCGTCCTCCCAGAAGCCGGGTGCGGTCGTCCGTTTTTCCAGAGCGCCTGCTTGGCCCCGCTTGGCATCTACGTCAAAGATACCCCCTGAGCTCCTCGATTCGCTCTCGCAGCTCCTTGAGCAGACCCAGTTCCGTCGCTACCGCCATGACCTCACCTTTCCTCTTGAAGATCTACTGTCAGTAATCGTTCTAAATTCAGTCGCCACAAACGATAAGGCCGCCCGAGCGGACGGCCCCAGCTCCCTGCGAAAGATATCCGAACGACCCCGGCGCGGTCAACCTGTCGGCCTTTTCTGGCCGTTCTACGTTCCCCGGCGCGCGGAGCCGAGTCTGACCGCCCGGCTGCCTCCTGTCAGAAGACCTTCTTGCCCTTGGCGAGTATCTCGTTGAGCGCATCCCGGAAGTAGGGTGTGCTCTTGGCGACCTCGATTCCGACCTGCTCAACGTACTCCTGCCACGATTTTCTGAGTTCCTCCTGAAAGAGCTCCTTCAGGCGCCCCTCGCGAAGCCCAATCTCCAAACGTTCGGGGTGATAGGCGGCCACGTCCGAGATCAGGGCACGGGCGAGACGCCGTGCCCGCGACTCTGGATCGGGCTGACCGAAGGCCTTGCCGGTAGCCGGAGCTTCGGCCTCTGGCGGCGGAGGCCGTGGAGTCGCGATCGCCGGTTCCGGCAGCGGTTCGGGCGCGGGCGGCGGAGCCGCCGGCGGTGGTTCTGGAATGGCCGGCTCGGGAGGTAGCGGAGCGGCGGCCGGACCGGGAGCTGCGGCGGCGGGCTGAGCCGCGACGGCGACTTGCTTCCCTTCTGCTACTACCTCGAAAACGCCTCCACAGACCGAGCAGCGCGCGCGTACGCCTTCGGCCGGGACTTTCCGGGGGTCCACTCGGAATACGGTTTTGCACTGTGGGCAGGAGACGTTCATGGTCATTCCTTCATGGCTTCCGTCGTCAGTTCCGTCGCCGCTTGGCCTCCCAGTAGGTCGCGTTGACCGTGACGACGATCGACTACGAAGATCGAGCCCTGCTTGGTCTTGGCGTAGGCCTTCATCTCTGTTGCCAGTTCACCGACCTGAGCGGTATGCGTGAAGCAGCGCTGGGAATTCGTGACGACTCCGATGGACAGCGTCATCAGCGGGATACGGTGCAGCTGTCCGCGGCGGTCTTTTCCCCAGAAGAAACCGGCGCGTCTGTCTTCTTCGGAATACTGGAACGGTATGAGTGTGTCGAAGATCGAAATCGTCTCTCGGCAGCACACCTCGAAGATGTCGAGCGACACGTTGAAGATGAAATCGTCGCCACCGATATGGCCGATGAAGCCGGAGGGTGCAAAAGCCTTCACTACATCGCGCAGGATCTTTGAAACCAGGAAGATCACACGATCGCCATGGTGGTAGCCGTAGCGATCGTTGAATTCCTTGAAGTTGTCTATATCGGCGTAGCAGACCGCGAAATCTTCTTCCGCCGCCAGGCGGGCCCCGATGTCCCGTTCGATCATCGCCGTACCCGGCAGACGCGTCGTCGGGTGAACGCCTACGTCACGCTCTGCGCGGCGGACCACCGTGTTCAGCCGCATGAGCTTCTCGTGCTCGGGCATGTTGTGCTTGAGGAAATCGTCGGCACCTGCATCGAGGACCTGCTCGATAATCTCGATACCCGCTTCCTCTGACCACACGATTACCGGCACGATCGCGCTGAACGGGTCCGACCTGAGGTCCCGGATCAGATCGCAAACTTCCGCGATCTCACCATCGCCGTCCAGGACCACCAGCGCCGGATGCCTCCGGTTGACCATGGCCAACACGTCGGCGGCGGTCCGGGCCGTGACCACCTTGGACTCCCGTCCGGCCACATGGTCCGAGAGGGCCTGTGGCGGTGGGGTCTCGGCGGAAGAATAGTATACGATTACCGGTGGTAGCGGCATGATCGCGAAATGATTAGTCGTCTACCCAACACTAACCCGCTGAACTTACTAGGGCCTGTTTACCCCGTCTAGGGCTCTGTAACCCTGGGAGATCTAGCTGTTCCAACCTATTCATAGAGGCCCAGGTCCAACTCTCGGAGTTCGCGATTCACCTTGATTGCCTGGACCCTCACCCGATCGCCCAGCCGGAAGCGTCGCCGTTTCAGCTCGCCGACCAAGGCGTACTGCTCTTCCAGGAAGTGGTAATAATCGTCCTCCAGCTGGCTGACATGAACCAAGCCTTCGGCCAGGACGTCGTCGAGCAAGACGAACATTCCGTAAGATGTTACACCGCTTATCGTTCCATCGAACACATCGCCCAGGTGCCCCTCGAGGTACTCCATCTTCTTCAGCTCCACCGACTCTCGCTCGGCCTCCATCGCCTGGCGTTCTTTCGCCGACGAGTGTCGAGCCATCGCCCCCAGTTGACCCGCCAGCTCCTCGGGTACCTCACGCTTTTCCAGTAGAGCCAGGCGGACGATCCGGTGTGCCACGAGGTCCGGGTAACGGCGGATCGGAGAGGTGAAATGGCTGTACGCCCGGGACCCGAGGCCGAAGTGTCCCGCCTGCTCGGCGCTATACCGCGCCTGCTTCATGCTCCTCAGCACGAGAGTCGAGACGACGGGCTCTTCGGGCCGGCCTTCGACCGTGGCGAGTAGTCGCTGGAGCGCGCGGGGCGTCCTGTCGGCGTCTCGCGCCAGCTTGAGCCCCAAGCCGGCGATAAACTCGCGCAGGCGTTCGAGCCGGTCGGGGTCCGGCGCTTCGTGCACTCGGTAGATGAAGGGTGCTCCCCTGCTCTCCACGGCGCGCGCCACCGATTCGTTTGTGAGAATCATGAACTCCTCGATCAGCCGGTGCGTGTCGAGTCGCAAAATCCGCTGCACGGTGGTCGGCTCACCGGCCGAGTTGACTATCACGCGCGCTTCCGGCAGATCGAAGTCGAGGCCTCCACGTGCCTGCCGTCGGTCTCGCAAGCGGAGCGCCAGGTCACGCAGCATTCGAAGTGATTCGCGCAGGTCTTTATCGGCCGCCCGCTCACCGTCTATGATCTCCTGCGCTTCCTCGTAGGCCAACGCGTAGCGGCTGCGTATCACAGCGCCTGTGAACGCGACCGAGCTGAGTTCGGCTTTCGAGTTCAGTTCGAGGCAGGCCGACAACGTCAAGCGGTCCTCGTCGGGCTTCAGCGAACAGAGGTCTCCCGAGAGCGGCTCCGGCAGCATTGGCAGTACGCGATCGACCAGGTACACGCTGGTGCCTCTGTCGCGCGCCTCCTGGTCGATGCGCGAGCCCTCGCGGACGAAGTGTGAGACGTCGGCGATGTGGACGCCGACGCGCCAGCGATCGGACGCGAGGCGTTCGATGGAGAGCGCGTCGTCATGGTCTTTGGCGTCGGCGGGGTCGATGGTGAATGTCAGCGTCCCACGGAAGTCGGTTCGCCCTGCCAGAGCGGTCGGGGCATCGAACTCGGCTCTCAGTTTCTCGGCCTCGTCCAGCGCATCTCGACGGAATTCAGCCGGCAGCTCGTGGGAGTGGATGATTGCCAGGACATCTACGCCGGGCTCACCCGGTCGACCGAGGATCTCTACGACCTCGCCCACCGGGTCGTGATGGTCGCTGCCCCAATCGACGATACGCGCCACCACGATGAAGCCGTCTCCCGCCTCGCCCCCGGCCTTCGGTGGTATGAAGACGTCTCGGTGGAGAGCGTTCTCGAGCGGCGCCAGGTACGAATAGCGGCCCGACCGGTGGTACACGCCTACGACCTTGCTACGAGCCCGTTCCAGGACCCTGACGATGGTACCTTCGGGGTTGCGGCCGCGCCGCCGGCGCTCGATACGGGCTACGACTTGGTCCCCGTCGTAGGCGTCCTTCAGCTGTGAAGACGCGACGAACACGTCGTCGCTACCGTCCTCGGGGATCACAAATCCGTGCCCGGCACGAATCACTTGTAGGCGTCCCACGACCAGGTTGATGCGATCGGGAAGCGCATAACGGCGTCGCCGCACGCGATAGATCTCGCCGGCCTCTTCCATCTGACGTAGTAACCGCTTCAGCCGGCGGTACTCGCGGGCATCGACTCCCAGCCCGCGGGCAATC
The DNA here is from genome assembly GCA_039586755.1 of Gemmatimonadota bacterium. Classification (GTDB taxonomy): domain Bacteria; phylum Gemmatimonadota; class Gemmatimonadetes; order Palauibacterales; family KS3-K002. The sequence goes on along the minus strand of JBDHJU010000034.1, from coordinate 2,503 downwards.
TCCTTCAAGCGCACGGGCCTTTGGGCGCGCTCGCGCAGATAGCGAATGATGGAGTTTTTGTCGAGCATCGGAGACACGGCCTTCCGGAGAGGACGGCGACCTCGTCGTCCGCCAGGGCGCTAGAAGATTATGCCGAAGCTGACCTGCACGGCGTCCTCACCGGTAGCCGAGCTGATCTCGTCGAATCCGCGGCTCAGATCGAGGTAGAACCAATCGTAGGTGACTCCGAGGCCGAGCGTCGGCCCACCGAATCCGGTATCCAGGAAGGCGTAACCTGCTCTTATGAAGAAGAGGCCCGTAACTCCGAATTCCGAGCCGATCATCACCTCAGGGGCACCCAGGTCTCTGGTCTGGTCTTCAAGGTCCAGCGTCAGTACGAGCGTGACCGTAGAATCGGCGGTAAACGCCGATAGCACCTGGTAAGCCAGTCCCAGGCGAACGCGTGTCGGCAGGGGATCCTCTTCGTCCTCACCCTTGAGCGCAAAGCCGAGATGCCGGACCGATCCACCCAGTGACAGCGGCACACCTGCCACTTCGTGCCAAATCAGCCCGAAGTCGAACGCGTGAGTCGTTCGTGTAAACGACTGCGTTCCGGCGCATACGCCGTCGCAGCGGAAGATCAGCTGGATCAGCTTGTAGTTGATGCCGACTTCTAGTGGCCGTGCAATTCGGGTCGCATAGGTGAGCAGGAATTCTTGATTACGGAAGTTGATCGTTCCGGTAACCGATCCGCCCGGGTCAGTGCTCGTAAGTTCTCCATAGTCGACCAGGTAGTACGTGAGGGCGAACGTGCCGATCGAGGGGAACGGCCAGGCGAGCGACAGCACATCGCTTCGGGTGTCGAATGCCGACTCGCTATGATTGAACAGTAGTCGACGGTCCGTCATGCTCGCCACGCCCGCGGGGTTCCAGAGCACGAGCTCGCCGATTCCGCGCATCGCGCTCACGGCGCCACCCATACCCACAGCGCGGGCGCCAACGGGCAGCAGCAGGAACTCAGCACCCTCGGAGGGGCTGCCTCCTTGGGCCGCCGAGAAGGTGGGCGCAGCTAGTACCGCCAGAGTGGCAAGTGCTGCGGCGTTAGAAAGCTTCTGCCTCATCTATCAACATCACCGGGATACCGTCTTCGATTCTGTACCGGAGCCGGCATGCATGACACAAGAAGACTGCTTCCTCCGGTCGGTATTCCAGTTCGCCGACGCACTTCGGGCAGGCCAGTATCTCCAGCAACGACTCGTCAAATGGTTCGTTTCCCATATCTACTTATCTACACCCTAGTTCGAGTTGTGTCCACCTTTCGAGGGCGGCGGCAGGGCGAAGCCGAGCTGGCGCAAGCGGGCTCGCTTGCGTCGCCAGCCCGCGAGGACCTTGACGCGGAGCTCGAGATAGACTTTGCGGCCGATGAGATTTTCGATTTTCATCCGCGAGGCCTCCCCGATCGTCTTTATAGCCGAGCCGCCGCGCCCGATGACTATCCCCTTTTGGCTCTCCTTCTCAACGTAAATCACGATTCTTATGAAGACCGGGTCCTGGTCTTCGCGGAACTCGTCGACCCTGCACATAACGCTATACGGGACCTCATCCCGGTACGTTTCCATGCAGGTCTCTCGCACGTACTCCTCGGCGAAAAACCTCAACGACTGGGTGGCGGTGTCTTCTTCGGGGAACAAGGCCGGGGACTCAGGCAAGAACGGAACAACAAATTCCACGAAGCTATCCAGTCCCTCGCCCGTCTTCGCCGATACTGCGATCGCTTTCCAACCCCGCGCCTCGAGCACCTTTACCAGTCGCGCTTCGCTCGCGGTATCGAGAAGGTCGCTCTTGTTGAGGACGGCGACCATTGGAACCGAACGTGGTCTGACGAAATCACCGCTCTCGGCGTCGGGAATCGTGTCCGGCTTCGTGCCATCGACTATCAACGCGACAACGTCGGCCTCCTCGAGCGCCGCGTCGGCAGCCCAGCGCATCGCCTCCTGCAGCTGATAGCGTGGCTCGATCAGACCGGGCGCGTCGATGAAGAGGATCTGGTAATCGTCCGTGGTTAGGATTCCCGAGACGCGTTCCCGCGTCGTCTGCGCCTTCGGCGACACTATGCTGAGATGCTCACCGACCAGCGCGTTGAGCAGGGTCGATTTGCCGACGTTCGGGCGCCCTGCCAGCGCGACATAGCCGCAGCGGAAAGCGGCGCGCGTCTCTTGGACGGAGTTTTTCTCCAACGACATCTCCGCTTGTAAGCTATTGGTGGAAATAAGGATAGAGGGATAGGCCTGAAGTGTCAATTGAACATAGAACTTGGGACAGCGAACCTCGCAGGCTGAGCGGAACCTCGATGTGCGAAGTTCGGGAAATCGAAGTTCAGGAGAAACGCCGCTAGACGCGTGAGCATCTAGCGGCGTTTCGGCTAATAAGGCCGGCGGCGTCCTACTCTCCCACGAGCTTGCGCCCGCAGTACCATCGGCGCTGAGGGGCTTAACTGCCGAGTTCGGGATGGGATCGGGTGTTT
>JBDHJU010000117.1:0-8868 GCA_039586755.1 Gemmatimonadota bacterium | reverse complement strand
GTTGAGCGCCAGCAGGGCAAGCGCTCCGAAGAGGCGTGAGCGTAGCATGTCGTGCCTCCTTTCTTGCGGTGGGCTAATCACTAGACACAGACTGCAGCGGAGGGCTCAAGCGGCGGTCAAGCGCCACGAGCTTGCGACAGGGTGTTCGGGATCAGAACTTGGGGGACCCAGTACCCCGACACAGAGGAGAATCAGTTTTGATCCATCGCGAGGACCGCGGACCCGTCACCGTCCTGCGCATCGACCACGGTAAGGTCGGCGCGATCGATGTCGACCTCATGGGGATGCTGGCCGTGAGGCTGGACGAGATCGAGAGCATCGATGCGGAGGCCGTCGTGCTGACCGGCACCGGGTCCAGCTTCTCCGCCGGGCTCGACCTCAAGCGTATCCTGGACGGCGGTGAGCCGTACGTGCGTACCCTGCTCGCCGCGGTCCGCCGGACGATCGCGCGACTCTTCACCTTCCCGCGCCCCGTGGTCGCCGCGCTGAACGGCCACGCCATAGCCGGCGGCTGCGTGCTCGCCTGCGCCTGCGACTACCGGGTCATGGCGGACGGGGTGGCGAAGATCGGCTTTCCTGCCTTCGGGGTCCGCATGCCCTATCCGAGCCTCGGGATGGAGATCCTGCAGTTCGTCGCGCCGCTGGCCCAGCTGGAGGAGCTGGTCTACGGCGGCCAGCTGTACACGCCAGAGCAGGCGCGGGGACTCGGGCTGGTGAACGAAGTGGCGGACCCTGACCGGCTGCTGCGACGCGCCTGGGACGTGGCGGAACGACTCGCCGCGACCCAGCCGCTGACGTTCGCCCTCAAGAAGAGCCGCGAGCGGGAGCGGGTGCTCGAGTTGGCCGCCCGCGATCCCGCGAAAGAAGCGGCAGTGGACCGGGCCTGGTCCGACCCCGAAGCGCACGTCGCCATCCGCGCCCACCTGGAAGCAGTGAACCGCCGCATCTGATGCCGATTCGTTGACACCCGCTCTCTAGCGTAGCTGTACATGTGTCTGGGCCCAGGACAGTGCTCCCGGGGTCGTGGGACTACGTCTCGAAGTGGAGGGGGCCGGTGAGGAGGTGACGGATCAGCGGGTGGGGCGCGCCGGTTGGGCGGCTCGGGCCGGTCCGCGCGTCGAGTTCGAGTTCGGCGCCGTCTTCACATCGGTCCGCGTCATCCCGTTGCGGACCGGACGCGACGACCGCTTGTGTGTCTCCGACCTGCTGGCCGCCGCTTCGGGCCGCTTGTGGATCGCCGACGCTGCCGCGAAGGCGCTCAAGATCTACTCGCCGCAGGGGTGGCGGCTGCGGGCGCTCGACCGCGAGGCGACCGGTCTCAGGCGACCGGTGAGCCTGGCGTCGCTGCACGGCCGCTGGATCGCCGCGCTGGACGGGCTGCTTCCGGCGGTCGCGATACTCGACGAGTCGGGCCGCACGGTGCGGCGCTTCCGCGTTCACGAGGTCGACCGGCCGGTACAGGTCTTGAGCTTGAGCGATCGCCGGCTCGCGGTGCTCGGGTCGGGCTGGGGACGCGGGGCGGGGAAGCTCGTGCACCTCTACACGACGAGCGGCGAGTACATCGAGTCGTTCTTCGGCGGGCCGCGGGATGGGCGGTCGGCTGGACGCGCCTACGCCGCGACTATGGGCGAGACGCTCTACGTGGCGAACACGAGCACCGACTCGTTCGCCGTCTACGACCTCGAGGCCGATGCGGTGCTCTCGTTCCCCAGCGCTGCCTCGGGGACGGCGGGTGTGCTGCGCGGCCTGTTCGCCACGCGTTGCGGCCCGCTACTCGCTCTCTACGCGCGTGCCGACGGCGACTACCTGTACGACATATACGGGCTAGACGGCGCGCCCATCGCACTCGGCGTTCCGAGCGGGGAGCGCGTGGTCGGCGTCGAGGTGCCGTTCTTCTACTCGGTGCACAATGCACTCGGCGGCGATCCGACGCTTCGGGTCTGGAAACTCAGGTTCGAGGGGAATGAGGGCGTCTAGTGCGTCCTAGTTGGGAGGGAAGATGTCGGCGAGCTCGATTTCGCCGACGACCGTGCCGCCGGAGCGCACTGGCACGCGCTCGGTATAGGTTGCTGGTCGGGTTGAGCCTGCAGCCCATACCTCCACCGTCTTCGTCTCGGGATCGACGATCCAATACTCGCCAACTCCCTGGCGCTGGTAGAGCTTCAGCTTGACGGTTCGGTCGCGTTCTGCGGTGCTCGGCGATAGGATCTCGATGACCAGGTCGGGCGCGCCTCTTATCCAATCCTCGCCGATGATGTCGAGGCGCTCGTTGGCGATGAACAGGATGTCGGGCTGCACGCCCTCCTCGGTGTCGGGGAACTCGACTCCGATGGGTGCGAAGAACACGCGCCCGTGTCCGGGTCTCACGAGCAGTGGGTGCAGGGCCCGAACGAGCTCGTAGGCTATCCACCCGTGGCGGGGCTTCGGCGCCGGGGTCACGTAGAGGTCCCCGTCGATCGCCTCGTATCGCTTTCCGTCCTCGGGCATGAGGAGGGCATCCCGCCAGGTGATTCGAGTCGCAGACATATGTGACACAATTATACCTCCGGGCGCAGACCGCGGCGAGCTTCTGCGGGGCGCACATAAGCTGACGCCCGGGCCTCAAAAGACCGTCAACACAGGCGAGTTGCGCCCCCCTCCGCCGCAGCCGCATCTTTCGCCAACCGCACACCGCATGACCGGGTCGTGATTCACGGCGGCCCCGCAGGTCGGAGGCGGATATGTCGGGTTTCAAGCGGCTCATCCACGAGGTCCACAGGCGCTCGATCTGGCAGGTGCTGGCCATCTACCTGGCGGTCTCCTGGTTCGTGCTCCAGGTGGTCGAGGTGCTGACCGGCGCTTACGGCCTGCCGCCCTGGTTCCCGGGTTTGGCGGCGGCGCTCCTCTTCATCGGTCTGCCCTTTACCCTTGCCACCGCCTTCGTCCAGGAGGGCGGGCCCAGTAAAGCGACCTTCGATCCGACACAGCTTCCCGACCTCGACGATCCCGATCTCGAGCCGGCGACCGCCGCCGGCGAACCGAGCGTCGGCCTCAGGCGCCTGTTCAATTGGCGGAACGTGTTGGTGGTCGGCGTCGCGTGCTTCGCCGTCTGGGGCGTCGTCGCCGCGGTCTGGTTGTTCGTCGGCTTCCCCGGGTTGGTGGTGAAAGCTGAGGCGGCGGATCTGTTCAGCGAGCGGGACGAAGTCGTCGTCGCCGAGTTCGTGAACGAGACCGACCAGCAGGCACTGGGCTACGCCGTTCACGAGGCGGTAGTCACCGACCTGGATGGGTCGGACTACGTCGAGGTCGTCGATCAGGCGGAGCTCACCGGCGTGCTGGAGCGGATGAGGCTACCCGCCACAACGACCGTCACCGAGGAGGTGGCGATCGACGCGGCGCGGCGCGAAGGCTGTCCCGTGGTGATCTCCGGCTCGGTCACGCGGCTGGGCTCGGGCTACCAGCTGAGCGCGCGGATCATCGAGGCGGCGAGCGGCGAAGTCGTCGTGCGGGTGCGCGAGACGGCAACTGGCGAAGACGATGTGATCGAGACGGTAGAGCGGCTGTCACGTCTCGTCCGCCGCCACCTGGGCGAGTCGCTGGGCGACCTGCGGCGCAGCGAGCCGCTACCACAGGTGACGACGGCGTCGCTGGAGGCGCTAGAGCTCTATGCCAACGGCTCCTTCTACGGTCGCAGCGGCCGCACTGACCTGGCGATTCCGTTGCTAGAGCAGGCTGTGCAGGTCGACACCGCGTTTGCCACGGCGTACCGGGCGCTGAGTATCTACTACGGCAACCTGGGCTACCTGTCGGAAGGGCAACGTTACGTCGACCTGGCCTACGCGCATAGCGAGCGGCTGGAGCGTCGCGAGCGCTACCTGGTGGGAGCGCTCTACCACGCCTGGCGGTTTCGCTTCGACTCGGCCGTCTATTACTACGAGCTCGAGATCGAGCGCGACCCGGAGTCGTACGTCGCGACCATGAACCTGGGCGATACCTACGAGCGGATGGGCCGCTACGGGGACGCGCTGCATCTCTACCGGCGCGCCGCCGAGCTCGTGCCCGACCGGCCGACCGCATACATCAACCTGGCCAGTGTTACGCGTACCCTGGGTGACCACGCCGCCGCCGACTCGGCGCTCGCCGTCCTGGTTGCCGAGTATCCCGATACGTACGGCACCCTGGACGCACAGGTGATGAATCCGTTGTACGCCGGTGATTTCGATGCCGCCGAGGCGGCCGCCGGGGTCATGGCGCTCGACTCGCGCCCCTACGTGTCCACCTGGGGTCACCTCTATCTGTCGTCGCTGGCCGCACTGCACGGCGATGTCGGAGCCACGCTGGCCTACGCCGACACGGCCGTCGAGTTGGGTCTGGCATCCGGTCTAAGGCTGGCGAGCTATGTGGCGCTCTTCGACCTGGAGTTCGCCATGTTGGCCGCCGGCGCGCCGGAACGCGCCCTGCCGCTGGTCGAGCGGACCCGGGAGGCGGCGCTGCAGGAGACGGAGCTCCTGTTGGGCAACGTCGGCCTCGGCGTCCTCGCCACGGGATACGCGCTGGCCGGCGATCTCGAGCAGGCGCGCGAGCCGCTGCTGCGCCTGGACCACGTCATCGGTTCCGGCGCCGTGGGTTCCATGGGGATCGGCGAAGCGGTCCGGGGGATCATCGCGCTGCAGGAAGGCCGCGTCGAGGACGCCATCGAGCACCTGCGGCGATCGCGCGCCGAAAACGGCGACGTGCTGCTCCGCGCCGTCGGCCTGCTCCTCGGCGACGCCTACGCCGCGGCGGGTCGGGTGGAAGATGCCGCGGCGTACTACGACTCGTTGACCTCGAGCTACCGCCTGCACTTCACCGACCAGGGCATGTACGGGGCCACCCGACCCATCGCCCACGAGCGCGCCGCCAGCGCCTACCTGACCCTGGGCGACACGACGAAGGCCGTCGCTCACCTGGCGGCGTTCACCGATCTGTGGAAGGATGCGTCCCCGGAGCTACGTCCGCGGGTCGAGTCGGCGCTTCGTCTTTTGGATCAGCTCACCCGAGACCGCTGAAGAAGGCCCGCCAGCGCTCCGCCAGCTTCGCCTCCTGTTCTCGCAACGCCCAGCCCGGTGGCTCGGCGTCGAGGCGGTTGTCCAGGTGCCATTGGATGGTAGGCGGCAGCCACTCCTCCATCGGGGTGGGCCTGAACTCGAGGTCGTGCTGCGCCCGGGCGATGGCCTGGATGTGGTTGCCCCAGGTCGTATACGGTGAGAGGGCGTCGGGATCGATCCCCGCCTTGGCGATGACCGAGCGCGGCACGTCGATGATCTCGACGTCCGTGTTCAGGAGCCGCGCCGAGTCCTCGACGAACCCACGCAGGCTCACGATCTCTCGGCCGCCCAGGTTGTAAGCGCGGCCCGCCAGCTCGGGGCCTTTGGCGACGATCGCCAGCAGCGCCTGCACCACATCGCCGGAATAGACCGAGCGGTGCATCTCGATCCCGTTGTCCGGCAGGATCAGCCGCCGGTCATCTATAATACGACGCCAGTACGACCAGGCGCGCAGGCTGTAGTCGCGGGGGCCGAGGACGGCGGGCAGCCTGACGCTGACGAATGGGAAGCCGAACTCGGCGTGCGCCGCCTGCAGCACCTCCTCGCCCTCGCGCCGCGCGATCCCGTAGTCGTAAGGGTAGATCCCCAGCCGCTCGGTCAGCGGGCGGCCGCGCTCGAAGTCCTCCTCGCGATACGGGCTGACGATACCCTCGCAGACGCTGTAGACGGCCAGGGTGCTGGTGTGGATGAACAGGCGGGTCCTGTCGCGGAAAACGTCGACGGCGGCGCGCGCATCGTCGCCGGTGTAGCTCATGTTGTCCCAGACGACGTCCCAATCGCGAGCGGCGGCGACGGCGGCCAGGTCGGCCTCGTAGTTACGGTCGCCCTTGAAGTGCCCGATCTCGTCGGGCAGCTCGAACTTCTGCTTGCCGCGGGTGAAGACCGAGACGTCGTAACCGGCCTCGTGGAGGGCCAGCGCCGTATAGTGGCCGACGAAGCGGGTCCCGCCGATGATGAGGATTTCCATTAGGCGGTCCGGCTACTTAGCCAGCTCCTCAGCGCTCGCGAACAGCTCGACCACACCGGCGTCGTCCATATTATAGAGCTCGCGCTCCGCCTCGGCCGGGTCGCCGCTGGCATGGATGACCTGACGCGGCCGGCGCGCGGGCGTCGAGATGCAGTTGAATACGATGCGCGCCGCCTGCGAGCCGCCCGGCTGGCCGCCGCTGACGAAGGCCTCCCACTCGTCGAACTGATCGTCGGTAAACGTTCGCCGCATGGCGTCCTCCGCCTCTAGGCTCTCTTCATCTCTACGGAGCGCTTGAGCAGCGCCCGCAGATCGTCGTCGCTCATCAGCTTCGCCGCCTCTCTCGGCACCTTCGGCGAGCCGGGCGGCAGCGTGTTGTAGCGCTCCGGCTCGACCCGGACCGGGTCGCGGAAGATGACCAGCAGGTTCGGCGACTGTTCGTTGTCACCGGAATGCAGGCAGATCTCCGCCTCCCATTCCCGGCCGCTCGATCCTTTGAAACGGCGCTTGGCCGTCGGGACTTTCCTGGGCAACTCTACCTCCTGCTTGGGCCACCGTGGCCGCTGATGTCGTGGGGCGGCGCATCATTAAGATGAAGGCCCGGCGTAGGCAAGAGGGGCGGCAAAACCCGAGCTTGTCACCCGGGACCCGGCCCGGTATAGTGGGCGGTCGTCGTGCACCCGATACCCCAACCATCGAGGCCCACAGGCGTGGCAGTATTGCTGTTTGGTGGTAGCAAACCGTGGGATACGCTACACCGTGTGTGGCGCAGACTCCCGGCGCTTCTCGCACGCGCTACCCCTGAGATCTTCCAGACTTTCGTTCGAGTTTTCAGTCCTCCTGTACCATTCACATCCCAACTGGGAGGCCCCATGACCAGTCGCATCATTTCATTCGCCCTGGCCCTCGCCGTGGCGGCGCCGCTGACGGCGCTGGCGCAGGAGGGCCAGGAGTCCGAGCGCGGGCAGCTGCTGCAGGTGTCCACGTTCTCCGTCGATCCGGCCCACGCCGGGCAGTTCGAGACGGCGATCAAGCACATCGCCGAGGCGGCGGGCAAGGCGAACACGCCGTACAAGTGGGCGTTTTTGCAGGACGGCTCGCAGTACACGCTCGTCTATCCGATCGACGACTTCGCCTACTTCGACGACCCGATGCAGTTCGTGCGCTCGTTCATGGGCACGGAAGGCGAGTCGCAGATGCAGGAGGCGATGGCGAGCTTCGAGACTATGAACGTCAAGGTCGTAGCCGAGGAGATCGCCGAGGAGAAGGCCGAGTGGAGCTACGAGGTCGAGGGCTGGGACCCCACGACGATGACGGCCACGCACTGGGACGTCATGTGGCTGAAGCCCGGCGCCGAGGAGAAGTTCGCGGAGCTCAACGAGCATTGGTCGGCCTTCTTCGCCCAGATCGGCTATCCGTATCCCTACTCTGGGCACCAGATCCACTTCGGTGACACCGGCCGCGTCGTCTACGTCACCTTCATCGACGACCTTGCCGACTACTACGGCAAGAACAATCTGATGAAGCTGATCGAGATGAAGAACATGGGCGCGCAATGGCAGGAGCTGAACGAGGCGATGGGCGCGGTGGTCAGCCGCTGGGAGCACCACAACGAGGTCTACCGGGCCGACATGTCGTACTGGCCGATGGAGACCGCCACCAACTAGTCCTACCTATCAACGGGTGAACGGAACGCCGGGTGTGGCCGAGAGGTCGCTCCCGGCGTCTTCGTTTAGGCACCTGGACGCGGCGCCCGAAGGGCCGCAGTTTACCTCACCATGCATACAACACACTACACGACATTACTGGCCGGCCTCGCCTGCCTGGTCGGCCTGACGGCTCAGCCCATCCGCGCCCAGGAAGAAGGCCAGGCGGCGGTGGTGTTGGGCCACGTGGTCGACGATGAGAGCGGCGACGCCATCGAAGCGGTTGAGATCCGGCTCATAGGAGCGGGCGAGGAGCTGACCCGCGCCACCGACAGCCAGGGCGAGTTCATCATCTCGCGGGTGCAGCCGGGCATCTACGAGGTGGTGTTCGAGCACATCGCCTACGGCGCGCACACCGACACGATCCGGGTCGGCCGCGGCGAGCTGGTGAAGTACAAGGCGCGTTTGGCTGTCCGGCCCATCGAGCTCGAGCCGCTGACCGTCACAGTCGAGCGCCGGTCGGTGCCGCCCACGCTGCTCGGCTTCTACGAGCGGATGGAGGCGGGGCGCGGGCGCTTCATCACCCGGGAGGACATCGACAACCGGCAGCCGGGTCGGATCACGCAGATGATCGGCGACGTCCCGACCATCCGGGTGCGGATGGAGGGTGCCAGCTCGCGCTTCTACGTCGAGTTCAGCCGCTACCGCGGCTGTCCTCCCGCCGTCTACCTCGATCGTTCGCTGCTCAACCCGGGCGGCAATGAGCGGGCGGTGATCGACGACTACGTCATGCCCAACGAGGTCGAGGCGATCGAGACCTATGACAGTCCCGGCTCGCTGCCCGCCGAGTTCGGCGGCAGTCGCGCCGGCTGCGGCGTCATCGTCATCTGGACTCGGAGAGGGATGTAGTCCGGCGGGGCTAGTTCTGGAAGAAAGCGATGACCGTGATGGTCAGCACGCCGATGGTCGCGTAGGCCAGTGTGCGCTGCAGCGTCCAGAAGCGGCGTGGCACGTAGATCCAGTCGCCCGACTGCAGGCGCAGCTTCTCGGACTGCGTATAGAGGAGCGCGTCGTCCAGGTCGAGGATGTAGCGGGCGCCCCCGCGGTTGAGCTCTATGGCGTCCCGCTTCGCCTCGTAGGTGAGGCCGCCCGCCAGCCCGAACAGGTCGAGCACGTTGAGCGCCGGATC
>JBDHJU010000116.1:0-8922 GCA_039586755.1 Gemmatimonadota bacterium | reverse complement strand
CGAGACGAGGAGGCGCTGACCTGGTACGAGGCCCTCAGCTGGCGGCCATATGATCTGGTCTACCGGGTACCGGCGCACTTCCGACAGGGCGAGATCTACGAGCGGCTGGGTGATCAGGAAGCGGCCGCTCACCACTACGCGCGGGTGATCGAGCTCTGGAAGGATTGCGATCCAGAGTTACGTCCGTTGGTCGAGGCCGCCGAGCGGGCGCTGGAGCGGCTGACAGGGGAGTAGGGCTCTTGCGGGCCCGTTCGCAGACCAGGTCTGTCTGCTGCAAAGAGAAGGGGCAGCCAAGGCTGCCCCCTTTATCGTTAAGGCACCGAGCTACGCTGCGAGCGCTTTGGAGGGACGCTCAGGTGCTACTTATCTAGACCGATGCTGTGCCGGTTTCGTTAATCGCGAGCGAGTCACTCGACCCAGTCGGCGATAAAGATGTTGGTGTCGCCGGGGTTCGCGTTGTACCGGTTGGATCCCCAGACGAGCTTCGTGCCGTCGGAGTTGAACATCGGGAACCCGTCGAACTCGTCGTGATAGGTGATACGCTGGAGCCCGGACCCGTCGATATTTACAGTGTATAGATCGAAGTTGCGGCCCCCGGGGTCGTGCATGTTCGAGACGAAAACCACGCGCCGGCCGTCCGGGAAGAAATACGGCGCGAAGTTGGCGGCGCCGTTGTCGGTGAGCTGCACCTTGTTCGAGCCGTCCGCATCCATCACGAAGATGTCGAGCTGGCTGGGCCGGATCTGGTCCTCGGCCAGCAGGCGCAGGTAGTCGGCCTCCGCTTCCTCGGTCTTCGGGTGGTGGGCCCGGTAGACGATCTTGGTCCCGTCGTAGGAGAAGAACGGTCCGCCGTCGTAGCCCAGCTCATCGGTCAACTGGGTGACGTCTGTGCCGTCGGCGTTCATCGAGTAGATCTCGAGGTCGCCGCTGCGCAGCGAGGTGAAGACGATCTTCTGGCCGTCGCGGGAGACAGTGGCCTCGGCGTCGTAGCGCCAGGTGTCGGTGAGCTGCCTGGGGTTCTGGCCGTTGCGATCGGCGACGAAGACGTCGTACGACGGGTAGAGTGCCCAGACGTAACCCATGGAGAAGTCGGGGTCGGGTGGGCAGTCGCGGTCGTCGAGGTGCGTGGACGAATAAAGGATCCTGTCACCGGCGGGGAAGAAATAGGCGCAGGTTGTGCGGCCGTGGCCGGTGCTCACCAGCTCCATTTCGCCGCCGTCGGCGGGTATCGTGAAAATCTGATCGCACGCGTATTCGCCGTGGGTCGACTGCAGGATGAGCCAGCGGTCGTCGGCTGAGAAATAGGCCTCGGCGTTTTCGCCGCCGAAGGTCAGCTGCTTGGCGTTGGCCAGGTGGACCTCGTCGGGGAGGGTCAAGCTGGCGGATTCCTGAGCTGCCTCCTCATTGGGAGCGCAGGCCGAGCCGATGGCGAGGCCCAAGGCGATGGCGATGGGGAGTCTGGGGTTCAGGATAAGGCCTCCTTGATGGCGTTTTCGATTTGGGGGACCAGTGCCTCCCAGTCGGCGGATTCCGCCTTGGTGACGGTGATGAAGTCCTCAGCGATGAGCAGCGAGACGACTCCATCGATCTCTAAGAGCGCGGTAGCCAGGCCGTCGCCGGCGGCGGCGGCGGAGTCGAAATACGACTTGCTGGACCCGCCCTCCACGAGGGTGCGGTCCACGGTGAATTTCGCCGCATGCGGGTTGGGCGTGCCCTGAACGTTGATACTCGGGTCCGGCATGACCCTCTCCTTTCGCTCCCCGAGAAAGTGATTGACGGCGGAAATATATCCGTCAGGCCCGGGCTAAACAGGCCTCTAAGGCCGAGAGGGCAAAGTCGAGCTGTTCCTCGGTGATGGTGAGGGGCGGGGAGAGCTCGATGACTCCGTCCCCGGCCAGGAGGATGAGGCCGCTACGCAGCGCCTCCTTCACGACCCGGGCCGCCCGCACCGGGTCGGGCCGGGCGCCGGGGTCGCGGACGAGCTCGACGGCGGCCAGCAAACCGCGGCCGCGGACGTCGCCGATGTAGCGAACCCGGGAGCGCAGCTTCTCCAGGCTCTCCAGCAGCGCCGCCCCGAGCCGGGCCGAACGCTCGATCAATCCGGCGGCCTCGATCTCGTCTATATGGGCGAGCGCGGCGGCGCAGCCCAGCGGGTGGCCGAGGAAGGTGCTGGTGTGGAACGCCTCGCCGGCGCTGGACGGCCAGGCGGCCATAATTTCTGGGCGGCCGATACAGGCGGAGAATGGCAGGGCTCCACTGAGCGCCTTTCCGAGGCAGATGATGTCGGGCACGACGTCCTCGTGCTGGCAGGCGAACCAGCGACCCGTCCGGCCGAAGCCGGTGTAAACCTCGTCGAAGATGAGGATCAGGTCGCGACGGTCGCATTCCTCGCGCAGGCCGCGCAGGAATCCGTCCGGCGGAACGACGATGCCGCCACGCCCCAGGATGGGCTCGACGATGATCGCGCCGATCCGATCGTCGGCGTCCAACTCTTCGGCCACCGCCTGGAGGGTGGCGCCCAGCAGGTCGCCGCGCCGCGCCACCTCCGGATCCGGCCGATAGGGGTCGGGGAACGGGACGCGGGCCGTCGGTATGCCCAACTGGTCACGGAACGATCCTCGGAAGAACTCGCCGTCGGTGACAGCGAGGGCGCCGTAGGTGAGCCCGTGGTAGGCGCCGCGGAAACAGAGGACGCCGGGGCGGCCACTGGCGAGTCGGGCGGTCTTGAGGGCCGACTCGACGGCCTCCGAGCCGGAGCTCGAAAGCACAGCCTGGCTCAGGTCGCCGGGGGTGATCTCGGCCAGCCGCTCGAGGGTGGCGACTTTGATCTCGGGCGGGTGGACGTCGCCCATGCCGTGAGCGAGGAGATCGAGCTGGCGTTTGACGGCCTCGGTTACCCGGGGATTTCCGTGTCCGGCTGCGGCGACGCCGAAGCCGGCGGAGAGGTCTATATAGATGTTCCCATCCACGTCGAGCACGTTGGCGCCGCGGGCCTCGCGCCAGAAGATGGGGAATTCGTCGGAGATGTAGGTGACGTTCGGCGACTCGTAGCGCTGCAGCGTAGCGGCCAGGCGCCGCGACTGGGGGCCGGGTGGGGATACGGTTATGCGGGGCAGCTGGTCGCCCGCCGACAGGTCAGACATGGTAAGGGCGGATTCGCCGGACGCTACACCTTGCTGTGGGTGACTTCCACGACCTCGGTCCCGTCGTCTTGCGGCACTACGGTGAAGTCGCCGAAGACGTCGGGCGCCTCGTCCTGGAGGGTGCGGAGCGTTGCGATGGCGAGCTTGCGGATCTCGGCGTCTGCAGCGGGCGAGGCGCGCAACTCGATGAAATGGCGCCAGGCGCGGGCGTTGGCGGTGACGACGATCTTGGTCTCCGCCGAGTTGGGCAGCACGGAGCGCGCCGCCTGTCGGGCGCGCTTGCGCCGCATCGTGGCCTTCGGCTCGTCGGCCACCTGTTCGCTGACCTGGGCGAGCAGGCTTTGGTAGTGCTCGAGCGAGGCCTCGCAGGCCTGTTTCCAGATGTCGAAGGCCGGTGTACCCTCGCTGATCTCGGGCGGAAGCACGAAGGCGATTCCCGATTCGTCGACGTAGCGCTGTGAGAGCTGGGAGTATGCGAACCCGGCGCGGTGGCGGACGAGCTCGTGGGTCAGCGCCCTGGATATCCCTTCGAACAAGAAGGTGAAGACGGCGTGCTCGAGGACGCTACCGTGTTTCACCTCGAGCAGGTTCGTCAGGTATTCCTTGTTGGTCGTACGGCCCTGAATCGTCTTATGGCCGCCGGCAACACCGGACTCTTTCCCGAAGCTCAGGTAGCAGAGCCGGCCGGCGAACTCGACCAGCGCCTGCGCATCGACATCGCTATCGCTCTGCCAATCGATCTCGGGATGCCCGAGATACTGCTGCCGGGCCAATAGCGTCACCTTCGGATCGCGAATGATCTCCATCGCCTTCTCGAGTTTGGGTCTAAAGGGTTCGGGTCGGACCCTACGTCATCGTCTCCGCCACCAGCCGGTAAAGATCAGGCCGATGGCGACACCGGCGATCGCGGTCAACCAGAGCTCGCGGTTGCCGGGCAGCGCGAGTCGGTCGCCGATGGCAGAGGGAAGGCGCGCCTCGCGCTCCGCTGCCGGCGGCGGCGCCGCCGGGACCTCGTCCTCCGGGATCTGTGTAACGGCCCCGCACTCGGGGCAGCGGCCGCGGTTGGCCTCGCGATCGGATCGGCTGCTAAAGGTCAGCGGCTCGCCGCAGTCCGGGCACTCCAGGTCGAGGCTGAGCGGCTCGATCAGGCCGTAGAACTTCGAACGTGAGACACCGAGCTCCTCGGCCAGGCGGCCGGCGGGCTTGGCAGTGCCCCAGTACAGCTGGTTGGCTTTGGCCGCGAGACGGCCGGCATCCTTAGACATAACCAATTCCCGGCGCGCGATTGGACTTCGGACGTGCTGGCGCTCGTTCGCCAATGTAAGTTGAGCGTGCTAGTGGGGGCAAACTGGAGGTGGCATGTCCGGGATACGTAAGCTAAAGGCGGTGCGCGCCTTGGTGAGACCCGACAAGCGCGAAGAATACATGGAGCGCTGGAGGACGTACGCGGTGGCGGCGGAGGCGGCCGGTGCCGAGGTTTGGCTGTACGAGGACCAGGTGTTGCCGGGCCGGTTCTTCGAGTTCACGGAGCATGAGGCGGCGGAAGGGATGGAGGGGAAGCTGGAGGGCGCGTTTCGTGAGGCCGACCTGAAGGGCGTGTGTGTGCGGCGGGAAGGGGATGAGGATCTATATAGGGAGGTGCTTTACGGTGGGCGGTAGGCGGTGAGCGGTAGCCGGTGGCCAGTGACCAGTAGCCGGTGATGTGCATCCGGTTCATACCGGTTACCGGCCACCGACGTACCGGCTACCTCGCGCCGGGGCAGAAGTGTTGCCCAAGGGCAACGCACACTAATTCAAACGGAAGGCGCTACCAATTATAGACCGTCCAACGCCGGCACTCTTCGCCGGTGCAAACGATGCGCACTCGGAAGGGAGAGCCGGTAGTCAGCGGCCCCTGGTGCTCCTCGACCAGGCGAGCCGTCTTGGCGCCGCAGACGGGACATGGCGGTTCGCCGCCGGGGATGGGATTTTCCCGGTCGGCGCTTTCGAGCTCGGCCGCGTGAGAGGCCTCATAGAGCGGCCCGGGTTCGTATTCGGGTCCGCCGTCGTTCGAGTCGTTCATACTTTGAAAGCCGTTGTAAGAGCCGTACTGTAAATGCCGAAATCAGAACTGCATGAGCTGGCTGAAAAGTACCGGCCGGAGTTCCCGGTCTTCCGCTCGGCGGCCTACCTGAACTCGTGCTCGCTGGGCGCGCTGTCGCAACGATCGCGGGCGGCGCTGGGCGAGTTTGCCGATCTCTGGGACCGCTGGGGCGCGTCGGCCTGGTACGAGCACTGGTTGAACGCCTGCGATGATCTGCGCGGCGCGTTCGCCCGGCTGGTCGGGGCCGACGCCAGCGAGAGCGCGCTGGCGCCGAGCATCTCGGCGGCGCTCGCGTCGATCGTTAGCGCCATCGACTTCGGTGTGCGTCCCAAGGTAGTGACCACCGAGCTCGATTTCCCGACCCTGGTCTACCAGTTTCTGGCGCGCGGCGCCGACGGCATCGAGACGGTGGTACTGCCGTCCCCGGACGGCGTGAGCGTGCCGCTGGAGTCGTTCGCCGAGGCGATCGACGAGCGCACGGCTCTGGTAGCGACCTCGCACGTCTACTTCACCAGCGGCGCGATTCAGGACGTGGCGACGCTGGCGCGACTGGCGCACGAGCAGGGAGCACTTTGCCTGATCGACGCATACCAATCTACGGGTCAGCTTCCGGTGGATGCCAGGGAGCTGGGGGTCGACTTCCTGCTCAGCGGTGCGTTGAAGTGGCTACTGGGCGGCGCAGGGCTGGCCTACGTATACGTGAGGGGGCCGCTGATCGAGGGGCTCGAGCCTACCGCCGTAAGCTGGTTCGGCGTCGAGGACCAGTTCGCCTTCGACCCGATAGGGTTCAAGCTGCGGGCCGACGCCCGGCGCTTCGAGTTGGGCACGCCGGCGGTGCCGACGGTCTACACGGCGCGGGCGGGGCTCCAGTTGATAGAGGAGGTCGGGGTCGAGCGGATCCGCAGGCGCGTGTCGTCGCTGACGGAAGATATGCTGCAGCGGGCGCTGGCGGCGGGGTTCAAGGTGCGAAGCGCCGCCGACCCGGAGGAGCGCTCGGGGATAGTGATGGTGGAGCACCCGGACCCTGCGACAGCCGTCCGGCGTCTGACGGACGCCGGTGTGATTGTCGATCATCGGCCGGGGGCCGTCCGCTTCTCACCGCACTTCTACAACACCACGGGTGACAGCGAGAAGGCGATCCGGGTTCTGGTCGGGTGATGTCATGGTAAGGCGGCATTCTGGCGACCGTTGATGAGACTGGTTCGGGCTCGTAGGTTCCGGTCTCGTGTCCAGGAGAATGAGATGCCGAGATACTACACGGTAGAAGAGGCGAACAAGACGCTGCCGCTAGTGCGGCGCATTGTGACCGACATCGTCGCGGCGCATGCCGAGCGGGCGGAGCTAATCAAAGAGTACGCCCACCTCGATCACGATCTCGAGGCGATGAAGATTCGGCGCCGTGAGTTGGACGAACTGCTGCGCGACCTAACGGATCGGATCAACGCTCACATCGACGAGCTGGAGAAGATCGGCGTCGTGTTCAAGGGGTTCGAGCCGGGCTTGGTCGATTTCTACGCGATGATGGATAACCGCGAGGTCTTTCTGTGCTGGAAGTTGGGTGAGACGCAGATCGACTACTGGCACGAGCTGGACGCCGGGTATGCGGGGCGGCAGTTGTTGCCGGGGCATGTGGTCGATGGAGATGGCGATGGCGATGGAGAGGGAGAGGGGTAGGGACGAATGGGAGTGATGTTCGAAGGCACGGCGAGCGGGCCGGCCGTTCGGTTCGAGGGGCGAGTTCTGTTTCTGACCGAGGACCCGGAGCTTATCCGCCGCCAGTTGGCCGGCGAAGATCTGGATTGGGATCCCTCGATCAAGTTGCGCGACGACATCTCGACCGACGAGATCACGCCGGTCTGGGTCTGCTACCACTACGACGAGAAGCTGGGCGAGTATCCTTACGTCGGCCTCGAGTGTCAGGGCGAGCGGCCGATAGCACAGAACGATGTTAAGAACGGCGGCTTCGTCGCCTGCGTCTCGGGCAAGCGGCGCGGCAAAGGCTCGAGCCGGGAAGCATCGCCGTTCGCCGAGTTGAATGCAGGCATCCGGATCGTCATCGCCGAGAACATAGAGCGGATCTATCGCGAGAACTGCCAGAACCTCGGGCTCTTCACATCGACGGACTTCGGTCTGATCGAGCGCATCCGCAGTGGCGCGGCGATCCCGCTGGCGGAGTTCACGGAGGGCGCCGATCCGATCACGAAAGAGATCGTCGAGCGTGGCGGCCTCTTCGCCTACAACGAGGCGCGAGAGAGTGGCGAGGTGTCATCCCCGTCGCCGGCCACCGCCGCCGACCGGCCTTTGACGGTGGCGGAGAAGATCCTGGCGAGCCGCTGGATAGGGGATCTGGCGAAAGGCGAGTTGGGTGTGCCCGCGGTCAAGCCGGGCGACACCGGTTTTGTGAGGACCGACATCCGGTTCTCTCACGAGTACGTGACGCCGATGGCGGCGGGCCTTTACGGGCAGTACACACCCGATGCTGAGATCCGCGACAAGGAGTCGGTGCTGCTATTCCGGGACCACCTGGGGATGCTCGACCTGGTCATCTCGGAGGAGAGGAAAGCGGCGGGTCTCCTCGACCTGGCGGGCGGCCTGGCGAAGCGCCAGAAGGAGTTCTCCGAGGAGCAAGGGCTTCGCCTGCATGGGGATCTCAAAGACCGGAAGGGCTCGGAAGGAATCTGTCACTCGATCGTCTACGGCCATTACGCTAAGCCGGGCCAGGTGATAGTCGGCAGCGACTCGCACACGCCGCATTCCGGTGCGCTGGGTGCGGTGGCGTTCGGCGTCGGCTCGACGGCCATCGCCAGCGCCTGGGTGACACAGGACGTCCGGATATCCGTGCCGGAAAGCGTAAAGGTCGACATTACAGGGCGTAAATCGGAGAACGTTACCGCGAAAGACATAGTGCTGGAGGTGCTGCGGCGGCCGTTCGTGAAAGAAGGCGGGGCTGTGGCGAAGATCCTCGAGTGGACCGGTCCGGGGGTCACCGCCCTGTCGGTCGATGAGCGCGCCACGCTCACCAACATGTCGGCGGAGATCGGCGCCTTCACGGGCATCTGCAGCGCGGACGAGAATACAGTCGAGTTCCTGGTGGAGCGGCGCGGCATGGATCGAGTGGAGGCCGAACGGCTCTGCGAGGGTACGCGGAGCGATCCCGGCGCCGAGTACGCCCACGTCATCGAAATCGACGCGTCGAAGCTGCGACCGATAGTCGCGACGCCGGGAGATCCTGGACGCGGCGTGTTCGTCGACGAGCTCGAGGGTCCGGTCGACATCGATATCGTCTACATCGGCTCTTGCACCGGGGCCAAGCGGGATGACATGGACATGTATGCCCGGGTGTTCGGGCCCGCCGCGGCGGCGGGACGGCGCATCCCGGAGAGCGTGACCTGCTACATCCAGATGGGCTCGCTGGACGTCGAGGAGTACTGCCGCGGGCAGGGCTATACGGAAGCCTTCCAAGCGGTTGGTGCACAACTGCTCGCGCCGGGCTGCGGTGCCTGCATCAACGCCGGTCCCGGCGTCAGCACGTCGCCGGAGCAGGTGACGATCTCGTCGACCAATAGGAACTTTCCGGGCCGGAGCGGGCCGGGAAAGGTTTACTTGGCGAGTCCGTACACCGTCGCGGCGTCGGCACTGGCCGGCCGGATCGTGGCGTGGGATATCGGTGGCCGGTAGTCGGTGACCGGTAGCCGG
>JBDHJU010000033.1:0-34231 GCA_039586755.1 Gemmatimonadota bacterium | reverse complement strand
TTCACGATCAATACGCTGACGCTGCTGGCGCTCATCCTCTCGATCGGGATTGTCGTTGATGACGCGATCATAGTAATGGAGAACGCCTACCGGCATCAGGAAGAGTTGGGTGAGGATCCCGAGACGGCGGCGATGAAAGGGACACATGAGATCGCCTTCGCGGTGATCGCGACCACCGTTGCTCTGGTGGCCGTCTTCTCACCCCTGGCGTTTCTTCGCGGCACCACCGGCCGGCTGTTCAACGAGTTCGGCATCGCCATGGCCGGCGCGGTCGTGATCTCCAGCTTCACCGCGCTGACGCTCACCGCCATGGCGTCCGCCAAGATCCTCCGGGTGCCGAAGAGCCACGGCCGCCTGTTCATGGCCTTCGAAAAGGGCTTCATCGGTGTCTCGGGTGGCTATGCCCGAACCCTGTCATGGGCGATGAAGCACCGCTGGTATGTCGTGGGGGGCGCGCTGGCCGCGGTGGCGCTGGCGGTCCTCATCTTCCGCGCGCTCGAGCGCGAGTTCGTGCCGCCCGAGGATCGCGGTGTGATCATCGCTTTCACTATCGGGCCGGAGGGTGCGACGCTGGCGTACACCGATTCCTACCAGCGCCGCCTGGAGGAAGTACTGGCGCGGACCGACGGCGTCGACTCGTACTTCAGCATCATCGGCTTCGGCGGGCGCGTCAGCAACGGCATCATGTTTGTGCGGCTGACTGACTGGTCGGAGCGGGATCGCTCGGTCCAGGAGATCATCGGCGAGATCCAGCCCCAGTTCTTTGCCGTACCCGGTATCCTCGCTTTCGCCAGCAACCCGCCAGCCTTCGGCTTCGGCAGCCCGGTCCAATACGTCGTTCGTCACCCCGACTTCGATTCGTTGGCTGTGGGCATGGACAGGTTTGTGGCGCGAGCTCGCGGTATCAACGGGCTGGTCAACATCGACACGAACCTCCGGGTCAACAAACCGGAGCTGACGGTGAGCTATGACCGTGACCGGGCCGAGGACCTCGGTGTGCAGATTCGTGATGTCTCGGCGTCGTTGCAGACACTGCTGGGTGGGCGGCGAGTCAGCACGTTCACTCGTGCCAATAAGCTGTACGACGTGATCGTTCAGCTCGAGCCACAGGACCGCGCCACGCCCGGCCAGATGGCGGGACTCTACGTACGCGGGCGCGACGGTGCATTGGTGCAGCTCGATGCGGTGACCCGGGTCGACGAGGGCGTCGGGCCGCGCCAGCTCAACCACTTCAACCGCGTTCGGTCCTTTACCCTGACGGGGAACCTGGTGCCCGGGTTCGCGCTGGGCGAGGCGCTCGACTCGCTGGCGGTGGCGTCGGCGGAGGTGCTTCCGCCGGGCAGCAGCGTGGCCCTGGCGGGCGAGTCGCGTGAGCTGGAGGAGAGCGGTAACGCGCTGTATTTCGCCTTCGTTCTGGCTCTGGTGGCTGTCTACATGGTGCTGGCGGCGCAGTTCGAGTCGCTGATCCACCCGTTCACCGTGCTGCTGTCTGTGCCTCTGGCCGTGACTGGTGCGCTGCTGGCGCTGCTGGTAGCCGGCTCGACGCTCAACCTCTACAGCCAGATCGGGATGATCCTGCTGATCGGCTTGGTGAGTAAGAACTCGATCCTCTTGGTGGAGTACGCCAACCAGCTCAAGCGCAAAGGGCTGAGTTCGGTTGAGGCGATGCTCGAGTCGGGTCGTATCCGTCTGCGTCCTATCCTGATGACCGCGACGGCGACCGTCTTCGGGGCCATGCCCATCGCTCTGGGTCTGGGTGCAGGGTCGGCCAGCCGCCGGCCGCTGGGCTACGCCATCCTGGGAGGGTTGATCTTCTCCACGGTTCTAACCCTGTTCCTCGTGCCGGTCGTGTACGTGCTCCTCGACTCGATCAAGGAGCGTGTGGCGCGGCGCGCACCCACGCTAGAAACGGTAGAAGCAAGATGATCCTGGCGCTGATCGCCTTACTCCAGGTTTCCACGGTTGGCCCGGCACCGCAGGTTGGGTCGGTAACACAGGGTCCGCCGGCCGCAGCCGACACGATGCCGCAGGTTACGCTCGAGGAGGCGTTGCGTGCCGCGGCACGGCTCGACCCGAACTACGTGGCCGCCCTGGGCCAGATCGGCAGCGCGAGTTGGGTAAGACGCTCGGCCTACGCGGTCTTCGTCCTGCCCTCCGTGTCGATCTCGACGTCTTTGACGAAGGCGTCGGAGCCGTTCTTCAATCTCGGAACGGGCGGCCTGGCGGATCAGATAGTCGATGCGCGTGTCAGTGTGAGCTACAATCTGTTCCGGGGCGGCGCGAAGTTCTTCGAGCTACAGAGAGCGCGTGCCGAGATGGCGAGCGCGGAGGCCAGCGAGGTGCAGGCGCGTTTCAACACCGCGTTCCTCACGGAGGCGGACTTCAATAACGTGATCGCCGAGCGCGAGCTGGTTCGTGTGGCTAGCGAGCGGGTACGCCGGGCCAGGGAGCAGCTGGCTGTGGCCCGGGCACGGGTCGTCTCCGGGGCCGCGGTACAGACCGACTCGCTGCAGCTCTTGCTCGAACTCACCCGCGCCAGTGTCGAGCTGTTGCGCCAGCAGGCGAGCCTGCGGGTCGCGCAGGTTCAGCTGGGCCGGCGCGTCGGGGTGCCGGGACCGGTGAATGCGGTCTCGTTCGATACTCTGCCGGCGCCCGAGCTGCCGGTCAGCGAGGACAGCGTGCTCGTAGAGGCGCTGGCTCAGGGCCCGGAGTACCGCATCGCCCTGGCAGAGGAGCGGGTGGCGAAAGCTGCGGCTAAGGCCGCCTACGGGGTGTACCTGCCGCAGGTCGACCTGTTTGCGTCGTGGCAGGCGTTCGATGAGGGGTTCTTTCCCAATGCCACATCGAGGACAGCCTGGGGCTTTCGAATAAGCCTACCGATTTGGAACGACGGACAGCGCGAGATCGCGCTCTCCCGGGCGAGGGCGAACAGTGACATCGCAGAGGCGGTGCGCCGCGACGTAGAGCTGGCCGTACGGCGTGACGTGATAGAAGCGTATCAGGCGTACGTCACGGCACGCGCGAGCGCCGAGCTGGCCAGGCAGGCGGTGATCGTGGCACAGGAGAACCTGGACGTGCAGGAGACCCGCTACCGTGCGGGTGCCACGACCATCTTGGATCTGGTGACGGCTCAGGTCTCGCTGTCGGAGGCCGAGGCGGGGCTCGTGCAGGCGCGTTATTCGACCCGTCTGGCGCTGGTCGGATTAGAGGCGATCTTGGGACGAAGGTTATTCACGGATAGAGGATACTGACGGTGAGATCGATACCCCTGTGTGTGATCGTAGCGGCCGCGTTGGCGGCCTGCTCGAGTGCGGAGTCGAACAGCGGCGGTGGGCCCGGAGCTGGGGATGGCCAGTCGATGGCACTGCCGGTCGAGGTCGCGGTGGCGGGCTTGGACACGGTAGTGGACGCGATCGTCGCGACGGGGCAGATCGAGGCGCTCCAGTCCATCGAGTTGCGGCCTGAGGTCGATGGACGGCTGGTGGAGATATACATGCGTGAGGGCGGTGAAGTCGCGCGCGGAGCACCGCTGTTCAAGATCGACGATGCGGAGTTGCGGGCCCAGGTCGCTCGCCTGGAAGCGGAGCGCGACCGGGCCCTCCAGGCCTTGGAGCGTACTCGCCGGCTCATAGAGCAGAACGCGTCGTCGGAGGCCGACCTCGAGTCGGCCGAGGCGAACGCCAGGAGCACCCAGGCGCAACTCGATCTACAGCAGGTGCGGCTCGATAGGACGGTGGTTCGCGCGCCGTTCTCAGGAGTGGTCGGCGCGCGGTTGATGAGCTTGGGTGACTACGTCACTTCGTCGACGCGACTGGTCACCCTACAGACCGTCGATCCGCAGCGTGCGGTCTTCCAGATACCGGAGCGCTACGCCCAGCGCCTGCGGCTGGGTCAGGAGGTGACGTTCCGCGTGGCGGCGTTGCCAGACGTGGAGTACACCGGAGTGGTTGACTTCGTCGATCCTGTCGTGGCGCTTCCCGGCCGCACCATCGCGGTAAAGGCGGGGGTCCGCAATCCCGGGCGTGACCTCAAGGCTGGGATGTTCATCGAGGTCCGGCTGGCTACCGATGTTAGACCGGACGCCGTGCTCGTGCCCGAGGACGCCATCCTTCCGCTCTCAGGTGCGGACTTCGTCTGGGTCGTCGCGGAGGGTGCGGCGTCGCGTCGCCAGGTCGAGCTCGGCGTCAGGATCCCCGGCTTCGTTGAGATCCTCAGCGGTGTCGACGCCGGAGAGCAGGTCGTCGTCGGTGGGCTGGAACGGCTGTCGGAGGGTGCTCCGGTAATGGCTACGGTCGTCGAGCGTTAGGAGCCGGGAAGGAGTGTGGCGGCTGACCCGGTGCCGGAAGTCGGAATCCACCAAGCCGGAGTGGAGGGACTAAACCTACCTGCTGCCCATGCAGGCGCCGCCACACAGTTGTCCACGTAATCGAGGACAGAGAGGAAGCAGCGCAGGGGGCCTGAACTGCTCCCTCTCCATCGTGGTCGCCAGGCGGGGGCCTCTCACCGAACCGGCCCCTCTTCCTCGTCGTGTCGGCGTAACGCAAGGGGCGCGTTATCGCTCCGGACCCGGCGCCGGACGCGCCGTGGCACGCCTACCCTACGTTACCCTCCCAAGCGCCAGGGGCGTACGATCTGTCGATAGACTGGAGTATAGGCTGACGAAGAGTCGCGAGGTCGGGATGAACCGATGCGTCGCGATGGACGCGACCAGGTAGTCTGCCGCGATCACCCGCCCAGCGAGTGCCGGGTAAGGAACTCCACGACCTCGGCGCTACCGATCTCCCGGCTGATGGCACCGGCCCAGTCAGGGAAGGGGCCTGGCGCGCTCGGCCATGTGTGGCCGCCGCCCTCGATCCCATAGAGCTTGAGCTCGGCAGCTGCGGCACAGTCCGGATAATCTTCGGTCCAAACCTGTGTGCCGTCCTCCCAGCCGTCTGGGAGCCACTCGACCAGTGGGTCGCCGGAACACCCGTTGATCTCTGCCCAGACGGCCAAGGTCAATGGCATCGACATCACTTGGCTGTTGCCGTAGGAGCCGTCCCAAGGAAAGGCGGTGTCTTCGGTGCCGTGAACCAGGAGGACGGGGATAGGGCGGGAGGGAGTGCACGATGCGGCGGCCTGCGACTCCAGCGTCGCTCCCACCGTAGCCACGGCCGCCAGCTGGGAGGCGAGCCGGCAGGCGAGGGAAAAGGTAAGACTGGCTCCCCGCGAGAAACCGGCGGCGTAGATGCGGCTGGCGTCGATTGCGAGGTGCTCCTCGAGGTGCGCGATGAGCGTCCGTGTGAAACCGACATCGGTCGAGCTCCACCAGAGGCCGTCGACCGCGCTCGGGTATACGGTTATAAGCCCGGCGTCGTCGGCTGTGGGATCGAGGCCGATGCGTGATTGGAACCCGGCTCCCGTGTCGGTGGCGCCGTGGAATAGGACCAGTAGCGGCGTCGGCTCGATCGGATCGTAGGAAGGAGGCAGATGCAGTTCGTAGCGACGCTCCAGGCCCTGGTATGCCACCCACTCGCCCAGGACGCCCTCACCGTCTGCAGGCCCGGTGGGATCGCCACCACACGCCATGGCGGAAATCAGCAACAAGGCGGTTAGTCGACGCCGCCTCCAGTGCGCGTTCATCTATCTGGAGTGCTGCGAGAAGAACTCGATCATCTCTGCGTTTACCGAGATGTCCAGGTTGGAGGGCCCGAAGTCGGGCGGGAACTCTACGCCCGGCCACGTGTGACCACCGCCTTCGATACCGATCAGTCTGACCTCGGCGTCGCCATCACAGTTATCGTATACTTCGTTCCACGCCTGCGTCCCTTCATCTTCGATATCCGGGAACCAATCGACCGTCGGGTTACCGGCGCAGCCATTGAGCTCCGTCCACATGGCGAGGGTCTCATCCATCGACAGGTACCCGCCTAGGCCCGCCCAATCGAACTGCTCATCCTGGGTACCGTGAGTGATGAGTATGGGCATGGGAATTGAAAGGAAGCAGAAGCTAGCGGTCGAAGGACGGGGCAACGCCGCCACCGGGGCAGCGGCTGCGAATACATCCTCTATCTGGCAGGCGACGTCATACGTGAACAGCGCACCCATCGACATCCCGGCGGCGTAGATACGGCGCTCGTCAATTGCCAGGCCGTCTTTGAGGTGGGCGATCAGCTCGCGTGTGAACCCGAGGTCCTCGGGCAGCCAGAAATAGGGAGGCTCCGGGATGCACTCTTCCACCGGTATGTCATCGGTGCACGGTCGAGTGGGTGTGCCGTTCGGCCAGACCGTGATGAACCCCGCCTCGTCCGCATAGGAGTCCATGTCGCTCCAGGAATGGAAGCTGGGACCGGTGTCGCCGGCTCCGTGGAACATGATCAAGAGAGGAGTCGGTCGGGACGCGTCGTAGTCGGGTGGCAGGTGTAGCTCGTATGCCCGCCTCCAATCCTCGAACATGATGTACTCGCCGAGGACCCCCACTCCGTCCCAGGGCTCTGTCGCCGTTTCGCTGCCGCAGGCGGTGACGATCGTCAACAGGAATACAGCCGACCGGCCCCACTTTCGCGGGGAAACGCGGCCGCGCTTCAGTTCTGCGCTAGGTCCATACCGGTTTGGTTGCATGATCATCACAAATATATCTAGAGTGGCCAGCCGAGCCGCTCCTCCAGCGCCCGGCGGCGGCTGCGGCTCAGTTTGAGCTCGGTGCCGTCTTTGAGAAGAATGACGTAGTCTCCGTGAAAGTAGGGGTGTAGTTCCTTGATACGGTCGAGGTTAACGATCGTCGACCTGTGTGTGCGCACGAACTTCGTCGGGTCGAGCTGCGCCTCCAGGCGCTTCATCGTGTCGCGCAGCAGGTGGGTGTCGGCGCCGACGTGCAAGCGAACGTAATCACCCTCCGCCTCGATCCAGTCGATCTCCTCCACCTTAAGGAAGATCACGCGGCCGCCCGTCTTGAGCATCACGCGTCGCAGGTGGTCTCCGGTAGTTGTGGGTGAACGGTCCGGTCCAGCCTGCTGGCTCTCGAGAAGCGCGACGAGCTTGCGGCCGAGCTCGCCGGCCGCCCCGCGGCGGACCTGCGATTTGGCACGCTCGAGCGCCGAAGTGAAGCGTTCGTCGTCGTATGGTTTGAGCAAGTAGTCGAGGGCCGCCACGTCGAACGCACGCAGCGCGTACTGATCGTAGGCGGTCACGAAGATCACCACGGGCATCGCCTGCGTCCCTATCTCGTCGATCACGCCGAACCCGTCCAGCCCGGGCATCTGCACGTCCAGGAATACGAGGTCGGGTTCGCTATCACGAATTGCCTCGACGGCCTCGCGCCCGTCGGCGCACTCGCCGATGACCTCGATGTCCGGGTCGTCGCGCAGCAACACGCGGATCCCTTCCCGGGCGAACGGTTCGTCGTCAACGATCAGCGCTCGGATCTTTTCCATCCGTCAATCCTCGCCACCCAGCTCGTCGGCTGCGAGGCTGAAGGGCAAATCGAGGCTGGCGATGACGCCACCGTCGGCGGCGTTCTCGATCACGAATGAATGGTCGTCGCCGTAGAGCCGTTCGAGTCGTTCTTTGGTGGTCGAGAGGCCGACGCCGTTCCCGGGCGTGCCCTCCGCTTCCTCCGATAGGCCGGGCCCATCGTCTCGGACCGAGAGACGTAGCCGGCCATCATCGCGGCTGGCGTCGATTCTCAGTTTGCCGGCCCCGGTTCGTGAGGCGATGCCGTGTTGGATCGCGTTCTCCACCAGCGGTTGCAGGATGAGGTAGGGGACCTGGGCATCCTGCGCACTGGGCTCGATGTGTAATTCGACCTGCAGTCGTTCGCCGAAGCGGATCTGTTCGATCTCGAGATAGCGGCGGATGAACTCGATTTCCTGCTTCAGCGGGACCACTTGGGCGCCCGCACCATCCAGCGCCCGACGAAGCAGCTCTCCGAGACCGGTGACCACCCGCACGGCTTGAGCGCTCCGCTCAGTGCGGACCAGGACGGCGATAGTATTCAGCGCATTGAAAAGAAAGTGCGGGTGAAGTTGTGATTCGAGGGCCTGAAGTCGGGCCTCCGCCAGCTGGGTCTCGAGCTGCGATGCTCTCAGCTCCCGCGCGCGGCTGGTTTGGTAATGCTCGAGCAGATAAGCGAGGCCGATGATAATCCAATAGAAGAGTGGATCGAAGTGCAGGAAGGCCACGAACATTTCCAGCGACTCTCGAAGTAGGACTGCCATGCCGCCTTCGATTTGGCCGAGCACCTGACCTGCGAGGTTGAAGGCCAGGGCGCCGATCCAGGCGATCAGCAGGCTCGCAACGATGTGTAGAGCGAGCGTGGAGAGCCAGCGCCCTGACTGGAAGGGGAAACGTCGCCGCAGCCACAGGATGACCGGCGTGAACAGCGCCCAGGTGTAGGTCCACGCCAGGTACCAGATCAGCGCCTCGCCGACCGGGAACTCCCGGCCTGAGAGGCGGTAGACGACCACGACCTCGCCGGCGATGAGAACGCCCAGCAGGGTCCAGACACCGAAGATCAGGAAAACTAGACGGCGGCCGAGAAGGTTTTGCGTTTCGATTCGCTCCGAGCTCGGGTTTTTCGGAGGTCCCGGCAGGGACCCCGGCACACGATGCCATACTAGGATCGCTGCGCTCGTCCCGGCAACTGTCGTGCGGTGAATCGCTGCTTGTCGGGGACGAGTCGGGGCAAGATAGCGCCGAACGGCGGGCGTCGGGGGGGGGCGGCGCCGCGTCTTGACGGGTGGCTCTGTGCCGCGACACGTTTAACCCTCTCGACACACCTCCTTCCACCTCCAGAAAGGACCAACATGTACGTGGTAACAGGAGCTACCGGGAAGACCGGTCGCGTGGTCGCCGAGGCTCTGCTGGCCGCGGGGGCGGACGTACAGGTTGTCGGGCGCAGTGAGGGCCGTCTCCGTCCGCTGGTGGAAAAGGGGGCTCAGCCGTTCGTGGGCTCATTAGACGAGGCCCAAACCATGAGCATCGCCTTTTCGGGTGCGGTCGGTGTCTACTGCATGATTCCGCCGCGTTTCGAAGTACCCGATTTCCCTGCCTGGCAGCGTGCGGTTGGCGAATCGCTGGCGGCGGCTGTGCATGAGGCCGGCGTAAACTACGTCGTCTTTCTCAGCAGCATCGGCGCGCAACACACTGAAGGGACCGGTCCCATCGCCGGTCTGCGCCGGGAGGAGGATCGCCTCAACCGACTCGATGGGATTAACGTCCTGAATCTCCGTGCCGGTTTTTTCATGGAGAATTTCTTCATGCAGATAGACGTGATTCGCCGGATGGGGGTGGTCGGCCTGCCGATGCAGGGCGATGTCCCCTGTCCGCTAATCGCCACGAAGGACGTCGGCGAGTACGCCGCCGAGCGATTGCTGCAGAAGGACTTCTCCGACAAATGCACGCGCGAACTACTCGGCCCTCGTGACATGACGATGAATGAAGCCGCCCGCGTGCTCGGCGCCGCGATCGGCAAGCCCGGCCTCGAGTACGTCCAGTTTTCATTCGAGGACATGGAACGGGCACTCCTTGGGATGGGCATCAGCGCGAGCGGCACCTCTACGATGCTGGGTTTGTATCGCGGCATCAACGACGGACTGGTGGTCGCCACAGAAGAGCGGTCGCCGGAGAACACGACGGCCACGACGTTCGAGGAGTTTGCGCAGCTGTTTGCGGAGGTCTACGCTGGAGGAGAGGGTGGTCCGTAGTCAGTAGTCAGTAGTCGGTTCGTGCCGGGCACTGCGGCCACCGTACTGCAGCACTGCCCGACACCGACTACCGACCACCGACCTCCGACTACCGAAGCGCCGCCGCGTAACGCCGTGCGACCTCGTCCCAGTTGATCGTGCTCCACCAGGCTTCGATGTACTCGGGACGCCGGTTCTGATACTTCAGGTAGTAAGCGTGCTCCCAGACGTCGACACCGAGAATCGGTGTGCGACCCTCGAGGAGCGGGCTGTCCTGGTTCGGCGTGCTCTCGACAACGAGCTTCCCACCCGACTCGACCGACAGCCAACCCCAGCCGCTGCCGAAGCGGCCGGTCGCCGCGTCGCTCAGCTGTCCTTTGAAGCCGGCGAAGTCGCCGAACGCGTCCTTGATCGCCTTCTCGAGGTCGCCGCTCGCCTCACCACCGCCGTTCGGGCTCATGATCGACCAGAACAGCGTGTGGTTCGCGTGGCCGCCGCCGTTGTTGCGCACCGCCGTCCGGATGTCCTCCGGCAGCTCGCTCAGCTGGGCCAGCAGTTTCTCCACCGGCCAATCTGCCAACTGCGGGTGCTTCTCCAACGCCGCGTTCAGCTTGCTCACATAGCCGGCGTGGTGCTTCCCGTGATGGATCCGCATCGTGGTCTCATCGACGTGCGGCTCCAGGGCGGCGAAGTCGTACGGGAGTGATGGAAGTTCGTGGGGCATGACCGTCCTCCTGCAGTAACGCAATCGTGCGCGGGTTTGGTTGTCGTGAGGGTGGAATAAAGCAATGAGCGGGGTCTGGCGCAATGGTATTGATAATCAATCTCACCCCGGGCCCACCCGGGGGCGGCTCAGTGAACGGACGAGCCGCTCTCGTGGCCGAAAGGCGCCTGGGCGCTCTACCCGCAGTCCCGCGACGCCAAAGGGTGGCGGTCTGCGGGGACCGGGTCCACTAATCCCATCCCCCCATGCACCTCGAGACCCCGCTTACTGGGGCGCGCTTGCATCGCAGATGGTCACAGCACGGGGGGTCGATCAAGGCACCGCAACTCTCAAACTTGGTCAAGCAATCACTGCACTGGCCGGGGGCATCGTCACCGACTAGTGCACAGAGTGCACCATAACAGCCAACCGATACACCGGATAAGCTGGAAACGGCGAGTATGAGGACAGCCGTGGCGATCCGGACGCGAAGCTTCATCGTCTTCTCCTCAGCTCACGAGCGCACCTTTTGATATCCATGTCTCACTCCAGACGGCGCAAGAATGCCCACGGCAAGTCAAGGGACGGTCAAGCCTCCAGCTCCGATTCGCATGCTTCCCGGCGTCGCTGAGAGGAGCTAGTGTGTGAGAGTTGAGGAGGCAGTGGCCTGGAGTCCGCTGAGAGGGATATGGTGTAAGGCGAGCTGGTCGTAATCAGAGAACCCGGAGAGGGCATGATGTTTCTTGGGCTGAGGACAGTGGCCTACGAGGTCGACGACCTCGAGCAGGCGAAAGAGTGGTACAGCCAGGTTTTGGGATTTGGGCCGTACTTCGATGAGCCGTTCTACGTGGGCTTTAACGTTGGCGGGTTCGAGCTCGGCCTGCACCCGGTAGAGGAGGAGGCGGCGCTGGGCGCTGGGGGCACGCTGGCATACTGGGGCGTTCAGGACATCGAGGCCGTGATGACCAGGTTGGAGGAGTTGGGCGCGCCGGTGCACAGCGAGATCCAGGATGTCGGCGAGGGTATTCTGGTGGCGTCGGTGATCGATCCCTTCGGTAACCTGCTGGGGATCATCCAGAACCCGCACTTTGGCAAGTAGGGAAATCAGAGCAGGTGAATAATTGAGCGATTGAGCATTCGAGGTTGGAAGTCAACTTCCAACCTCGAATGCTCTAATGTTCAACTGCTCAATTGCTCTGACCTCCCTACCTCGCCTCCTACATTCCCCACTCCCAGTAGCTCGGCCCGATTCGCAGGTTGCGCAGCCAGTCGACGGGCCAGGAATAGCGGAGCAGCACGGCGAGCCAACCGTGTGAGAGCGCCAGAGTGATGAGGTTTGGGTGGCGCTCGAAAAGCCGGCACCAGACGTAGCCCCCCAGCAGGGTCACGAGGGCCAGCGGCCAGTTGGGCCAGTGAACGGAGGCGAAGAGTGCGGCCGCGAGGGCAGCCGCGAGGCCGGTATGGGCGATTCCTCCCCGCAGTCGGCGATAGGTGAACGACTGCATAGCATACTGCTGGATCAGCCCCCAGAACGGGTAGACGAGGAACGACTGGACCATGCGGCCGCGGAAGTGGGGGCCACCGGTGAGTGTCCCCACCGCGAGGATAACGACTGCTCCGATCAGAGTCGCCAGCCCTACCTCGCGGGCCGAGACCCAGAGGTTGTCGAAGCGCAGGCCGAGACTGCGCAGACTGTCCCGGTGCAAGATGTTGGAAGCGAACGGGATTAGAACGATGACGACCAGAAAGGGGATCCGCAGCCAGTCGTTGTGTGTCCCCCGAATCACCCACGAGTAGACGACGGCCAAGCCGACGAAAAGTAGGGGCTCGAGAACGGGTCGGGCGGTCAGTCTCTCGCGCAACGAGGCTGCAGGGTGCCTACTCTGATTCGCTTCCATCGAACGGTCCTCGGCTGCTGCAGCAGCCCATCAGGTGGGCTCGGCGCCGGCGGCGACATCCAGGCCTGCGATGTGGGCCATCTGGCGCATGGTATGGGGACCGCACGATTTACAGCACCCGCGGGCCTGGCGCAACCGGCCCTCGGTCGCGGCCGGAAATTTGCGGTCCGCGGCGTGGCACGCTATAAATATCAGTTGCGTAGAAGATCGCGAATTCCCTCTAATACAAGGAGGTCTCCGGCCATGCAGCGACGCGAGGCTGGCAGGGCAAGTTTTGGTCAGCAGCCGTTCCCGGTCCAGGCAGCGCCCCGCCCGCTGCGTTTTCGTGCGGAGGCGGAGCCAGGCGGGGACCCCATGCGTCGCCGCTGGCAGGCCATCTTCTCCTATGGTGAAGGCTGGTCGCGCTTCCATTTTGTTGTCAACCTGAACCGCAACACGCTGACCCTCCACCGCTCTCTCGACGTGGACTACACCGCCATGCTGCGGGTACTGGCCGGCAAATCCACGGGCTCGCCGACGCCGCTGCCGCCGCCGACCACTAAGGTCGAATCCCTAACGTTCGACACCGAGATCATCGGACTTAAGATGTCGCGGGTGGATGCGGGGGCTTTCAAGGCGGGTCCGCCAGGCGATTGGTTGGTCGTGCAGGCCTTCGTGCCGCGCGGGTCCGAGTCGTTCCTGTTGGGTGTGAACGACCGGCTGAACGCCGCCGAAATAGTGATCCCGCGGCCCGATGCGATAACCCCCGTGGTCCATGCGCTGACGCAGGTTTTCGGTTAGCCCCAGCTCGATTTCCCGGGTCTAGCGGGAACGGCGCCGGCGCCTATAATTACTGGCCCGCCAAAATCTGAAATTCGCTATCGGCTCCCGCCAAACGATATCGGTAAGTCCGGCCGGAGGACGTACAAATATGATTCAGCCGGAGGTCCAGGAGGTCGCCGGAGTCTTCAGGGGCGAGTTGCGCTGGATGTTCGGGCCGTACCCGGCGCTGATCCCCGACAGCGGCTGGCCGTCGGTGGGGATACTTGACGCTCTTTGCCGCGGCATGAGGGGTCGCAGTGTCCTGACGGAGAGCGAGAAGATTTTCGTCTCCGGCGCGGCGGCCCACCTGGGTGAGCTGGTCCACACCTGCTGGCGGGCGTTCACTCCCGAGGTGCGGGTCCAGCACGAGGACGGGATCGTCTGTTCTGCTCTCGCTGCCGACGGTTCGTCGTACCGGCTACCGCTTGAGAATGCGATCCTCGCAACGCTGCGCGATCCCAAGCTCCCACAGCAACTGCCGCCACACTTGCCTTACAGTCCGGCCAGCGACCGGCACGCGCTGGAGCTTTTCGGGCTTGCCGCCTGCTTAGGGATAAGCGCCTTCGGTGAAGGGCCCTGGGCCGAGTTGCAGAATAACGGTCTTTCCGACCGTGTCGACGTAGTCGTGCCGCTCCTGGCGGAACAGTGTGCCGCTCACTACGCGACCCTGCACCCCGAAGAACACTTGGGCCAGAAGTCTGATCTGTACTTGAAGTTGATTTGGCCGCTCACCCTGTGCGACGGTGAGCGTGCCTACGAAGAAGCGGGTGCCAATCTGCTCGCCTATTTGGACGGGGCGCTGGCGGTGATACGGGGCGCTCTTCCGCTGCTAAGGAACCTGGCGAGCTATCCGAGCGGAACGGTGAGGGGCGCGGCGCTGACCTGTCTGGTTCTTGACGAGCGGGTGCCGGTGTCGGGCGAGCTGCTGGAGATCGCGGCCGACCACTTCCAGGGGAGAGCCCCGGCGTTCCGAGAGGCCGCCATAGCGCTGGCGGCCGAGCGCGGCCGAAACATCGATTGGCTCCACGGCGGTGCGAATCCGGAAGCGCGATTCCGCTACGAGCGCCAACTGTCGTTGCTGCCGCTGGTACACCTGCCGTTCGAGATGTGCGCCGATCCGGCCAATCGGGAGTTGGCGGCCGCCCTGGTGACGATGGAAGCTGCGGATGCAAGCGTGACCCTCGAGCGGCGGCTGGCGACGGGTGCCCGACACCCCAAGCTGCTATTCCAGCAGGCTATCCTGAAGCGCTGGTTGGGCGACATCGAGGAGGCGGAGGCCTTGCTGGAGGAGATCGTGCGCGATCACCCCGAGGGGCTGGATGCCGACTTCTATCTGGAGGCGGGGGTGAGCGCCCTGGCTCTCGGCCATCTGGATGACGCCATCACCCGGTTGGAAAGGGCGTTGGTGCTGGGCGAAAAGCGATTCCACGTCGCGTCGATTCTGGGCCACGCCTACGCCCAGGCCGGTCGTCGCGAGGAAGCGGTCGCCGCCTTCGGCGAAGCGATCTCCAGAGGCCACCTCCCGTCCGACGTCCTCGTCAGCCGCGCCGATGTCCACCGCGAGATGGGCCAGCAGGAGGGGTACTCGCGAGACCTGGCGGCGGCCGCGGCGGTCTACCCCTTCAACCCGCGTGTGGTCGAGCGCGTGATGGCCGGCTACGTCGAGGCCTGACCTCCAACTCGACTCAGGGTCGCCAGCGGCCGGCTTTGCCGCCCGCCTCCCTGACTCGCGCCACCACATCTGCGAAGCTGGGACCTAGCGTCTCGACCGCATCCTCGAGGCTGTAGAACGAAAGCTCACGCGAGACGTAGCTGCCGCCCTCGCCGTAGGTCGCGACCACGTCGAGGCCGCCGTCGTCTCTGAGCTCCCACTTGGCCCAGATCGGTCTTTCCTCGTTCTGCAACATCTCTCCTTCGCCAAGAGCCGTCGAATCGACAGGGTACGGTGAGGGGCACCCCGGGTCTAGACGCCGTCGTTGCCCGTCTGCCGTTGTACTGCTATCCTAGATGCGTCATCCCAACACACATCCGGACTGGAGAGCCAGCGGTAACCAGCACCTCACACCCAGCAGGAGGGGCGTCATGAAGATTGCCAAAACCGTCCTGGTTCTGGTGCTCGTGCCATGTTTGGGCCTGGTAGCCTGCGCCGAGCAGGCAGGCGAAGAGGGGGCCCAGACCATGGAAATGGCGATGACCGTCGACATGGAGGCCTTGGGAGAGGCCATCGCGGAAGTAAACGCCAACTGGACCGAGGCCTTCCAGGCAGGTGACGCGGCTACCCTTGCGGCCATGTACACCGAGGACGCGCTGCGCATGGCGCCGAACGAGCCGACGGCCCGCGGTCGCCAAGCGATGGAGCAGGCCTTCGTTACAACCTTCGAAAACACGACCGCCCGGACGATCACGATAAACACGACCGAGTACGGCGGCGTTGGCGATCTCGCCTACTCGATCGGCACATACGCTGTCAGCTATGAGGCGGAAGCCGGGACCGATCAGGAGGAAGGCAAGTACATCGTGCTCTCGAAGTTGGCGGACGACGGCTCGTGGAAGATCTACGCGCACATGTGGAGCAGCGATCTTCCGCTCGAGGAGTAATGCCGACGAGCCGCACACTGACTTTTTCGGCGGAGATGAGCCCCGCGGTGACTGCTCGCACCGCGGGGCTCGTTGCGTCAGGCGCTGGCGTGGCCCCGCTAGATCGCGCGGCCCGCTTCGATGGCCTCGGGGAGCAACAACATCCCTCCATATAGGGCAGTACCGACGATACACCCGGCGGCTCCCGTCCGCCGAATCGTCACCACGTCATCGGCTGTCGCCACGCCGCCGCCGAGAATCACCAGAAAACTCTCGGAGATAATCCGTCGCGCGAAGTCGAGGTTAGGGCCGATCAGCGTGCCGTCACGCATCACGTCGGTGCAAACGATCCAACGCAGACCGATCGTGCTGAGGTTGGTGAGCACATCCTCGAGGTGCGGCGTCGCTTCCGTCACCCGACCCTGAATCACGAGGCGCTCGTCTCTCAGGTCCAGGGCAGCCGCCACCTGGTCGGGCCCGAAGTGCTCCAGCAGCTTGTAGATGAGCCGTGGTTCCTCCACCGCCGCGGTACCGAGGACGATGCGGTCGATCCCCGCTCCGAGTAGACGGTTGGCGACGGAGAACGTTCGCACGCCTCCGGCCACCTGTATTCGTGCCCCCACGCGCTCGCGGATGCGGTAGATCCATTCGAGGTTCTTTACCTTGCCCAGACGCGCGCCGTCCAGGTCGACTATATGGAGTGCTTCGGCACCCTGGTCGACCCAACCCCGCGCCACGGAAAGTGGGTCGTCGGAGTGCACGGTCGCCTCGTCGAAGCGGCCCTGCCGCAGCCGCACACAACGACCGTCCAGAAGATCGATTGCAGGGTAAATCAACATCCTCGGTCGGCGCACTCCCAAACGGAAACGTCCATCCCGGGGGAATGGACGGTGTGACTCCTCTCACTCTCGCGCCTATGATACCCGGGGACGCCCCACTGTCAAGCAGGGAGGGCTACTTTCGGCGGTCCGCGCCTAATCGGTAGTTTCGCATCGTGGCACAGTGCAAAGGCGCAGAGAGGGTGCGATGAGCGACGAACCAGACCGGCTGAACTCGGCGGTCCTGCGAACGGAGCGATTGACCCGCGTGGTCGAGGGGCGGGCCTTGATCGACGAGGTCTCGATCGAAGTCCGACGCGGCGAAGTCGTTGCCGTTACTGGACCTAGCGGCTCGGGGAAATCTTCGCTGCTGCGCCTGCTCAACCGGCTCGACGAGCCGACCGGCGGTACAGTCTACCTGGACGACCGCGACTACCGGGAGATACCACCGCGTGAACTTCGGCGACGGTTGGGAATGCTGTTGCAGAGGCCTTTCCTCTTCCCGGGGACGGTGGCGAAGAATCTGGCTTACGGTCCGGGGGCACACGACGAAGAGCTGGCGGAAGAATCGATCGCGGAGTTGCTGGATAGCGTCGGGCTTCCCGGCTACGCGGAACGCGATGTGCGCCGGCTGTCGGGTGGCGAGGCGCAGCGAGTCTCGTTAGCGCGCACCCTGGCTAATCACCCCGAGGTACTTCTCCTGGACGAGCCGACCTCGGCGTTGGACGAGGCCGCCCAACTGGGCGTGGAGGAGCTGATCTGCCGCATCATCAAATCTCAGGGGCTCACGTGCGTGATCGTGACGCACGATCGCGATCAAGCGACGCGGATGGCCGGGCGCACGATTCTGTTGGAGGCCGGCCGGGTGGTGAGTCGCTGACCGATTACACGGAGCTGGCGAATGCTGTCAAGTTTCTTTGTCGACACGTTGCAGCTGGGAGTCGCGCAGGCGGTAATCAGCGCGGTCTTGGCGCTGGCCATCGTCTATATAGCGCGCCGCTACGAGATCCACCTGGAGCGCGAGACCGCCGTGGCGCTGGTGCGCGGGTTCGTTCAGATCGTCGCGGTGGGATCGATATTGGTCCTCGTGTTTCGGGGCCCCTCGTGGACCAGTGTCTTCGTTCTCCTTTTTATGATGCTCGCCGCGGCAGCGACCTCGGCACGCAGGGCACAGGGCATCTCGGGGGCGTTCCTCGTCTCCTTCTATGGTATCGCCGGCGGCGCCGGTGTCGTCATAGCTCTGATGACCGTGCTGGGTGTCATCGACCCGCGCATGGCGTCGCTCATTCCGGTAGGTAGCATGATCATCGCGTCGGCGATGAACTCGGTGGCCCTGGCACTCGAGCGCTTCCGCTCGGAGCTGGCGGCGAACGTGGGGCTGATCGAGGCGGGCCTGGCGTTGGGGGCGGCTCCCAACAAGGTCGTGGCACCGCATGTGGAGGCTTCGGTCAGCGCCGCCATGATCCCGCGGATCGATACGCTCAGAGCCCTGGGCATCGTTTGGATTCCCGGCTTGATGGCCGGGATGGTCCTGGCGGGCAGCGATCCCGTCTACGCGGCGATCTACCAGTTTGTCGTCGTCGCCATGATCGTTTCGGCGTCG
The DNA here is from genome assembly GCA_039586755.1 of Gemmatimonadota bacterium. GTDB lineage: Bacteria > Gemmatimonadota > Gemmatimonadetes > Palauibacterales > KS3-K002. The sequence continues at coordinate 16,169 of JBDHJU010000033.1, read as the reverse complement.
GGACTCTCTGCGGTGATCTCCACGCTGCTGATCAGGGGTCGCGCCTTCTCGGCGGCCGAGCAGCTAGTGATCTAAGGATCGCGCTCCTATTATCCCGGGGATCCCTGACTTGAGTACGGAGGTCGTGAGATGCTGGAGATCGATGGCCACAGCCTGACCCTTGAAGACGTGGAACGCGTTGCCAACGGGCTGGAGACGGATGTCACCGTGTCTGCCGATGCCCGGCGCGCGATCGACGCCTCGCGCCAGGTCGTGGAGCGAGTCTTAGAGAGCGGCGAGCCTGTATACGGTGTCACCACCGGGTTCGGCAGGTTGTCCGAGATCGCCGTCCCGCCCGAGAGCCGACTGGAGATGCAGGAGAACCTGGTGAGGAGCCACGCGACGGGTGTGGGAGCGGCGCTCGATCGCGAGGTGGGTCGTGCGGTGATGTTGCTACGCGCCAACTCGCTCGCCCGCGGCAACTCCGGCGTCCGCTATGAGGTCGTGGAGTTGCTTCTCTCGCTGTTGCGATCAGGTATAGAGCCGTTGATCCCGGAGTTCGGGTCGGTTGGGGCGAGCGGCGATTTGGCGCCACTGGCCCACGTGGCGCTGTGCCTCATGGGGGAAGGAAACGTGCACGGCGACGGGGGGCTGGTCCCCGCACGGTCGGCGCTGGAGGCCGCCGGGCTCGAGCCGGTCACGCTGCTGGAGAAGGAGGGGCTGGCACTCATCAACGGAACGCAGGCGACGACGGGGCAGGGCATCCTTGCGTTGTTGCGGGCCGAGCAGGCGGTGGAAACGGCCGAACTTGCGGGCGCGATGTCGCTGGAGGGACTGCTCGGTACGCCGACACCGTTCGATGAGCGAGTACATGCCAACCGGCCGCACCCGGGTCAGATGACCAGCGCCTCCCGACTACGCGCGTTGCTGACGGACAGCGAGATACGCGAATCGCATCGTCATGGCGATCCTCGTGTCCAGGACGCCTACTCGCTGCGCTGCATGCCGCAAGTACACGGTGCGGCGCGCGATGTGATGAAGTTCATCCGCGGCGTTTTGGAGATCGAGGTGAACAGCTCGACGGACAATCCGTTGGTCTTCGCCGCTGCCGGCGAGATCCTCAGTGCTGGTAACTTCCACGCCCAGCTCATCGCCGAGGCTCTCGATTTCCTGGCGATCACTTGCACCGACCTCGCCGCGATCAGCCAGCAACGCATCGAACGCTTGCTCAACCCCGATCTCTCCACACTACCGGCGTTTCTGGCACAGGACCCTGGAGTCGAGTCGGGCCTCGCGATCGCTCAGGTGACCGCGGTGGATTTGCTAACCGAGATGCGTGTCCTCTCGCATCCGGCGAGCGTCGACACTGTTACGACGAGCGCCAGCAAGGAGGATCACGTCTCCATGAGCATGGCGGCGGCGCGCAAGGCAGGCCGTGCCGTGCGCTGTCTGCAGTACGAACTGGCGGTGGAGCTTTTGTGCGCCGCTCAGGCGCTCGAGTTTCTCAAGCCACTCAAGCCCGGCCTGGGCGTCGCCGAGGGTTATGAGCTCATTCGCAAGCACGTTCCGCCGCTTGCCGGCGATCGCGTGCTGAGCGATGACATCGAACGGCTTCGTGAGCTGGTGGACAGCGGTGCGCTGGCTGATGTCGTGTTCCAGCGTTCGACCAGTAGTTCCGGCTGAGCGGAGTAAGCACTGAAACCGCTACGGTGCGGAAGTCGTACGGAGGACTGAGACACCCACGTAACTCGGTCAACCAAGAGTAAGCATAGATGGGGATCATTTCCTGGGTCATCTTTGGGTTTGTCGCCGGAACGATTGCCAGGCTCATCCACCCGGGCCGTGACCCCGGTGGCTGCCTGATTACCATCCTCCTGGGCATCGCCGGCGCCCTCGTCGGCGGCTACGTCGGCACGTCCTTCGGCTGGGGCCGCGTGAGCGGCTTCGATCTGCGCTCGCTGGGGTTGGCCGTATTGGGCGCTCTCATTTTGCTCATCGTCTACCGGATATTGTTCGGCAAGAAAAAGCGCTAGCTCTGTTCCCCTTCGGGGGGTCGTCGTAGATTGCCCCACCCAACACACCGAGTCCTTCCTCAGCCCAACAGGAGCCGGTGTCCCCATGCCCGACAATGAACACGACCATCTCGTAAAGCGTCTCGAAGAGCTGGAGCGGCAATCGACGCAGCTCGATTTTGAGCTGAGGCGTTTGAGACACGATCTGCTTCGCCACGAGAGGGCTGCCGCCGTTCCGCCGGTCGCGCCTCCGCCGCCCAAAGCGGAGGAAACGGCCGCGGCAGAGCCAACGGCACCACCGCCGGCCCCGGTTGCGAAACCGGAGGTTCCTCCGGCGGCTGAGCAGGAAGTGGTGGGGGCCGGGGCCGAGGCCGACAAGAAGAGGGACGCCATCGACGTCGAGTTCTGGCTCGGCGGTCGTGGCCTACTCTTGATAGGCGTTGCGGCGTTGGTGTTCGCCGTCGGCTTCTTCGTCAAGGAGGCAATCGAGCGTGGCTGGATCGGTCCGACGATCCGGGTCCTCTTGGGTGCTGGTGTGGGAGTCGTCGCGGCGGTGGCCGGTGATCAGATCCGGGCCCGGGGATATCGCATCTACGGTCTGTGGCTGGCCGCCGGCGGTTTCAGTGCGATCTATCTCAGTCTCTGGGCGGCGGCTGCGCTGTACGCTTTGCTTACCACAGGTGCCGGGTTCGCCTTGATGGTGATCGTAGTGGCCGCTGCCGCGACTCTCGGGCTCCTCCGGAACTCGGAGTCGTTCGTTGCTCTGGCGGCGGTGGGCGGCTACCTGGCGCCGGTGCTGCTGCAGATGGAGTCGGCATCGCTGCTCTTCGGCTTGGGCTATCTCGGCCTGCTCACCGGCACCGGTCTCTGGCTCGCCTATCGTCAGGGTTGGCGCTACCTGGCGGCGGTGGCGGTCTTCGGCGGAACCGTCATGGCTCTGCTCAGCGAAGGCGGTCCACACCTACACGGGATCTATCTCTCTGCGTTGGTGGCGGGCGCGCTGCTAGTGGCCGAGCGGAGGCGCTGGCCCGGGCTGGCGATTCTGGCCGCGGTTCTCGGCTGGCTTACGCTATTGGTGGGCAACTCACCGTGGGAGATCACTGCGGTCAGCGTTTGTGCTTACGGCGCCGCCCTTGCTGCAGCGGGATTGGGGATCGCCGCGCGCGCCGGGTGGGCGGGTCTGGGGGCGGTCACGGTTGCGGGCGGCTCTCTTGTAATCCTCTCCAATGTGGGCGCTCCTGATGTGCACGGCGTCTATCTGTTGGCTCTGGCGGCTGCAGCGCTGATCCTGGCCCGCCGTGAGCGGTGGGTGGAGATCGCGCTGCTGACGATCGTCTTGACCTGGGCTGCGCTCTGGCTCGGCAGGGACGGTTGGGACATGCTGGGCCTTCGGTTCTCGCTTTATGCCGGCGGACTGTGGTTGATCAGCTTGATCGCATCGCTCGGCTTGGACGCGAGTGACACACGAGTGGCGGAACCCTCCGAAGAGGGTGAGGAGGGTAAGGGTTCCACCGCGGGCGAGGCGAATCTGATCGAGGCCGTGCGAACCCTCCTCGGGGCGCAGACCGGCGGCGTGCTCGTGACCGTCGTGCCGCCCTGGCTCTTCTACCTCTACGCGATGGTGGGCCTGGAAGACTCGGCATACGCCGAGTCGCGCGGCGCTATCGGTTTCGGTCTGGGTCTCGTCATCGGGTGCGTCTACCTGGCCCAGACGGTTTGGGGAACGAGGAACCTGCGGGCCACCAGACTCACCTGGTTGGCTGGGCTGGGTTATGCGTTCTGGCTGGTGGCGCCGTCGTTGCTTTGGGAGGGCGTCGTGCTTGCCAGAGCTTGGCTGCTCGAGGGCCTGGCCCTGGTGGCAGCCGGCGTTCTGTTGAGGACCGTCGAAGCGCGGGCGGCGAGTCTGGCGGCATTCGTTCTCGCCGCGATGACCTACTACGGAGCGGCGGTGATGGACCGCCCCGAGCTCGATTCCGCCTTCATCGGCGGCTGGGCGCTCACTGCTCTGGCGGTGGCCGTTGGGCTCGCCGTCTGGGGTGTGGCGGCGGAGCGCGTCGAGAACTCGGCGTCCTGGGAGTTGGGAATCCGGCCCATCGTGCTGCTCGCCGCGGCGGTTCTCTTCCTGGGTTGGGGGACGGTCGAGATCCAGCGTTTCTTCGAGCTGCTCGGCGACGGCGATCGCTGGGACTTGGCCCGCGACCTGTCGATCAGTGGTTTCTGGATGGCCTACGCGGCCGTGCTCCTGGTCGTCGGCTTCTGGCTCAAGCGACCACCGGTGCGCTGGGCCGGACTCGGAATGGCTCTACTCGCCGCCGGGAAGGTCTTCCTCTACGATCTGTCGCAACTGTCGCAACTCTACCGAATCTTCAGCTTCGTGGCGCTGGCTATCGTGTTGTTGGCGCTGTCTTTCCGCTACCAGAAGCTGCGGGGTGCCGACAAACAGGCCGACTCCTAGCCGCTGGAGGTAGCCAAATCGGCCCTAAGGACCGTCTTGGAGCTCTAACCCGTTCTATTTTGGACGGTTAGTGTTCCAGGCGCCTGCGGTCCCATCTGCCCGAGCACCCGTCAAAAGTTTACGTCAGAATGAAAACTATGATCGGTCAGTCTGTCCGCGCCGCTCGTAAGTCGTTGTCGTGTATTCCGCTTTTTTTTGGCACAAAGATGGCATTTCGACCGTAACCCAAGACCCGCCCAAGGTCAGGTGAAAAAAGTAAGAGGGGACGATGACATCGCTCAGATGTAAGCGTGGGTACACGATGATCGACATGGCGGTTGTGTTGCTGCTGATCGGCGCCGCCATGGGTACCTCGGGTCCGCTGAGCCGCCGGATGGTTGCTCTCTATCAGCTGAACACAGCCACCCAGACACTGGCAGCGGATCTGTCGCAGGCGAAGATACGGGCCATCCAGTCGAATGCTTTGGAAGCGGTCGAGCGTGAGTCGAGCCGCGACTACCGCGCCGCTGGGTATCCGCGTCGTCTGCCGGGGATGGTCCGGTTCGATGGGGAGAGCGCCGACACGGTTGTGTTCAACGGGTTGGGCGCGATGAGCGACGGGGCGAGTCACCGCTTCGTACTGGTCAATCTGTACGGCGAGACGCGCGAGATAGTGATCTACGCCGCTGGTGGTCACGAGGTTCGCAAGTTGTGAAGCAGACCGGTGGATTCAGTCTCGTTGAGTTGATGGTAGCGCTTGTGATCTTCGCGTTTGGAGTGCTTGCGGGTGTAGCGCTTCTGGGCTCCGGGTACAAATGGGAGGGGCAGGCAGAGTTGGAGACCCAGATGACGGTAGCGGCGGAGATGAAGGTGGAGGAGCTGAAGGCGGTGGCAGGGACCGAGCTACCGGACACCGTGGAACTGGTGCCGGGTGGGGACCTCGACTCGAACACGACGGGCTACTGGGACACTGCAGAACTGGACGGGCGCACTTTTACCCGACGTTGGCGGATCCAGGCAGGGCCGGCGGGGACAAGGCAAGTGACGGTAAGGGTACTGCCTTTGGATCCGCCCGCGGCGGGTTATGCAGAACTCTGGACGCACGTACTTCATGAATGACCAGCGGTGGATCAACGGCGTCGCCGGCCGTCGGGCCGGCTTCAGCACGATCGGCATGATCGTCGCCTTCGTGCTGCTGGGGCTCCTGTTGGCACCGATGCTGGGCACGATCCTGAGCGCGCAGCGCGGCTTCGTGGAGAGCCGGGACCGGGCCCGCGCCGCCGGCAATGTGCGCTACGCGCATTTGTCGCTTACACGCTTCATGCGCTTGGCGGGCAGCAGCCCGGTGGGTCTGCCGCTGCCGGGCATCGACCCGGATCCAGGCGGCGACGGTGTGTTCAACGATGTGCGATTGCGGTCCGACTACAATCCGCCTGACGGTGACATCGATGACGCGGGTGAGGATCTGACGTTCTTCCTGCGGGCGGATACCATGTTCGTGAAGTCTGGGGAAGCTGGTGCTGAGGAACCGTTCCTAATCGGCGTGGATTCGCTGGCGTTCGAGTACTTCGATCGTGAAGGGGCTGCGATAACCGATCCCGCGCGGGTCGGTCCTCGGGCCATGACGGTCGACGTGACGATTCGTGCACGCGGCGACAAACACGTCGATCCGGCCGAGCGAACTCTGTCGGGTCTTGTACGGCTGCGAAACGGGAAGTGATGAGCATGTTGCTAAGGCTTCGCTCCAACGAGTCGGGTATGGCGCTGCTGGCGGTGCTGCTGGCGATGGGGCTTCTGACGGCGCTGGGCGCGGCGCTCACCGCGGTAGGCGTCGTCGAGTTCCGCGCAGCGAGGAACCACCGCTCGGCATCCCGTGCCCTGTTGCTGGCGGACGCGGGTGCGACCCACGCGCTGGCGCTGATGCGCGGCCCGTTGGCCAGTTACAGCTACACGGATGTACTGGTTGGTGCCGACGGGATGGAAGACACGGATGACGACGGAGTCTTCACCGGCTTCGCGCTCGCCGGTGACGACGCGCTGCCCGACACGGGGATAGTCCTGGGCGATGGTCGCTATTACGTGCGGATCGTCAACGACGACCAGGATCCCAGCGGCGATCCCTACCTGGACACGAACCATCGCTTCGTCGCGCTGTGCCGCGGCGAAACGCCGGACGGCGGTGCGGCGGAGGTGCGGGTCATGCTCGCCGCACCCAACTTCCCGGCCATCGCCACCAACGGAACGCTGCACCTGCCCGGTAACCCTGGCGTGGCCGGCGAGTGCGGTGGTGTGCACGCCAACCGGATCATGAGCATCAGCGGGCACCCGACGGTGTCCGGCGACGTCACCTACTACGAGGATGCCGTCGTCAGCGGCACGATCTATGGGCCGGGTGGGGAGGAGAAGGAGCCGAAGCCCGGGCCCTGGGTCGACATCCCGGAGTACGAGCCGCTCGATTTCTGCGCCGATGCGGACTACAGGCTCAAGAACAACAAGCTGATCACTCTGGGGCCGCCGGACAGCGAGTTCACGCTCGGCAAGGTGCTCGGTTGGCAGTTCGAGGCGTCCACCTGGACGTATCAGCTCAACGGCAACGACGCGGTAGGGGGCAAGTACTGCGTTCACGGCAACGTGCAGGTGATCGGCAATCTGGGTGAGCCCGGCAACCCCCTGGATATAACCATCCTGGCCACCGGATCGATCCAGGTCGGCGGCACGCCGATCATCGAGCCTGCCAACAGCGACGACATCCTCTTGATGGCCGGCGGCGACGTGCAGATCGGCGGCACCACAACGGGGCTCAGGTCGCCCTACTACCACGGGCTGATCTACGCCGGCAGCCAGTGTCAGGTGGGTGGTACGCCATACGTCGACGGCCACATCATGTGCTACGACGACCCGGATCCGAGCGGAGCGCTCGATCTGTTCGACGAAAACAAGATCAACGGAACCCCGACGATCAGCTATGACTGTTCGGGAGAGCTGCGGCGCACGTTAATGGCGTCGTGGTGGGAATCGCGGACGACATCGTAGTTGTTTCCACATAGATGATGTAACCCCGGTCGTGGGTTCGGCGGCCGGGGAGGCCGGAGGCGCGCGAGCAAGAGGTGCGGAACGATGGTGGGGCGCGTACGGAGGGACGAGTCGGGAATAGCGTTGATCGCCGTGCTGCTGGCCATGGCGCTGCTGACCGTGATCGGTGCAGCGCTCACCGCGATTGGGATCGTCGAGTTACGGACCGCCATTAACCACCGCTCGGCGACCCGCGCTCTTCTGCTAGCCGATGCAGGGGTCAACCATGCGCTGGCCCTGATGCGCGACCCGCTCAGTGACTTCAGCTACAGCGATATCGTTCGCGGAGACGATGGCGCGCCGGGCACCGGAGACGACGGCGTGCTGTCGGGCTTCGGACTCGGTGCGTTTGACGAGATACCCGACACGGGGGTCGTGCTGGGCGACGGCCGTTACTACGTCACACTGGTAAATGACTCGCTGGACCCCAGCGGCGATCCGCACATCGATTCCAATCATCGCCTGGTCGCGACCAGCCGCGGCGAGACACGGGACGGCGGCGTGGCCGAGGTGGGGGTCGTGCTTGCCGCGCCCAGCTTCCGGGCGATAGTCAGCAACGGCGACCTCACGCTGCCCGGCAACCCGGACGTGCTGGGGCCGTGCGCCGGTGTTCATGCGAACGGTGTGCTCAGCGTCAGCGGGCACCCGACCGTGGATGGCGAAGCGACGGCCTCGGAGGAGATAAACCTGAGCGGGACGATCTACGACGCGAGCGGTGCTGTCGTGACCCCGGAGCTGTCAGGGAGGATCGAAGTCCCCGATCACGACCCTCTCGACTACCTGGGCCAGGCCGACTACGAGCTGCGGGATGGCTGGGTGGTCACCGTCGGGCCGCCGCGGGATAGCGCCCGTGCCACCGGCTCGGGCGAGCGGGGCTGGAAGTGGAACTCGGCGCAGGGTACCTGGACGCTGGCTGGCAACAAGGCGGAGGGTGGCACCTACTTCGTGCACGGCGACGTCGAGCTAACAGGTAACGCCGGCAGCGACGGCGCCCCGCTCGAGATCACGATCATCGCCACCGGGTCCGTGAAGGTCGCTGGTAATCCGAAGATCAAAGCGGCGCATCCCGACGGTGTGCTGATCCTCGCCGGCGGCGACGTCGACATAGCGGGGGTCGCTTCCGGCATCACCTTGTCGTATGCAGGGATGGTCTATGCCGGCAGCCAGTGCCAGGTGAACGGGACGCCCAGCGTCGGTGGCCACGTCCTATGCCACGACGCCCCCGACCCGCCCGGCGCAGCCAATCTGGTGACAAACAACAAGGTTAATGGAACCCCGACGGTCACTTACGACTGCTCGGGGGAGCGACGTCGCACGATGGTGGCGTCGTGGTGGGAGTCCAGGGCTCGCTGAACTGAACCCCGCCAAGCTCAGAAGCATCACCTATCACCTCAAACAGACAGGCGAGCACCGGTGGTCGGTGCTCGCCTGTTGCGTTATCTAGCTGTCCCTGGGCTTAACGTCCGGGGGTGAACTCAGGCCAGAGCAGCGTTCGGCCAGCCCGCACCTTGGCGCCGTCGTGCCGCGCCCGGTACATGGCGGTGTCAGCCTCCACCACCAGGTCCTCCACGGCCCGGGGGAAATCGGGGAAGCCGAGGTCGAACGGCACTACGTCTCCGGGGTCGAGGGTTGCCAAACCCATGGTCGTCGTCAGCACTGGCATTTCGGGGGGCCACCAGCTCTCCCATTCGCTGGTTAGAGCCGCCTGCAGGCGCTCCGCCACGATCTTGCCCCCAGCTTGATTGGCGTCGATGAGGACCAGAAGGAATTCGTCGCCGCCAAACCGGCCCACGATATCCGAGTCTCGCACGTTCATCTTCAGCAAGTTACCCAGGTGTCGCAGTGCCCGGTCTCCGACGACGTGGCCGTGCTTTTCGTTTAGAACCTTGAAGTCGTCGATGTCGAGCATGAGCACGGTGACGGGGAACGCCTTGCGCCAGGCGAGCTTGACGGTCTCGCGCAGGCGGTCGAGCGTGAAAGCCTTGCGAAAGACGCGTGTCGTCGTGTCGACGGTGGCGAGCTCGTAGAGGCCGGCGTTGCGAATCGCTGCAGCGGCCTGGCTGGCAAACAGCTGCAGCAGGTCGACATCACGCTCGCCCTGGCCGGGCCGCTCGAGATAGGCGAGCCCCAAAACGTGTTCGGCCAGGGACAGTGGAAGAACACCATGATTGTCGTCGATGATATTGCTGTGCTCTTCGACGGCGCGACGCACGAGCTGCTCGGGCACCGACCGCAGCTTTTCGATCGTGGAGCCTCGCGGATAAGAATCGGTGCTCGCGGCACTGACGACGAAATCGTCGATCGATTGCGGCGAATATATGAAACCCTCGATCGGGCGTTTGCCGACTGGATCCGTTGCTCGCGTTGCCACGAACGCGCTCTGACCGCCCAGCAGTCCGCTAACCAGGGTCAGAATTGTCTCGGTTAGCTCGTCGAGACTTTGTATCTCGTGCAGCTGTGGGACGCTTTCCAGAACACGTCGCAGCCCGTGACGAGTGCGTCGGATCGTGTCAAGTTGTTGAGCCGAAGCCAACGCCGCATTCACCCAGAGCAGCAGTCCATCTTCGCCGTGTCTCTTGTCGTGATAGCCGAAGACATCGTGTGCCCGGTTGAGCTTGCGGAACGGAACTCCCGGCGCGCCGGCTCCCATTATGACGATCGGTGCCGCCGGCGCTCGGGTGCGCAGGTCGGCCAACGGGTCCGCGCCGTCCATCTCCAGGAGGTCGAGCTCGACGAGCAGCACGTCGGGTAGATTGTCTGCCAGGAAGTTCGCGGCGGCGAGCAAGTCCTCGGCACCCCATACGGAGTGGCCTTCCTCGGCGACCAGCTTGCAGCTCCGCTTGAGGAAGTCCGGGTCGCTGTCCACCAGCAGGACGCTCAGTCCCTGGTTCGGCCTATCGCGCCGCAAAAAGGTCATTTGGCAATCGTTCGCCTCGTCGTGGGGGCGACGAGCTGGGTGTCGGGTATGGGCTTGCCAGCAGGGGATTTCCCCAGGGGAGTTGTCTTGGCGGTGGGAGGGGCCGTAACAGTATACCCACCAGACGCCTCGAGGTTCACCGGGCGGGCCGCCCGGGCCGGGGCGGCGCCAGCCGGTCAGGAGGAGGGCCATGGCCAAGATGCGCGCGATCGTGATTCGGGAGCCCGGAGGCCCGGAAGTGCTTGAAATGGAGAAGATTAGGACGCGGGAACCCGGTCGACGGGAGATCCGGGTCCGGGTCCGCGCCGCCGGGGTCAACCGGGCCGACCTGCTGCAGCGGCGCGGCTTGTACCCGCCGCCACCGGGCTGGCCGGCGGAGGTCCCGGGCCTCGAGTACGCCGGTGAGGTGGAGGCGGTGGGCGAGGCTGTCGAGCTGTGGAAGCCGGGCGATCGGGTCATGGGACTTGTTGGTGGTGGCGGCTATGCCGAATACGTCGTCGTCCAGGAGCGCGAGGCACTGGCGATCCCCCCGCTTCTTTCGTTCGAGGAAGCAGCGGCTGTCCCCGAAGTCTTCATCACTGCCCATGACGCTCTCTTCTCCCAGATGCGCCTCGAGCTGGGCGAGCGGCTCCTCATCCACGCTGTGGGCAGCGGTGTCGGATCCGCCGCCCTCCAGCTGGCCAAGGCAGCGGGCGCCACGGTTATCGGGACGTCGCGTGCAGAGTGGAAGTTGGACCGCGCCACCGACTACGGACTCGATGTTCTGATCAATACCTCGGAGCAGGACTTTCCTGAGATGGTGAATCAGGCGACCGCAGGTCAGGGGGTGCACGTACTTCTCGATCTGGTCGGTGGTCCCTACCTTGCTGGGGACATCGAGAGCCTGGCGGAGAAGGGGCGGATGATCGTCGTAGGCCTGACCGCCGGACGCACGGCGGAGATCGACCTCGGTGCGATCTTGCGCAAGCGGCTGTGCATCATCGGCACGTCTCTGCGCTTTCGGCCGCTGGAGGAGAAGATCGAGGCGGTTCGGGCATTCGATCACGACGTGGGCTCTTTGCTCGCGACCGGTCGGGTCCGCCCCGTCATCGACCGTGTCTTCGAGTTCGAGGAAGCGGTCGAGGCACACCGCTGCATGGAAGCCGACGAGAACTTCGGAAAGCTGGTGATAAGGGTTCCATGAAATCCGTGCTCGTCTTTCGCAAGCGATTGCTTAGCTACTCGGAGACGTTCATCGCGGCTCAGGGGAGGGCACTGCCATCGCTGCGACCGGTGTTCGTTGGTTTCAGGAAAGATCCTGCCGGATTCGACTATCTCGGTGACTCGCCGGCCTTGCTCCACTCCGAGCTGGCGCGTAACGCCGGGCTGTCACGGACCCTGATGCGCATCAGCGGGCGGGTCAGCCCCCGTTGGCTGCGCGCCATGGCCTCGACCGACCCGGCGCTGCTTCATGCGCACTTCGGTGCCGACGCACTGGCTGCGCTGCCGATCGCCGAGCGGTTGCGAATCCCCTTGATCGCCACGTTCCATGGCTTCGACATCGCGACGCACGACACTCGGAGCCGGTACGCGAGACGGAGGCCGCGGGTGTACGCGAATGCGGCGGTTGTCATTGCCGTCTCACGGTTCATTCGCGATGAGTTGATCGCCAAGTCGTGCCCGCCCGAGAAGATCGTCGTCCACTACATCGGCATCGATGTCGAACAGTTCACGCCAGACCCGGAGCTGCCGCGCCAGCCGCGAGTCTTGTTCGTTGGCCGCCTGGTGCCCAAGAAGGGGCTGGAGCATTTGATTCGGGCCATGGCCCGGATCCAGGATCGACATCCGGGTGCCGAGTTGGTGGTTGTCGGGGACGGTCCGCTGCGTCAGGACCTGGAGCAACTCGCCGCCTCAGAGCTCCGCAAGGTCCGCTTTCTGGGACGACAGACTCCTTCCGAAGTGCACAGTCTGATGAACTCGTCGCAGGTCTCCTGCGTGCCCAGCGTCCGCGCGCCCAGCGGCGACGCCGAGGGCCTTCCGATGGTCGTGTTGGAGGCGATGGCGATGGAGCTGCCGGTGATCAGCTTCGCGCCCGGCGGTGTCACCGATGCGATCGTGGATGGTGAGACTGGCTATCTCGCCCCGGAGAGAGATGAGGAAGCACTAGCCATCCATCTCGACCGGGCACTTGGCGACCCCGAGCTGTGCCGGCGCATGGGGGAGGCCGGGCGCGCCCGTGTGCGTGCGGACTTCGATCTCGAGAGACAGACGGCGAAACTGGAGGAGCTCTACAAGGAGGTGCTGGCGGACCCGGGGCGGTGAACGGTCAGCTCAGCTCCGCGGTGTCTGTCCAGCCCGTCCTCGGTTCGAGTGCGCCTGGTCCTCCTCGTTTCCTCGCGGACCTGAGCGTTGCCTCGCACCCCTTCCTCGCTGGCATAGCCCCGGGGGTGGTCTAGATGAACGACGACGGCGCGATGCCGGATCTGGATTCCGTGCACACCGGCGTTCTCGAGTCGCTCGCCTAACTCCCGGTCGAGACCGCCCCAGACCATCCTCTCATCGTAGCCGTTCGCCCCCAGCAAATCTTCGCGCCAGGCCGAGGAGTTGTGGCCGTTCCAGGTCGGGCGGGTCGGCGTTACGGCGTCGAGCAAGCGTCCGAGCCGTGATCCCGCCAGTAACCTCAGCATCTTCCTCGTCGGCTCGAGACCGTGAGTGCGGAGCCAGGTCGGGTCGGTCGCACGGCCCGCCAGGACATCCTCGCGCGTGATCGCGTCGCTGATCGAGAGGGGGAGCTTGATGTAGCCGCCGGAGAGGAAGCGGCCAGAGCGGCGGAGCCCAAGGTGCTGGGCGACGAAGTCGCGTCGCGGTAAGCAATCGCCGTCCGAGAAGACGAGGTAGTCACTCGAGGATGCCAGGATGGCCTTGTTGAGTATCTCGCATTTTCGAAAGCCGCGGTCCTCGTGCCAGACGTGCGCGAGGTTGAGACCGGTCTCGGCGGCCATGCGATCGATGAGCGCACGGGTCTCGGGGCCGGACCCGTCATCGGCGACCACGATCTCGAAGTCGCTCGTCTCCTGTGCCGCGTATCCCCAGAGCACCTTCTCCAGCCACTCGGGGGAGTTGTAGGTCGTCAGGATCACGGAGAGGCTCATGAGGAGAGCTTAGAAACGGGCTACCGTGTCGGTCAAGGCCGGGCCCGTGGACCCCTGTGGGCGTCGGGGGCTCCGACCGTTCGTACGCCTGGAGCACGCCAGGCGTATCCGTCCGACACACATCCCCAAGTTGATGCCCGGAGAAACCGCATGACTATTGGGCTTTCGCTTCCCGAGCCCCGGCACCGGGCTTGCCTTCTCCGTGGTAGGTGGGTGGGGTCTAAGAGGAAAGACCTCGGCAGGAGGTGGACATGGGACTCACACTACATAACAGGGTCATCATAGCGCTAACTCTGCTCGTACTATTCCTCGTACTTGCCGCTACCGGTCTAGCTCAGGGCTTGGAGGGCCGTGGGTCCGGGGACCGATCGGGTCTCGGCCTCGGTTTGATGTTCGCGCAGCCGGTCGGCGAGTTCGGGTACCATGTAGATGAAAGCTTGGGAGCCGGCGCGTTCGTACACTTTGATGTCGGAGACGACGGTGGAATCGGCCTGCGGCTGGACGGTTCGATGGTCTACTACGGTAGCCAGACGCAATCGCAGTCCCTAGCCTCCGGGCCTGGCTACATCGACTATGAGGAGCTGACGATCAGGAACAGGATCGGTTCGTTCTTCGTCGGTCCACAACTGACTTTCGGATCCGGCGACGTACGGCCTTACCTGCACATCGGCGCCGGGTTCTCGTATTTCTGGACTGGTACGGACTGGAGTGATTCGTACTACACCGACTATTCGTACGAATGTGAGGTGTGGGAGGACCACGAGCATTGCGAACGTGATTTCTTCGATGTGATGGGCGACCTCGCAATGTTCTTCGAGGGCGACACGGAGTACTCTGAGTGGACTGGGGCATGGACGGCCGGCGGCGGCGTGTCGATAGAATTGGGTGGGAGCTTCAATATCTACTTCGCACTGCAGTATGTGAATAACGGCCGCGTCAGCTACCTGCCGGAAGGGGCGATCGTCGACCACGGCGACGGCTACTATTCGTTCACGCCGGTGGAGAGTGAGGCCAACTTGTTGATCGCGCAGATCGGTATCGCGATCCAGTAACTGGAGGGGGTGGGGTTAGCGGTTAAGCTGAGAGGACTGGCTCGTTACGTCTTCTTCCCTTTCTTCTTAGGCTCGCATTCGATGACGCCCTCCTCGACGGCCGGGTCGAAGGTGTTGACGTCGCCGATGAAGACCGCGCAGTAGAACTTGTCGGGGCTGCGGTTCTCGTGCTCGGCCCGGGCCGACCACCCTCGGTTGTTGGCGCGGATCTTTATCACCACGTTCTGGCTGGGGGTGAAATCCAGTCCGTCAACCGACTTCGTATAGGTCGCCCCATCTGCGTTTCCAGGGTCGTTTGTGAAATAAATGCTGCTCGACGCGTAATACTCCTCCTGCGCGCGGATCAGGTTCCGCAGATCCGATTGCATCGCGGCCAGGTACGCAGCGTTCTTTGACCGATACACGGTGGCCGAGGCCATCGCCGCCAAGATGGAGATGATGACGATGGCGGCTAGGAGCTCGACGAGCGTGAAGCCTCGTTTTGCCATGACTGAATCGGCCTCCCGGCCGGGAGAACTCGCTGGCGGGGAGTCACGCGGCCGGTCTCAGCAGCGTGAGCAGGACGAACGGTTAGTGCGGGTCGGAGGCTCGCCATAGCAGCCGGAGCCTCGGTCTGTCCGCGCGTATCTCCGCGCGTATCCCGTTCTACCCAAGCCAGTTGGCCGGGTTCCTCTCACCCCGTCGGCGAAGCGGCGGGCCGTCGGATCCTAGGGCTCGTGGATCTCGGTCGTGGGAAATGTCAGGGCATACCCGTACCACCGGGTGAAAAGCTGCATGGGGCGCTCTGTCTCCAGTCGGTTGCCCTGGGGATCGTGGAGAACGCCGCCGCGGATAAACTCACCGGTGTCGAGGACGAGGTCCTCGTCTCTCCACTCAGCGCTCGTCGCCCGCGTGTATAGCGCGGAAAGCGCGTGTCCGGTCGGATCGAAGTAGACGAGCAGGCGGCGGCCATCGAATTGGTCGATGACGTAGTCGCCCCTGGCGACGATGGGCTCCATCGGGTAGTAGCGCTGGATTCTCTGGTTCCGTACCCCGAGGCCCACATCCATCGTCGGTCAAGCCCATCCTCGTGCATCTGGGATTGCCCGCCGAGCCCCAATGGGTCGCTCCCGCCCGCGACCCGCCCCTCGACGACCTCGACCAGACTCCCGCCTTTGACCCAGCCGACCCCGTCCCGGCGCCCGAATACGAGTTTGATCAGAGCGTGTCCTGGTAGAGCTCAGTGCCGGCGTTCGCGCGAGCGCTGAGCGGCGACGCCTCGAGCGCGCCACCTCGGTGCCATCGCCAACTGTGGGACGGAATTTCGCCTCGCAACGTGCGCGCCGCGAGGTGGATGGGGCCGGATTTCACGGGCTCACGGAAGCGTTGGACCCTCTTGCGCTACCCACAGTGCGATTGAAACTCCGATCCGCAGCCTTTCACGCTCAATTGCCAAATTGTGTTGAGGACCTGGCATGGGATATCGGGTCTTTACACTGCATCAGCCAGATATCTATCCACGTTCTCCTGTGTAATCACGTCAATGCCCGTATCAATAGCCTGAGGCATCTGAACGCCCAGCGATGCTTGCCA
>JBDHJU010000032.1:0-35097 GCA_039586755.1 Gemmatimonadota bacterium | reverse complement strand
CGAAGCTCCAGACCGAGATGCAGGCGGTGTGCATGTCCGGGTTCTGAAGCACCCACTGGATGCTCGCCAATTGAAGGGCTTCATCGTTCTCGATCCCGTACCGCTGGGCGAAGATCTGGGTCCGCTCCACGAACTCGTTCTGCGCGTCCGAATACTTTTGAAGCTCCCGCAGCGCAGACTCGCGGCTCTGTCCCGCCCGTAGCATGAGATCGAGATATTGCTGGAAGAGCTCGCTCAAGTTCTCGGGATCGAACGGCTCGGCCGGGGGCGGTCTTCATCGCGGTGGTCCCCACGTTGTTGGCCTTGGACGCCGCTATGATCCGGTCGCCTTCGGAGGGGGTCAAGAAATTGTACACCAATAGCAGCACGTCGAAGCGGCCGTCCTCCGCCGCGGCGCAGAGGACGTCGGCCATCCCGGTCTGATCGGTCGCTTCGGGGCCGTGATAGGTCGCACCGGTGAACCTCACCCTCCCCTCCGCTTTGAGCTGGTCCATCGCGGCGTGGTATGCCGGGTGGTCCAACCCTTTCACCGTGTCGACGCTGCTCATCATGTAGGCGTCGATGTACTCGGTGCCCAGCCGCTCCAGGCTCCCGCGGGCCTTCTCGAGCACCGCCTCTTTGTCATCCCTGGGTCTGATAGTGGCCTTCGTCGAGACGAAGATCTTCTCCCGGTCGAAATGCCGAAGCGCGTCCCGTATTCCACGTTCGGAGGCTCCGTTCTCATAGCCCTCCGCCGTATCGATGTAGTTGATCCCTTTGTCGAAGGCATAGCGGGCCACGTTGGCCTCTTTGATAAGCGCCGCGCCGAGGCTGATGTCGGATACCCTGAAGCCGGTTCGCCCGAGAGTCCGGTAATTTTGAATTTGGCCATCTTGACTGGGCCGAACGGGGAAGAGGAGCGAACCTTCCGACGACTCCGCGAGGGTCGTGCCTCCCTCGATTGGGGCCAGGCCCAACAATGCCCCTCCCGCCAGCGCCGCACCGCTCGACTTGACAAAATCCCGCCGGTTCAGGCGACTCCGATTGCGGTCGGCCTTAGTCTTCTTCTTCATGGCACGGCTCCCAGGTATGGTCGAGTTTCACTGATCATGCGGTTGCCCGCTCAGCCAAGCAAGGACAACCGATAACAGTTAGCGGCAGAGTTTTTTTAACAGCGATCCTGCTCGCGTTGAACGCCCTTGTTGTCTCGAGCACAGGGGCATCCCATCTTTGCAAAATTGTGATCAAGCCACGCGAATGACCGGACAGGGAACTCTTCCGAACACCAGCAATCGGGAGCAAGTGATGCGAAACAAGAGTGAGTCGATGCGACGGGCGTCGGTCTTCTGTCTGATCCTCGGTGTCGTTCTTGCGACACCCGTAGCGAGCCTCGCGCAGGCTACGGGAGAGCGTTATCCCGGCGACGGCTGGATGCGCTACGCCGATGTCGAGCAGGCCGGTTTCGACGCCGCCAAGCTCGCGGCGGCACGGGAGACGTGGGAGGGACTTCCGTCCTCGGCCTTCCTGGTGATCGCCGACGGCGCGGTCGTCGCCGCCTGGGGCGAAGTCGGACGGCGCTTTATGTGCCATTCTGTGCGGAAGAGTTTCCTCTCCGCGCTCTACGGCATCTACTGGGACCGCGGCGAGATCGAGCTCAACAAGACGCTGGCCGATCTGGGCATCGACGACGAGCCGGACCCACTTCTGGAGACCGAGAAACGGGCCCGGATCCTCGACCTCCTCAAGGCGCGCTCCGGAGTCTTCCATCCCGCCGCCTATGCGGGCCGGACGGACTCGCGGCCGCGAGGCAGCGAAGGTCCGGGTCGCTACTTCGCCTACAACAACTGGGACTTCAACACGGCGGCCGCGATCTTGATGCAGGAAACCGGCGACGACGTGTTCCAGGCCTTCGATCAGTACTTCGGTCAGCCGCTGCAGATGGAAGACTGGCGCACCTCCGACGGCTACTATCACTACGAACTCGACAAGTCGAGATATCCGGCCTACCCGTTCCGCATGTCGGCGCGCGACGCCGCCCGCTTCGGATTACTCTTCGCCCGCGGCGGGATGTGGGACGGCGAGCGGGTTCTCTCCGAACACTGGGTTCAGCGCAGCTCCGCCCTCTACTCCATCGACACCGACATCGTGGGGTACGGTTTCTACTGGTGGGTGTACCGCGAGCCGCGCTTCACCCGTCACGGTATGTATGCGGCACTGGGCGTCGGCAATCAGATGATCGCCGTGCTCCCCAAATCGGATATGGTGATCGTGAATCGCGCCAACACCTACCAGGGTGAGGGAACACCGAGCGGCGCGCTGCTAGACCTCATCGAGCAGGTGCTCGAAGCCCGCACGGGGGCACCGGACCCAGACCCGCAGCTCATGCCGCTGGACGTCGACGCCGACCCGATGATCACCCAGGTGTCGGATGACCGGCTCGCCGAGTTCGTCGGCGAGTGGGAGTTCCCCGCGCCGCCACTCGGTTTGCCCTCGCGCACGACGGTCAACATCACCCCCGGCACGGGCCATCTCGTGGGCTATATCCCGTTCGCGGGTACCTTCAAGCTCTATCTGCAGGAGGATGGCTCGCTGCACGAAGAGGACAGCCACCGGCGTTACGTGCCGGTAAGGGACACAGCCGGTTCCTTCGCCGGGATCGCCGATGCGCGGTCCATCCTGACGTCCGCCATCATCGCTGCAGCCGATGGTCAGATCGACCGTGCCGAGGAGCTTCTGGCGATGGTCGTGGGCGCTGATAGCACCCAGATCGCCTTAGGAAGCGCCGTCCTCCAGCTTCTGGACGGTAGGGGGCAGGCGGCAGAGGAAGCGGTTCGGGAGCTGGTCGCCCGCACCGGCCGCCCGCGCGAGGTCGAGGCCGAGGTGAACGCCGTGGGTTACCTGCTGCTGCAGAGTGAACGGGCGGAGCAGGCTCTCGTGGTCTTCGAGCTCAATACCCGCGTCTTCCCCGAAGCGTTCAACACTTGGGACAGCCTCGCCGAGGCGCACATGGTTCTCGGCCACGATGAGGAAGCGATCCGTTACTACGAGCGGTCTCTCGAGCTCAACCCGGACAACGCGAACGCGGAAGCGATGATCTTCCGGATTCGTGAGCGTGCGAGGCAGCGCAACTAGTCGCCGATCTGGAGCGGATAACGTGCCTGCAAAAGTCGAAGGCAGGCGAGAGACGCAACGCGCGGTGTAACAAACGTGAAGGGTTATAGACTTGGGATCGTGGGTGCTGCGGCGCTCGGCCTCCTCATCATGCTCTTCGTCCCCGATTCGGGGCCGGAGCTGCCCCCGATAGCCGATTCGCACCCGTTCCGGTGGGATCGCGCGGAGCTGTTCGGGAAGCTCGAGGGGGACTTCCAGGCGAGCCGGTCCTCAACTCTCGAAGCTACGCGAGCGATCTTCGATGGGTTGGAGCAAGAAGGGCTGAGGGTCCTCGAAGAGATCGAGCTCAGCGGGAGTGCCGTGCCCGAAGAGGCGCTGGCCAGACTCGAGTCGATTCAATTCGAGCTCGCCGTACACGCTGCCGCACACGCACCGCTTCTGCCCAGGACTCACGGATTCATCCAGAAAGCGCGACTCACTGTGATGCGCTCGGCCCTTGGTTGGCCGCTGGATCGGGCCGAAGTACACGCGGCCGTCTACCGGGTGATCTACGGGGGACGCTCGGCCATCGAGGAGGCCCTGGCGCAGACCGGAAGCGATTTACTCCCCGCGCTGGTTCACCTGGAGGATATCCCCTCCTCGACACCGTGGACCGAGGTGGCCGGCGTGCGGGTTCACAGCGGCGACATATTGTTGTCGCGTGGCGGAGCGCCTACCTCGGCGCTCATCGCGAGAGGTAACGATTTCCCTGGGGTCTTCTCGCACGCTGCGCTCGTTCACGTGGCGCCGGAGACGGGCGAGGCCACGGTTATCGAGGCTCTAATCGAGCGGGGTGCCGTGCTCTCGACCGCCGAGGAATACCTCGAAGCCAAGAAGCTTCGGATCCTGCTCCTCCGCCCGCGCCCCGAGCTTGGCGTCATCGAGCAGGATCCGCTTGCGCCCCACCAGGCGGCCACGGCCATGTTGGCCTGGGTTCGCGATGGGGAGGTCCGCTACGACTTCCCGATGGATTGGAAGGACCCTGAGAAATTCTTCTGCTCGGAGGTACCTTACCACGCGTATGGAGCCGTAGGCATCGACTTGTGGGCCGTTCAATCGAATATGTCGGAGCCGGGCCTGGTGCGCTGGCTCGCGTCCCTGGGAGTTCGGCACTTCACGAGTCTTGTTCCCTCGGACCTCGAGTACGATCCGCGCCTGGGTGCGGTCGCCGAGTGGAGAGACGTTTCGACGCTCCGCCAGCACCGTTTCGATAATGTGATCTTGGATGTGCTCCTGGAAGGCGCTGATCGAGGGGACCGTCTGGGCTACCCTTGGTATCATCTGCCGGTGGCGAGGCTGCTCAAAGGCTGGTCGGTCGCCGAGGGGCTTCTGGGCGGTGTGCCGACGATTCCCGGAGGCATGAGCGCTTCGACGGCTTTACGGGTTGACGCGCTGTCCCATCGAATTCACCCGGCGCTCCGCGCTTCGATCGAGGGTAAAGCCGCGGCGTTTCTGGATGAGAAGGGCTATGAAGCCCCCTATTGGGCGCTCTTTGAAATGGCACGGGAAGCACTCGAGGAGAACCGTGCGAGTCTCGCACCAGCTCTGCGCGGTCCGTAACGACTATGACACTATTCGACTTTCTTATGGTTCTCGACTCGATCATAATTGGCTTGGGCCTGTCGGAGATACTTACGGGCCTGGGCCAGCTACTTCGATCGAGGGGGGCCGTACGTGTCTATGGCATCCACGCCGCGGTGGTGGCCTTGATCCTAGTGACCCTAGTCCAGCACTGGTGGGACACTTGGGGACTCCGGGACATTGCCCAATGGAACTTTGCCGGCCTGCTGTTGTTCGTCAGTGGTCCTGTCTTGCTGTTTCTGCTCGGCTATCTTGCCTTCCCACAATCGGTCGCGGACTGGGATCTGGAAGAGTATTACTACAAACACAGTTCCCTGCTATGGGGTATTGGCGCGCTCTACCTGGTGACTACCCTCGCCTTCCGGCCGCTAGTGCTGGACGCGCGGTTCCTGTCGCCGCAGAGTCTTTTGCGCGGAGTGGCGGTCGTTCTTTGTGTCGCGCTTGCGGCCACGCGCAGGAAATCCTTCCACATATTAGGCGTTAGCCTGGCCAGCTTGTTTCTGGCATTCTACGTCTTTTCATTCACTTTTTGGCAGAGTGAGTAGGAACGAGGATGAAAAGTGGAAGAACGTGTTTGGCACGAGTTCTATGAACCGGGTGTTCCAGCGAGCATCGACTTCGAGGATGTGCCCATCCCTCACTTCCTCGAACGCTCCGCCGCACGATACCCCGATGCTACTGCGCTGATCTTCATGAACCGCCGCGTGAGCTACCGGCGGTTCAAGCAGGATGTCGATCGCTTTGCGACGGCGCTGGCCAGACTGGGAGTGGCGAAGGACAGCAAGGTCGCAATCCAGCTCCCCAATCTGCCTCAAGTCGTGGTAGCCTACTACGCCACACTGTCCCTCGGGGCCCAGGTAGTAATGAGCAATCCCCTGTACGTCGAGCGTGAGATCGAGCATCAGTGGAACGATGCCGGCTGCTCCGTTGCGGTGGTGACGGACTATCTGTTCGAGCGTCGCATCAAGCCAATTCGTGACAAGCTCGTTGTGGAGCACTACGTCATCACGTCGATCCCGGAGTATCTGCGGTTCCCGCTCAGCCTGCTGGCGCCGCTCAAGCTCAAGAAGGCCAGTCCGCCGCTAATCGCAAAGGTCGAAACCGATGGGCGGACTCACTCCATGCGGAAGCTCATCAAGACGACTGCACCCAACCCGCCCCCGGTTGAGATCGGGATGGATGACCTCGCCGTACTCCAGTATACGGGTGGTACAACGGGCGTCTCGAAAGGTGCCATGCTCACCCACCGCAATCTGTCATACAACGTCCAACAGGCCGGCGCGTGGTTCACGAACCTGGAGCATGGCAAAGAAGTGTGGCTCTCCTGTTTGCCGCTATTCCACGCATTTGGGATGACCGTGAGCATGAACGTGCCGATCTACGCCGGTTGCGGGATGGTGTTGGTGCCCAACCCGGGAGATTTTCCGCAGCTAGTCGAGAGTATCGCCAGACGCCGGGTGACCGTGTTTCCGGGAGTGCCGACGCAATTCAACGCGATAACCAACCGTCGCGGTAACAAAAAGATCGATCTAACGAGCGTCAAGTTCTGCGTATGTGGTTCCGCGCCACTACCGGGTGATGTGTGCGATAGGTTCGAACGCCTGACGAGCAGCAAGATCGCCGAGGGGTTCGGACTAACCGAGACGTCACCGATGACTCACGCTAATCCGCTTCTCGGTAAACGAAAACCAGGTAGTATCGGCGTTCCCCTGCCAGGGACAGATGCCAAGGTGGTGGCTCTCGAGGATGGCAGGACAGAGATGCCGCCTGGAAAGCAAGGCGAGTTGCTTATCAAAGGCCCCCAGGTCATGAAGGGTTACTGGAAGAGGCCGGACGTTACCGAAGACACGATCCGTGATGGCTGGCTCCACACCGGTGATATCGCCATGACCGACGAGGATGGATACTTCTACATCGTCGGGCGGAAGAAGGACGTGATCATTTCTGGCGGCTACAATATCTATCCCGACGAAGTGGACGATGTACTGATGGCCCACCCTGCCGTGCTGGAAGCTGCGACGATCGGCGTGCCCCACGCACGGCGCGGTGAGACCGTCAAGTCGTTCGTCGTGCTGCAGCCGGGACACAAAGTGGCGCCTGAAGAGCTAGTGCAATACACTCGTACGCAACTCGCAGCCTACAAGGTTCCGCGGCGGATCGAGTTCCGGGAAGAGCTCCCGAAGAGCGCAGCGCTCAAGATCCTTCGTCGCGAGCTGCGGCAGCAAGAGCTGGCGAACATCGAGAAAGAAGAGGGAAAAGCGTAGCGGCAGCTGAAGCAGCAGACGCGCTCTCGAAGAACTGGAACCCCGACACCAGTACTCGTGTAGGAATTCCTTCCCCCCGTCGATCACCCCTGGACCACGACCATTCCGGTCATCTCGCGGCCTCAACAGTCTAACGGGGCCGAGCCTGCAAGACACATCACCAGGACCAAGGAGGTTCACCGTGCTGCGCAAGTATGGCTTACTCGGCGGGATGTTGGGTCTACTGTTCGCGTTTGGACTCATGAGCTGCGAGGGTGACGTCGGGCCGGTCGGGCCTGAGGGAGACCCGGGACCGGTTGGAGATCAGGGGCCGATAGGACCCGAGGGCCCCGCGGGGTCCGGGGTAGGGTTCCACAATACCCCTACGCAGGGCTTCGGCTCGGGCTTGGCGTTCAATACGGTAACCTCGGTCGATTTCGATGTGACCGAGACTCAGAGCCTGGTCTATTTCCAGGCGGACGTCGCCGTGTGGGGTAACGGCGCTCCCTGCCTAGCGGGCATTCGCCTGACGTTCGACGGTGTGGTCGACGACGTAACTCTCGTACTCAGCGATGTGCCGGTCGCCTTCTCGGGTAACAATAAGGGCGTGCTGATGACATCGGGCATGAGCACGTTCTCGCAGGGAACGCACACGGTCACCCTCGAGCATGCTGGTGCGTCTGGGAATTGTCTCATTACCATGCATCCTCACCTGAACGTTATCGTTCTGGGCAACTAGGCAGATAGTCCAACGAGGGGCGCACGGGACCTGCGTCCCTCGAGGATCATTCAGTGGGAGCGGGAAGGTTGACGCCGATCCCGAGCTCCAACCGTGGTTCGAGGACGCGCGACGAGCGCTCGCCCGCCTACCGCCCGACCGCTGACGGCTTGTTTCTACGCTTCCAGGCGCTACTTGGGAAACATAGATAGGACGACGACCAGGAGGTTCTCATGCCTACGCCAGACACGCACAAATGCTACGAGCAGTTCCTGTATTAGGTGCTCCAGGTGGGCGAACCGGTGACCGCAGAGCAGTTGCTGCCACCCGGGGAGGATCCACTGAAGTGGCGGCTCATCAATCTCATCTATACGGGTGACAGTGTGGGATTGCTCCTTGTGAAGCTGCCCGAGCCTGCGAACCAGAGCACGCTCATCGAGGTGAAACCTATCTCCTTAGAGGTATGGGGACGGGTGCCCCTCGAGTGGTTTAGGCCAACTCCTCTATGATCCGCCGCGAGCTGCCCTCCCGGTGGGGCAGATGTCTCGCGAGACGGTGGGCCATTGATTCGTTCAAGCTTCAGCCTCCTGTGCGAGCCGCTGGGCGTTGGATCTAGATGTCGTACACAGCGTTACGACACAAGGCGTAGGCACGGCGGCTCACTTCGATTTGCCGCACCACGACATGCGAGTCCGCCCCCTTCTCGGTCGCGGTCCATGCGATCAAACGAGCGGGTTCGGGGTATGAATCACATGGGTCTGAGACTCTGAGCGCCAGCAGTCGAGGCTGAGTCTCCAGGCACTCGGATTCCAGGCACCGAAGTTCCTGCTTGTCTTGGATCAGATGGCGGGGGAAAGAACGGTGATCGAACAGCCCGCCAATCCGATCCAGCTCACGTCGATCGTACGGCCCTCCCGCACAGCTACCCAAGACACGGAACCGTCGAGGACGTCGCTGGGTTAATTCTGCACCCCTAGCCGTTTCGTCGGGGATGCGGGCACGGCGGCGACAGCTGAGCGAGGCGGAAAGCGAGACGAGCGATGGATAGAATGATGAAGCTGATAAATGCGGGAGCTCTCGTGGCGTGCACGGTCCTGGCCTTCTTGACATCACATCGCATGGGCCAGGCATTTCGACACGAAGACTGGCTTGCCACACCGCTGTACGGCGCGCTTCTGGCTGTGCTGGTGTGGTTGTGGTTCAGACTGGAAAAGCAGGTCAAACAGACCTGACGATGCCTAACGCTGGCTAAGGCCGCGGAAACCTCCTAAGACGCCTCCACGTAGTGTTTGTGGCCAGGCGGGCTCGCCGAAGTCCGCCCGCTTATCTCGATTGAATGGATCACGTTGTCAGAAGCCGGCGCCAGACCGGGAAATTCTGGACTGCGTCGCCGACGTAAATGAGCGTGACTGATGTCATCGATCCTTAGATACATTCCAACTCACAGCCTGGCGGACGCGATCATTACCGCGGTCAACAAGTTGGTCGCCCCGGCCCTCATTGTGGCCCTCACCGCCGGCCTCTTTGGCTGTGGCGACGAGGGTGCGGGACCCGTAGACGAGCGCGATATCGGAGCCTTGCTGGAACTCTACGGGGTGCCGGGTGTGAGCGTCGCGGTGATCAGGGACTTCCAGATCGACTACGTGGAGGTCCACGGTGTCGCCAACAGAAGCACACAGGAGCCGGTGACGGCCAACACGCTGTTCCAGGCGGCCTCCATCAGCAAACCGGTATCCGCGGTGGCGGCACTGAGATTCGTGCAGGAGGGAAAGCTTTCCCTGGACACGGACATCAACACCTACCTGACTTCTTGGCAGGTACCCGAGAATGAGTTCACGGTCAGCGAGAAGGTCACGTTGCGGCGCATGCTCAGTCACACGGCCGGAACGACGGTGCACGGCTTTCGCGGCTACCGTTACACCGAATCGTTGCCGACGTTGATTGAGGTTCTGAACGGCGCACCACCCGCCAACTCGGCGCCGATCGTCGTTGACTACACGCCCGGCAGCGACTCGCGGTACTCGGGCGGCGGCTACCTCGTCATGCAACAGGCTCTGATCGATATCGAGGCCATATCTTTCCCGGAGATCATGTCGGCCACGGTCCTCGAGCCTATCGGCATGACGAACAGCACGTTCGAGCAGCCTCTTCCGGAACCGCGCTTGAGTTCGGCTAGTGCCGGCCATTACTCGAACGGCCAGATCGTACCGGGCGATCATCACATCTATCCCGAGATGTCCGCGGCAGGCTTGTGGACGACGCCGCGAGATCTGGCGCGGCTCCTGATCGAGATGCAGCTGTCATTGCTGGGTCAATCCAACCAGATCCTCAGCATGGAGCTCGTCGAGCTGATGCTCACCGAAGTAAGCGGTGGCTTCGGGTTGGGTTTCGCCCTTTGGTCCAACCGGGGCGACCCATACTTCGGCCACGGCGGCGCCAACGAGGGGTTCCGGTGTTTCATGCTTGCGCACAGGAGCCTAGGGTTTGGCGCTGTCGTAATGACGAACAGCGACAATGGGTCGGACCTCGCCGATGCGGCGATCGAGTTGATCGGCGAGCGGGAGGGTTGGCCCGGGTATTGAGCTGGGACCGTAAGCGAGCGTTGCTCCCCGCCTGACGGGTCCCCATCTTGTCAAAGTTCCCCAACCGGAATCTCTACGAGACGCCGCGCGGCGCGCTTCGCGCGGACTACGAGCTCGACGACTAATAATGACTTCTACGACGAGAACTCTCAAAGTGGCGCTCGTTGGCCAGGAGAGCGCTGACAACCTCCGCCTGGCAAACATCCTGCGGAAGATCTACGGGCCGGAGAATACGTTCCGATACTTGGAATTGCCGCACCTCACAGACTTCGTCGACAGGCACTCAGACGATCCGATTGTCGTGTGCTTCGATCTATTCAGTTTCGATCTCACCGAGGCTACAAATGCGATCGGACACATCCGCAGCTCATATCCCGCGGTCGTATTCAATCTCTATGTTGACGGTGAGGAGTACGAAATTCGCCATAAAAAACTTCCCGGTGAATGGTCGAATCGGCTCGACCACTACTACAGAACGTACAAGCAACCCGAAGACGTCGAGTTCGAGCCTGTAGTGAGGACCGCGCTGCGAAGGGTCGAACACGAGGCGTATTACAATCTTGACCATGAACCGATCACGATAACGCCCAGTATCAGCAAGGGCATAAGGGCTCCGGATCGGACCGCGGCTGAAGCGGCGCAGTCAAGGGAGACGATCTTTGTCAGCTACTCGAGAGGTGATTGGGAGGGCTTTGTATCGGACTTGGTGAAGCGGCTGACCGACAAAGGATTCAGAATTTGGATCGATCAAGACTTGATAGTCGGCGGCGATGAATGGATGGACACTATCGGCGAAGCCTTGGACATTTGCAAGGTACTGGTCTTGGTGATGAGCCCAGAAGCCCTGGAGTCACGCTACGTCAAGATGGAATACCGGTATTTCGTTAATCATGACAAGAGAATAGTCCCCATACTATATCGGGAGGTCGATCGAATTCCATTCGAACTCTGCACGACTCAGTACGTGGATTTCACGGGTTCCGCAAAGGACGCCGCCTATTCCAGCGTTCTCAAGTCACTCGGGCATCTAACGACAACCGCTTGATCTCACGGCCGCTCCGACGGCCTCACTCCACCTTCGGCATTCCTTTTCCCACCGGCTCGGCGGGCCTCGCGGCACTCGGGCGGCGGCTACGTCGTCATGCTTTGGAGGCGCCCCAGCGGGACGCCCCCAATGAGGGCCTCACACCGGTCGTCGTTCCGGGCGGCGGCCCGCGATAACTGAGCTCGCCCTACTGCCGTCCCCCTCCGAAGACGATTCCAAATGAGAGAGCGAACTCCGGACTACTATGGTTCTCTTCGGAGCCGATACGCCTTCCGAAATCGCTCACGAGGCGATAGCCGACGGCAAGGCCGAGCGTGAAACTTCTGCTGAGCGATAGGTCCATGCCCAGCCCGGCACGCGAGCCCAAAGCCGTTTCCGAGTAAGACTCGGTCCCCGTGGTCGTTCCTACTCGAACGTCGGAGGCAAATCCGAAGTAGGGCCCGATAGAAGCATAGGCGTAAGGCCTCAAGGCGTCGCCGATGGCGAGCTTGAGGGGTTCGTACTTTGCCCCAAACAGCAAGGGGATAACGGTCGCTGATTCCACGGAGCCACCCGTGCCACTCGCGGAGATGGAAGCATCGGCGCTGGCGACCCCGAGGCTCAGATTGACGGCCCATTCGTCGGTGAGCCAATAAGCGTAGGCGATCGACCCGATGATTCCGTTGGCATCGCTCGTCATCGAAACGTCACCAACGGACACCTCTGCAGAGGTGCCAAGGCCGCTGAGAAGCCCTATGCTGACCTCGATCTGGTGTCTACCGCTGAGTGCATGCGAATCGGCCTGGCCCGTAGTCTGCGCAACTGCGGTTATCGGCAAGCCCATCGCCAAAATCGCTACCATAGTCTTGAATGTGGACATGATAATCCTCCTTGGTACTGGGACTCACATAGATGAGCCCTGATTCAGTAAGTCAATCGCATACTCTAGTTGCATATCCCTGCCGTTCGCCCGATCCGCCTCCGTCTGCTCGACCCGGATGTCGGGAGGGATTCCCAGCCACTCCCATGGCAAGCCGTCGTAGCGACGCAGATCCACGGTGGGAACGCCGATCTCCGCACCGCTTGGTAGCTGGAATATCCCGGGGGCAAGATCGTCGGCTCCGCCCGAGCCGCCTCCCGTGGTATCACCCACAGCGGTGACGTGCGGTAGCTGTTTCATCATCTCGGCGAATGCTTCGGCGCCGCTGAAGCTTCTGCCGTTGATGAGGACCACCACGGGATTCGTGTACTGGAAAGGTCCACGTGGTTGGATGAGGGGCCACGGAGAAGGCTCACCCAACACGTAGACCTCGATCCCGTCTAGCGGTTCGGCGAGGAACCGACCCACAAACTCCCTAATCGTGTCGCCGTTTCCTCCGGGATTGTGCCGCACGTCCACGATAAGCGCCCTGGTGTTACGCAGGTAATCCACTGCTGCATCGAAGTGCGGTGTTATCTCGTGCGGCATGAACGCGGTGATCCGGAGGTACCCGATCCCGTCCTCTCGTATCGCGTAGCCGACGAGTGAGTCTTCGTCGATATGAATGCTGTCGGGGTCCAGGTAGCCGAGCAGGAGATCGGCGCTCCAGACATCCGTGTCGCGCCAGAACCGCGGCCCGATATACGGCGCGATCCTCCCATCGCCATTGTCGAACCATCCCTGCTGCAGCGGGATATGAGTTCCGCCAGGCGGCCTCAGCCAGACGTGTCCGTCCTTCAACTCGCCCAGCATCTCGAGCAGGACGACGTGGCCGTCGTCTCCGTTGGCTCGCTCGGCGCGCGGGCGGTAGTCTGCGTGGATATCCTCCCAGTCGATCCCCTTGAACTCCAGGTAGGGGTAGACCAAATCGACGGCTGACCAAACCGCGTCGAAATCGGCGACGCTGGTCGGCACTCGGTCCGCCACACCGGCGGGATCGCTGCAGGCGAGGCCGATGGGACCGAGGAGTAGGATCGCGACTGCCCCCCAGCCACGTGTAGTCTGTATTTCATTCATCACGAGCACCTCCGAATTGCCGGTTTTTCCGGGTCTGCGTAGCTTGAGGGGCACTCTAGGGTGGGGCGCGTCTCCTGACCGACTCGCCGATGTCACGTCCCATGTTACGGTGGGGTATGGGCCAGTCTTTCCAACGGGTTACCCGGTTTCACGCCCTCGGCGCTGCCGACCTCAAGGGGCCGGAGGGCACAGCCCTGCAGTCGGTGCTCGCCCGGCCCAAGTTGCTGGGAGTGCTGTCGTACCTGGCGGCTGCCAGTCCCCGAGGCTTTAAGCGCCGCGACACCGTCACCGGTCTCTTCTGGGGCGAGCTGAGCCAGGAGCGGGCCCGGGGCGCCCTTCGGCAGGCGTTGTATCACCTGAGACAGTCCCTCGGTGAAGGCGTGGTGGTCACGCGGGGTGACGAGGAGATCGGCCTTGACGTTGACCGATTCTGGAGCGACGTCGCGGCCTTCGAGGATGCGCTGGAGCGGGGGGACCGGGAAGAGGCGCTGGAGCTATATCGGGGGGATCTGTTGCAGGGCTTCTTCGTGGCCGGCGCTCCCGAGTTCGAGCGCTGGCTGGATGGGCGACGCGGAGAGCTGCGTGAGCAGGCGCGTGTAGCGGCGTGGGAGCTGGCGCAAGGCGCGGAGGCGGAGGGGAAGGCGACGGAGGCGGCTCGTTGGGCGCGTCAGGCGCTTAGGTTGGAACCTCTCGACGAAGAGCTTCTGCGGCAGGTCATCGAGCTGCTCGGCAGATTGGGGGACCGGTCGGGTGCGGTACGAGAGTACGAGGCGTTCGCGGCGCGGCTGGCCGAAGAGTTGGAGCTGGAGCCAGCTCCTGAGACGCAGACGCTAATCGAAGCAATCCGGTCTCGCCCCGAGAGCGAGTTAGGTAGACTAGCGGGTAAGCCTGCGGGCGCGCTGGCCGTAGACGCTCCCGCGGCGTCGGCTCCGTCAGCGCCCGGCGCGCCCCCCGAAGTTGGCGCTGGTCTCGACACACGAAACAGGGCCCACCTATTGAATACCAGGGCGTTCCGTCTGGGTCTGGTGGCGGGAGCGGCGCTCGTCATCGGACTCGGGATCGTTTGGGCTTTCGGGTACAGGGACGGCGCGCAGGAGCTGGACGAGCGGCGTGTCGTGGTGGCCGTATTCGAGAATCGGACGGGCGACCCGAGCCTCGACCCGCTCGGCTACATGGTAGCCGACTGGGTGACGGAGGGGCTCGATCAGATCGCGGTGGTCGATGTGGTGCCGAGCACCACCGGCCTGGAGCCACGGCCCGATCTCGGTGGCTCTGGGGGCTCGGGTCCCAGTGATATCCGAGCTCTGGCCCAGGCGACTGGCGCCGGCTCGGTCATCACCGGTGCCTATTATCGCAGTGGCGACAGCATCGAATTCCAGGCGCAGGTGGTCGACGCTCGAGGCGGTGACCTCCTGAGTGCGGTGGCGCCCGTCAGTGGGTCCCTGGACGCTCCGGGCCCTGTCGTCGATACATTGCGTCAGCGGATCGCGGGCACCGTAGCGACGGTGTTCGATTCGCGGCTGGCCGGCGCGGCCCCGGGTAGCAAGCCCCCATCGCTGGAGGCGTATCGGGCGTACCTCGAAGGCCATCGGGCATTCCATCGCATACCGATGCGAATGCGCGAGGCACTGACCTATTTCTATCAGGCCGTTACACTGGACACGGCTTTCATCGCACCGCGCTTCTACATCATCTTCGCCCATGCCAACCTGGGCGAGTGGCAAGCCGCGGATTCCAACGCCCGGCTCCTTATGTCGCACAGGCCGCGGATGAGCAACGCCCAGCGTCAGATGCTGGACTGGCAGCTCGCACTGCTTCGTGGGGACCGCACCGCCGCACTCGAGGCGGCTCGTGTCCGGGGCGGGCCGGATGTCGGAGTCGAGGCATTCAGAGCCAACCGTCCACGTGAGGCCGTGGATGTGCTGGCGGGCACACCTGAACTAAGCGAGCTCTTTTTCCAGCGGCTTACTCTGATGGAGGCCTATCACGCGCTCGGCGAGTACCAGCGCGAGTTGAGGGAGGCTGAACGCGGACGCCGAGATCATCCGGGGCGAATGCGAATGCTCGACGCCGAGGTGCGCGCGCTGGCAGCCCTAGGACGGATCGACGAGATGGAAGAGCGGGTCGAGGAGAGCCTGCTGCTTCCACCCGAAGACGTCATACTGGCGGTTCACGTCATGATGAGCGCCGCCGAGGAATTGCGAGCACACGGGTTCCCGGCTGCCTCGTTCAGAGCTACGGATCGTGCGATTCAATGGCACAGCTCGCGCCCGGCCGAAGAAGCGGCGTCCTGGGAACACCGTTTCAGTCTGGCCAGAGCCTATTACATAGGCGAGCGTTGGGACGAGGCTGCGGCGCTGTTCGAGGAACTGGCGTCGGAGGTCCCCTCAAGCGGCGAAGCCCAGGTATTCCTGGGTGTGCTGGCAGCTAGGCGCGGTGACAGGGAGGCGGCGCTCAGGATCGAGGAGAGGCTTTCAGAATTAGGCGCGCCCGGTCCCTTTCGGCTGAATACGTATTGGCAGGCCCGCATCGCCGCGCTGCTCGGCGACCGCGAGCGCGCCGTCGCGCTCCTGCGTGAGGCTCACGCTCGGGGCCTCCCCTTCACGGTGTTCGTGCATCGCGAAATGGATTTCGAGCCTCTACACGACTACGAACCGTTTCAACAGTTCATAGAGCCGAAAGGCTAGGCGCCGACGGCGACGCGTCGGCGCCCAGCCCAACGGCATACGTCGGTCAGAGTTGTTCGGCGGGTCCCTCTCGCAAGTTGACGTTCCCGTTCATAGTTGACAGGGTTAGATTCGGGCCGCCGTTCCCCAGCGTGCCGGACCTCGTGGTCCCAGTGCCCTCGAGCGGAAAGTCGGATACGATGGTTCCGGTGCTCGTCGAGGCCAGCACGTCGGCGTTAGTGTTGGACGGGACCTCCACGGTCACGTCGCCGCTCATCGATCTGAACTCCAGATCACGGCCGGGATCGGCCCGGCCGATGGCGACGTTCATCGAACCGAAGGTTGAAGTCACCTCTGCGATGCCCGTGGTCGTCACAGTAACGTTGCCGCCCATGGTGACCACAAAGACGTCGCTCTGAATACCTGTCGCCTCCACATCGCCGCCTATCACGCGACCGACGAACTCCACGCCGGCCGGAACCCACACCGTGAACTCGACCTCCACGTCGTTGTCGCCGTTGCTCATGTTGCCCGGCAGGCCCGGCAGACATTCGTTGGGCTCCATACCGGGAACGTCCGGGTAAACCGCGCATATGGTGACGCCTTCGGCATGTTGGACGACCTCGATCGTCACTGAGGTCGGGTCGCTTTCCTGGCCGGTCTTGGTGGCGAGCACGACAACCTCGCTACCTGAGGTAAACGACGCCCGCACATCACCGTTGATGTTCTTGATCTCGATCCGATCGCCTTGCGCGATGATCCCCCGCCAGTCGAATTCCTCCCCCGCCGGTGGTTCGGGACCCGTCGGGTCATTGTCGTTGCAGCCCAGTAAGCCGGCGGCGGCGATGGCGACAATCAATAGACCTCGTGCGTACCTCATGATCGTTCCTCCTTCGTACGTACCGGCCACCGGAAGGTCCGGTGGCTCGCGGGCGCACTATGGGGAACGCGCGTATTCTCGCCGTTACTGGGCTGTCACGTCGGTGGAGACGCGTGAGTTTGAAGGGGACAGTCGGCGCAAAGCTCCGGCCAACCGTAGGGACTGGCGCTCAGCGGGCCGCTCCAAGCGCCCGGGCGAACTCATCCTCCGCCATGAACCGTCGCAGACTTTCGCCGACCGCCAAATCGACTGCGCCGCCGAACATGACCGCCGGCCCGATCTCCAGGCTCGTGAAACCGTAGGCGTTCTTTCTCAACACGCTACCGCCCGTGGGGTCGAGCAGCTCCCAGGCGACCATGACCTCTACGTCCACGCGACCTGGGTCGGCGAAGCTGTTGAGCGTGAGATCTTCGAGCGTGCCGCTAAGCAGAACATCGGCGCTTTCCGGTTCGCCGACACCGGGCCAGCAATTGGGGCTCGGTACGGCCACGACCCCGGCCTCCTGCTCGAGGATCATCAGGACAACATCGCTGAAGATGCACTCGTGATCGTGCCCCCAGACGAACATGCGGTTGTCGCTCTCGCGCATCCGGAAGATGCCATCGTCGTCGAAGTTGCCGCCGAGGTTCGTCCCGGGGGGGATGGATGTGGTGAAAGCGACGACGGCGATGACCGGCGGTTGAGCTTGGGCCGCGCGCGAGAAGGGGGACACGCGCGGCGCCGGACGCGGCTCGTCAGTCAGCCGCCGCGGCGGCGCACCACAGGCGGAGAGCGCCAGGCACAATAGCAGGTAGAGAGTACAGAATCTTATCAGGGCGTACATGTCTCAAGTCTCCAAACACTTCGGGAGCTTGCGATGTCAGCGGCTCACGGCTCCGGGCCACCCGCAAGCAACAGCCTGGGGGTAAAGTATGAGTCAAGCGCTGACCCGGTTACCCTAGACCTGGCTCGAAGTCGAACGACGCTCAGCGCCGAAGAGATGATCTGGCGGTCTCGGTGAGGTTGCGGGCAACCGAGCTGGGTGCCGACGACGCCCGCGGCTCAGTCGGCGCTGTTGGGCGCGAGCGATTCGGCGAGATACCTCTGGAGGAGCTGGACGGCGACGGAACCCTCGCCCACGGCCGATGCGACACGTTTTACTGACCCGTAGCGGACGTCGCCAGCGGTGAAGACGCCGGGAAGGCTGGTCTCGAGATGGAAGGGCGGGCGGCTGAGCGGCCAACCGTTCGGGAGTTTTCCGTTACGCATGAGATCGTTGCCGGCCAGGATGTACCCTTGTTGATCGCGCTCGACGCAACCATCCAGCCAGTCGGTGTGCGGGTCGGCTCCGATGAGTACGAAGAGGGCGGAGGTTGACAGTCGCTCGGTCCTGCCGCTGGCCCGGTCCCGAATCGTGATCTCCTCCAGGCGTCCGTTACCCGCCCCGTCGATCACTTCGACGCCCGGGCGTACCGTGACGCTGGGCAGCTGTCCGAGCTCCGTTATCAGATACTCCGACATGCTCGGGGCAAGGCTGTCGCCGCGGACGAGCATGGTCACCGATGCGGCGTACTTGGCGAGGTGCGTCGCCGCCTGGCCGGCGGAGTTACCCGCCCCGACGATGCAGACATCCCGGCCCTGCATGGCCTGCGCCTCGCTGCCCGCGGCACCGTAGAACACCCCGGCGCCTATCAGCGCCTCGAGATGAGGGATGCCCAGGCGTCGCCAGGACACGCCGGTCGCGAGGATGACCCCGCGGGCGGTGACCTCCTGGCCGTCGGCCACCCGAACTAGATGGTGGGATCCGTTGGCCCGCAGATGCGTCACCTGCTGCGCGAACACCAGGTTGGCTCCGAACAGCCACGCCTGCTCGCACGCCCGGTAGGCCAGGTCGTGGCCACCGATCCCCCAGGTGAAGCCGGGGAAGTTTCGGATGCGCGAGCTTGTTCCGGCTTGGCCCCCTGAGACGTTCTTTTCCAGGACCACTGTGCTGAGCCCCTCCGAGGCGGCGTAGACAGCAGCGGTGAGTCCGGCCGGCCCGGCGCCGATGATCGCCAGATCGTAGACCTCCGTGCCAAGCTTCGTACCTCCCCCGAAGGCCTCGATGACCTCGGCATCGGACGGCTCGATCAGAACCCGCCCGTCGTGACGAACTACAACTGGCAGACGGCTGCCGTCTTCGCCGGCCTCACTGAGCAGCTGGCGCCCGGTCTCGGAATCCGCGTCGGAGAACCCGTAGGGCATGCCCAAGCGCGCAAGCAGATCGCGGATCTGGTGGGCACGGGCGCTCTGACTCGTGCCGACGATGCGGAACATCTTGAAGCTGGGCTCCCGCGAGGCGGCCCAGGCGGCCAGGAACTCGCTGACCGCAGGATACAGACCCTGCTCCGGAACCCACGGTTTCACCAGGTGGTAGTCGATCTGACCCAGCGTCATTGCCGGTACGCTCGGGTTGGCCTGCGTGTAGTCGCGCTCGACCAGCAGGATGCGCTTCGCCGAGGGCACCAACGCGTGAGCCTGTACCAGGAAATCGACCCCGGTCATCGAGGGCATCCGCTGGTCCGCTATGAGAAGGGCTACAGGTCGCGACTCCTCGGCCAGCGCTTTCAGGGCGGCCAGTCCCTCGGCAGGCGTCTGCTCGCACACGATCCGGCAGTCGTTGCCGAAGCGCCGGCTGAGGTCGTCGTTGAGTGCATCCAGGAGCGAGCGCTCGTGGGCGACTAGAAAGAGGATCGGCTTATCCATGGTCTGCTTTTGGGTTTGACTACTTCACAATGACTCTAATCCTCGACCGGCAGCCCGCTCGGCACCCGCCGTGGAACGACCTGCGAGAGCTCTCGGGACGCGGGATCGGTCAGGCTCTTTAGAAACGCTAACAGGTCTTCTACCTCGGCATCCGAGAGCGCGATCGCTGCGAGTTCGTTCGCGGCAGCGATGCGCGCGCGTAGCTCCGGATGACCCTGTACCCAGGTATCGCGCATCAGGAACCCTGCGAGGCGTTGGTCGCTGAGCCAGCTTTGACTCCAGCGCGCGTCGGCCGCGGTCGGCTCGACGACCCGCCCCAGGGGCGGAAGCACGTCCGCGTCAGCGACGTAACGCTCGAGCGAGCCCAAAGGATCCAGATGATGACGCACGACATCTTCCAGCCGATCGTAGGCGCCGTCGTGGCCGTAGGGGCCAGTCAAAGCCACGTTGCGGAGCGATGGCGTGCGGAACTTGAACTCGTCGTCATAAGCGTAGCAGCCAGCACTAGACCGCCGGCAGCCACGACCAGACGTAGGGGGCGGACCCGCCGAGTCTCTCGAGTGGCCATCTCGCTCTCTCCTTCCTTTCTAGCGGCTAATCGCGGTTTCTGGAGTGGTTTTTCCCGCTGTTAGGAAAGGCGCTAAACCGGCTCAAGAGCGGACAACGACCCGCATTCGCCCTCGGGGTAGGGCTCGGAGAGGGTCGCCAGCAGCAGGCGGGCGCCTGTTAGGCGCCGGGGTCCTCTGGAGGGGGTCGGGGTCGAGATGCACTTCTCCAACCCGGTCGATGGGTGGAGAATAGGACCATCGAGCGGCTAGATTCCGTCCCGGTCGTCGAGCAGCGCCTGACAAACCTGACAGAAGTGGGCCCCTTTCAGATCGACTTCCTCGACGTGGGTGGAGGGGGTCATCACGCAGCTGTGGTCGGGACAGTGGACCAGCCCGAAAGCGTGGCCCAACTCGTGAGCTACCTCCTTGATCGCCCGTTCGAACAGCAGTTCCTCATCGGCAGGTAGCCCGTAGTACTCGTTGTGTAACCGGAATGTCGATACGACGGCACCACTTCCGTCCAATTGGGACTGACCGAACACAAACGTCAGCACCGGGACATACAAGTCGACGGAGGTAATACCGACGATCTTCGAACCCTCGTCGGGTAGGTGCCGAAGCAAGCGGGCGAGAATCAGCGTGGCTTGGTATTGTTTCCGGTCAGGCGCGAAGTAGGGATCGAGATCGAGTTCGACATCGATCCGCTGGAGCGGATTCGGAAAGACCGCGCCCACTCTCGGTGCAAGTCTGTCGGCCCAAGAGGGAGAGTAGCCACCCGTCCCCCGATGCCAGATCAGCGGTCAATCCGGTCAGTTGACGCCAACGCAGGTTGACGTACAGACAGCGTTTCTCGGTGTCTGTCAGAATGACTCCTACAGGGAGTGCCTCGATCAGCGCTCGCGGCTCACAGCCTGGCGTCTTGGGTTCCGTCTGTCCTGCCTGCATGAGGGCGCAGTTCTATTCTGGTCTCTGGTGGCCCGGCGGTATCGAATGGCCTGCTCCCGCCGCGGCTCCAACCTGCCGTCAAAGGGAATAATGTGGTTTCGCTGAGAAGCCAGCCAGGGCATGACGCGTCTCACACGCAGTAGACAACCACACCGACGTGCGCAACCGAGATCCGTCTACATAGAACTCCCTATTACACAACCTGCGCGGCAGAACCACACTGATCGTGGGCAGGTCCACGTTTCCTCCGCCTGACGGTTGGAGGTACTACTGGTGAGAGGGGACGAATTCCTCGCTGTCCAAGTAGGTAAATACCGCAAGTGAAATAGGGGCAATTACGAATGGTCGCCTCTCAGGTATCGCGAGATCTTTGTAGTAGAAAAGTAGTTCTCGCTTGTTCTTTGCTGGGGTCCTGAAGATGAACGCGACCCACTACACGACGCACGAATCAATCTGGAGTTCTTGCGGCCCGACGGCGAACGAGCGGTTCAAGTCTCGATCCGGCGCCTGGCTCTGGGGCGGAATCATCCTCGCCACGGCGCTTCACTTTGCGCTGCTCAACTACTTTCCGCCGCTGACAGCTGCGGATATCAGCTTTGGTATCAGGGAATTCGAGGCGGTCAGCCTGCCGCCAGAAATTGAGATCCCTCCTGCACCGGAGGCGATCGCGAGGCCTGCCGTGCCGGTTGTGGCGCGAGCGGTCCTCGAGGAAGACGTCACCATCGCGCCGACCACGTTCGAGCACAATCCGGTGGAGGCGCTGCCGATTCCGCCGAGCAGCGTGGTCCGTTCCATTGAGGAACAGCCCGTATTCACGCCGTACACGGTGGCGCCCAGCGTGCGGGACCTGGACAGAGCCAGGCGAATCGTGCAGCAGGAGTATCCGAAGATACTGCAAGACGCTGGGATCGGTGGAACGGTGGTGGTTTGGGCGCTCATCGACGAGCACGGAGTGGTGAGAAGGACTCTGGTCCATGCCAGCTGTGGCGTTAGCAAACTCGACGAGGCGGCTTTAGCCGCTGTAATGAAGTTCGAGTTCCATCCGGCCTACAACTATGACAAGAAGGTGCCGGTTTGGATATCGATGCCCATCACCTTCACCGTGATTGATGTGACCTAGAGGCTGCGACCCTTCAATCGCGAGATGACATCTGTGGCGGCGCCTGCATGGACTGCAGGCAGGAATCCTACCTCCCATCCGGCTCGACTCACCTGTCCCGGTGTCGAGTCAGCCGCCACAGCCCCCCCCTGGCCGATACAGCTGTTGTCATAGTGACAGGGCGCGAAGTAAGGCTCGGCCGATGAGGTCGTCGAACAGACCAACGTGCTCCCGGCCTAGATGCGTGGTGAGCTCGCGGACATCCTCACCGCCCTCCAGGCCGCGGGCCAACGCACCGCCGAAACGCCCGATGTCGGAGTCATGGTCTTTCCATATCCGACGTAGTTCTCCGCTCCGCCCCAGGGCGGCCAGCGACGGAATCGCGAGAAGGTCGAGTCGATCCGCACGGGCTTCCGTTTGACCGGTGGCAGTGACCACCGCCTCGAAGGCAGCGCGCGCCCGCTCGGGTTCACCGAGCTTCCCCTCGGTGTGGCCCAAGAGGTATTGGACGAGTCGCTCCTCCGTGTGGTATGGGCGGCCCTGACCCAGGTGCTCGGGCCACTCGAGGGCGTCACGCAAGTGACGGCGCGCCTCAGTGTACCGGGCGCTTTCCAGTGCATCGAGTGCGGCCAGAGTATGCGCCTGCTCGTACAGGCGATGGCTGGCGCCTGCGTTCTCCGACGGAAGGACGTGGGTGGCGTCGAGTATGTCGATCGCCTCGTTCGCTCGACCCAGCTGCACGAGCGAACCCACGTGCAACAGGTCGAGGTTGAAATCGCCGGGGAAGGACTCGCGACCTTTACTCGACTCGGCCAGCGCCTCCTCCCAGCGCCCCGCGCCCTGAAGGTAGCGCACGAGGTGAATGCGAATCGTCCGGTCGCTGCCGTCGAGCTGCACGGCGCGGCGCAGGTCGGCCTCCGGATCCCGCTGGTCTAGCTGCTCCAACAAGTGAGCGCGGGTCACGTAGAGGGGGGCGAAAGCGGGCGCATCGCCCAGTCGCTCGAGTAGTGCAGCTGCTTCTTCCGCGCGGTCCCGCGCCCAGAGGTTGAGCGCGAGCAGGTAGGACCACGACCAGCCGTCGTTTTGTTTTGCCGCCCACTCGAGCACCGGGATCGTTTCTGGCCGGTAAGGAAAGACAAAAGACGGGTTCGCCCCGCGGGCCAGCCCTGCCGGATCATCCTCGAGCCACGCCAGCCAGGTGCCCAGAAGAGGGTTCTCCGTGACGCGGGCCCTGAGTTGCAGCAAGGTACGCGCATCTTCACGGCCCCCCCGGCGCAGGTAGTCGATCACGAGCTCCAGTATCGTCTGGTCGGGGTACTCGCTTCGTAGTGAGTTGCTCACGACGTCTGCCGCCGCCGCCGCGTCGGGTGCCGAGAGGTAGACCTCCGCCGCGACGAAGTGGTGCAGCGGATCGAGGGCGAGCAGCTCTTCGCGCATCGACGTTGCCAGCGCCGCGTCTCCCGTTCTGCGGCCCACGATGGCGAGGAGTTGCCGCGCCGGAATGTTCCAGCGGTCGTAGTCCAGCGCCAGCCCCGCGTACCTGGCCGCCTCTCCAAGATCTCCGCCGGCGAGCATGAGCTCGGCCAGCTGGACGTAGGCGGTCGAGCGGTACGCCAGGGAGCGGGCAGCCCAGCCGTACGCCTCGCGAGCATCGGTCTCGTGGCCCAGCGCGCGATACAGGTTTCCGGCGACGAAGTTTGCCTCGGCGTCGTAGGTATCGAGTTGCAGGGCGCGTTCGACGTACGCGAGCCCCGTCTCGTACAGCCCGCGTCGGTACTCCAAATCGGCTAGCCCGAGAAGTGCTTCGCGATGCCACGGTTCTTCGGCCAGCGCCGACTCGAACCTCTCTCGAGCCTCGTGGTAGCGGCGGCCTTTAGCCAATTCGCGCCCGGCGAAGGCTAGCCGATCCGCCTCCGGGATTCGCGCCCACGCGGAGGGGTCTGTCGTAAACGGCCGGTCAAGCTGCAGCGCGCTGGGATCCGAATTGTGGTACAACTCGAGGACCGGCAATTCCACCTCAAACGTCGTCGCACCCGCAAGATCGACGACGTGTTCCACCGGCTCGAGTGCCGAGAACTCTATCGGCATCTCCGCCAATAACCGGCCGCCGGACGAGACTCGCAGAGTATCGGCCAGGTCTCCGAACGCGTTGAGCCTAACCGTGAGCATTCCATCGTCGCGGCTCACGAACATCGCCCCCTCCCGCGAGGCGTCCGTCAAGCCGCCGATCCCCTCGACGGGGAACCAGGTCTCGGACCAACGGTCGGTGGCGCCGGGGTCGAACCCCACCTGGGTGATGGGATTCGGGTCTGCGCCCGGCGCGTACTGCACGAAGAGGCGCCCCGCCTGAAACTCGACGTACTGGCCGTCGCTGTCGGTGAGCAGCTCCTCCCACACGCCGCCGGCGCGGGAGAGCGCCCAGAGCCACAGCTTCTGTCCCGGCATCTCTTCGTAGCGCGCCCAGTGACCGAAGCCGTAGTCGTCCTCGTGGTAGTAGCCGCCGAAGAAGTCGTTCAGTTCACCAACGACGTGGTAGGACTTGTGTCCGCCGAACCGGTTGTTGGCGTAGATGGGCAGGTAGCGGCCGGCGGGATCGACCGGCCAGTCCCGTCGCGCGCCCGAATGAGCCAGAAATGCGTTACCGGGAATCGACATCTCCAGGTCGTCGCGGGCGAACGCCGCCGCCGTCATCCAGTTGTAGTAGGGCTGCTCGAGCGGTGTGGGATTGTACCAGAGGACGTTGGTCTCGAGATAGGCGCGGTCGGCGGGCAGCCGGATCTCGACGCGCCAGTGGGTGCGCGATGGCAGGTCCATCGCCCCGACCCAGCAGCTCACACTGCCGTCCGGGTTCTGGCGCAGCGCGTAATCGACGGGTGTGGCCGTGGACGGCGTGTGGCCGATGACGCCGAAGTTGAACTCGATCCCGCCCGACGTCCACGGTCCGCGGAGGGCGATGTTCCTGAACTTCAGCACCTCGTTGCGATAGATGAACTCGTGGCCCGTGCGCTTGACGACTGCCCCCCACACCTTGCCGCCCGCTTCGGGGAGCACGAAGACATCTATAAGGTCGTTCTCGAGGTGAACGACCTTCCACTCGCGCGGAACCCCGTCCGTCGCGTATCCCTCGAATGAATGGTACGGGTACAGGCGGGCGTCCCGGGTCAAGATCGGTATCGGATTCGGCTCGGAGAACGGGTAGGTCGTGATGACCCGCGTCTCCTCCGAGATGTGCGCGGTCTGGGCGGCTGCACCCATCCAGGGCGCAATCAGCGCGGCGATCAGTATGATCGTGGTGCGAGATAGCAGGGGCATGACAATATCTTGGTCGAGGTAGAAGCGATCGATTATCGGGGTCGACCCGGGCCCGTTTTTCCTGAGAGTCGAGGATCAAGGTACGTTCCGCGAGGGCAAGAGGCGAGCGTCGGAAGGACTATGTGCGGGTATGCTGACTGGCGGAGCCGGGTGAACCGGGCGTTACATAACGATCCGTCAGGCGGTATCTTTGAGGATAGGGCCAAACATCGAAGACCGACTGGCTATTCCGGACGACTACCTCAACGGGGATTAGCGGGGGGTGGGGGCGCGTAAACCTCTGAGAAGGGAGCGAGCCATGCCCGTCAAAGAGCGCCTCGAATCTCAGGACGTCTTCGGTTTCCTGACGCCGAAGCAGGTCGACTCGATCAGCAACGCGGCGCAGACGGTTCACTTCAAGGCAGGCGACACCGTCTACTCCCAGGGAGAGCCGGCCAAGACCATCTACGTGGTGCTGGAGGGAGAGGTAATGCTCCGGCTGCCGGGGAAGAGTGGGCTCAGTGTTCCGTTAGACGTGGTCACCCCGGGGGCCATGTTTGGGTCATGCATGTGTTTCGACATCGAAACGTACTCGACCACAGCGCAGTGCACGCAGGACTCAAAGCTGCTGAAGATTCAAGCTACGGCTCTCAGCAACCTGATGGACGAGGACCTGCGCATGGGCTACGCGATGCAGCGCCGCCTCTCAGGGATCTACTTCAAGCGCTATCTAGATACGATGAGCAAGCTGCAGACGGTGGTCATGAGCCTGCCGGTCGAGGCCGGCTAGGGTCTCACTCTCGCTGGTCTATCCGGCGATCAAGCATCCTCGACCTGCGTTTCCCCGAGGCGTACCTATACAGACTCCTCGTCCCCGGGTTCCGCGGGTTTAAGTAGCTTCGAATCGACCAGCTCGCGGATCTCCCTGAGGTAGCGGTCGTGTTCCGCCGTATCCTCAGGGCTGTAGTTGAAGTTCTTGTAGAGGCTGATCAGGCGCGTGAAGAAGTCGCGCGCCTCGTCCCGGTCGTCGATATCGTAGTCCGCATCGACGATCTCCTTAACCAACTCGAAGCTCATCTTCTGACGCTCGAGCGGCATCGATACGTCCACCGGGTCGTAGGCGTCCTGCTGCAGGAAGACCATGTCGAGGAAGACCGACTTCTGCCAGGTCAGGAAGTCCCCGATGATGATCCCCTCTTCACCGGTCACCTGCATCATCTGGTAGATGGCTTCGCCGCGGTGGAGGAGTTCGTGGGCCGCCTTCACGTCATCGACCCAGCTGGGCGACACGTTCTCGGCGTACCACTCGCTCATCTGGTCCAGGTAGCGGGACCACGAGATGAGTGGGTCGATGGCCGGGTAAAAGCGCTTGTAGGCGCGCTCATCGGACAGGCCGAGGAACGTCTTCACGGTGGCTAGGGTGGCCTGGGTGACCGGCTCCTCGAAATTGCCGCCGGCCGGCGAGACGGTGCCGATCAGCGTAACACTCCCCAGCCCTCCATCCGGCCCGCGGATGACACCGGCCCGTTCGTAGAGGCTCTTGATCGACGAGTCGAGGTAAGCTGGAAAAGCCTCTTCACCGGGGATCTCCTCCATGCGCCCCGAGGTCTCGCGCATCGCCTGGGCCCAGCGGGAGGTCGAGTCGGCGATGCAGAGGACGTTGTAGCCCATCTGGCGGTAGTATTCTCCGAGTGTGATGCCGGTGTAGATCGAGGACTCACGGGCGGCGACGGGCATCGACGAGGTGTTGCAGATGATTATAGTGCGGTCCATCAGGGAACCGCCGGTGCGGGGGTCCGTCGTCTCCGGATACTCGGTGATGGTCTCCACGACTTCGCCGGCCCGTTCGCCGCAGGCTATGATGATGACGATGTCCACGGAGGTGTAACGGGCGACCAGGCTCTGGAGCACCGTCTTCCCGGACCCGAA
Source organism: Gemmatimonadota bacterium (assembly GCA_039586755.1). Taxonomy (GTDB): domain Bacteria; phylum Gemmatimonadota; class Gemmatimonadetes; order Palauibacterales; family KS3-K002. The sequence continues at coordinate 7,742 of JBDHJU010000032.1, read as the reverse complement.
CGGTCCGGGTATGCAGGCCGTGCCTCCCCGGGCCACCGGGAACATGGTGTCGATGATGCGTTGGGTGGTGGTCAGGGGCTCGGTCGGGTAGACGCGCTCTGCCACGCGCCGCCTGAGCATGGCATCGGGCAGTGGACGGCGCACCGGCCAGCGTTGGGACATCTTTAGTGTCCGCTCGTCTCCGTCCGCCCGGCGGATCCGTGCCACCGGATCGTTGATGGTGTGGGTGCCCCGTGCTACCCAGGTGACCTCGACGGGCCCCGGCTCGTTGAAGGGCACCATGATCTTGTGGTCGAAGATGCCCTCGGGCGTTGTCCCCAGGACCTGGCCCGCCACCACTGTATCCCCCGGATTCACCTTGGGTGTGAAGTCCCACCGCTTCTCGGTGTCCACGGGATCCACGTGCTGACCTCTTGGCAGAAGGAACCCGTACTCCTCCGCCAGCACGCCGAGGGGATTCTGCAGCCCGTCGTAAACGACTCCCAGGAGTCCGGGGGCGAGGGTCACGGAGAGCATCTCACCGCTGAGCTCGACCTCGTCTCCCACCCGGACGCCGGAGGTGTCCTCGAAGACCTGAAGGTCCGCGACCTGGTTCTGGACCCTTAGCACCTCGGCCTTGAGACGCTCGTCTCCCAGGACAACGTGACCCACCTCGTTCTTCATCACCTGGGTGTTGCTGACGTCGATAGTGACCAGGCTCTCCTTGACGCCCACGATGGGAGCGCGCCGAGGAGCTTCGCTGCTAGCGACGTCCGGGTCAGGCGAAGAGGTCCTGGTGGTCAATCGTCACCTCCATTATCAAATCCTCGAAGCGTTGCCGCGCCTTCTCGGCTTCATAAGATAGCCAGCGATGCAGGATGTCCCACTTGAATGCGAAGGCGAAGACCTGCTCGAACCCGAACGGATGTCCGTCGGCGATCTGGTTGAGCTTCTTCCAGGTCAGGTCCATCCCCAGGCCTTCGAGCGCCACGGCGTCGCCCTGATTGAGAAACTCCAGTGCGTCGGGAATCCAGGGGAAGACGGCGACCAGCCCGAATTCCGGTTCGGCCCAGCGCGACTCGATCATTCTCGTGTATGGACCCACACCCCACCGCCCGGATGGCACGCCCCTCCCCTGACGCTTGAGGCGGAATGCTACCATCACCGTCCGCATACTCATGCGGTATTCGACGATGCTCCTGAGCGCCTGGTTCCGTGTCTCGGCCATGAGCTCGTCGTACATGCCGGCGATCTCTTCCGTCGTCCGCGTGACCGGCTGACGACGCCAGCTGATCAGTCCCTCGGCCCGTGTCAGGTCCGCTAGATCCTCTTCGTGGAGTAGCGCGAGGCGCTCCTCGACACGTCGGCGGCTGAGGGGCAACAGCCTGGTGCGACGGAAGTAAGGGAGCACCGGCAGGCTGGCGACGAGCTGATAGTATTTTCGCTTCACCTTCACTGCCCGGCCTCCGCGAGGATCTTTCGATAGCGCGGCAGTAGCAGGTTCAGCATCATCTCGGAGATTGCCTCGTCGGTCAGATCGATCTCCAGGTCATCGTCGACCAGGCGAACCCGCGCGCCGCCGCGGACTTGGTTCGAGGGGATCAGTTCGATCCCCTTGCGCAGCACGTCGGCGGCGAGCGCCTCCGCCGTACGCTGCAGGAACTGTTCGAGCTCGGGTGGAGCCTCCTCGGTCAGCCGCTCGGGCACGAGGATCTGGGCTTCCTGATCCTTGATCAGGTCCTCGGCAGCCTTCCCCGCTAGGACGAGGATCATGTCACGCAGCATGTCGGTGTCTGTGGTCACGTCGGTGACGAGGCGGTGAACGTGTTCCTCGAACGCGGCCAGCACGGCGGTGCGGAGCTCCAGTCCGGTGTCGCGCGCAGCCACCCTCAGAGCTTCGATGGCTGCCGTGCGCTCGGTCTCGATGGCGGTCTCCGCTTCCTTCTTCCTGGCCGCTGCTTCCGCCTTGGCATCGGAGACGATCCGGGCCGCCTGCGCCCGGGCTTCGGTCAGAATCCGGGCTGCTTCTTCCAGAGCTTCCTGGACGCCCTCGTCACGAATTCGTTCGATGAGCTGCTTGACGCCGGAAGACGTAACGTCTGGCTCGGTCATTCCTCACCTCACGTCGGAATCGAGGCCGTAAGCACGAGAGCGAAAACGAACACGAAGACTGCAAAGCCCTCGATGACGGCCGCCGGTGCGATGGAGATCCCGAACACCTCGGCCTTCGACTTCGAGGCGTTGATCGAGGCGGCGCAGGCACTGCCCTGCGCCATCGCACTGACGAGAAGCGCCACGCCGGTGAGCGCTCCGAGAACGAACAGGCCCGGCGCATTGGTCAGCGTAACGGGACGGTTCAGCGTCAGCATCACCACTATGCCGTAGATGGTCTGAGAGGACGGCATCGCCGACACGCCGACGAAGCGACCATAGCCGGCTTCCACCTCCAACATCGCGCCCGCGGCTGCGAGACCGCCGCGGCCCACGCCGATCATGGAGCCTATGGCGCCCAGTGCCAGCGGGGAGAAGATGCCCAGCCAGCCCATGCTCAGGACGAGCGGTTCCAAGGGTCACACTCCTTTCTTCTTGAACGCCCGGAAGAGAGGCCCCTCCTCCGGTAGTCCCCAATTGAAGAACTCGATCACGTTCAGTCGCAGGCCGTGGATGAACCCGCTGGCAACAGCCAGCAGCAGGTTCAAGCTGTGGCCGATGATCAGGATCGCCACCGCCGCTAGAATGCCAACCCGCGGGACGGCCTCCCAGGCGCCGGCGGCCATGTTGTTGAACGCGATGGCTAGCGACGCCGAGGCGAGCCCCAGCGCGAACAACCTCAGGTAGCTCAACACGTCTCCGAACGCGGCGGTGATCCGCGTCAGCGCTGCCAGGCCCTTGCCCAGTCGTCCCAGCGGACGCGACCCGTACCCAGAGAACCCGAGGACCAGCGACAGGCCGGCGACGGCAGCGAGCGTGGCAGGCGTTCGTACCGCGTCGGCTTCGAACTGAGCGGCGAGGAAGAGCGTGTAACCTCCGATCACGAACACTGCCCACCCTAGTCCCGGTAGAGCTCGGGGGCTCCAGCCGTGGCGCCCGGCGTCCATCAAGTTGCCCAGCACGACGTGGAGCGCGCCGATGGTCACCGAAAGCCCCATCATTGTGGACGTGTCCGTCATGTCCAGGGGAGCCAAGCGCGCGGCGAAGCTACCGGCGGGGGGCGCGATCCCAAAAAAGGAGCCCACCAGTACGCCGTAGCCGATGGTGGCCACGACCAGAGTTAGCAACACCCAACGCCAGCGGCGGCCCGCCGGCGAACCCGACATTCGCTTCCAGTAGTGCGCCACCACGAGCGCCAGGATCAACCCGTAGCCCCCGTCCGAGATGATCATGGCGAAGAAGATCGCGAACGAGTAAAGGACCAAGCCGGACGGATCCCAGCTGCTGTAGCCCGGGGTCTTATAGAAGTTGACCAGGTCCTCGCCGCCCTTTCTGCGTTCGGCGTTGCGGAGCAGCGTCGGCGGCTTGTCGTCGGGACCGGGGTCGGAGACCTCCATCGCTATCCCGTTCAGCTCGACGTAGGCGCCGAGGGTCTTCAAGGTCTCGGTGGGTGCCCAGGCCTGCAGCGCAAAAACGGGGGCGGAGTCGAAACACTGACCCGCCACATGCTTCAGGGCGGCTCGGTCCTCTAGTGCGTCGAGGCTCCGGGAGAGAAGGGTGCGCCAACGGGTCAGTCGGATCCGCTCCAGCGACGCGTCCTCGAGCTCCAGCTCTACGTCCTCCAACCGCTGCTCGAGCAGCCGCCGGGACACCGCCCCGGTTCGCACTCGAGGAGCCGGTACCCCCTGTGGCTCCTTATCGGAAATCACTATCACGTAGGCGTGCCGGCCGTCTCGCTTGACCTCCTCCCAGGTGAGGTCCGATTCGGCCAGCTCGCGCATCCGGTTGGTTGGCACCACGTAGAACCAGAGCCGCAGTCCCGCCAGTTCCTCGATGATCGGGAAGTCGAACTCGCCCCACGGGGCGAGCGCCTCGATGCGTTGCATGAGGGCGTCCCGCTCGAGCTCGAGCCGGTGAGTGCGCTCCTTGAGCGCCAGGATCTCTTCCTCCACCCGTACCGGATCGAAGTCGGTGGCGATCGTCACCGCGCGCTGCTTCTGCGGACAGAGCTCTAGGTAGAGCAGCGCCTCGCGGCTCTGTTTCGATGGGTCGGCGATGGGAGCGACGTCGGGTGCCAGCGAGACGATCTCGAGGCAGCCGAGCGCCTGCAGGTCCTCCAGGACCCGGTCCTTATCGGCCTGGTGGCCTACCAGCGTGAGCTTACTCAGCGGGACGATGGCCAAGCCGCACCTCCACCCTGCCGGGCCTTCGCCAACTTCGCCTGGATCACCGCCGCCCGCTCCTGATCACCAAGCCAGATCTGGATGCGCTGGATGTTCTTCTGCGTCCGGGGGATGAGAATCCGCTCGAACAGGTTCACCCGCTGCGTGATGCGCCGCTCCGCCCGCGTCAGGATACGGACCCGCTCGGCGGCGACCTGGATGCGGGTACGCGCCTCGGCGACGTCCCGCAGGCGCTCGACCAGCGCGTCTACCCAGACCGGCTTCGCCAGCAGTGAGTACTCCGCCACCTGGCACTCGACCTGTACGAGCAGGGGGAGGCGCACCCCCACCACGTTCTCCTGCTCCAGGTCGAAGGCGGTCATCTTGACCAGGCCCTTCAGATCGATCTCCGTGTTCGCCAGCATGGGAAGCTCCGTCCCCACACGGGCCTGTAGATGCTCCACCTCTTCCCGCGCCGCCCCGTACGCCTTGCGGGCCTTGTCCAGCTCGATGACGAGCTGTCTCCGCTTGAGCTCGAGTGATGGTAGGAGCTTCTCGTAGAGCTTGAGCTTCGTCCGCTCCTGCTGGAGGGAGGCTTTGCTAAGCTTCAGTCGGGCCATGCCACCGGCGGCCTCTCCGCACCCTCGTCTTCCAAACTCGGAAAATAGCGATCAACGAGTTCCTGCTTCATCAACAGCTCGTGCGATTCGAAGCACTCGGCGAGCGTCCGCCAGCTCGTGTCCAGCGCCTTCGTCAGTGGCATCGAGACGTCCACTTCCATGAAGCGGCGGCGGAACAGCTCTCCGAACTTCAGAAGCTTCTGATCGAAGTCCGACAGGTCGAATGCCATGGCCTGCTTCTGCTCGGCCTCCCGCGCGCCGGCGTAGAAGCGGACCATCGTGTTCATGATTTGGGAGTGATCCTCCCGGGTGACCTTACCTACGACGCGCTGCTTGAGGCGCGACAGCGAGCCGAACGGGTCGATGACACCGTCGTGCAGATAGAACTGACCTTCAGTGATGTAGCCGGTGTTGTCGGGCACCGGGTGGGTCACGTCGTTTCCCGGCATGGTGGTCACTGTCAGAATAGTGACCGAGCCGGCTCCCTTGAAGTCGCACGCCTTCTCGTACCGTCGAGCGAGCTGGGTGTACAGGTCGCCCAGGTAACCGCGGGTCGCCGGGATCCTCTCCCGGGCCACGCCGATCTCCTTCATCGCATCGGCGTAGGCCGTCATGTCCGTCATCAGCACCAGCACCCGCTTCTCCCGTTCCATGGCGAATCGCTCCGCCACGGCCAGCGCCATGTCGGGAACCAGCAGCCGCTCGATGATCGGGTCGGAGGCCAGGTTCACGTACATGATCGTGCGATGCGAGACCCCGTGCTCCTCGAACGAGGTCTTGAAGAAGTGGAAGTCGTCGAAGATGAGGCCGAGGCCGGCGAATACCACCACGTCGGCGTCCGCCTGGAAGCCGATCCGAGCCAGCAGGGCGTTATAGGGCTCACCCGCCACCGAGAAGATCGGGATCTTCTGACTCTCCACCAGGCTGTTGAAGAGATCGATCATCGGGACCTCGGTCTCGATCATCTTCGACGGCATGACCCGCATCATCGGGTTCACGGTGGGGCCCGCCACCCGAATCGATCGGTCGGCCTTCAGCGGCGGCTTCCCGTCGATCGGCTCGCCGGAGCCCCTGAAGATCCGGCCCAGGATGTGGTTGGAGAAGGTGACCTGCTGGGGATGGCCCAGGAAGCGGACCCGGGCGTCGGTGGAGATGCCCTTGCCGCCCGTGAACACCTGGAGGCTGGCGATCTCACCGTTCAGCTCTACCACGCTGGCACTGGAGACCTCGCCGTCCGTGTTCTCCACCACGGCCAGGTCCCCGAGGGCCGCGTCCGTGGCCCGGACCCTGATGATGTCGCCGACGATTTCCAGAACGCTGGTGTGACGGACGAGGGCATCGAGCATCTGTGGCCTCTGAAGGTAGGTGAGCGCTCAGAAACCTGCCTCGCAAGGGATCTTAGCCGCTGATGGCGCTAGATCAAGACCCTGTCCCAATTTCTGCAGGCCGAGGGTCTCGGGGCTCCTTCCGCGTCTTCAGGCGTCCTCCCGAACGCCGCGAGTGAACATTCGTTCTCGTCGGTCGCCAGGCGTAGTCGGTATCAATTTTTGTTGCTCGCCGACCGTCGTACACGCATACTGGTAGTCCACCGTTTCGATCGTCTCCAGAGCGTTGTTCTGAACTAAGCATGGTCACCTTCGGCTAAAGGAGGCGCTGAATGAACTGGCGGAGAGGACTGTCTAGTGGGAGCCGTGTGCGATCTCTCCTCGCGCTCGTGTTGCTCGCCGGGTTGGCGGTGGCGTGCAGCGATCAGCTCATGGAACCGGAAACACCATCGGACCTGGAGCCGCAGGAATTCTGGATTCGTGACGGCGGAGGCGCGCTCAAGGTGATGACCTGGAACGTTTACGTCGGTGCCAACCTGGACCCCTTGCTCGTGGCTCCGGCGGAAGAGATCCCGGCCGAGGTGACGAAGGCGTTCCAGCAGCTTGTCTCCACCAACTTCCGCGAGCGGGCGCGGGCGATCGCACGGAAGGTGGCGTATTCGCGACCGCATCTCATCGGGCTACAGGAGATCTCGAAGGTGCGCCTGCAACTGGCGAGCGACTTCTTCACGAACCCGATGCCAAACGCGAGGTACGTTCTGTACGACTACCTCGACATCTTGCTCAGAGCACTGAGGGCCCGCGGCCTGCACTATCGGGTGGCCGGCCTGATCGAGAACGCCGACGTCGAATTGCCGATGGTGGTGAGCGCCGACCCGCTGTTGTTCAGCGATGTGCGCCTGACCGATTTCGACGTGGTGCTCGCGCGGTCGGATGTGGTCATCGAGGACGTCGACGTGGGCAACTACTTCGTTCACCTCGTAGTACCAGTAGAGCATCCCACTCATCCTGACTTCGCGATCGACGTTAAGAGGTAGACGCCACGGTCGGAGGTAGGACGTACCGTTTCGCGAACACGCACCTGGAGCCGTACCAGCCCCGAGATGAGATGTGCCCGCTGTTCGGGGTGCCTGCGCCTTGCCCGGAGATCCTCCAGCTGGCCCAGGCTGCGGAGCTGGTCCAGGCGGTACATACGCAAGCCTATCCGGTCATCGTCGTCGGCGACCTCAACACGCACGGGCCGACGCCCACATTCCCGGTGCCCGGCCCGGCGTACCTATCTCTGATAGGGGCCGGCTTGTTCGATGTCTGGAACGGGAACCTGCTGCCGCCGGGGCGCCACGACGGGTTGACTAACCAGCACGACGCGGATCTCAGAAACGCGACCGTCAACTTCACCAAGCGCATCGACCTCATCCTCACCAGCGTCGACCCCACCTCGGTCTACGCCTGGGTGGTAGGGGACAACCAGTGGGACCGTACGTTCCCGCAATTCCTCTGGCCCT
>JBDHJU010000115.1:0-9051 GCA_039586755.1 Gemmatimonadota bacterium | reverse complement strand
GCAGGCGATCAGCAGCACGACCCCCGTCACCCCCAGTAGGATCCACAGGCGCGACCCCGAGTCCCCAAGTACGATCTCACGCAGCGGTATGACCCGCACGATCCGCCGGTCGTTCGTTTCCGGATAAGCCTCAGCGAGACGGGCCGCGATGACGTTCAGTTCCTCTTCGGCCCGCGCCATCGATACGCCGTCACGCAGCCGACCGACAGCTCTGAGGTAGTAGGACCCTCTTTGCGTTACCGTCACGCCGATGGAAAGTGGGATGAGGAGGTCGGGCTCCGACAAGCTCTCCCAACCCGGGAAGCGGAAGTCGCCCGACAGGATGCCGATCACAGTCCAGCTCTCCCGGTTGATCAGAACCTCCCGACCGATCAAGTCCGGGTCGGCGCCGAACCGGCTTCTCCACAGTCCGTCGCTCACCACCACCACTCGAGCCACGGGATCCTCCGTCTCACCTTCCGTGAACAGGCGACCCTGCGCCGCTACGGCCCCTAGCGCTTGCAGCAGGCCCGCTGTGAGCCTCACGCCCATCACCCGCTCCGGCACTGCATCGCCCGAGACGTTCACCCCTCCCATCAGGTAGACGCCCCACGCCTCGAACGACTCGCTGGCTTCCCGGTAGTCGAGCCAGTCTGGGGCGGAGAGCGGGTTGTACGTGTAGCCGATTTGTGGGGTCCAGACCGTCACCAGTCGGTCCGGCTCTTCGTAGGGGAACGGTTTCAGCACGACCGTGCGCAGGACGCTGAAGATGGCCGTGTTGGCGCCGATACCAAGGGCGAGCGTAATGACGGTCACCGTCGTGAAGCCGAATCGTCTGCGTAAGCCGCGGATCGTGTAGCGAAGGTCTTGAAGCAGATCGTCGAGGATCCGGGCGCCGCGAACGTCACGCACCCGCTCCTTGGTACGCTCCACTCCGCCGAAGTCCGCCATCGCCACCCGGCGCGCCTCGTCCGGGCTCATCCCAGCCCGGAGGTTCGCCTCGATCTCCTGCTCCAGGTGGTAGCGGATCTCCTCGTCCAGCTCGGCCTCGGCCCGCTCCTTCCGGAACAGGACCTCCAAACGCCAGTACAGTCGCCTCAACCAGTGCTTCATGGCGTAGTTCCTCTGCAATCCGACCTGCCTCAAGCGGTACCGAGAACTCGCTCCATCGCCCCGGCGAAGGCACGCCATCGATCTCGCTCCTCCACCAACGCCTCCCGGCCCGCTTCGGTCAGCTCATAGACCTTCACTCGCCTGTCGTCCTCGGAAACCTCCCAGCGCGAGCGTATCAGCCCCCGGTCCCTCAGCCGGTAGAGCGCCGGATAGAGAGAGCCCTGGTTCACCTCCAGGACGTCCCCAGACAGCTGGCGGATACGCTTCGATATCCCCCAGCCGTGGAGCGATTCCAGAGCCAGCGTCCTCAAGATCAAGAGGTCCAGGGTACCCTGCAGGACCTCCGACTTTCCACGACTCACAGCGCCTCTCCTTGGCCAAGATTGTCGAATGCCAAGGTATCATGATGTCCGACACATTGCAACGAATTCTTCCTTACCTGAATGCGCTACCGCTCTTTGATGGCCTCCGCGATGACCCGCGGTATCAGGATTTGCTGCGGCGGATGAACCTGCCGCCTTGATCGCGAGGGCTGCTGCTCACTCGCTTCGCAGCGCTACCATCGGATCGATCCCCGACGCCCGGCGCGCCGGAACCAGGCTGGCCAGCAGGATGACCAGAAGGAGCAGGCCGCCCGCCGTACCCAACGAGATCGGGTCCGCCGGGCTGACTCCGAGCAGGATATTCCCCGCAGCCGCCGCCAGTCCCACCGCCAGTAGCGCACCTACCGCCAGGCCCGGGACGGCCAAGCGCACCGCATCCCGCAGCACCGCTCCCAGGACCTGGGCGCGAGTAGCGCCGATAGCCATCCGCAGACCGATCTCGCGGGTACGGCGGGCGACGGCGAAGGCCACGACTCCGTAGACGCCGATGGCCGAGAGCAGAAGCGCCAGCAAGCCCAACCCGGCGGCCATCTCGGCCGTTCGGCGCTGAGCCTCCGTGCTACGCTGGACCAGCGACTCCGATGACGAGATCACCGGGAAGGGGAGCGTCGGGTCCACCGTCAGGACGGCGGACTGGATCGATCGGGTGAGCGCCGCCGAGCTCGCCAGCGCTCTGGCGACGATCATGACTTGCGGTCGGTAGTTCTGTCGCAGCGAGATGAACACGTGGGGCTGGTCCTCGGTGGCTCGGCTCGAGGCGACCTGGCCGGCGACTCCGACGACGGTGTAGGCCCGCGCCGAATCAACCTCGATCCCCTGGCGCGGAATAAAGATCCTGTGAAATCGGCTCGAGAACCGCAGCTGCCGGCCCACCGCTTCTTCACCCGGCCACAGCCGCTCGGCCAACGCCTGAGTGATGACCACGACCGGCTCGGACGAGGCCTCATCCGTGCGCTCGATTCCGCGCCCTCGGAGGATTGGAGTCCCGATGGTCTCGAAATACCCGTCGTCAACCAGCGTGAACTCGACGCTCACGTTACCGCCCGCCTCGTAAGATCGATCTCCCCGCGTCACGGAGGTGAAGTTCCCCACGAGATCGAGCGGTATGCCGTCCGCGACGGTCACCGACGTCACACCCGGCACGGTACTCACCGACGCCTTCATCCGGTCCAGAACCGCCTCGCCCGCTTCCGCGGTGGTGTAGCCCTGCTGTGCGAGGTCCATCCTCGTCAGCATCAGATCCTGCGGATCGAACCCGAGGTCGCGCTGTTCCATCACGCCCAGGGCGCGGACGAACAGGCTGCAGGTGACTATGAGGCTCAAGGCGACGCCGGCCTGCGCCGAAGTGGCGATTCGGTGGATGCGGCCGACACGCCGACCGCCGCCCCCGGTATCATCCTTCAACGACGAGATCATGTCCGGCTTGCTGAAGCGAAGCGCCGGGAACAGACCGAACACGATTGTGGTGCCCAACGTGAGTAGCAGCGAGAAAGCCAATATCGTCAGGTTGGGCTCCAAGCTGAGATTGGGCATGTCGCTGAAGTAGGCGGGTGACAGGGTGCCGGTGGCCCAGAAGGCCAAAAGCATACCCAGGCTCCCGCCGACGACGGCGAGCAGCAGCGCTTCGGCCATCAGGTGGCGGACGAGACGCCCGCGGCCGGATCCCAGTGCCATGCGAACCGCGATCTCCCGTTCTCTCGTGGCGCTACGGGCCAGGACCATCCCGGCCACGTTGCCGCAGATGATCAGGAGAACCAGGCCCGCCAGGCCGACCAGCGCGCCTGTTGCGATCATCGACTCGGCTCGACCGTGGGCCGGCACCGGCCCGAAGGTGGCGGCCCGGGCACTGCGTTCCTCGTTGCTCTCCGGATACTCGTTCGCCAGCCGGGAGAAGACCGTCTGCAGCGCCACGTCCGCCTCGTCCACCGTGGCGCCGGCGCGCAGCCGTCCGAATACTTCGAGCCAGAGCGCAACTCGATCCGTGGCGAGGCTATTGGCGCCCGTCATGAGAGGGTGCTGCGTGATCGGCGCCCAGAGATCCGCGCTCGAGAAAGTTCGGTGTCCTCGAAACTCTTCGGGGGCCACTCCCACCACCGTGTAGGGGGCTCGGTTCAACGTGATGGCGAGACCGACGATGTCCTGGCGCCCACCCAGTCGGTTCTGCCACATCGCATGACTCACCACCGCTACCGGGTGTCCTCCCGGAACCAGGTCCTCAGAGGGAAGGAACGGCCGGCCGCGTGACGGGACGACACCCATCACCTCGAAGTAATTGGCAGTCACGTAACTCACCCGGACACCTTGGGTGCCGTCTTCCGTGGTGAGGCTCCCGTCCCGCTCCTTCGCGCCGGCCAGAGCTTCGATGGGGGTCCCTGCGTCTCTCACATCCTGAAGGTCGGGATACGACCACAGCACCGACTCGGCCCCGCGTCGCGTGGTCAGCAGCTCGACGATCCGATCGGCGCCGCTCACCCCGGGGACCGGTTCGAGCCACGTGGCGTGGACAACCGTGAAGAGCGCCGTGTTGATTCCCACACCCACGGCGAGCGATAGCACTGCGATCAGAGTGAAGGCGCGAGATTTGGTGAGGCTTCTGAAGGCGTGTCGCAGATCGTTCCCCAGGTCATCCAGCCATTCGCCCATGAGCGTATGCACTCCTCGGCTTGGAATTAAATGCAGCTACAGGCGGTGGGGCCTCAGGCTCATCTACGGCCGGCTCGAAGACGCGGTTTCATCCTCAACCCGGCTATCCCGACAGCAGCCAACGTGGCCCAGACTGCGGACGCTTCGAGGGTCCCGGTGGGTCCGCTCGTCATCGCCTGGACGGCCACGAGCAAACCGATGAACATGCCGGCGCGCACACGCGAGACAGCCAGCGTCACGCCGCTGACGTCGCCCACGGCCTCCACGCGGCGCGTGCGGAAATAGGAAACCGCGTAGAGCAGGCTGATGGCGGCCACGAGCCAGGCCGTCACTCCGGTTGGCGTCACCAGGTCGTCGATGCCCGTGCCGAACCAGCCGGCCCAGAGTCCCGCCCCGGCCAGGCAGAGTGTGGCGAAGATCCACTGGCGACGCAGTGCGTCGCGTAGGGTGGCGTCCAAGGCGAACGCCAGAGCCCCCACCAGGCCGAGGAGCGGGCTGCGTGTGGCGTACAAAGACGCCAAGGTGAGTCCTGCAACGACCAGCGAATCGGAGATGCGGGCCGGCAGTCCGGTGGTCCGGTTTACCAAGCGGACGAGGAGTAGGCAGGCGAATAAGAGCAGGATGCTGGGCGATCCAAGCGCGAGGAAGGTGGCGTAGGCGAAGGCCATGGCGACGAAGGCGGCGGTCTGGTCGTCGGGCGCCAGTTCCCGCGCCAGCGCCCAGGAGCCGAGTGCGACCGCAATACCGACGAATCCCGCGACCGCCACGTCCGCGAGGCCGGCTCCGCGGAAGCCGGCGACGGCCGCGGCGACTACCCCCGCGATTGGCATGAGTAACAGAACGGCCCTGTTTGTGGGGTAGGCCGGGTCCAGCGGTCGCCCGATGGAGCTTAGTCTGTAGATCCGATCTCTCGCCACTCGATTCGCTCCTCAACTCGTTAACTCGTAGCCGTCCTTCAGCGTTTCTCCGCACGTGCCCTCTGTCAAGAGAAGGGGGGCAGTGCGGTGTCCGGTGCGTGCTCTGGACGGCGCAGTAGTATTTGGAGGGTGACGGCCGTCCGCCGCTGCCCAGCAAACGTCCAGAGGAGAGACAACATGAGGTATGCGTCATTGGTGCCCGCGGCACTGCTAATCCTGGCCGCCTGTAGCGAAGGGGAACGCCCGGCGGAAGAGATCGATCTCTCCGCCGCCGCCATAGCGGCGTTCGAAGTGACCGACGTGTCTGGCGCGCCGCTCGGAACGGTGCAGTTGACCCAGTCGTGCACCGAGGCGGCCGCCGTCCATCTGGGTCGGGGCCTGGCGCTGCTCCACAGTATGACATACGAGGACTCGGAATCAGCCTTCGCCAAGGCGACCGAGGCCGACCCCGACTGCGCTATGGGCTACTGGGGGCAAGCGATGACGATTGTGCACCCGCTGTGGTCCGACCCGCCCAGCGAGGCGCGGTTCGAGAGCGGACGAGCGTTGGTCGAGAAAGCTCGCGCCAGAGCCGGAAGCGATCACGAACTGGCCTACGTCGACGCCCTGGCGGCCTACTACGAGGCGGGCCGCGGCGACTCGGAAAAGCCGAACCTCGTCGCGTTCGAGGAGGGTTGGCGAGGATTCCAGGAGATGTATCCTGGCGACCCCGAGGGAAAGGCCTTCTACGCACTCGCCCAGCTTGGCACGGTCGACCCCGGTGACAAGACGTACAGCAAGCAGCGCGTGGCTGGCGCGATGGCGGAACAGGTGCTCGCGGCAATTCCCGATCACCCAGGTGCACACCACTACATCATCCACGCCTACGACAATCCCGAGCTCTCGGCCCTGGCGGTGGACGTAGCCCGGAGCTACGGGAAGGTGGCACCCGACATCCCGCACGCGCTCCACATGCCCACGCATACCTTCACGCGTCTGGGGCTCTGGCAGGAGTCCATCGACTGGAACCGCCGCTCGGCCGACGCAGCGCTCAAGCGTCCGGTGGGCTCAGAGACCTCGCTCCATTACTTCCACGCGCTGGACTATCTGGCCTACGCCTTCCTTCAGGGGGCCGAGGACCAGAGAGCGGTGGACGTACTGAATGAACTGGCGGGCGTCGAGCCGCCCTACCAGGCGCACTTTGCTAGCGCCTACACCTTCGCAGCGGTTCCCGCACGCGTCGCCGTCGAGCGCCAGATGTGGGAAGCGGCAGCGGACCTGGAGGCGCGCTGGCCCAGCGCCTATCCGTGGGACACGGCGCCGGCGATGGAGGCGATCACCTACTTCGCCCGGGCACTGGGCGCGGCGCGAAGCGGTCGGTTCGAGCAGGCTCGCGCCGACCTCGAGACGCTCGCCGCGATGCAGGAACAGGTCGCTGCTGGGAACGCGTATTGGGGGACGCAGGTCGAGATCCAGCGGCTCTCGGCCCTAGCCTGGCTCAAGTTCGAGGAAGGCTCGCGTGAGCAAGCGCTATCGACGATGCGCTCGGCCGCTGAGCTCGAGTCGACCACCGAGAAGCACCCGATAACTCCGGGTGAGGTCTTACCGGCGCGCGAGCTGCTCGGCGACATGTTGCTCGAGCTGGGGCAGCCGCGGGAAGCACTGGCCGAGTACGAGGCCGCCCTCGATCGAAGCCCCAACCGCTTCAACAGCCTTTACGGTGCGGGTCGCGCCGCCGAGCTGGCCGGAGACGGAGAGATAGCGGCGAGGTATTACGGGGCCCTCATCGAGGTGACGGCGAAGGCCGACACGGAAAGGGAGCGGCTAGCCCACGCGAGGGCATACCTCGCGGGAATCCACGGGTCCGGCGCCTAGGCGCGCTGGTCCGGCGAGCCCGCAGCTCACCTCTCACCTGAGAACATGGCACCGCGCCTGGCGGCGCGGTGCCATGTTCTCTACTCAATTTTCACTCTCTATCATTCCCACTGCCTCTTGCGTATAGTGCCCGCAGACTTCTGCGACACTCTTTCTTCGTCATTGTGGTGCTGATTTTCGACTGACGTCGTCGGAGGAGATGCCATGAAGAATTGGATGCGAACCGTAATCGCGACAACGATGGTGTTCGGCATCAACGCGGCATACGCGCCAACAGCCCTGGAGGCGCAGGAAGTCGGCGGATTGGAGGATCTGTCTCAGCAAGCAGCGAATCCCCTGGCCGATCTGATGAGTTTCCCGTTTCAAAACAACACCGATTTCGGTCTCGGTGAGTTCGACCGCACCCTCAACGTTCTGAATATCCAGCCGGTGATACCGCTGGCCGGTGGCAAGGTCATAACGCGTACCATCATACCGTTCATCTGGATCCCGGACCTCGCGGCGGAGAGCGGCAGGCTCTCGTCAGGCCTGTCCGACATCGTTTTCACCGCCTGGTACGTTCCACAGACTGGGTCGGTGACGTGGGGTGTGGGTCCAGTCCTAGAGTTCCCGACGGGTGGCGAGGAGCGCGGTTCGCAGAAATGGAGCGCCGGCATCTCCGGGGTCGTGCTGGCGCAGCCCGGCCCCTGGACGCTGGGGCTCCTGGCCAACAACGTCTGGTCGTTCGCCGGGGACTCAGATGCCGCTGACGTGAACAAGGGGCTGATTCAGTACTTCATCGTCTACCAGTTGGGCGACGGCTGGTACGTCAACAGTGCTCCGATCATCAACGTGGACTGGAAAGCCGAGTCGGGGCAGCAGTGGAAGGTCCCGTTCGGCGCCGGCGGCGGCAAGCTCTTCAGCCTGGGACGGTTGCCCGTAAACTCGCAGGTGGGCGCGTACTATTACGTGGAGAAGCCAACTGGCGGCCCGGAGTGGCAGCTACGAGTGCAGGTCCAGTTCCTGTTGCCTACAAGCCTTATAGGAGGGGGTTCGAGCTGAGAGGTAACGGCAATCCGTCGCCGATCTGCTAGAC
This sequence comes from Gemmatimonadota bacterium, assembly GCA_039586755.1. Lineage (GTDB taxonomy): Bacteria > Gemmatimonadota > Gemmatimonadetes > Palauibacterales > KS3-K002. Next base: position 1,087 of record JBDHJU010000115.1, on the reverse strand, counting down.
CATCAATGTTGCTCGCCGAGCGACAGCACCACATCTTCTTGCAGTCCCACCATGGTCCTCTCCTCTGTGGAGCGGCTGATGAAGGCTTCCGAGCGGCCCGTTGGTGACAATCCCTTGCGGACCCTCGTGGATTGGCTGAGCCGTTCACAGTGGCGGTCCTTCATCATCATCTTTGTCATCGCCTTTGCGATCCGCGGCTTCCTTCTGACTCGGGTTCCGGATCGCTACGTGATCCCGCACACTCGCTGGGAGATGGAGGCCACGGCGTACGCGCTGGCAGATCGCGGCGAGTTCGCCGATCCCTACGTAATCCCCACGGGGCCTACCGCACATCTTCCACCGATAATGCCGGGGATCCTCGCTCTTATCTGGCGCCTGTTCGGATTGGGGTTGGTGGGCGGGTATGCGGGCTGGCTGTTCAGGATCGCGACCTACTGCGCCATGTACGCCATGCTCCCCTGGCTGGCGGGCAAGATTGGCGTGGGACGCCAGGCGGGATTCATCGCCGGCCTCGGGGGTGCCTTCATCGCATTGTGGCCCGGACACGGCGAGGCGCTCACCGCCATCGCCATGGGCCTGCTGCTCCTCGCCAGTCTGCGGCGCTGGACCGCGCTACGTATCTCGGTCTTGAGTTCGCTACTCCTTGGCGTGGCGTGGGGCGTCGCCTTTCACCTGCAACCGGCTCTTCTCACGGTGTTGCTGGGCTGTATAGCGTTCGAATTGTGGTGGCGGCGCGATCGTCGGAAGTGGGCTCTCTCGGCCGTCATGACCTTGGGTATCGTGCTCGCCTGCCTGCCGTGGGGGGTGCGGAACTACGCGAGGTTCGACGCGGTGTTCTTCATCCGCAGCAACCTGGGCCTGGAACTGCGGATGGGGAATCACGAAGGCGCCGCCGCGGCGATGGATGTGATGGACTTGCGCGCTGAACACCGCCATCCGCGGACGCACGAGGAGGAAGCGCTGTTGCTCCGCGAGGTGGGTGAGGTCGCGTACATGCGTGGGGCGGCGCGTGAGGCGCTGGATTGGATCAGATCGCATCCGGGCGGCTTTCTGCAGCTCACGGCGTCACGCGTGGTCCACTGGTGGT
>JBDHJU010000114.1:0-14249 GCA_039586755.1 Gemmatimonadota bacterium | reverse complement strand
CACCGCCGGCCGGCTGATCTGCTCGGGCGGCGGCGGGATCTCCACCTCGGGCGGCAGCTCGATCGCCTCGAACTCATTGACCCCGAAGCTCACATCCGACGCCGTCAGTTCGGGAAAGAACTGAAAGAGCCCGAAGTGTAGCACCGTGGCCAAGACGATGCTGCCGAAGAACCACTGGTTCGACGATTTCTTGAACCGGTCGTTCGCCGTCTGGAAAAGGACGTGTCTTTCTGAGGCCCCTGTCTCGACTGTCATTACCGACTACCTCCTTGCCCGCGTCAATCGACTCTCGAGGTCCGTGTGGAAGAATACACGCACCGCATTGGCCGACCGCAGTTCCTCGGTCACTGAGTTGACGAAGCGGTACGGCACATCTCTGTCGCCACGGATCGAAACAAGCAGCGCTCGCTCGCTCGCCCTGTACAATGGCAACACCACCTCACCTACCTGCTCCATCGGGACCCTGGCATCATTAATATACACATCACCGTTCGGTTCGATCCAGAGGTGCAGGATGTTCTTGCGCTTCTCATCCATCTTCTGGGTCTTTTCCGCCGTGGGGAACGCCAGGTGGCGTGGCTGCTCACGTCGGAACGTGGTGGACACCATGAAGAAGATGAGGAGCAGGAAAGCAATATCGGCCATCGAGGCGGTTGGAATTTCGCTCGCCGCCTTCGACTTCCGCTCGAATCCGCCGCCCTTCTTAGCCATCGTCCTTACCTCTCCCAGAGCTGAAGCGACACGCGTTCCGCGTTCGCCTTCTGAAGCTCATCGAGGACATTTATCATGTGCCGGTACGGCGAGTTGGGGTCGGTCTTCACCGCCGCGATTATACGTGGGTTGTTGGCGATCTCCTGCCGCATGATTCCCTCGATCTCACTGTAGGAGACGACCTGCTCAGCCTGGCTTTCGCCTCGCCGGATCACAACCGCACCGTCCACCTGCACCAGGAAGTGGATGATGTTGCTCTGCGACACCGCCTGCTCCATCGCCGATGCCTCGGGCAGCACAATGGGCAGCCCTTTCTCCTCCTCGAACACCGTGGTTGTAAGGAAGAAAATGAGGAGTAGAAAAGCGATATCCGCCATGGATGCGGTGGGGATCTCGTCGCTTACCTTGCTTTTTCTCTTGAGCAGAGCCATGCCTCGAACCTCTAGCTCGGTCAGTGAGCGGCTGGGGGTGCCGACATATCCAGCACCGCCTCCGCTCCACGTTCCATGTCGATGATCAAACGGTCGATACGGGTCACAAAGAAGTTATAGGCTATGTTCACAGGGATGGCGATCGTCAAGCCGGTCGCTGTAGTGATCAAAGCCACCTTGATGCCGCCGGCGACCAGAGAGGCCTCGATCTGACCCGCCTCGGCGACGGCGCCGAAGGCCGCGATCATACCAACGACCGTCCCCAGAAATCCCATCATTGGGGCCACGTTCGCCACGGTCGCGAGAACGATCAGGCCGCGCTCGAGGAAGCCGAGCTCGATCGAGCCCGTGGTGGAGACAGCCTTCTCGATATCAGCGTCGCTATGGCCGCGGTCACGGACGCGACGCAGTCCTGAGGAGAGGATGGCGGCCACAGGGCCCTGAGTCTCATCGGCAAGGTCGATCGTGCCTTCCACACCCTTGGGAGCCGCGCTGATCTGCTCCAGCAACCGCTGGCTATCTCGGTGCGCGACGAAAAGGATGTAGCCCTTAGCGATGATGACGCCCAGCGCCAGCAACGACGCCAGCACCAGGAAGTACATCATGAAGCCGCCGTCCCTGAACAGCTCTAGCAGAGCATATTGGGCTTCGGTCTGCAAAGCGATCCTCGCTGTTGCCGGTTCTGGAGTTTAGCTGTTGTGTTTGTCGCAAGAACACTACCCACCCGGGGTGCTTCTGTCAACGAGACTCAGCTCCCCTGCCTTGGCCTGGCCCGCCTGGGCGGCTGTAGCCGCCTGGGCCGCGGCGAGCTGTGCGCGACCCGCCGGCTTCGCCCCGAGCGCTTCCCGGAGCCGCTCGCCGGTCACGCCCCGCTCCAGACGCCCGCGTTGGGCCAGCGAGATCGCACCGGTCTCCTCAGAGACGACGATCACCACGGCGTCGGTCTCCTCGGATAGACCGATCGCGGCGCGGTGTCGGGTCCCCAGGCTCCGATCGGTCACGGGGAACTGGGTAAGCGGCAGAATGCAGCGGGCGGCCAGAATCGACTCGCCACGGATGATAACGGCGCCGTCGTGGAGCGGGCCGTAACGTGTGAATACGGCCTCCAGCAGCTCGGCGCTGACCGGCGCATGGACGGGCGAGCCACGACGGGCGTACTCCTCCAGCCCTACCTCACGCTCCACGGCCACGATCGCGCCGATTCGCTTTCGCGAAAGGACCTCGGCGGCCTGGACAAGGACCTGAATAATTTCCGACCTGGCCTGCGGGCGTGAGAAATAGCGCCAGAAGCGGCTCTGGCCGAGGCGCGTCAGCGCACTGCGTAGCTCGGGCTGGAATATGACTATGGCGGCGAGCGGACCATAGATGAACACGGCCTGCAGGAGGTAGCGGATAAGCTCGAGCTGGAGGATCTCGGCCAGCGCGTAGACCGCGAAGAGCACGATGAGGCCGAGCAGCATCTGGATGGCCCGGGTCCCGGCCCAGAGCAGAAGCAGGCGGTAGAATAGGTAGGCCACCACCACGATCTGCACCAGGTCCCAGAAACCCGGCTGCATGAAACTGATACGCTCAATCAGTCCCTGCACCGCTCGAACCTCTCACTATCGCCTCCGCCATGTCCAGGGCGCGCCGTGCCTCAGCTACATCGTGGACTCGGAATATCCGCGCGCCGCGGAGCAGCGCGACCACACAGGCCGCTATCGTCGCCTCGAGCCGCTCCCCGACCTCCAGCCCCAATATCTTGCCGATGAACGACTTGCGGGACGGCCCGATCAACACCGGGTATCCGAGCTCTTGCAGTCCGCCGAGTCCGTTGATGATGGCCAAGTTGTGCTCGGCCGTCTTCCCGAAGCCGATCCCCGGGTCGACCACCAGCTGCTCGGCGCGGCACCCGGCCGCCAGTGCCCGCTCCGTCGACTCACGCAACTCGCCGACGATCTCACCCATGAGATCGTCGTAGTGAACATCCCGCTGCATCGTCCGCGGCTCGCCGCGAATGTGCATCAATACCAAGCCGGCGCCTGACTCCGCCGCCAGCTCAGCCAGTTCGGGGTCGAACCGGAGGCCCGAGATGTCGTTGATGACCTCCGCCCCTGCATCCAGGGCCGCTCGGGCGACGCCCGACTTCGTCGTGTCGATAGAGACGGGCAGGTCAAGCCTTGCGGCCGCCGCCTCGACGGCGGGCATCACGCGGCGAAGCTCTTCCTCGCCGCTCACCGGGCTCGCGCCCGGCCGGGTCGATTCGCCGCCGACATCTATGATGTCCGCCCCTTCCGCCTGCAACTCCTCCAATCGTCTCAATGCCTCGGCGCGATCGAAGAAGCGCCCACCGTCGGAAAACGAGTCCGGCGTGACGTTCAGCACACCCATGAGCACCGGCCTCTCGAGGTCGAAGGTCCGGCGCGCGGTGCGCCAGCTGGTGGCAAACCCGCGATCCGCCATCCGCTCCCCGCTCATCGCTACGGCTCGGGCTTCGTCGTCTCTCCTCGGGCGCTCTTCAGCGACGTTGCCGGCTCGAGTTTCTCGGAGGGCGCACCGTGGCCGGCGTCGTCCTTCGAGCCTGCTGCGTCCCTCGATGCATCTTGCCGGCCGTCTTCCCCCACGCCCTCTTCATCCGGGAGTGGTGGCAGCTCCTTCCCCTCAAAGACGGCTCGGATCTCTTCCGAGTCCAGCGTCTCACGCACGAGCAGGGCGTTGGCCAGCACGTGCAGTTTGTCTTGGTTCTTCTTCATCACCCGGCTGGCGTCCTCGTATGCGCCGTCCAACAGCTTGCGGACCTCCGCATCAACCAGCTGAGCCGTCTGCTCGCTCACGTCGCGCCGTTCCATGATCTCGCGACCGAGGAAGATCTCCTCTCCGCGGTCACCGATGTTCATGGGGCCGACGGCTTCCGACATCCCCCACTCGGTGATCATGCGCCTGGCGAGGGCGGTCGCCCGTTCGATGTCATTGCCGGCGCCGGTCGTGATCTTCTCGGGACCGAAAATCAGCTCTTCCGCCACTCGGCCACCATAGGCGTACACCAACTGGGCCATCAGGTACTGCTTCGAATAATTGTGCCTGTCGTCCTCGGGCATCGAGAACGTCAGACCTAGCGCCCTGCCTCGCGGTACGATGGTCACCTTGTGGAGCGGGTCACATTCGGGCGTGTAGTGTGCCGCTACGGCATGGCCCGCCTCGTGATAGGCGGTCAGCCGCCGCTCCTCGTCGCTGATCACCATGCTGCGGCGTTCGGCGCCCAGCAGCACCCGATCTTTTGCCTCCTCCAGATCGTCCATATCGACCCGGTCCTTCTCGCGCCGCGCCGCCAGCAAGGCACCTTCGTTCACCATGTTCGCGAGGTCGGCGCCGCTCATCCCCGGCGTCGCCTTGGCGAGCTTGCCCAGATCGACATCGTCGGCCAGCGGGATCTTGCGCGTATGCACCCTCAGGATCCCCTCGCGCCCTTTGACGTCAGGAGCGTCCACCACGATCTGGCGGTCGAAGCGACCGGGTCGCAGCAGAGCCGGATCGAGCACGTCGGGACGGTTGGTGGCCGCGATGAGAATTACACCCTCGTTCGATTCGAACCCGTCCATCTCGACGAGCAACTGATTCAACGTCTGCTCGCGCTCATCGTGGCCGCCACCGAGACCGGCGCCACGGTGCCGGCCGACGGCATCGAGCTCATCGATGAAGATGATGCACGGCGCGTGTGCCTTTCCCTGCTCGAACAGGTCGCGTACCCGTGACGCTCCCACACCGACGAACATCTCGACGAAATCCGAGCCCGACATGCTGAAGAAGGGCCGCGATGCCTCGCCCGCCACCACGCGTGAACTTCGATGGGTCCTTGAGGAACCCGATAGTCTCCTGGAGCTCCTCTTTCGCCTCCTCACAACCGGCGACATCAGCAAAGGTGAGCTTGGGGGTGTCGCCGCTCAGCAGCTTCGCCTTCGACTTGCCGAACGAGAACGCACGGTTACCGCTCGCCTGCATCTGGCGCAGCCAGAACAGCATCAGGCCGATGAGGAAGATCCACGGCAGGAATCCGAGCAGAACCTCCCACACGCTGCTCTGGCCCTCTTCCGCATCGATGGTCACACCAGACGCCTCGAGCCGCTTCAGCAAGTCCTCGCTGTGCCACACGGGGAGCTTCGTCCAGAATTCCCTGCCCGCCTCGCTTGGCGCTCCAACGATCGGCGCCCTCAGCTCGCCTTCGATCTCCTTACCATCGATGACGGTGACCTTGAGGACGTTCCCCGCCTCGAGTTCGCGCACGAAGTCCGTATACTCGAGCTTCTGCACGTCGCGGCGCCCCGAGCTCAATATCTGTATGAAGATCAGCGGAACCATGATGATCAGCGCCCAGAAGGCCAGGCTCCTGGACATCCGAGCCCAACGGGGCCCCTGTTCATCCCGGTTCGGTTCCCTTTCCGGCATATCTAGAAACCTCTCTCAGCCCCGGGGGAGATGGCCGCTATGAACGGCAGATGACGGTACCTCTCCCCAAGGTCTAATCCATAACCCACGAGCCAATCGGGCGGCGCATCGAACCCTACCCAGCGGGGCTCGTAGCGCAAGTCGCTGGCGAGCCGCTTGTGGAGGAAGGTGCAGATCTCCAGCGAGCGCGGGGCCCGTCGACTCAGTTCGTCGCAGATCCGGTTCAGCGTCTTGCCGCTGTCTACTATATCCTCCACCAACAGTACGTGCCGACCCTCGACCGGCGTCTCCATATCATATAATAGTCTAACCTCCCGGCTGGGATCCGTCCCCTCGCCGTACAGGGCGGCCACCAGGAAATCGACCGTCAGAGAGGGCCGACCCATTGCACGAGCCAGATCGCTCAGGAACACGAACGCGCCCTTCAAGAGCCCGATCATCACCAGCTCTTCATCGAGCGGATAGAACGCGTCAATTTCGCGCCCCAACTCAGCCACCCGCTCCGCTATCTCCGCTTCCGAGAACACGACACTCTTGAGCCCCGGATAGCGCGTCGCGACCTCGCTCATCCCGCCCGCCTGAGCCAGACTGAAAACACCTCGCGCTCCCCTTTCGCCGGCGCACGGGCGCTGCGTACCAGATCGACGACCCAGAGCACGCCCTTTTGATCGACCAGCACCGGATACTCGCTTCGCCGGCTGCGTCCGATCTTCCGATCCATGAAGACTCGCTTGAGCTTTCGCGTTCCGACCGCAAGCTGCACCCGGTCGCCCGGACGCCGGCTCCGCAGCGTGAGCGGAAAATCGAGCTCAGTCGAATCGAAGCGGGCGAGCCGAGTGCCCGCAGACCCCCCGTCGTCCGCCGCGCCGGGTTTCCAGAACACCTCCCAACACACTCCTCCGATCACCGCCAAACCGGCGGAAGGGCCCGCCTCGCCGATCACCAACTCCCGATCGGGGGCACACGAGTCCGCCGCTCGTCGCTCGACGATGAGGCGATCGAATTCACGCCGAATGACGACGCCGCCGGCGAGATCAACAGCACGCCCGCTTGAGCTTGAGTCAACAAACTTTAGTGCGATGCGCGTTCCGATCCGGCCCGGGCGTGGGCCCACGCGCGCGACGAGCGCGCGCAAGAGGTGTGCCCGCGCAGTTGTATCATAGGCGAGCAACTCTGTACGTGCAACTACTATACGGGCTTCCGACGCCTGCAGAACCAGCTCGTCGACCACCCGCTCCGTCAGTTTCGCCACCACAGCATCGGCCCGGCCCGCCAGTTCGGACAGCCGGCACAGGTCACGGCGGAACGCCGGTGCACTCGTCGCCTCGAGCTCCGGGATCAACCGATGGCGGATCCTGTTACGCGCGATCCTCAGGTCCAAGTTGGATGGGTCAGCCAGATAGCTCAGACCCCTTGAACGGCCGTACGCCTCTAGCTCAGAGCGCCAGAACGGAAGCAACGGCCGGACAACGTCAGGTTCCCGCAGGGCGGGGATACCGGCCAGACCCGCCAAGCCGCTACCGCGCAGCAAGCGAAAGAGAACGGTCTCCGCCTGGTCGTCAGCCTGATGAGCAGTGACCAGCCAGCGGGCTTCGAGAGTCGTCCGGGCGCTTTGCAGAAACTCGTAGCGGAGCTCTCGGGCCTGCGCCTCGTTCCTTGGGACGTCAGGCGCACGACCGACCCGGCACGGCACACCCCTGGATTCACACAGCTCCTTCACCCATTGAGCGTCTTTCGCACTTTCCTCGCGCATGCGATGGTCGAAATGAGCGACCGAGACAGCCCACTCCCAACGATCACGAAGCCTCAGGAGAAGGTCGAGTAGAACCACGGAATCCAGGCCGCCGGAGACGGCGACAGCGATAGGCGACGCTGGCGCGAGCAGCTCAGCGGCACGGAGGTGGGCATCGAGCCGCCCGACCAAGTCATCCCCCACGGGTCGCCCCGTGCCTGGTTCGTCTCGACCGATCATAATGCGAAAGATATATGCCGGGACGGCCACGTCGTAGCCAGCCTGCCACGGAAAGGAAAAAGCCCGCGTCGCTCAAATGCACGCGGGCTTTGAGGAGAATACCCAGAGTCGATGCGCGGTGTCGCGCTACTTCCGCTGACGGGTCCGGCGGCTACGGCGCCGAGCAGCGTTGCGCTTGCGCTTCCGCATCTCGCTCGGCTTCTCGTAGTGCTTCTTCCGCTTCAAGTCCGTGAAGATACCTGCCTTCTGCACCTGCCGCTTGAAGCGGCGAAGCACCCGCTCGAGATCGTCACCCTCGTTGACGACTACCTGTACCATTACTCTAGGTTCACCTCCTCTGCACGGCGGCACTGCCGCCGCAGTCCTGTCGTTCTCGCGGCTCAAAGACTATGCCGAAATCCGCTTGGTGTCAACGCTTACAGGCGGCTCCGACCTCTCTACACTCACTCGCCGGGTAGCCGCTCTGCCCGATCACTCGGCTGGACCCTACGCCCGCTGTCCGGATCAGAGTATCGGCTCGCCCGGTGCCCAGAGTCCCGCAACCAGTACTCGCAGTCCTTCAAAAGGCCCTCGCATAGCACCAGATAGATAAAGCGGGCCCGCGCAACGTTCCCTCCACCGCCCAGGACCGGGGTCCAGGAGCCGGGCATTCGCCGAACCGGCGCCTAACTGTATATTTCAGCTCTATTTACGAGACCGGCAAGCCGGGGGGCGCCAATCTGAAGACGGCCCACCGACGGTCAGAAAGACCCCTGCACTCCGCCGGACGCCTTGCAATTTGCGGCTCGCCGAGCCGTTTGGGGCCCCGCCGGACGAGCGATCGATCTTGTAACGACTTGATAAAAAACAACTTAGCTGGCAGAGCTCGGGGGGCACAGAGCTTGCGACCCCTGAAGACCGTACCGCCGGTCTTGTCGCCCGCCACGGTGGTCGTATGGAGTCGTTCTATGGCTTTGCCTGGTCGTATAGAGGCCCGCCGGGGTGCTGTCGCGAAGGGCGTGGCGGTCGGCAAGCGAGGTTTCACGCTGGTCGAGCTACTCGTGGTCGTCACCCTCATCGGGCTGATCACCATGATCGCGCTGCCCCGCTTCACCGGTGCGCGTCAGAGGGCTCACCGCTCACAGGCGATAACCGACCTCCGCACGCTCGTCACCGCCCAGGAGGCCTACTGGGCCGACACCAAGCTCTACGCAGACGACGTCGCTTTGCTCACCGAGTTCAACCAGACCCCGGAAGTGCTCATCACGGTCTTGGAGACGACGGGCAACGGCTGGAGCGCTCAAGCGACGCACAATAGTGATTCGGACATCAAGTGTGGGTTCTATACCGGTCCTGTGACGCCGCCTGCTGTCACCGGAATCGAGGAGGGAACCGTCAGTTGCGAGAAGTAGAACCTACCGGCCCCGACTAGGGGCGCCATTCCCCCTCACCCTCACACCCCAGCAAGCTGAAAAACTACACGGCAAGCCGCGTCTTGTGCCCGTGGCGAATTCCATGAGATTCAGACCGTCTTTCGCCGAATGGAAACGGGGCCGGGAGGTGACCGATCAGCCCTTCCAAACAGCCGAGCGTCGTCCTTCTCCTAGGGACGCGAAAGGGGCTCTTTCGTGCGACGTCGGATCTGGGGCGCCGAGAGTGGCGCTTGGAAGGGCCCTATCTTGCCGGCTACGAGATCTTCCATGCGTGTCTCGACCGACGCGACGGAGTGACGGCGTACGCGGCGGCCCACCACACGGTCTGGGGCGTGCACGTGTACCGGAGCGTCGACGGTGGGCGCAGCTGGGACCTGTCACCGGAGGCCCCGCACCCCGGGACGGCGGAGGAGACCGAGGGCCTCACGGCAATCTGGCACCTGGCGCCGGGCCATGCCGACGAACCGGGTTCGCTCTACGCCGGAATCCAGCCGGCGGGTCTCTTCGTGAGTCGCGACGGCGGTGCTTCTTGGGAGCCGGTCAAAGGCCTCAACGACCATCCCACGCGGGGCAGCTGGCAACCGGCCAAGGGAGGGCTCGCCCTCCACTCGATCTGCATCGATCCGAATGACGCGAGGCGCATCTACGCGGCGATCTCGGCGGGCGGCGTGTACCGCAGCGACGACGGTGGCGCGACCTGGAAGCCCGTGAACCGGGGCGTCCGCGCCGACTACCTCGCGGACACAAGCCCTGAATCGGGGCACTGCGTTCACCGGATCGTGCTACACCCGGCTCGACCGGACCGTCTCTATCAGCAGAGTCACACGGGAACTTATCGGTCCGACGACCGCGGTGAGAGCTGGCTCGAGATCACGGAGGGGCTGCCCAGCGACTTCGGCTACGCCGTGGCCACCGACCCGAGCGACCCCGACACCGTGTACGTCATCCCGGAGGAGAGCAGCCACATACGCACGACTGTGGGCGGCGCGATAACCGTATATCGGAGCCGCAACGCCGGGGCCGACTGGCAGCCGCAAACCAAAGGACTGCCGCAGGAGAATGCCTACGTCACCATCCTGCGCGAGGCGATCGGTACCGACGGGCTCGACCCCTGTGGCGTCTACTTCGGAACCTCGAGCGGCCACCTCTTCGCCAGCCGCGACGCCGGCGAGAGTTGGACGGTCGTAGCCGGATTCCTGCCGCGCGTCCTATCGGTGGATGCCGGCCTCTTGAGGGAGTGAGAGGGTGAGCGAGCTGATCGACCTGCTCGCCGCCCGCTCCGGCACCGTCTGCGTCGTCGGCGCCGGCGGAAAAAAGACGACGCTATACCATCTCGCGTCGACGCATCCAGGCCGCGTCGGGCTCACCTGCACCGTGCCCAACACCCACTTCCCTCACACGCTGGGCGCCTGTGTGGTCGTCGCGGAAGCGCCCGAACTCGGGGTAGCCGTCGCTCGGGCGGCGGCGGCCCACCGGCTCGTCGCCTTCGCCCACCCCTCGGAGAAGAAGGGGCGCTACGGGGGCGTGGCTCCCAAGCTCATCGCTGAGATCCAGAGCACAGCCGGTTTCGATGTGCTTCTGGTCAAGTGCGATGGGGCGCGCATGCGCTGGATCAAAGCGCCGCAGGACTCCGAGCCGCTAATCCCGGTGGAAGCCACTACGGTCGTTCCGATAGTTTCGGCGAAGGCGTTCGGCGAACCGCTTACCGAGACCGTGGCGCACCGCCTCTCGCGCGTCGAGGCGGTCAGCGGGGCGGAATATGGAGAGCCCATTACTCCCGAACACGTGGCACGCCTCCTGGCCCACAGAGAGGGTGCGCTCAAGAACGCCGGGACCGCCACCGTCGTCCCCGTCATCAATATGGTGGACAACTCTGAGCTGGAGGCGACAGCCCGGAAAGCCGCCCGCGCCGCCCTCGACCTCACCGACCGCTTCGACCGGGTCGTCTTGACATCTCACCTCCAAACCGCCCGATTAGTGGGCGTGGTAACCCAGTAAAAACAGTTACGATTACTAACCCGGGCTCGGCCCCGAGAATTCGCTGCCTCAACAACCGTTGGAGGTCCAACATGCTCAGACCGTTACGACTCGCGCTCGCCTTTGTGGTCATCGCCGGCTCGGCTGCCCAGGCCCAATGGGTTTCGGATCGACCCGACAGCCATGCCCCATTCGGCGTGGCGATGGACCACACGCATGAGTTGGGAGAATTCATGTTCTCCTACAGCTTCATGTACATGAAGATGAACGGTTTGCGCATCGGCACAGAGACGGTCACCGCGCAGGAGGTGTTGGGTCAAGGGTACACGGCGGCGCCGACTGACATTAAGACTCAGATGCATATGTTCGGGGCGATGCTGGCGCCGATCGAGAACCTCACCTTGATGGCCATGGTGCCGTTCGCGGTGAAGAGCATGGACCACGCAACGGGGAGCGGCGCGTTCACGACAGAGTCGTCCGGTCTGGCTGACTTGACGGTCGCCGGCATGTGGAAGCTCGAGCCGGCGGACAACCAGCTCGTGTACTTCAACCTCGCGCTGAGCTTTCCTACCGGCTCGACCGACAAAACGGACGACACGCCGATGGGCGACGACATGCGCCTGCCGTACCCGATGCAAATTGGGTCCGGGACTTTCGATGTGACTCCCGGGCTAACGTATCTTGGCCAGGCGAGTAGTATCTCGTGGGGTGTTCAGGGATTGACGAAGTTCCGCCTCGGCGAGAACGACCAGGGCTACCGCCTCGGTCACCGGTACACGGCGACGTCCTGGGGAGCGTACTCCATTAATGATTGGCTCAGCGGCTCGCTGCGACTCGACTGGACCAACCAGGAGAACGTTGCGGGAGCCGATTCCGAGCTCGATCCGGATGTCGTACCCACCGCCGATCCCGACCTGCAGGGCTTCAACCGCTGGAGCGCCGGTTTCGGAGTCAACACCTACTTCCGAGAGGGCACGTTCCGGGGCCTGCGGGTCAACGGGGAGTTCGTCGTGCCCTTCTACCAGGACCTTGACGGCCCGCAGCTCGAGACCGACTGGTACCTAATAATCGGACTTCAGTACTCCGGTCAGACCGGCTGGTTCGGGGGTTGAGCATGATCGGCCTGCTGCTGGCCGCACTGCTCGCTACGGGGGTGCCCGACCAAGGTGACGGATATCTGTACCGCACTCTCCTCGTGCGGGCAGCCCCGGGCAAACTGCTCGAGCTCATCGACCTCTACAAAGAGCGGATGCCCGTCTACGAGGCCACCGGCGAACGGCCCTACTGGATGCGCCACACTCAGGGCGACCAGTGGGACCTGTTCCTCCTCTTCCCCATGGGCAGCTTCGCCGAGTACTACGAGGCCGAACGAATCGCCCGGCGCGCAGGCGCTGCTCAAGCGTCGGGGCATCTGGAGGAGGACTTCCAACTCGAATTGGACGCATGTATCTCCTGGCGCGAGGCAGTTTACGTCCTGGGTCCGGCGCTGGAGGTGGTGGACAGCGCCTTCGCCGGCGCCGGCTATTTCCACGTCGAGGCGTTCGTGGCCCTCCCGGGCAAACGCGAGGCGCTTCTTGAGGAGCGCCACATGGAGAACGTCTATCGGGCGGGGATCGACCGGCCACTCAACCTCATCTTCACACGAGTGGCGGGCGCCGCGTGGGACCTCTATACCATCGGGTTCTACAGCGATATCAAGCACTTCGCCGCCAGCGCCGATGTGCCCGACCAGCTGGCGGAAACCTCGGCCCGGGCCGCAGGGTTTGAGGGGGCAGACCGTATCGGGACGTACATGCGGACGCTGATCCAGTGGCACCGCGATACACTGGCGACCGCAGTGCGCTGATTCGAGACTCAGGACAAGAGATCCGGTAGAGCCAGGAGGGCATATGCCCCCGCCATCACTGGTTCGACGTCGCCCCCATCTATGGCCGTTACTGGCATCCCTCTCGCTCTTCGCCGCGACCGACTCGTTCGCGCAGGGGGAGTTCGACCTCGACCGCGCCTTCATTCTGGACAGCGCAACGGTTGAGCCGTTCTACGTGACGGAGACCCGCTCGCTTCGTCAGGCGCTTGACGAGGGCGTGATCAACGGCAAAACCCACCACTTCGAGTTTATCGGGCTCGAGTCCAGAGATTAAGTGATAGATTGCCTATCTGGACCGATGAGAAGGGTATATGGCCCGCAAGCGTTTTTCCGCGGAGCAGATCACACCTCCAACAGGCGCATTATCGGGCCATTGCCAGGTGTCCACGAAACCGGGGCAAGACCATGTCACGACGCTAATTTTCTCGTCGGCTGACTGACCGCTCCGGATGGAAGCCGTCGATCGAAACTGACTGGCCGGTATCGGCCCAAGAGCTGCCGCTAAGGGGATAGATGCCTGCCAGGCAGCTTCCGACCCAAAGCGGATACTTGATGAGATACCCGTCCGGCGGCCCTCGTGCATGAAATGTTCTCGGCTATCACGCTAACACCGGCTGCCAGCTTCGACGGTAAGTCACTACTCTTGTGTCAAAGTCGCCAAATGGAGTTATTTTATCCGTGTTGTAAGCTGCACGTTAGTATGGCTATTTTTAGTTAACCAGACAGGCCGTATGATCTTGGCCCGATGATAGAATTCGCATTAGAGAAGAACCTATAACAAGAGGTGATTTACGCCAAACGACAAGGTACTTACTGAAGAAGCCGCTAGACGCCAATTGTCCCTTTTGACGTCGGTCATCAATTCCATTCCCGACTTGCTCTTTTACAAAGACCTTGAAGGGGTATACCTCGGCGGTAACAAAACCTTTTCCGAACTCATAGGACGGCCAATTGATGAGATTGTGGGGAAGACAGATTTCGATCTGTTTCCAGAGAATGTCGCCAAGTTTTTCCGCGAGAAGGACCAGGAGATGCTCGATAGTCGGCATACGAAGCGTAATGATGAATGGGTGGATTACCCAGACGGGCGTCGTGTCTTATTGGATACTTTGAAGACACCCTTATTCGATGAGCATGGAAAGCTTTGCGGCTTACTGGGTATTAGTCGGGATATCACCGGCCGCTAGTTCATGGACGTAAAGGCCAGCTAACAACCGGTTGCAGCGGACGGCGCTTCGCGCCGCCGCTGATGCTGAGCGTTCGACTTTTACGCTATCCCTGAGAGAGCCCGAAAAATGGCAAGAACGCTTCGATTCATTATCATCCCGAAAGTCGAACACCCCTGGTTCGACGAGGTAAATAATGGTGCCCAGGCTCAAGCCGAAATCCTAAGCCGGGAGCTTGGTGTCGAGATCGTCGTCGACTATATGCCGCCATCAATTTGCGACGTCGTCGAG
>JBDHJU010000113.1:0-12304 GCA_039586755.1 Gemmatimonadota bacterium | reverse complement strand
CAGCTTCACCGTGGAGGAGGCGCGGGCACTACCGGAGGGTGAGAAGGTGTTTGTGGAGGGCGTCGCGCTCAACGCCCGCGAGACGTTCGGTGACAACAGCGTCCACCTGGCCGGACTCACGGCGGCGATTCGCGTCACGCAGGTCAAGCCGGGGATCATACTGGTCGGCGACACCATGCGCGTTCTGGGCACTACGGTCACGCTGGACGGACAGCCCACCATCGACGACGCGACACCGTTCTTCATCGACGAGGTGGACGCGCGGACGCCGGAGACCGTGACGGCTGCTTTAGCGACCGCGGCCGACGGCGGCCGACTCGACGCGGCGCTGGTCGAAATCGTCGACGTCACGGTGAGCGACACCTCCACCGTGGCCGAGGGCTTTCGGGTGACCGCGGACGACGGCTCGGGGGCTGTGGTCATCCTGCTCGACAAGGACGCGCCCATCGACACACCGGAACAGTACGAGCCCGGCGTGACCATCGATGCGATCGGGCTCCTGGTTCCCGACGGGGCCGGCGGCTGGATCGTGAAGCCGCGCTCCGATGCCGATCTGACAATCAAATAGGGTCGAGAGCCAGAAGAGGGAGACGCAGCGATGAACGACAAGCGGGTTCTCCTCGGTGACGAGCCTCTCCAGCGGCCGCCGCTACAGGAAGCTCCCGACTTCGGCTGGTACCTGATCGGTTGGATTGGCCTGGTCTTCGCGATCGTCGGCGGCTTCGACCTGCTGCTCATCTGGTACCCGCTCAACCTCGCCAGCCCCGAGTGGGAGTTCGGCACCGTGAGCGCAATGCTCGATGGTCTGCCTGTCCCGACCCTGGGTTTCGTCCTGCTGCTGGGCGCCGGCGTAGCCCGGGGCCAGCGGTGGCTGGTGCGTACGATGGCGATTGTCCTAATCGTGTTCGCGCTGGTGATCGTCGCTGCCGCTTTCCTGTACGCGACGGTCGTGCCGATGGCGCTGCAGTCGATTCCGGATCCCGCGATCTTGACCGGTCTGAAGAAGGCTATCGCGAAGTCGAGCGTGCAGGCGGTCGTCTACCCGTTCGCCTACATCTGGATCGCGGTGAAGGCCTGGGTCCACTCCAGGGCCGAGTTTGCGTGAGGCCTCTCACCGCACGCTCTCTCTGGCGCCTCAACGGTGGCAGGGCCGTAGATTTCCGTGGCCTGACTTACGTGCGGCTTGATGGGCGCAGGCCACAACCGTCGTTGCACCGCACCGGGCCTCGGGGGCCCTGGGAGCTGTGGCGCCGACTCCACATGCCTAACGGACCGAGACCAAACGAGTTACAGCCGTAGAATTCAGCACTTTTCGGTCCGGATCGTGCGGTAGTGAGACCTGGTGTAGTGTTGCCAGAATCCGGGGACGGGGAGAAAAAGTACCCCGCGCCATGCGGCTGGGGACGAGGCCCAACAGCGTGCCGCGGAGTTGGAACCCGGGAGGTTCTCATGAGTCGGCTCCTCAAGGTCATGGCCCTTTTGCTCCCACTGTGCATATGGCAGACGAGCGATGCGCTCGCCCAGGGCTCGCGCCTTTGGGACACCTACTGCTGGGGCTCGACGTTCAAACACTGCGCATCGGTGAAGGTGAGTAGCTGGTCGAGCGTGGCGCACGGGGGTGCCCCTCGTCTCGCTATCCAGATCTGGAACCACGGAGGGAGCTTCGACTCCGAGAAGGGCAGCATCATCACGGATGTCGCGTTAGCGAACCTCCCCACCGGATTCACGTTTGGTCTGCAAGGTACGGCGGGCCCTTACCGCGGAAGCTCAGAGCCCGCTGACTGGGTGCTCAAGTCGACCCCGACGTTGGGTGGCCGGACGTGGAACATGGTTGCCCGATCGGTTGGCGGGAGTGCAGCCAGTGGATTAGCCAGCAGCTGCGATCCGACGGGCGGCGATACGTGGACCAGTCCCGAGTGCGGGGCTACAGGCCTCAGCGATGACCGAGCCGTGGCGTACCAGAATGGTTACGTAATCATCACGTTCTCGGCCAGTGGGCTGTTGACCCGTTCGCAGTTGGCTGCGCTAGAGCTCGGGATCAAGGGTGACGACGGGTCCAACAACAAGGCCGCCTGCTTCGCCGGCGAGAACTGTGTCTCGGCTGTTCCCGAACCCATCACGATGGTCCTGCTTGGCACCGGCCTAGCGGGCGTCGGCGGGGCCGGGCTGCTCCGCCGCCGTCGCAAGAATGGAGACGTCGTGACCGGCTAACAGCATCACAACTTTCCGGAACCTCCCACCGGGCCCGGCGCGCCGACCGCCGGGCCCGGTTTCTTTTCGCCCAGTTCTGGGACCCTGCAGGCGGGTTCCCTGTAGATGCACGGCCCCCCGTAACGTGTCAGCTCGACTACCAACCCACCCCCAACTTGACAATCAAAGCCCTACGTTGCACCCGAGAATTCATGTGAAAAAAGTTGGGGTCCGTAGCATCTTCTTCAGAGCCGCCCGGGCGCCTTCAATCCTTAACTCACAGTACAGCAGCCACTTAGGACTGGGAACACCGCTTGCGTAGAAGATAGCCCAGAACGCTGCCCGATCGTTCCACATAGTTCCCCCGCGCGCCCGCCAAGTGCGGGTCCACGTATTTCCCGATCAGGCCTGCGGCTGATCTTATGCCGCTCCGCAGGCCGTCGTCCGGCGTGTGATGAGATGTGAGGAAGAGGCGGAAAGGAGAGCCGGACCTTTTATGGACGGGAATACAGCACCCCGAACTCGTCAGAGACCTTTTCCCCTGGTTCTCGTGAGCGGCCTAGCACTCGTGGTGGTGGTCGCCTGCACCGAGATGATGTCCACCGAGGTGGGGCAGTACGATGAGAACGCCGTCGCCGACATGGTCCTTCTGCCGGGCGAGGTCGTCATCGGCGTCGGGCGCACCTTCCAGTTTCAAGTCAGCTTCCGGAACGCGCAGGGTGAAGAGGTAGCCGGCCAGGTAGACTCCTGGGAATCGTCCGACATCCAGGTAGCGGTGGTCGACGGCGACGGCACCGTCACCGCGGTCGCCCCTGGCGAGACGGAGGTCACCGCGACCGCGAAGAAAGGCAAGGGCGGCGGCAGGGACACGGCTCCCGGTCAGGTGAAGAAGAATTCCAGGGTCATCGTGTCGTCGGACACCGTGGCGACGGTAGAGGTCCTACCATCCTCGGGGAATCTCAACACCGGCCAGACGATACAGTTCGAGGCGGTCGTGAGGGATGACGCTGGCAATGTGCTCCAGGGACGTGGTGTCGGATGGTCGACCTCGAACAGCCAGGTCGCGACCGTGGACGGGGAGGGCCGCGTGACCGGCTCCGGGGCGGGCAACGCCATGATCGCCGCGACTTCCGAGGGCAAGCAGGGCACCGCAGCGGTGGACGTGCAGGAAGTCGTCCGAGAGATCGTGAAGATCGCTATTTGGCCCGCGGGTGTGACTGTGGATCCCGGCCAGCAGGTGCAGTTCTATGTGGCCGCGCTGTGGAGCGATGGCGCGAGAGAATGCGACAGCTCGGGCGCGTCCACTAGCACGGGCGTGCTGTACAACCTCACCGACTATCCGGCGGCCTGCGATTCGGCGATCGCCCGGCTGAGCCCTTAGGACTCGTAGCGCTTCCGGGCCGCGGCCCGCGCCTCCTCGAGCTTGGCACGGGTCTCGGGGTGGGTGATCGCCAGGATCTGCGCCGCCAAGTACGCCGCGTTCTTCGCCCCGTCCACCGCCACCGTCGCCACAGGGACCCCGGGCGGCATCTGCACGGTGGACAAGAGCGCGTCCAGACCCTCCATGATCCCGCCCGAGAGCGGCACGCCGATCACCGGCCTCAGCGTGTGGGCCGCCACGGTTCCGGCCAGGTGGTTCGCCATTCCGGCGCAGGCGATGAACACCTCGACGCCCGCCGCCTCGGCACTCTTCACGTAATCCACCGTCATGTCGGGCGTCCGGTGCGCCGACAGCACTTTGATCTCGCTCGCCACCCCCAACTCGTCCAGCGTCTGCTTCGCCTTCTCCACGGTCGGCAGGTCGTTGGGGCTACCGGTAAGGACGCCCACCAGGATCTTGTCGCTCTTGGCCATCAGTTCGCTCTCTTCTAAGCTGGGCGCAATCGGGGAACCATCGTAGCTCACGAGCCGGGAGGCTCTGGGGGTCCTCCGAGCGTAACTCGTGAGCGGGCACGATGGTGCCAACAGCCGCGCGGTTGCACGCGAGCGGTGGAGCGAGAGGACCCCCAAGCCGACCGGCGACGCGAGCGAGTGGACCTCCGACTCCGCCTGCAAATGGCCCTGGAGGGACTCGAACCCCCGACCTTCGGTTTAGGAAACCGCCGCTCTATCCGACTGAGCTACAGGGCCGCGAGGCCAAGCCTACCCACCCCCCTTGACCAATGTCAATGGCGGCGGAGCTTAGTGCCATGATCAATATCGACCGAAAGGACTTCGAGGCCCTGGTACGGGAGGCGCTGGAGGAGCTGCCCCAAGAGTTCGCCGAGCGGCTGGACAACGTGGCCGTGGTGGTAGAGGAGGAGCCCAACCCCGAGGTCTTGAGGGAGCTGGGGCTCGACCTGCACGAGGTGGAGGACGAGCTTTTCGGGCTCTACACGGGGACGCCACTCTCCGACCGCGGGGTCGAGTACACGGGAGTGCCGGACAAGATCGACATCTACATGGGCCCGATCCTCAGGGCCTGTGACAGCGCGCGTGAGGTGGTGCGGGAGGTCAAGGAGACGGTGATCCACGAGCTGGGACATCACTTTGGTCTCGAAGACGAGGAGATGCCTTACTGAATTCGAGTCTGGGTATTCGGGAATTCGGGGAGCGGCTGGGTGCGCTGCTGTTCGTGGCCACTCTTGGTGCGTGTGCGGAGTTCGGGGAGCCGGTAGTACAAGACAGCGGCACAACCGTCGAGTTCCGAGGCCTGAGCGCGGCCAGCGAGGCGGTCGTCTGGGCCGGCGGCCGAGAAGGGACCTTCGCCCGCACCGTGGACGGTGGCGCGACCTGGGCCGTGGACACCGTGGACGGTGCGTCCACGCTCTTCTTCATCGATGTCCACGCCGTGGACGCGGGCACCGCGTATCTCTTGGGCACCGACTTCGAGGGCGGCGACGGGCGGATCTACAAGACGACGGACGGCGGGTCGAGCTGGGTGCTGCAATACCGGGACACGACGCCGGGCGTCTTCTTCGACGGCATGGCGTTCTGGGACGAAGCGCACGGCGTTGCGTTCAGCGACCCGGTGGACGGCGGCCTGCTCATCGTCACCACAAGCGACGGCGCGACGTGGAGCCGGGTGCCGCCGGAGAACGTGCCGCCGACCTTACCCGGCGAAGCGGGCTTCGCGGCCAGCGGGACGGCGGTGGCCGTCTACGGCACGAACCACGTCTGGATCGGCACGGGCGGCGGAACGGTGGCCCGGGTCTACCGCTCGACCGATCGCGGTCGTACCTGGCAGGTCGCCGAGACGTCGCTACCCGGCGGCCCGACGGCCGGGATCTTCGGGCTCGCCTTCCGCGACTCGCTCACCGGCGTGGCGGTGGGCGGCGACTACACCCAGCCGACCGAGCTCACGGCGAACGTCATCCGCACCGCCGACGGCGGCCTCACCTGGACGGGCGCCGCCTCCTCGCTGCCCACAGGCTGCCGCTGGGGCGCGACGTACGCGGTCGGCGGCCGCAGCC
This sequence comes from Gemmatimonadota bacterium, assembly GCA_039586755.1. Classification (GTDB taxonomy): domain Bacteria; phylum Gemmatimonadota; class Gemmatimonadetes; order Palauibacterales; family KS3-K002. The sequence continues at coordinate 6,662 of JBDHJU010000113.1, read as the reverse complement.
CGGTCCTCGCCGCCACGGGGCCCTCGGGCTGGGGGCTCTCCCGGGACGACGGTGCGACGTGGACCGTCGTGGATACCGTGGGGTACAATTCAGTCGCTGCCGCCCCGTCGGGCGGCGCGCTCTGGGTCGCGGGCGTTGAAGGCCGGATCGCCGGACTCTCTAAGTAGTTCTCCCCGTTGACCTTGAGGGTGACCGCCACGGACCACGGCGGCGCCTTCCAAGACCACCCCCCCGCCACATAGCCGAGACGCTGTAACTCACGCCCTGCGGGCGTCCACGACGCCATCCCGCCGCGGGCCAACCACCTCGGGGAGTCCATCATGGAGGAGAACCAGCCGAAGTCCGCGGAAGACGCACTTCACAAGATCAAAACCTTCATCCTCAAGCAGATAGAGGAGGGTGCCGATAAAGAGACCATCAAGGTGAGGCTGATGGCGAGCGGTGTCCGCGAGGAGGTCGCGGTGGAGCTGATCGAGCAGGCCCACGCCCAGGCGCCGCCGGCCCCGGTCGACGAGGAATTCAAGGCGACCTCGCTCGTGCCGGCGATGATCGGAGGCGGCCTGGCCGCGGTGGCCGGCGGTCTCATCTGGGGTCTCATCGCGGTGACGACCGGCTACGAGATCGGTTGGATCGCCTGGGGCGTAGGCGTCTTGGCCGGGACGGGCGTCGTGATGTTCGCCGGCGGCCGCAAAGGCCTGCCGCTGCAGCTCATCGCCGTCGCGTCGGCGGTCTTGGGCGTCCTCATCGGCAAGTACTTCACCTTCTACTCGGCGCTCAAGGAATACGCCGCCGAAGAGTTCGGTGTCGAGGTGGTGGCCCAGATGTCGATGCTGTCGCCCGGCGTCGCTCAGATCTTCGTCGAGAGCATGGGCGCCATGATGAGCGGCTTCGACGCGCTGTGGGTTCTTCTCGCGGTGGGGACCGCCTGGGGCATTCCGAAAGCGAAAGGCCTTCAGCCAGCAGAAGCAACCTAAGAATACGAGTACGGTTGCGATTACGACCACGAGCGTTCGCTCCTGCTCCTGCTCGTAATCGTGATCGTACTCGTACTCGTTCTTGTAATCGATCAACCGAGCCGGCTATCCCCCCGCATGCGCAGCTATCGCAGAAGGAGAACAGAACGATGCGCAGGAATCGGGTTGAGGAACTCCGAGGTAAATATGATCCCTTGGCCGAGCTCGGCGTCGCGCCGACACGGCGGACGGCGCTACTGGCTATCGAAGAGGTGCTCAGCGGTACTGAGGCCGGCACCGGCACGACGACCCCCGAGCTACAGACCGCCTTACCGACGCCGCCGCAGGCGGCGCCGCGGAGGCTAAGAGCAGAGTCCCCCTGGGTGAGGCGGCGCAGGCACCGGCGCCGGAGCAGGCGCGAGAAGCGAAGGCCGCTCATTGTCGCGCTGACCCTGGGGCTGGCACTCCTCCTCGGCGCCCTGTTCGGTTCGGGTGCCTTGAACGCCACTGACCGATACAACGCACAGCTCATCGCCGCTCAGGAAGACGCCGCTCGAGTCTACGAGCTGCCGGAGATGCAGGGTCATCCCGGCGCCGCGCCGTCGCGGGCGCGGTCGGGCTCGATCCGTGAGTTCCTGGGAATGGCGAGCGCTTTCTAAAGAGTTACCGCTATGAGGTGCAGCCGGAGGACAACAAAACAGGGCGTAGTTCCGTTCTCCTTCCTACGCCGCCCCTTCGGCTGCACCGCCAAACCTGCCGCGCTCAGGGTTGTCTGAAGAGAAAGCCCAGGTAGCCTTCCAGCCAGAAGTAGTCCCGCTCCTCACCACCGCGCAGGACCATGTGGAAGCTGAACCCGGTGTTGACGGCGAAGTGCTCTGCCACCGGGTACTCGATGCCGGTCCCCACCTGCAGGCCGCCGTCCCAGCGGCGGGCCGAGGTCTCCTGCTCCTTCGACACGTAGGCGCCCAGTCCCAGAAGAGCGAACGGATAGTACGGCCCCCACTCGCCGAGCGCCTTGGCGTAAGCCTGCATGAGGATGACGCCCTCGTTGTCGGCGACGCCGGGCCGCTCGGCGTCGAAGGAATGGAAGCTGAGCTGGCCGCCCACGCGCACCAGCGGTGAGACCATGTACTCGCCGCGACCGCCGGCGACAAAGCCGGGGTCGTGATAGACGTTCATGTTACCGATGGGCCAGCCGGTGCCCAGAAAGACGTTGACGTAAAAGTAGCGTGGATAGACTTCCGCTCCCTCCTGCGCGCGTGCAGCGGCCGGGGCGAGGAGGATCAGCAGCAGCGGTGCGAGCGCGAACCGGACGCTCATTCCGACTCGCTCCTCTCGGCCGCTCCCGTGAGCGAGCTCACGTAGGCGGTGAGCAGGCGCGAGCGCAGGTCGCCGACACTCCTGCCACGGCTACGGAGCAGCGCGGCGTAGAAGCGCTCGGCCTCCTCCAGCTGGCCGATGCGTAAGAGAGCTATCGTCCCCCCGTCGTGCAGCTCGTCGGTATTGATGTGGCCGTTCCGGTGGGCCTCCGCCTCGAGCAGTCGCTGGGCGGCGGCGGCCGCAACCTCGAAGTCCCAACCGGCGAGGCCGTGCCTGAAGACGACGACGTCGCGGACGACTTGGGGCCCGTCGTGCCGGTCGATGTACTCGAGGGCGGAGCGGAAGAAGTCTTGGGCGGCGAAGCCGGCGGTGCCCGCGTGCAGGTCGCGGTCGACCTCGCGGAGGTCTCTCAGCCAGACGGACCAGTCGGCCGGCTCGGTGTCGACCTCGAGCAGCGCCGACCAGGCCGCCCAGCGCTGGCGCGCCTCGCGGACGGCGACGGGCATGCGAAGGCTGTCGGCCACCTCGAAGCCCGGGTTGCCGTTCAGCGCCGAGGCCACCGCCAGCGCGCGCATGCGCGGCAACGCCGGGACCGGCGGCGGACCTTGCATCTCAGGCGCGACGCGCCGGCCGAAGAAGGGTGCCGTGAACTCGAACGGCTGGATGGGCAGGTAGAGGAAGCCGGCGGCCGCCCGGTCGAGGAAGCGGGCGCGCTCGGCCAAGAGATCCAGCACGGGATAGAAGTCTGAGTTCGGCTGCTCCCAAAGGTCGAGCATCGGTGCTAGGGCCGCGCGGTGGGTGAGCCGGGTGCTCTCCAACGCGTCGGGCGTGACGAGCTCGGAGCCACAGTAATCGGCGACTATTTCCGGGGACTGGAAGACGGACCAGTCCGGCGCGGGCAGCTGGTCGCCGACGGTGGCGACGACGAGCATGTCGGCCGCCTGGGTCAGGAAGATCTCGTAGTCGCCGAAGTTGTGATGGACGGCTGCCAGCACGCTCAGCACGAGGCCGTCATCGATCTCGTAGAGGTGCAGCCACTGACCGAAGACGCCGCCCTCGGACAGATAGTTCCTGATGTGGGCGTAGAACTCTGCGGCGAACAGGCTGGCGATCCCGCTCACCCACGGGTTCGACGGCTCGGAGAAGATGAGGTCATACTGGCGGGGTGCCGACGCGAAATACGTCTTCGCATCCTCGATTACGATACGCGAGCGCGGGTCGTCGAAGACGCGACGGTTGGCCGGGTAGAGGACCCGCGACGCGTTGATCATCTGCGGCTCGATCTCGACTGTGATCACTTCCTCGAGCCCGGGCGCACCGAGCAGGAAATGCGACGACATCCCCGAGCCCTGACCGATCACAGCGGCGACCGTGGCGTCTGGGTTGTGGCGTCGGTCATCAGCGGGACGCGCAGCACCGAGTCGTTGCACGGCTCGAGCCACGACTGAGCGAGCGAGGCGTCGGGCTTGCCGTTGGTGCGGAGGGTCAGGTCGCCCGTCCCCGCGTGCCGGTCGACCGAAATCGTGGCGGTCCGCCCGTCCTTGTAGAACAGCTCCTCCCAGGTGCCGGGGTCGCTGATCGAGCCGTAGCGGTAGACTCCGCTGTTGAGCAGCCGATGGTCGAAGTTCTTGGTGAAGGCGCCGGCGAGGAAGGCGACGACGGTGACCGCGATACCGACGTACGCCAGTCGCAGTGCGTAGGCGCTGCGCCGGCGGTCGAGGATGAGGATCGCAGCGCCCAGCGCCAGGTCGAGAGTCGCGCCACCGACGATCAGACCCTTGAGCCCGATGAGCGGCATCAGCAGGAAGCCGGCGGCGCCGACGCCGAGTATGGCGCCGAACGTGTTCACACCGTACACGCGGCCGATCGACCTTTCGCCGGCGCCTGCCACCAAGAGCGTCCTGGTGATGAGCGGCAGGGTCATCCCGGCGCAGAACGAGGCCGGGAACATGATGGCCAGACAGATGGCATAGCGGGCGATCGTGAAGCCCACGTAGCCGCCCTCCGAGCGGGCGAACGTGTTCATCAGGTCGGCAATCCAGTAGAACGAGGCGCTGTAGAGGGCGAGGGTCGACAGCGCGCAGAGACCCATGGCCAGCTGAACGAAACCCAGCGCCCGCAACGGGTTACGCCAGCGGTCGGCGCGCCGTCGCACCCAGAACGAACCCAGCGCCAGCCCCAGGATGAAGGCGGAGAGCATCAGCTCGAACGAATGGGTCGCGCTGCCCAGTACCAGGGCCAGCATGCGCAGCCAGCCGATCTCGTAGGCGAACGAAGCGACGGCCGTCCCGAACGCCACCGCCAGCATCAGCCGCACCAGCACCTGGGTCGAGAGCTGCGAAGCCCGCGCGTCTGCGGAGATCGCCCCGACCTGGGTCTGGACCTGCAGTACGTCAGCCGACGGGTAGCGGTTGGCGACCAGCGTCGTGATGCCGGCGACCAGTACGTTGATCACGGCGGCGCTCAGCAGGGTGCCCGGCAGGCCGACGAAGCCCAAGAGGAAGAACCCGGCGATGAGCACGCCCACCGCGGCGCCCAGGCTGTTGGTGAAGTAGAGCGCGGCCAGCACGCGGCCGGGGCGCCCGCCCGGCCGGCGTAGAACACCGGCGGCCATCAGCGGAAACGTCGCGCCCAACAGCACCGACTGCGGCAGGATGAGTAGCGCGGCCAGCGTCCACTTGAAGATGTTGAGGAAGCCGGAGCCGGTGAGCGCCGGGAAGACGGTGTTATAGGCGAACCCGGTCGTCGCCCCGAAGATCTCGTGGAAGAAGAGCCCGATCACTCCGACCACGAGCTCGGCTCCCACGTACCACTTGAGCGGATCGTGCAGGCGCTCCGAGCGGGCGCCGGCGATGAGCGCGCCCAACGCCATCCCACCCAGGAAGATCGCGATCACCAGAACCTGCGCGTAGGCGCTGTGCCCAAGGAACAGCGCCAGGTAGCGCGACCAGATCATCTCGTAGATCAGGCCGGCCGCTCCCGAAAGAGTGAAGACCGCGTACAGGGTGAGTCGCATGTTCCGCATAGGCTCGCTCGCGGGCGTAAGAAGACTGGGTGTTGTTTCGGGGGAACGCCGCCGGCGGAGGGAAATGGGGCGGCAGCAGGCTAAGCGAAGATAGGGGGCGAGAGGCGTAGGGTCAAGTCAGAAGCGGACTTAGGTGGTTCGCCGGTGGGGGCGTCGGGGCGGTCGTCTCGCTCCGGCCTCCGCCCCCACCGGTCCACAGGGGTCACTCACATTCCCGCCTTACGTCCCGAACGGTCTACCGCGCGACGCCTGCGCCCGCGCCGGCGTGATCTGGGGCGCCTCGAGGCGCGTCCGGTCCTGACCGAAGCAGCCCGGCGCCATCAGGTTGCCGACCGACGTACAGGGGACGTGGAGCAGGCTCAACGAGTGGCCCAGCTCGTGGGCTAGGATGCGGCGGCCGTCTGTCGCCGGGTCCTGCGGACCGATGGGGCCGTTCTCGGGGAAGATGACGGCGCCGCGGAAATCGAGATAGACGCCGCCGGCGAAGTTGCCGAAGTCACGAATGATGAAGACGTTCCACTTGCCGCCTAGCTCGTTGTGGTTGGGCAAGATAGAGGCGAGGATGCCCGCGGTGATGGGGATCTCGCCGCGCATCGCCGCCATGAACACCGTCCCGTCGAGGCTCGGCTCACGGACCACCGACTCGACGCGCCAGGTGATCCCGGCCTGCGACCAGATCTCGTTCACGCCCTCGAACAGTACGGCCACATCCGACTCGGTCAGCGTCGCGTCGAGCGCGGCGAACTGGTCGGACTCGAGCAGATGAACCCGCACGTCGAGGGTGATGTTATCGAGCTCGCCGGGGTCGCTGATCGAGCCCGTGTCGTCGCTACAGGCGGCCGCAGCGAAGGCGAGCAGCAGGATCGGGGCGACGCGAGGGAAGCGTTTGGTCGTGTTATGTAGCATGGTCACATATCTATCCTGTTTGGAGAGCTCTTCGTTCGACTCCCGGACGTGACCGTAGAAACAATCAGGGGCGGGTGCGGGTTTCCGGAGGGCTTGGGGCGGGTCGTCTCGCTCCGGATGGCTCGGGGCGGGTCGTCTCGCTCCGGCCTCCCCCGCGCTCCCGGCTACGCCGGGATCGCGGGGTCGCTAACCCCAGCTCCGCTCAACGACCCGCCCCTGCGCCTGGTTAAATCGGCACGCCGCTGGTCGCGCGCCTCGACCCCAGCTGGGAGGAGCCGGGGGACCGACTCGCGGAGCTGGTTTTAGCGACCCGGCTCAGATCTACGGGCTAGGACAGCAGGTGACCTGGCCAACGTACCCGCAGGGACCACCGGCCTCGACTGCCGGGTCGGCCGGAGCGAGCGGTCCCCCGGCTCCGACCCACCGGGTTCAGCGCTTATTCCGGGTTACCCGCAGCG
>JBDHJU010000112.1:0-9486 GCA_039586755.1 Gemmatimonadota bacterium | reverse complement strand
GCGGCAAGAGCTCCGTGTAGAGTACCGTCAGCAGCAGCAGGTCTGCCCAGAAGATGAAGCTGACGAAGCCGTAACCGGAAAAGCTGCCGAAAAGATTGAAAAAGAAGATGTTGGGAAAAACGATCGACACGAGAAGAAGAGACCATATCACAGCGGTACGTCCATGGGGAACCCGCTCGCGCCACACACTCACCTGAGAACGCCTTCCCGCGGTATCGGCTCCCGGAGCCGCCTCCTCTCTTTCCAGCAGGCGCCAGGCCAGAAAGGCCTGGGTAAAGGAGATGAAGATGAATTCGATTGCCCATGATGTCTTCAGAACGAAGGGAATCGTCAGGAAGACAAGTTGGGCGCTCCACAGATCGGCATGGCGCAGTCGCGCGCGCTGAACCAGGAAGACGAGCCCCATGTTGGCGGCCGCGACGCCGAACCCGATCCAGCGCAGGAGGGGAAGTCCGGCTTCAATGTCGAGACCGGCACCGCCGGCCAGGCGAAGGACGACGTGCGGGAAGTACTGCGAGTGCGGGTTCTCGACCACCCAGCCGGAATCACGGAACGCGTCCAGGAGCGCGCCGTAGAAGCCCAGCGTATCGCCGCCCCCCAGGAGAAGGGCGGGAACCACTAACAGGAACGCGCCGCTTGTGGCGGCCGCGACGAGGAGAAAGCGGGTGTCGCGGCGAGCGGCGAACGGTGCGAGGAAGATGATCGGATAGTACTTGAAGCTCACCGCAAAGGCGAGTGAGCCGGCGGCGGCGACGCGTTGATCGCGCCCGTAGAGGGCGAGCACGCCCAGAACGCCCACGGTCATGAAACCGCTCACCTGGCCCGCCATGAGATTGAGGAGCAGCGGGTACGAGGTGAGGGTGAGGGCGACGAAGAGAAGCTGAATCGGTAGCCCTGCCGGGACGAGACGGCGGAAGAGAAGCACGTAGAGCCAGACGGACAGGGCCTGTAAGATGCCCCAGAGAACGAGCGATACGTTGAGTCCCAGCGGAGGGAATACCGCCAACAGTATGGCGTTGAAGGGGGAATAGAGAAATCCCGACACCGGGAGAGCGGTTCGGAATATCGCCTCTCCCATCGGGTAGTAATAATCGACGAAGTCGCAGAACGCATTCGGGCATATGTTCCGGACAGTGGTGAAGCTCTGCCAGGTGCGGGCGTAGTAGGCGCAGGGAAGGGCCATGATCCCAGCGGCGAACGGCATGATGCGCGTCAACCAAGATTCTTCGGCCCGCGAATTGTGCTCTTTGTCTCCGCGGGGCGCACCTTTCTGGTCATGCGCGGTGCTCATCCTGCACTAAATGGGCGCGGCCTGGAAATGATCCGGCTCCGGGCTAAATGCCATGGTCGAGGTCACCTTGGAGCGCTAGTCACTCCGTCGGCAGGGATTCGATGAACTTGCCTACCAGATTGATGATCGCCACTTCGAACCGCCATCCTCCCTCCGCCGGCAACTCGTGCAACGGATCCGCGGTAGTGACGATGATCATGTCGAGCTCATCCAGCAAAATAATCAGGTTCCCGCCATGTCCGGCCGCGTAGTCGAAACGATGCTCGCCCACCCTGGCGGACCACCACTGATAGCCGTACCCGATGTCGCTGAAGTAACGGCCCGCTCTCCCGGACGCCCCGGTACGATCGATGCCTTCCGAGTACCTTTGCAGCGACTCTCTGACCCAGTCGGCTGAAAGGACACGGTTCCCCTCGTATCCACCGTCGTTGAGATACAAGGCGCCGAACTTGGCCATGTCGCGTGCCGTGACGTAGATCTCAAAGCAGCCAAAGCGGTAGCCATCTGCATCGCTGCTCCAATCGCCCACCTGCGCTTCGATCGCTGAGAAGAGATTCTCCTCAGCGTATGACTTGAGATCTCTATTGACGGCCCTTGCAGCAATGACCGCCAGGAGATGGGAGGTCAGATTGCTGTAAGCGAACTCGGTGCCAGGGTCGCTGGCCAGGGGAAAATCAACGATATGGGGTAGCCAATGCCAGTCGTCAGTGAAAAAGAGGTTGTCGAAATAAGGAGGCGTGCGCTCCTCGTCGGGATATCCGGCGCGCATCTGCAGCAAGTCCCGGATCGTGATACCCTCCTTCCTCGGATCATCGATTTGTCCCGCGAGCTCCGGGAAGAAGTCCATCATCTTCTGATCCACGCTCGACAGATAGCCTTGATCCAGCGCGACCCCGACCAATGCCGAGGTGTAGCTCTTCGTCACCGACTGCCGGCCGGACAACTGATCGACCGCCCCTTCGTTGAAGTAGCCTTCGGCGATTAGATGGCCGTTCTTGATGACCAGCAGCCCGTAGAGGGTCGACGATCCAGTCGCCTCTAGATAGAGCTCCGCCACCAGCATCGGATCGAGCCCCTGCTCTGCGGGCGTCGATACTTCCCAATCGTCCCCGGGCAGCGGCGTGTAGTCGACCGCTTCCAGTTCCTCGGTTCCAGGGCGCAGCATCTCGGCGATCCGGGGACGCGTCGCTCGGATCTGTTCGTAGTCTAGCTGCAAACCCAGCGGTGCGAGGCCCTGTCGGATGGTGTCGTAGGTGTCTTTGACATCATCGAAAGGGCCGGCGACGGATTCCAGCGCGGTGTTCCCGAAGTTGTCCCTCAGGTACTTGTTCGCACCCTCATCCAGCAGAGCCTCGACAATCTCGGTGCGGCAAAGGAAGGCGGCGGTGTGCAGCGCCGTCGCCCCATCGTTGTTTGTGATGTCGAGATCGGCCCCGCCCTCGATCAGCGCCCTGGCCACTTCGGTTCTGTCAAATGCTGCTGCAATGATCAGGGCAGTGGACCCCCACGGGTCCTTTTCGTTCAGGTCTGAACCGGCTCTAATGTGCTGCTGGACGGCTTCGATGTTTCCCTGCAGGGCTGCGATGTGGATGCTTACGGCCGGAGTCGAGTTCTCCTGGCCGCGAACTGGCAACGGTGCAAGGAGTGTGACTACCAGCATCCCTGTCGTGACTGTCTTCATTGCTGCTTCCTCAATGCGAGGTCTCACGTCGCGGTCCTGAGAAGGAGAGCCCAAACTCAATCCGTCCGGCTAGAAGGTTCGCATGCGGGGCCCTCGGATCCCATCAAGACACGAGTGGTGTGTAGGGATTCTCGCACGGGTGAGGTGTGTGACTCAATCTAGACCATCAGAGAGAAGGACGCACCCCGCTTGGTGTTGGTAAGCCTGGTGGGGTTTATCTTTCACCTCAGGTGTGGCTCGGGATCTCGAGGTCGATATCCGAGCACCCGAACCGAGAGCCAGCCATGCCGGCTAAGAAGGCCTTGTGTCGTGTCAGATGATTTCACCGAGGCGCGCGCGTTAGTGAACCGAGGAACTACTGGAGGCCGTCGATGAAAACGACCGCGCTGACCGTGCTCGTGGCGAGCTGCCTCACGGTGGCTGCAGCTTTACTTTCTTCTTGCTCGGCCCCGCGAAACCTCGAAGCGGAGAGAGCCGAGGTCGAGCGAGTGGTGCGGGGCTCCATCGAGTGGGCATTGACCAAAGACCTGGATCTCCTCTTCAGCACACTGGCTCATGACGATGAGTTCTTCATCTTCCACCCCGACTCCAGCAGCACGATTGAAGGTTGGCAGGCGTTCGAAACGCTGGCGAACGAGGTCTTCATGAGCGATGACTTCCGTGCTACACGGACCGAGCTGAAGGGACTCTACATCGGGATCTCCGAGGCGGGAGATGCTGCCTGGTTCAGAACCTATCTAGACGACTTCGGCGAGTGGCAGGGACGGCCCATAGGTTGGTCAAACGCCCGCTGGACAGGTGTGCTGGAAAGGCGAACGGAAGGTTGGAGGATCGTTCAGATGCACTTCTCACTCCCCAGCGACCGGACGTAGGCTGAAGGTTGGACTTAACGTGACAGGAGACTATTCGTTGATCAATCGGCTTCGCAAAACCGTCCTCGCAGTCGCTAGCGTACTTCTCTGCGCCGCCTGCGCTCGAGAGGAGGAGTCGAGTAGAGTGAATCCAATGCAACAGTTTGGCATCACCGCCAGCAATGCATTCTTCTACTATGATGACCTGGAGAGAGCCGCCGCTTTCTACACCGAGACGCTCGGGATCAAGCTCGTCGCCGATTACGGGTTTGCGAAGATCCTCCACATAGCACCCACGTCGTATCTGGTCCTGGTCGATGGCACCAAGGGCATGCACGCGACAGACGAGCCCAAGAGCGTTGCCATGGCCCTGATCACGGACCAGCTGGATGAGTGGTACGGGTACCTTGAGGGCCGGGGTGTCGAGATGAAATACGCGTACGATCCGGTGGAGGGCCGACCGCACCACGGCTTTGTGATTCTCGATCCGGAAGGCTACTACCTGGAGTTCGAGCGGTTCAACGAACATCCGGAGAACGAGGGTTTGATACCGGTGCTGGACCAGGCTGAGACGATCCTGGTAGAGCCCTATCCACAGGCGGATGCCCCTGGGGGGTTGGGCTTCAAGTCGACGGTAGTCTGGCTGTACTACAAGGATATGGAGGGCATCCAGCGATTCTACGAGGACAAGTTCGGTCTCAGTCTTTTGGTGGATCAGGGGTGGGCCAAGATCTACCAGACCTCCCCGTCCGGGTTTCTTGGGCTCGTCGACGAAACGAGGGGGATGCACTCGTTCTCCGAACAGAAGGCGGTCACCGTCTCGTTCTTCACCGATGACCTGCGTGGTTGGTTCGAGTACGTGCGAGAGAGTGGTGCGTTCGAGCTGAGGTCAACGGAGTTAGAGGAAGAAGGGCCGCGGGTCCAGGCCTTCGTCGGTTACGATCCGGGGGGGTACTACCTCGAGTTCGACACGTTTCTTAGCCACGAAGACAACGAGGAACTGTTGGAATCACTGCGGCGGTAGCGAGCCCTGCTGCCGCGCGGCTCGCCGATTGGCGTGAGGTCGGTGTTGGATCGGCGCCTCCTGAATGGAGGCGCCTTGCCATGAAGGGGCGTCAGAAGCTCAATGTCGCTGCGCCTGCCTTGATGAGCTCATGCATGGCGCCGGACCCTGTGATAATAACGCCATCGAGAAGGTCCTTCTCCTCGTAGCCCCGGACCTTTGCACACGGCGGACAGACCAACACGGTCCCACCGTTATCGAACAGAAACTGGATCATCTCCTTCATCGGAGGATCCAGTGGGTTGGGACGTGCCGTCTCCAGAGCACCCTTGCGGACCCAGTCCACGCCTGAGCTGGTCAAGAAGACGGTAACTTCGAGTCCCGTCTTGATGGCTCCATTGATGACGCTCCAGGCGACGGACGAACGCTCGTCGTCGAACCCACGCGTGATCATCACTACCAGTTTCTTCGTCTCGGCCATTGCCACCCTCCATCGGCATTGATGGTTGTCAATTTTGGCCTACGGGTTATCGGCTTTGAAGGCGCGGAAGTTGATACCCAGCGTGCCGAACGCTGCCGCACTCGACTGCTGAGGTGCGCCGGCGAACACATCGGAGCGCCAGGTGATCTCGAAGTCTTGGAATCCGGCCGCTCCGACGACCGCCTCGAGCTCTGCTTCCAGCAGAGCACCGGCGATTCAACCTTTCCAGAGATCGATGTCGGCCTTGGCGTCGTCTGGAACGGCTTTTTGGACCAGGATGTCGCCGATCTGGATGCGGCGGCCGGGCTTGAGGACGCGGTACATCTCCCCGAAGGCCGTCAGCTTGTCGGGACAGAGGTTCACGACACCGTTCGAGATAACGACGTCGGCCCAACCGTCGGGGACGGGAAGCGCTTCCGCGTAGCCCTCGCGGAACTCGACATGGGTCATCCCTGCCGCTTTCGCCGCCGAGGTCGCCTTACTTAGCATCTCGGGCGTCATGTCGACGCCGATGACCTGGCCCTCGGGACCCACGAGGTGGGCGGCGATGAGGGAGTCGATCCCGGCGCCCGAGCCCACGTCGACGACGCGTGCCCCCGGTTCTATTTCGCCCAGGCTGAAGGGGTTGCCGGTGCCGGCGAAGGATTCGATGGCACTCTCCGGGATCGCATCGAGGAGTGCCTGGCTGTAGCCGAGGATCTTCGCCAGCGGGCGCCCGGTGTGAAAGTGGAAGCCCCGCCCAGGGTTGTCGGCAACCTCGGCGTACTCGTTGCGGATCTCGCAACGGAGGGTGTCGACATCCACGTCCGGGATCGGGGGTGCCTGACTCATGCTAGTCTTCCCTCTTTTGGCGTGATTCTCCGGCGCACGGAGGGCTAACGCCCTAGGGTCCCCGGCTGTTCCAGGGGGTACGCTCGGGCTTTCTGGGGGCAGGCCGGGGCCGGCCGCCGAGGGGCTAGGCGCTCGGCGGCACCTCGCGGACGGGGGCCGTCAGCCCCCGATCGATCATCCGTGCCGGCAGCTCGGGCTTTAGGGTAAGAACCCTTTTGCGGAAGGGGCTGGCGAGCAGCCTCAGGATGTCGGACGCCTTCATGTGGCGGGCGAACGACCGCAGCAGCTTGAAAGTCTTGATCGGCCGCAGGAAGATCCGGTGCGCGAACAGCCGCAGGTACCCCTTCTGGCGGGCCCGGTTCACGACGTCGCTGGGCAGCACGGTCGGGTCGATGTCCGAGCACTTGAACCACTTGTACCAGTCGCGCTCGTCGTCGATGATTCCGCGCTCGACGTACTCCTGCCACAGCGGCGTGCCGCGGTAGACGCAGAGGCGGTTGAAGCCGAACGTGTCGAGGTTCAGCCGGGCCGCGAAGCGGAAGCTCTCCAGGATGTCCTCCTCGCTCTCGTCCGGCGAGCCGATTAGGAAAAAGCCGTGAGCCGTGTCGATCCCGTGCCGTTTCGCCTCGCTGATACCGCGCTCGATCTGCTCCAGCGTCTGGTTCTTCTTCAGCCGATCGAGCACCTTCTGAGTGCCGGCCTCGACGCCGAAGGCGAGGAAGCTGCAGTTGGCCTCGGCCATGATGGGGAACTGGTCGATGGCGACTGAGTCGACTCGGCCCTCGCAGCCCCAGCGGAACTCCAGCCCGCGGTCGATGATGCCCTGACAGATCTCGTTTATGCGCTTGCGCTTGAGCAGGAAGTGGTCGTCCGTCAGATAGATCGAGCGGTAGCCCTCGTCGTTCAGCTGCTGCATCTCGCCCAGCACGTGCTCGGCGGAGCGGCAACGCCACTTGCCGTCGGTCAGAGATGGGATGTCGCAGTACACGCACGCATAAGGGCAACCGCGCGATGTCTGCATGGTGCAGAAGCGATCCAGTGAGAGAACCGCTGGTACGTCGAGCGGCATCGACTCAATGTAGTCGATGGGCAGACTCGTACGGTCGGGGTAGGGGAACTGGTCGAGGTCCTTGATGATCGGTCGCGGCGCGTTCTCGACGATCGCGCCGTTCGAGCGCCAGACCAGGCCGGCTACCGCGCCGGGGTTGTCCAGGTTGTCCAGGAAGTCTGGTAGCAGTTCCTCGCCTTCGCCCACGCCGATGTAATCTGCGTCGGGGCAGTCAGCGAGTATCTTCGTCGCGTTCATCGTCGCGAACACGCCACCGAGAATGATCGGTGCATCGGGTGCTGCCCGCTTCAACCGGCGAGCCATGCTCTTGGTGGCGGGATACGAGGTCGTCGACAGGAACGACAGCGCGATCACGTCCGGCCGCTCTTCGACGACCGCCTCCGCGATGTGCTCTTCCTTCATCTGCGGGTGGCAGGTGTCGAACATCCGGACCTCGTGACCGTGCTGGCGAACGACCGGAGCCAGCGTCTCGATACCGATGGGAGGGAACGCCATCACCTGGACTCGCCCGTCCCCGGACCGTGAGTTCCCCAGCTCGGCGGGGAGCGGCCGGTAGAAGTCCTCGTCCCTGACGTAGATCAAGAAGACCTTCAAGAGCACCCTCGTTGTGGATTGGAAGAGACCCCCAGCCCGATTGATCCGCAAAACTACAACGCGACGCTGAGGATATCCAGAATTACTTGCTAGATGGGTGGACACCGCGGACTCGAGGCTCGACACTGGCAGGCCAATGCCGGTGCGTTCGGTGTCCTACTTGGCGTGAGGGAAAAACAGAAAACCGTTAGGAGGAGCCGCGGGCGTCCCTTCTTTGGGCCGCCCTTTTCTTCCTCGCCCGCATCACTCGGCTGACCATGTTCTGCTCCCACGGTAGTTCGGACGTCGGGCCGCATATCTTGTCGCCCTCGATCCAGTAGCCCGTGTTGCCCTCCAGGCTGGAGTAGATGTGATCGCCGTAGATCCAGTGACGAGTGTCGCCTTTGGGGCCGATGATGTGGTTACGCCGGTTGAGCCGGTACCCGGAATAGCCGGCGGGTCCGTAGATAGACAAGCCCTTGATGTAATATCCAGTGTCCATCGTCCTACTTGATAGCGGGTCCGGTAGGACCGTTGCGCCGGATTGCCTGAGGCCAGAGCTGGCGGAGGGGCTTTCGGTGTCAGGAACGCAAGTATCGAACCCCGCCGGCGGGCGGGGTTCGATCGGTGTAAATACTTTTAGAACAACGACTTGAGCCTAGGGGATTCTCCCGAGGACCCACCGGGGTCGCCCTGCATGTTGCACGGATCCAATGCAAACTGCCCGGAGGGACAGGCTGGCCCTCCTTACTCCTCCCGACTGGCGAAGTGACGGTAGAGCAGGAAGGTGCCGAAGGCGGCTATGGCCAGCAGGGCCGCGGGAATCACATGGCTCCAGAGCGGGCCGCCGATGGGCGTCTCGGCCGGCAGCGGGGCGACCGCAGCGGCTTGGAGTGAAGCGGCGAGGGACCCCAGGGTGGCCGGCATCATCTCGTCTCCTCGTCGCGGGCTTCAGCTCGCAGATGCTTCTTCCAGCCCCAGTAGGCGAAGGCGAGGCCTGCGAACGAGGCGACGTAGGCGATGCTCATGCCGATCAACGTGACGAGTCCGCGGTCCATCTGTTAACCCTCCGCCCTGACATCGAGGGCGCTTTCGTCCCAACGAACGCTGCGTTCCAGTTCCTCGAGGTACCTAGCTTGTTTCGCTTCGTAGTCGACAGAGACGGCTCGAAGTTTCGGATCGATGACCCAATAGAGGAGCACTCCGCCGGCGAGTGCGGCGAGCGTGATCAACGCTCCGTCGAGCAGGCCCAACAGCAGTCGCGCCACGCCCATAATGATCAGTGCATAGACGACTGGTGACAGCACGATGGCGATCCAATCTTCGCGGCTCCAGCCCTCGGCCTCCTCGGGCGTCCAGGTTCGGCGGATCAGCGGCCGGCGGCCGGTCTGTTGGGGTTTCTCTTGTGGAGCGATGAGTCCACGGCGTATCGCCTCGCGCTGCACGGGTCCCCACCAACCCAGCGGTCGCGTCTGCACGTAGTAATGCACCAGGTGGTCCATCTTCTCGGGCGCCGTGAGCAAGGTGGCCGGAATGAAGACGATGGCGCCCAACGCCATCAGCAGCCAGAACTGTCCGTAGTCGGGCAGCGACGGTATGACGCCGAACGCCGGGAAGATCCAGACGACCAGCCACGACACGCCGAGGTTCGCCATCCAGGCGGCCAGGTAGCCCCAGGCGTTGAAGCGCCACCAGACGACCTGGAG
>JBDHJU010000111.1:0-9587 GCA_039586755.1 Gemmatimonadota bacterium | reverse complement strand
ATAGGCTTCCCACGTAGGCTCCGCGATGCCCGGGTCCTTTACGCCCGTCATGCACTCCGCGTTGAATTCGCGCGCGAGCTCACGGATGCCGGCACGCCACTGCTCCGGGCTGAACTCGGGGATCAGGTCCGACACGAGATCTTGCGCCGACTCCTTTAGCACGCCGGTGGGCGTGCCGTCGGGATAGCGATCGATCGTGCCGCCTGGCGGAGCGGGAGTGTTCTCGTCGATGCCCGCCAACCGCAGGGCTCGGCTGTTCGCCGCACCGTAGTGACCCATCGTATGGCTGAGCCAGACGGGATTGTCCGGCACGACCGAATCGAGATCGGACGCGTAGATGTAACGCAGCTCGGCGAGCTTGCCCTCGTCCCACCCGGCTCCGTGAACCCACTCGCCCGGCTCCAGTTCGTCGACCTGCGCCGCCACCAGCGCCACTACATCGGCGACGCTCTTCACATTCGGATAGCTCAGGTCCAAAAGGTAGAGCCTTCTAGTTCCGCCGTAAGCGAAGTGCGCGTGGGCATCGAGCAGTCCGGGAGTGACCGTGGAGCCCTCGAGATCGATTCGAGTGGTCCCGGGACCGACCCATCGCTCGATCTCGCGGTCCTTCCCAACGGCTACGATTTTGCCATCCTGCACGGCTACCGCTTCGGCGACATTGTCCTGAGAGTCCACCGTGATGACGGTGCCATTCTGGAGCACGAGATCTGCTTCCGTCCCGCTGTCGAGGCCGGAGCAGGCCGTCATGTTCAGCAGGCAGAGCACCGCCAGGGTAGCGCCGATCGCCAAGGGTAGCTCTGTGACAGCGGGTGAGCGTCGCATCCGTCTGCCTCCATCGGAGGGCACGAGTAGACACCGACTCAAGAATACGGGCGCGAACCGCTCGGAAACCAGAGCGAGAAACCAGCTCGGATGCAAGCAGTGCCAGTGGCAAGCCTGTCGTGCCCTTACAATGGCAAGGTGGGCGCTGGAATGTCCGCGAGCAGGCCTCCAGTCCCTAGACGTAGGACCCGAGATCCAGCCGCTCGAGCTCGCGGATGAACTTGATCTTGTGCGTCGGCGTGCGTTCCAGCTTCCGCTCCAAGATGTAGATCTTGTCCGTCGACAGGCGCGGTGTGATATCCGCCAGCGACTGGGCATACGCCACCGTTTCCAGTAGCCTGGTGCGCAGCGCTTCTTCCGGCCGCAATCCGGTTGCCAGAGCCGCCTGGTACTCCTTGTCCTTCTCGATCCGGGGCCAGTCGGGAAAGATGAACACGCTGAGGTGGTCATATTCGTTTAGCCGCGTGACCAGCGCATCTTTGGCCCAGATCGAACGGACGAGCAGGTTAGAGAGGTGCATTCGATCGATGAGACTGCCGTCCTCCCACTCGATGAGCTCCTTTTCCCGTCCCACAAGGTAGACCCACCGCTCCTCGTCCACCCTGGCAAGATCCCCAGTGTGGTAGAACCCGTCAGCGTCGAGGTGAGCGTCTGGCTGCTGCCCCACGTATCCGGCGGCAATGGTCGGACCCCGGATCAGAAGTTCTCCCACCGGATGCTGGCTACCGGGCAAAGTTCGCGGGCGGTCGATTCGGTACTCGAGACCGGCGATGAGGCGACCACAAGAGCCGCTCCGACTCTCGTTGAGGCGATTCCGCGCGATGATACCGGAGGCTTCGGTGGCCCCATAGATATCGATGATCGTGACGCCCAGCTTGGCGAAGATATGGACCACGCCGGGGTCGATGCGGGTGGAAGACGAGATGCCATAGCTGAAGTGCCCGCCCATCTTGTTTCGCAGGAAGATGCGCATGGCATTGAGCTTGGCTTTATCCAGCGTCCCGATGTCCTGGAGCTCGGCATGCTTCTCGATGCTGGTGAGATGCTCGTAGAGATTGTGCCAGACGGCCTTGTTCTTCATCTCCTCCAGCACCTCTTTCATGATGTAGATCCAGAACTTCGGTACTGCCATCAGGGCTTTGACGCGGATGCCGACCCGTTTCATCTTCTTGATCTCGTCTTCCAGCACAGTGTCCTGATCGGCCTCGCGGGTGAAATACGTGACACTAAAGCCCTTAGCCTTGGTGACGAGGAACTCGAGCAACGTGGCGATGTGGGTGTAAGGGCCGATGTTGAGCAGGTCCTCGGCCTTGCGCAGGTTCATCACGTCCATTCCCTCGTTCACCTGGGCCACGATGTTGCCGTGCGTGATCCGGACCAGTTTGGGTAGGCTGGTGGTCCCGGAGGTGGCGTAGTGGCCCAGGACGAGCTCCGGCCGCTCGAGCCGAGGGGCGGGCGCCGGGAACTCCGCGCGAGTAGGGGCCGGCACGGAGGAGAAACGAAGCTCGTTGTCCTCGAGATCGCCGATGGTCGGCGCGTCTCGATCTTCGAACACGTGATAGAGGTCGGCGATCAGGATCTGCGACCGCAAGCCCAACTGCCGGAGCACACTCTTCATGCGCAAACGGGAAGCCGCGCTCACCAAGACCAGGTCCGGCGGGCTCTGCTTCAAAAGATGCGCGAGCTCCTCCTCGTGCATCTTCGTATCCAGTGGAAAGAGGACGTTCCCGGTGTAGAGTGTGGCCAGCGCCAGCATGTCCCACTCCGGGCGGTTCATCACGAAGGTGCAGACGACCTGCTGGCGCTCCTGATCCGGTCCGATGACTTGGAGGGCCCGTCGGATGTTGCCGACGTACTCCATGAAATCCAAGGTCCGGTACGTGCTTCCGTCATCGTACCGGATAGCCGGCCGCTTGCCGAAGGTCGGAAGCCGGTCCCGGATGATGTCAGCCACCGAGCTGATCGACTGATCGCGAGCGACGGCGGCTCGTTCCGCTGCTGCCATCGTGGTGGTCATGCTGCCCTCCCATGGTTCCCGTGGTCCTCCCCCTTCCGCCGTGCGGCAGGGTAGGACGAGTCGTTCAATATGAAATCACCGAGCTGAAAGCCGTGCAGAGCGGCCATCTCGAGCACCTGCTCCACTTGCTCGGGCGTGATCGGTCCCCGGGCGAACGAGCTGTTACGCCCGTCGAACCCCAACAGCAGCGTCTCGCTGAGACATCCGTAGGCCTGCCCCCCGGTCGGGAGCCCGACGCAATCGATCTCCTGGTTCTCGGGGAGCCGAGCGTAGCCGCCGTCGAAGACGAAGTATTCGTCAAGACGATCCCGGAAAGCCCGGCTCAGGTTGGACGGCACCGAAGCACAGGACACGATCGCACCGGGCTTGACGAGCTCGGGGGAGACCAGTCGGCTCTCGGGGCAATTGGTGGCAACGGTAACGATGTCGCAGTCGCCAATCGCCGCGAGCGAAGTATGGAGCGTGATGTAGTCATTGCCCTCGATGCCACCGTCGCGATCCAAGGCCTCCTCGAGCAGGCTCAGCAACTCGGGCATATCGCCCTCCCCGCCACGTAGCCAGCTCTCGACGCGTTCCCATGCGGAGGCCGGGTCGCTGGACCGCAGCGCCGGCAGCACGATTTCGTAGAAGATCCGGTTCCCCACGCCGCCGATCGATAGCTGGTTGAGTGGCAGAATCCCGCTGATCTCTGCGCGCGCTTTGCGCGCCAAGTAGAGCAGGCATTGCCTCCGCGTTTTCTTCAGTCGTTGGATGCCATCGGCGCTGTTGCGGCCGATGAGCTTGAGGCGACCCACGCGTCCGGAGAGCACCACGGCCAGGACCGACCCGATGTTGCCGGCCGCCCCCACCACGGCTGCGCTGGCCTCCGGCAGGGCGATGCCATCGAGGTCTGCCGCCTCGACTATTCCTTCGATCATCAGGCCCGCGGTGTACGCGTTGCCGGTTGTGACGGGGACTTCGTGGTCGTTGACCGTTGTGCCCCGATCGGTGACGATGGAGGTGAAGGCCCCGAGCCCCACCATCGATGTCGGGATATGATCGTCGCCGAGCTCGCGAGCCGTCGTCACCGCATCCTGGATCTTGTCCTGCACATCTTCCAGACGCAGGAGGTCGAGCCGCGTGGGATTGGCCGCCCGCGCCTTGCCGTAGAACTCGATGAGATCGCCCGGCAGGAACGGGACCGAAACGAAGTTGGCTTCGACCACGAACCCCTCGGAAGTGATGTAGTCGGTGTGAACCACATCCGGTTCGAGGAACCGCGCGAGCCGCGACCACCAAGCGGTCAACCGCGCCGGCTCCACCCGTCCCTCTAGGGTCGGGAAGTAGAACTCCGTCACCTGATCGATTCGTGCCGGGTGCATGATGAACCCCACGCGCGCGTCGAAGTCTGCCTTGCGATCGGGACGCGGCCGGATGACCGGCGCCTGAGCCGGATCGCTACGCTCCGCCGCCGAGGCGGGTAGCCCCACCAGGTGCCCGACCAGAACGCCCTCGTTGTTCCGCTCGATCACCCCGAACACCTCGCCCAAGGCTGCCAGGACCCGATCCATCTCCCGCTGCGTGATGTTTGCCGCGGGTTGGATACGGAGGATCGAGAGCCGTTTCTTCCCGGGGTTCCCCTTGAGCAGCGTGGTCAGCGGGGCCAGCACCCGGATCCGGTGATAGTGCAAGAGGTAGCTTGCCACGAGCAGCGACAGAAATCCCTGCCGCACGCCGAAGCGGAAGAGGGGAGACTTGTCGTGGAGATCGTCGAACTCCACGCCGATCATGAGGCCCCGGCCGCGGACGTCCCGAATGACGTTTGGAAACCGCTGTTTTAGCTTCTCGAGGCCCGCCATCAGGTACTCGCCCTTCTCGACAATGGACCGCATGAGGCGGTTGTTGTCACGGGTGAGGATGTCCAACACCCGGTCGGCCACGCTGCAACCAAGCTCGTCTTCCGCGAAGGTGGAAGTATGCAGGATGCCGAAGTTGTGGTCGTAAATGTCGTTCCGGATGAGCGCCGCGCCGATCTTCACCAATCCACCGCCCAGCGCTTTGCTCAGGGTCAGGTACTCGGGATCGATGGCGCCCAATGGCCCATCGCCATAGGCCACGAACGATCCGGTCCGTCCGCACCCTGTCTGAATCTCGTCGATCAGATACGGGATACCGAGGTCGGCGTGTTGGGCGGCTAGCGTTGCCAACACGTCATCCGGGACCGGGCGGATGCCGCCTTCGCCCTGGATGACCTCGAGGCACAGAGCGATGATCGTGGAAGCGGTTACCGGCTCGACCACTATGCGGCCGTCTTCGATGCGCGGTGCCAGGAACTCGATCTGATGATCACGCTGGATCTCCACGATCCGCGCCACGTCAGCAAAGTCGATGAACTGCGTACGAATCGCCGATAATCCCTCGAACCCTTCGCGATAGGTCTTGTTGAACGTAACCTTCAGCGCCGCGCTAGTCTTCCCGTGGAAGGAGCCTTTGAGGGCGAGCACGACCGGTCGCTGCTGGAAACGTTCGAACTGGGCCAGGTTGTGCTCGTCGAGATCGTCGCGAAACTTGCTAAGGTCCCGATCGCCGCCGGGAACCTCGATATCCGAATGCTGGCGCTCGGTGGTGTGGTAGAACTGTTCTATATCGCGCGAGATCCGGTCGAACAGGCGTCGGATTTCGTCGAACCGCACCTTGTAGGCGTGCTTCAACGCAGCCTCGACCGCCTCCGCACCGCTGTTGGTGAAGTGGCAATAGTATGTGCTGTCCGCCGGGAGCAGCGCATTGATTCGCTCCGCTAGCAGGCCTGCCTGCCGGCGCTCGGAACTCTGTGCCAGGAACGGCACGTCCGCGTCCAGCTGCGATTTGAGGAACTCCTTCAACTCCGGATTGTTATGGCCGAGTAAACCAGCCCCGAACCCGCCCACGAGGTCGAGCACTTCGACTTCATGTCCGTCCTCGTCGAGGCGGTACAGATAAACGCCGCGGGCCCGGCTGAACCCGACGTCGAGTCCCAAGCTCTCGAGCAGATCGGCGAGCTTCGGTCGGCAGAACGCCGCGTAGTTCGTGGAGCCGATCCATGGATCCGTCGTATCTATAGCAATCATGATGACCTCTAAGTGAAGGCACGCGACCAGCGTCGGTGCCGGGCAGTCTTAGCGTTACGCGAGGCAGCGATGCCAGCAGGACGGGTAGGAGCGCCAGGTCCGCCGCCAGGGCGAGGATGATGGTGAGCGAGCTGAGGAGGCCGAACTGGGAAGTAGGCATGAAATCGGAGAATCCCATCCCGGCAAACGCCCCGACGAGTATGACGGACGTCATGACCATGCGCAGGCCGACGCCCACCATCGCTTCACGACTGGCGGTGGCACGGTCCTGGTTCCGGCGCCGCGATTCCTGGTAGCCGATGACGAAGTGGATCGTATCGTCCACCGCCAGACCCACCGCGATGCCGGCGATCAGCACCGTTGCCATGTTCACCGGGATACCCAGCAGCCCCATCAGACCGAGCACCATGGCTACCGGGTAGAGACTGAGTGCCAAGCCGAGGACGCTCAGCCCGATCGATCGGAAGAGTACTAAAAGAATGACGAAGCATACCACGCACACGATGATGAGAGACTCCTTCTGAGTTCGGATCACGCCGTCGTCCATGTTGGCCCACAGCAACGAGGTGCCCGTTGGGACCAGCTGCAGACCATGCGGGAGTACCTCACCGGCCAGGCCGCGAATACGCGGCAGCAAGGCGAAGAGCCGCTGACTACTCGGATAGTCCATCATGACTATTACCTGCACCTGGTCCGCCTGACGGGACACCATGCCGCCCAAGTCGGCGGCGCGGTTACCCAGCGCCTCCGGTGAAGCAGACGGCAGGAAGGGGGACAGAACGGCACGGACACCGGCTAGCGTGTCCAGCCGGCGAGCAAACTCCTGCAACGGTTCGCGGTAAGTCGGGAGCTGCTCGCCAGGCGGCAACTGAATCACAAGGTTGAGCGGGTTCTGGGGAAGCCCCGCCTCCTCGAGCGCGCGATAGTCTCGGGGGACGCGGGTGTCAGACCGGAAGAACTTGACGTAGTCCGTGTCGGCCTCGAGAGCGGTCAGGCCAACGAGTAAGATGCCGCCCAGTGCGAACGACGCCGCAATCCAGCGGGGATGACGGCGCAGCCAGGTGGCCCAGCGATCGAGGAGCGCCGAACCGAGTCTGGCTGCCGGCGGCTCCGGCCGACGCGCGTTCTCCCAGAGCAGGGACAACAGCAGCGGGGCACCGGTCATGGTGAGAACCCAGGCCAGCGCGATTCCGAAGGACGCGAACAGGGCCAGCTGAAACACCGGCAGGACGCTGCTACCCGCGAAGGCGAGAAAGCCGGCAATGGTCGTGAGGGTAGTGCCGGCGCACGGCCAGGCGATCGCCCTCACCGCTTGCCCGGCGGCAGCACGGCTGTCCCCAGCGCTCGCGTGGGCTCGGTGGAACGCATGTATCAGGTGGATAGCGTCGGCCACCGACAGGGCGATCAGCACCGTCGGCAGCATGATCGTAATCATGTTGAGCGGATAGCCCACGCCGATCAGGAACCCCTGGGTGACGATCACCGTGCCCAGGGACACCGAGATCAACACCGCCGTGTCTCGAAGGTTGCGAAACAGGACGATGCCGAGCAGGAAGACGAAGAGGCTGACCGTGGGAAAGAACAGCAGCATGTCACGGCGCGCAGCGCGGTTCAGTTCACCGTTGATGACCGCCGTGCCCGCTACGTGGACCTGTGCCACGGTCGGGTAGTCAACCGCCACGGCGCGGATTCCGGCGACCAGATCCTCACGGTACCCGTCGACCGTGTCGATATCGTTAGTGATCCAGAGGAGCAGCGCCTCGTAGGGACTATGGGGGTCCGGCTTCAGAAACCGCCTGGCGAGCTCACTCGTCTGCGGGAAATCGGAGACGGAGAGAACACGGTGGACGTGTTCCATCTGTCGCAGTCGGGAGACCATTGCTTCCCGGTCTGCCCGGATCAGCGCATCGGGCGCGGGTTCCCGTTGCAGGGCCACGACCGTCCACTCCCGTTGCCCGAAGTCGTCAAGGAATCGTCGGTAGTCCGCCAGGGCGGGGTCGTCCGTCGCGAACCACACCCCGACCGAGTTGTCGATCCGGAACTGCAGAATCGCGACGACCGCTGCCGCCACGGTCAGCGTCAGCCAGGCGACCAAGACCGCGCGTCTCATTACCAGAACCCTCTAAGTAGCTTGTACTGCATTCCTTCCTCCACACTCCAGACTCGCGCGAAAGGTGGCAGGGGTCCGTCAAGGAGAGGTCAAGTGCCGTTTCGGCAGGGCCCGGGTAAGACCGGCCAGTATCGAGGCCGGGTCTCTCGCAATCGTTTGCCCAGGCAGATATCGTCTAGGTTACGGGCAGTAGCCAGGTCGGGCCGAGTTCTCAGCCGGTTGCCGGCCGCGCCCCTCGGCTCCCAGTTTACTGTGGGAGTTACGCCGGCCCCCCGGCGACCCAGGTCGAGACGCTCCGATGGAAAGATCGCTCCTGATCGTCGATGACGATCCACGAATTCGGGCCTCGCTCGCCCGCGCCCTGGGCGACGAGCGGACCGAGGTTCGGACGGCGGAGGACGGGGAACGTGCGCTGGCAATGCTGGACGAGTCGAGCGCCGGCGTCGTTCTGGCCGACCTCAAGATGCCGGGCATGAGCGGCCTCGACCTGCTGCGACTCCTTCGGCAGCGCATGCCCGACGTGGACGTCGTGCTGATGACCGCCTACGAGGACCTGCCCACGGTCGCCGAGGCGATGCGGGAAGGCGCCGCCGACTTCCTCGTCAAGCCGCTGGACCTGCACCAGCTTCGCCGCCTCATTGACCGGATCTTCGAGGATCGGGCGGCGCGCGAAGCGGCCCGCTGGGACGAGAGCGTTCCTCAAGTCGGGGACCGCCTCGTCGGCCGTGATCCCCGCATGGTCGAGATCTTCAAGCTCGTCGGTCAGGTCGCCGCGACCCGGACCAACGTGGTCATCCGGGGGGAGAGCGGGACGGGCAAGGAGTTGATCGCGCGAGCGATCCACGACGCCTCTCCTTTCGCTGCCGAGCCTTTCGTCGCGGTGGACTGTACGGCACTTCCCTCGACGCTCCTCGAGTCGGAGCTGTTCGGGCATGTGCGCGGCGCGTTCACCGGTGCGACCTCGGATCGGCGGGGCCGCTTCGCGCTGGCGGGGCGCGGGACGGTCTTTCTCGATGAGATCGGCGACACGACACCGGAGTTTCAGAGCAAGCTGCTCCGCGTGCTGCAGGAGCATGAGTACTATCCCGTGGGCGCGGAGCGGGCGGAGCGCACAGAGGCGCGCGTCATCGCCGCCACGCACCAGGACCTGGAGCGGTTGGTCGCGGTGGGCAAGTTCCGGGAGGATTTGTATTACCGCCTGCGCGTCGTGGAGATCGAGGTACCGCCGCTCCGCGGGCGGATGAGCGATCTGCAGCTCCTCGCCGAGCACTTCGTGGCGAAGGCAGCGGCGGCGGCAGGTGGCAGGCGCCCGGTTCTGGCCGCCGAGACGGTGGACAAACTGATCCAGCATAGCTGGCCCGGGAACGTGCGCGAGTTGGAGAACTGCCTGACACGCGCCGCGGTCTTGGCGACGGGCGATGTGATCCGGCCGGAGCATGTGGAGCTAGGAGCGCCGGTTGGCGAGTCCGGCCCGCGCCTTACGAGCTTGGAGGAGGCGGAACGCGACCACATCGCACGCGTCCTCGAGGCGACGCGCGGTCACAAGTCTCGC
>JBDHJU010000031.1:0-39555 GCA_039586755.1 Gemmatimonadota bacterium | reverse complement strand
AAACACCCGATCCCATCCCGAACTCGGCAGTTAAGCCCCTCAGCGCCGATGGTACTGCGGGCGCAAGCTCGTGGGAGAGTAGGACGCCGCCGGCCTTATTAGCCGAAACGCCGCGTGCCCCGAATGGGACACGCGGCGTTTTCTTGTTCGACGCTCGGCTGACATCAACTACGAAACCGCGAGCCGCACCCCCAGACTCAGATACAGATCCTGCTGCACCTGGCCCGAGTTGTCCTCGCCTTCCGGCCTGTGCGTGCTCATGTAGTCCGCAAACTCGATCTGCATCCGCGCCGGCCCGAGCCGGAAGTCATATCCCAGGCCCAGATGTACCGTGGGGTTGGTTTGGTCCCGAACGTAGTCGCGGGTCAGTTCGCAGACGATGTCGTCCACCTCACAAGTGATCTCCGCGAAGTCGTAGCGTTTGAGCCCCAGACCGGCCATCAGATAAAAGCTGGAGGTCTCGGGATCGCCGGCGCGTATAAGGACGTCGCCGGTCAACACCATGTAACGGGTGTCGACGGGCACAGCGCGGCACGCCGGTCCGCTGACCAGCTCGCAGAGCACCGGGCGCCCTTTGGTCGTGGTCTTGAAAGGTGTGAAGTCGAAGGCCAGCCGGAAGGCCACCGGCCAGTAGGGCGGGTTGTATTGGGCGGCGAGGCCGGCCATGGCGGAGACATCCGTCTTGACCTCGACCTGGAGCAGTATCTCCGGGTCGAACGCCTTGCCCAGGTCTACGATGGGAGCGAGGGCCCCGGCTCTCGGGACCAGCTCGAAGCGAGGGTGGCGGGGCTGGGCGCCGGCTGGCGTAACCCCTATGAAGGGAGCGCAGGCCGTTACAAGAGCTATCAGGGTCAGGAACTGCGGTTTGCGGGCCACAGATTACCTCCTTGGTCGTTCTCGTCGAGACTCGGTGCAAGCTAAGAAGGGTGCGGATGACCCGCAACGCTGGGGCGGTTCTGGCGGTCTTTCTTGGGTTTGGAGGCCTTGGAGCGGCCTATTTTGGGGGGCTCTTGACGAATCAGGGGCCCGGTATTATTAAAGGGCCCAGGTCCAATCCAAATAAGCAGCGAGTCCGGGACAGCCTTGGGGGGCTCGCTGTCCAGGCGGAGTGCCGCCTGGCTCTATATAGATCTTGCCCACTGCCCTTAAAGCAAGTAACGAACTAGCCTTTTGCGAGTTTCGCGGAAAGGAGGAGGCTCGGCGGTTTTGTGCATTGTTCGGCCTGCTAGAGGGACAACCCAGTCCAAACACTTTTTCGTCTGCATCGCCCCGGGCACTGGTTGCCGGCCAGGCGACGGGTCAGCCTGGTAGTGCGCCAGTAGTCGTGTGGTGGTGCAGTTCGAGAACCCACGTACCAACGGAGGGACAGACACGTGAGCATTCGCAAAGCAGTCACCACGACGCTGGCGGGCGCACTGTTGTTCCTGCTGTGCGTTCCCCTGCCTGCCTGGGCCCAGGGCGGTAGGGTAACGGGCACAGTAACAAACGCCCGCACGGGCGACCCGGTCGAGACCGCGCAGGTCTATATACCGGGCACCCGAATCGGTACCCTTACCGACACTGACGGTACCTTTACGTTGATCGTAGTTCCGGCCGGTGAGTACGAAGTCCGCGTCGAGATCATCGGTTACCGTACAGAGGCAGAGATCGTGTCGGTGGGCGCCGGCGAGACGCAGGTCCTCGAGTTCGCGCTCGAGCCCAGCGTCTTGAGGCTGCAGGAGCTGGTCGTCACCGGCACTGCAGCGCGGATGCCGAGGGCCAAGCTACCCTTCACCGTCGAAAAGCTCGACGTGGAGGATATCCCGGTCCCGGCGACATCCGCGGAACGGCAGATTCAGGGTAAGGGAGCAGGCGTGACGGTCACTAAGGGCAGTGGCCAGCCCGGCGATCCCGCCGATATCATGCTTCGCTCTCCCACTAGCATAACGCGTGGCCAGGGCCCGTTGATCATCGTCGACGGCGTGATCGCCTGGCAGAGCATGGCCGACATCGACGCCCTGGACATCGAGAGCATCGAGATCGTCAAGGGCGCGGCGGCCGCGTCGCTCTACGGATCGCTGGCGGCTAACGGCGTCATCCAGATCACGACGAACCGCGGCGCCGGTCTGGCGGCTGGCGAGAGCCAGTTCACCACCCGCGGTGAGTTCGGCTTCCAGAGCCTGGAAGGCGACTTCCCGTTCCGGCAGCAGCATCCGTACCAGATGAACGCCGCCGGTGACAAGTACCTGGACGGCACCGGAGCTGAGATCGATTACGGCCCCGGCGTACAGCTGGACACGATTTACAACCCCGACCCCGCGGTCAATCCCGATTTCAATGGCGACCAGACATCGGTGACCTTCCAGGACAAGAATTACGCGGGCCCGAACTACAATCACGTGGATCGCTTCTTCGATCCCAGTGAGTTCATCAGCCTCAATGCCGCGGTGACGGGCAAGACCGGTAACACGAATTACCGCGCCTCGTTCACCAACCTGCGTGAGAAGGGCATCATCATGTTCCACGACGGGTACACGCGGCGTAACGCGCGGCTGAACATCGACCATCAGGTGTGGGACAACTTCACGTTGTCGTTGAGCGGCTATTACGCCTGGGCCCACCAGGACGAGCTCACCAGCAACAACCCGATGTTCGACTTGACGTTCATGCCGCCCAACGTGGACCTGTTGGAGCGTTATTGTGTGGATCCTCCGGATGCGGATCCTGAGGACTGCCTCGAGTTCGGCGCCTTGAAGAACAAGCCCGATCCGCTGAACACCGAGGAGGCCAATCCGCTCCACACGCAGGAGACCAGGACCAGCGAGGACCGCAACTCGCGCATCCTGGGCAGCCTCTTCGCCCGTTGGTCGGCCACCCCGTGGCTCGACATCGAGGCGGACTTCGGTCTGGACCGCCGGGACGTGAACCAGTTCTGGTGGACGCCGAAGGGTCTCGAGCAGCCGGACAGCCCGCTGCCGACGACCGGCTACCTCTCGAGGCAGAACAACAGCAACGAGAACGTCAACGCGAGCCTTACCGCCGCCTTCCACAAGCAGTTCGGTGACTGGATCGCGCGCGGCCAGGCACGCTACCAGTTCGAAGATCGTCACGGCGAGTGGTTCTGGGTGGACGGCTCCAACCTGGGCGCTCAGGACGTGACAGCGTTGGCAACTACCGAGTCCTCGGGCCGCGGGACCGACTCCGAGGTCTTCGACATTCGCTCGAACTTCTTCTACCTGGTAGGCGCGGCCGACTACAAGGGCCGCTACATCTTCGACGGCTTGATCCGCTGGGACGGCAGCTCGCTGTTCGGAGAGGAAGAGCGCTGGAACACGTACTATCGCGGCAGCGTCGCCTGGCGGCTGGCGCAGGAGCCGTGGTGGTTCTCCGATGCGATCGGCGAGTTCAAGCTCCGCTTCTCCTACGGGACCGCGGGCAACCGGCCTGGGTTCTCCGCTCAGTACGAGACGTACTCGGTCTCGGCCGGCTCGATCACGCCGCAGAACCTGGGCAACAAGAACCTCAAGCCCGAGTTCGTGAGAGAGATCGAGTACGGTGTGGAGACGGTGCTCTGGAACCGGTTCAACTTCATCGTCAACTACTCCGACAACAAGACCGAGGATGCGCTCCTCTTCGTGCCGCTGCCCGGCTTCGCAGGCTTCTCGAACCAGTGGCAGAACGTCGGCACGCTCGAGGGTAACACTTGGGAGCTGAGCCTCGAGGCCGCTCTGGCCGAGACGCAGGACCTGGCTTGGACGGCCCGGGTGACTTGGGACCGCACCCGAAACACGATCACCGCGCTGGGTGTGCCGCCCTATCGTGCGGGCCCCAACGCCGAGTTCTTCTACCGTGCCGGTGAGGCGCTGGGCACCTTCTACGGCAATCGCTGGGCGTCGAGCTGCGCCGAGCTGGATCCCGTGGCTCAGGCCGCCTGCGATACCGAGTTCCAGGTCAACGATGACGGCTACCTGGTGTGGGTCGGTGACGGCAACAGCTACCAGGACGGCATCGCTAACCAGCTGTGGGGCACGATCGGTGACGTGAACGGTATGTCGGTCGAGTACGGCATGCCGATCAAGGCCATGGAGTGTCAGCGCCGTATGGAGGACGGGAACCTGGTCAACGTTCCCGCCATCGAGTGCGACGCGAACGCCGACGGAACCATCGACGAAGTCCCAGCCGGCTTCACCAGCCAGCAGTTCGCTGACTTCATCAAGATCGGCGACACGACGCCCGACTACGCGTGGAGTCTGTCGACGAACCTGCGCTGGAATCAGTTCACCCTGTACTTCTTGCTCGACAGCGAGATCGGTCACGACCAGTACTTCCAGACCGGCCAGTGGGCGATGCGTGAGTTGGCGTCGTCCTTCGTCGATCAGGAGAACAAGGCCGATGGTCTGAAGAAGCCGATCAAGTACTACAGCCTGCTCTACAACGTGAACGAGATTAACAGCTTCTACGTCCACAAGGGCAGCTACGTGAAGGTCCGTGAGTTGGCGTTCGGCTACACGTTCAACCGCGACCAGGTGCGTTCGGTGTTTGGCTTCATGGGCATGGAAGGCGCGACGATTCGTCTCGTCGGCCGGAACCTGCTCACCTTCACCGACTATCCTGGCTATGATCCCGAGGTCGGCGAGGGCACGGGCGGCTCGGACGCTATCGGCCGGTCGGACTCGTACAACTACCCGAACTTCCGGACGATTACGGCGACTATCGACTTCATCTTCTAAGCTGGCACACGGGTGATAGCCATGAAGAAACTTCGAACCTGTTGCCGTGACTATGGAAATCAAGGGGGTTACAACATGAGAGGCTCTAGACGAATACTGGCGTTGATGGCAGCGCTCTTGGTGACTGCCGCCTGCGCCGATCTAAACGTCGAGAACCTGAACGATCCGGACCGAGAGCGAGCGTTGGCCACGCCCGGCGACGTTGAGACTCTTATTTCCGGGACGTTCCGGAGGTGGTGGATTACCGCCACCGATATCGGCAACACCCCATCGGACGCGATGAGTGTTATGTCGGATCAGCACACGTCGTCCTGGGGTAACGCGATGATGAAGGACAGCTCGCAGGAGCCGCGGGTCTGGGCGATCAACAACGACCCCGCCTACGGCTATTCGTACGTTGTCGAGGAACCCTGGTATGACTCGTACACGATCCTCGCCTCGGTTCGAGACGGTATACTCTCGATCGAGGGCGGCGTGGACATCGGCGACGGCGGTGATGACAACCACCGCGCTATAGCGTTCGCCAGGTTTATGCAGGGTATGGCCCATATGACCGTGGCGCTGCTGTACGACGAGGCGTTCATCCTCGACGAGACCACGGACCTGAGCGTCGAGCAGGTGCGGGTCCCCTACAGCGAAGTCCAGACTGCGGCGTTGGGTTACTTCAACGAAGCGCTGACCATGATAGCCCAGGAGTCGTTCAACATTCCTGGCAGTTGGACGTGCCAGACGGACTTCACGAGTGCTGAGCTGGGTCAAGTCATTCACTCGTTCATGGCCAAGCTGCTGGCTTACACGCCGCGTACCGTGGCAGAGCGGAATGCCGTGACTTGGACCGGTCCGGGGAGCGTGCAGGACCACGCGAGCCAGGGCATCACGGCGGACGTAAGCTGCATCATGGATGACGATGTCTATTGGAGCGACCATGCCTGGGTGACGCAGTGGCCCAGCTGGGCGCGCACAGACCTGCGGATGCTCGGGCCCGCCGACCAGAGCGGTGCCTACCAGGCCTGGGAGGCTCAGACGCCCGGTCTGCGTACGCCGTTCATGATCGACGCCGACGACCTGCGCTTCCCGATCTATCCGCCGGTGGAAGTAGCGGATGATTGGGACTGCGTGGGGCTGCCGCGTGACAACAGTTGCGGGGGCCCGGCTCTGAGGCACGTCATGGAATACAGAGACCCCGACTCGCCGTTCAGGCCGGAGCGTGGCACGTACCACTTCTCAGGGTACGCTGCTTTTCCCGAGTACAATTACTTCACGACCTGGACCGGCCCGGTGCCGCTCTTGCTGAAGGAAGAGATGGACATGCTGCAGGCAGAGGCGTATCTCCGGGATGGTCCTGCCGCAAGCGCTTGGCCGCTGATCGATGCCACCCGCGTGACGTACGGTGGGCTGACGTCGGTTGACGGGCTCGCTACGGGCGATCCGGTTCTTGAGGACGCCCCTGGCCGCTGCACGCCGCGCACGGCTGCTGGCGCGTGCGGTAGCCTGCTCGAGGCGATGAAGTACGAGAAGCGGCTCGAGACGTTTGGCACGGGCATGAACTACTCATGGCTCGATGACCGCGGATGGGGTGACCTGGTCTCGGGGACGATCACGATGTTCCCGGTCCCGGCCCAGGAGCTCCTGACGCTGCTCGAAGAGGTCTACACGTTCGGTGGAGACCCCGGCTCTGCGGGCTCCGCTCCTGACGTCGTTTCCTGGGATGAGGGTGGCCTGAGGCCGCTGAACCCGGGTGACGAGCCGAGCGAGGCCGACATTCGGGCACGAGTCGATTACTTCAACCGTCTCCTCGCGGATGAGAGGCCGACCCGGCCGACCACCCTGCAGAGGAGATAGTACGCGGAACTGAAACCCTAAACCCGGAGCAGGTCGCCGTGGCCACACGGCGGCCTGCTCTCTTTTTGTGCGGCATCGAGAGGGGAGGAGCATGACGGCCAGCGGAGAAGGCGGATCGGCCAGGCTCGAGCACGGCGGCCCACGTTCGTCGCTGGCGTGCGTCGTGGAGTACGGCCGGCGGGTCCTCGGGGTCGCCCTCTTGCTCCTTGTCGTCCTGCCGATCTATGGGGCGCTGGCCGATGCCTCGGGGCTGGGAGCTCAGCAGACGCTCCGCTTGGCGGGCCGCTACACGAGGTTCCTTTGGACCGGCCTCGGGGGCACGCTATTCGTTGCGCTGGTCCTGGCGGGTCTTCTGAGCCCCTCGTTTATCACGGAGAAGCTGGAGCGTCTGAAAGAGCGCCTGATGGCGATCAAGAGGACCACGTTCATTTGGGCGCTGGCCATACTGGCGGGCGGTCTGACGCTCGCCTTCTCGCTACTGGTGCTGGACGGACGTCCGGTGATGCTCGATGCGGTGAGCCAGCTTCTACAGGGGCGCTACTTTGCCGCGGGGGAACTGGCCGGGCCGGTCCTGGAGTTCCCCGAGTTCTGGCAGTTCCAGTTCATGCTCGATACGCCCAACGGCTGGGTCTCCCAGTACCCGTTCGGCCACGCGCTGCTCCTGGCCCTCGGGTTCAGTCTCGGGGCGGTGTGGCTGGTGGGCCCGCTCCTGGTCGCGATCACGGTGGCGCTCACGGCACTCATCGCCGAGCGGCTATTCCCCGAGGATCCACTGACGGCTCGACTGGGCGCCGTACTGCTTGCTGTGAGCCCGTTCTTCGTGGCGTTGGCGGGATCGTACATGAACCACGTGACAGCTGCTGCGTTCGCGGCGCTGGCCGCCTACTGTGCCCTGAGGGCGCGGGACGGCCGGGCTGAGTGGGCGCTGGCCGCCGGTGCCGCCCTCGGTGCCGTGTTCGTGACGCGTCCCCTCGCCGGTGTCGTTATCGGGGCCGTGGTGGCGCTGGGGATCTGGCTGGCCGGCTGGAGCGAGGGACGGCTGAGAGGCGGTGCGCTGGGCGCTCGCGCGGCGCTCGCCGTGGCCGGTGGCCTGCCGTTCGCAGCGGGCTTGGCCGTCTACAATGGCCACTTCTTCGGGTCCCCGCTGCGTTTCGGGTACCTGGCGGCGTGGGGGCCACGCCACGGCCTGGGCTTCCACCTGGACCCGTGGGGTAACGCCTACGGGCCCATTGAGGCGCTGGCCTACACTTCGGCTGACCTCCTCGGCCTGAGCACCGAGCTTCTGTGGTCAACGGTCCCGGTCGTGGCTGTGGTCGGGCTTTACCTGACCCTCGGCAAGCGGCTCGCCGGCGGTATCCGGCTGCTGATTGCCTGGGCGCTGTTGCCGGCACTCGCCAACGCCTTCTACTGGCACCACGACCTGCTCATGGGCCCGCGCATGCTGAACGAGGCGGCGCCCGCCTGGGCCCTGCTGGCCGCGGCGGCGGCGGTCGGCCTCGTTCGGCTGACACCGGCCCGACTGCCGATCGCCGGTGGCAGGTTCTCTCCCCGGGTCGCCGTGACGCTAGCGTTGCTCATGGGGCTGGCCGCCGGCATCTTCTACTATGGTCCTCGACGTCTGTGGAGCTTTGGCCGTGTGCAGGAGTACGCGGGATCATCGCTTGAGGCGCCCCGTACAGCCTTCCCGTCGCTGGTCTTTGTTCATGACAGCTGGAGGACGCGGCTCGGTGTGCGCCTGCATGCCGGAGGCATGCGGCTGGACTCGATCCAGGCGGCTCTGAGCCACACCGAGCCTTGCACCGTTCAGGGGTTCCTCGAGATGGGGGAGGCCGGCGCGTCGGGAGGCGGTGAGACGCTGCGCCTCGAGCTGCGCTTCGAAGCCGCCTCGGGGACGGAGCCGGAGGACACCTCCCAAGCCGGCGCTTTGAGTCCGGCGGAGGAAGGCCTCGCCTTCGAGTGCCGGCGACAGTTCACGTCCGACGGTCGGGGTGTAACCGGTTTGCCGGCTCTGCTGTGGCAGGGCGATCTGCCGGGCCTATCTCCGGGGGGCGCCATGTTCGTGCGAGACATGGGACCGGAGCGAAACGCGCTTCTGATCGACCGATTCCCTGGAAGGCGACCGCTCTTCCTTATGCCGGCCTCGCCCCTGGCACGGCTGAGAGAGCCACGGCTCGTCTCGTTCGAGCGTGGCACGTCGCTGCTCTGGCGGACAGAGCCTGAAGCAGGCGGGGAACGAGGTCCGGGTGCTGGTGTAGTGGAACAGAACCCATGACAGCTGAGTTGTGAGAAAAGCAGAAGGAAACTCACTATGGTGTGCCGAGGCATCCCACGTTTGGCTTGCATAGCCGGGGCTGAGGTAGTGCGTGGCCTCGTCTGCGTGCTAGCTGCAACCCTTCTTCTCACCACGGTCCTCCCGGCGGCGGCGCATGCGCAGGAGGCGGCCGCCGACCCGTACTCACAGGGTGTCGAGCTTTTGGAGGCAGGCGACTGGCTTGGCGCGCTGCGCCTCTGGGACGGCGCCCGGCAGACTCTGGGCGCTGAGGGCCGCTCCGATCCGCGGATCGGCATCGCGTTCATCGAGACGACGCTAGAACGCGACGCGATCCGCTACTTCGAGCCGGCCTGTGAGATGTACTTCTGGGGGTTCAGCGGGGCCAACCTGGACGAGCACGCCGAGGCGGTGCGGCAGGAGGCGGAGCGGATCATCCCGCTGCTCCAGCCTCTGGAAGAGACGGAGTGGCGCGCCGAGCTGGAGGCATCCACCGACGCGGTCGCCGAGCGCATCATACAGTATTGGGTGGACAGGGATCCCACGCCGTTGACGGCGCTCAACGAGCGGCTGCTCGAGCACTGGCAGAGGATCGTTTATGCCCGGGAGAACTATAGGCGAACCGAGGCGACGGTTTATGAGACAGACGACCGCGGCCTGATCTATGTCAAGTACGGCGAGCCGGGTATGCAGAGGGGCGGTTTCATGGGGGCGACCGAGATCGATCTGCGTGCTTGGGTCGCGGATCCGTACGCCAGGGACGCGCTCCGCCGTCTGGACACGAAGCCGGCCTACGAGGTCTGGGTGTACGATTCACTGCGGCCGGATCAACTGACGTACTTCCTGTTTGGCAACTATCAGGGCACCGGGCGCTTCCAGCTGGTGAGCGGTGTCGAGGATCTCATCAACCGGGAGGCGTGGAGCCCCAGCACTCGACGCTACATGCCCGGCGGTGTTAAGGCCTTCTACTATCTCCAGCTCTTCTACTACGGTGAGATCTCCGCGATCGGCGGCCCGTTCCTGACCCGAGCCGAGGAACTCAACGTCCTCTGGGGCCAGGCCGAGAGTCGGGCCACATCGTTCGGCACGGGGACCCCGGCTCCCCGGGAATCGAGTCTCGAAGCGTACGATCTGAGGTACAAGGACCAGAACAAGACGGATCCGACGTTCAAGCCGGTGCTCGCCACCAAGACGGAGCTAGTAAGCCGGGAACGAGTCGTCGACCTCATCACCTGGCAAGCTCGCGTGCTCAGCGAGGAGAACGAGCCCCGACTGGTGCTCATGGCCCTGTCCTCACCCCGAACACCGGTGATAAGCCTCGACGACCAGGCGAATCCGCCCGACGTACCCGAGCAGCGGGTGAAACATACTTTGGTCATTCAGGATGGAGCGTACGAGGAGGTCGGGCGCGTTGACAATTGGGTGCCGGGTGACGAGCAAGGTGTTTCCACCTTCACCGTAAGGCATCTGGGTACGACCCTGCGCTACACGTTGTTGGCCGAGGCGTTCGATGACCCGGACGCCGACCCGGTCGCAGTCGCGCGAACGGTCATCGCCGACCCCGATCCACTCAGCATCAGGGTGGACAGCCTGGAGTTGAGCGATGTCGTGACGGGTATCGAGGTCCCGGAAGGGTACGCCGAGGGCACGTTTCCTTTCCCGCTCTTGCCGAGCCGACAGATATGGAGGCCGGACCCGGTCCAGGTCTACCTCGAGGTCTATCACCTGGCCCTAGATGACCAAGGGAGGGGACAGTTCACGGCCGATTTCCAGGTCGCGCCCGTCGACGCGCTGGGCACACCCGAAGCAGAGCAGGCGATCACCTTGAGCCTGGACTTCGAGTCGGTGACGAACCGCCGGGCCGTGGCGGTCGATATCGCCAACGTCCCGGCGGGTACCTATCACCTGCAGGTCACGGTCACGGACCTGGTCTCGGGGCAGAGCAAGTCCCGCATCGTGCCGCTCGAGGTGCTGCAACTGACGCCCTGAGCCGATGGGGACGAGGCCGGTTGTAGGTCGTGTCTAACGGAAGCGCGACTCGAACTCCGTCCTGATATCCCGGGCCAGCTGATCCATGTACTGCTTGAACATCTCGGTGAGTGCCGGCTCTTCCCACTCGCTGCCAACCGGCCGTCTGAGCTGATGATCCGCCCGCAGCCGGACCCGATACGCAGGGTTGGACGCCGCCCTGGAATCGCCAATTACACGGGCCTCGATGGTCAGCTTTGTACGCGCCTGGCTGTACCCCAGAGAGATCTCGTCGTCAAGCGGCTCACGCCGGGACCAGCGGGTGTATACGTAAACAGTGGACTGATGGTCCTCGAAGCGCTCGATCTCGTAGCGGTGCCGGTCCAGTATCCGCGGCACATGCTCTTCGATAACCGGCCGGCTGGTGCGACCCAGGTCCGCCTCGTACGAGGTCGCCAGTTCGGGAGTGCTGCTCGAGGCACAGGCCAGGGCCAGCACCCCCAGGAGGAGCGACGCCAGCAGAAACGCAGCGTGTCTCATGAGTGCCGTTCTCCTTGAGCTTGGCTCAGAGTTTGCACGGAGGACGTAGGGGTCAAGATAGGCTACAGAGGCAGTTTTGGAAACCGGACCGCGCCCCGCAGCCGGGCGCCGGGGCGTTCTTGCTTGTCCGAGCCGGTATTAAGAAATTACCTGGACACGGGCACAACGAGGGACCGCGTGGGCTGAGGTAGTAGGGGCCCCGCAGTCGGGATCTAACCCAATGCAGGACAGCGGGAGGGGCAAAATGACGTCAGTTGTGAGACAGCGTTTGCCGATAATCGTTGCAATGATGGGCTTTTTCGTCTTACCGGGCCCATCGCCGGCTCAGGAAGAGCAGGCGTGCGAGCAGCACCGGCCGCGGGAGGGCACGTACTCGGCCAAGGCGAGGGATTACGTCGATCGGGCGCGCGAGGAGGAGAACCCACAGGACAAGCGCGGCTACTACGCCTTCGCCTTGAGGCAGCTACAGGAGGGGATGGAAGCGGACCCGGATAATCCCAACTACATCCTGATGGCGGGCCAGATATCCCTCGAGCTGGACGACTACGTGGCCGCCGACACTCTCTGGGAGCGCGCCGCCTGTATGTGGGAGCCCTACGTCCTGAGGATCAATGGGCTGCGGACTGTCGCATGGTCGGATCTCATCGAACGAGCGAACGAGTTCCTGTCGGCCGGTGAGACCGCGGTGGCGATGGATCTCTACAGCGAAGCGTACACGATCAACGACCGCGAGCCGCACACCATCTTTCAGGTCGCCAGCTACAACGTACAGCTCGCGCAAACGGCCGAGGACGATTCGGTCCGGCGGGCTTACATGGATGAGGCCTGCTGGGGTTTCCGGGAAGCGATCGCGGCGACCGGAAAGTCGGAGAGCCTCAACGAGGAGGAGCGTGGAGAGTTCTACTGGACCGCGAGCACGAACCTGGCCCAGATTCTCGCATTCCAGGACCAGTATTTGGAAGCGGCCGCCGTGTATGAGGAGTATTTGGCGATCTATCCGGACAACCCGGACGCCAGGTCTGGGCTGGCCTCATACCTCGCCATGCAGGTGGTCGCGCTGCGCGACAGCGCGGAGTTGGTGCCGGATTCGACGCAAAAAGAAGGCCTGCTGATAGAGGCTGAGGGCCTTCAGGGTAGGGTGCTGGAGCAGTATAGCGCGTTGCTCAACATGGAGGGGATGAATCTCGGTGCGAACCGGTACCATGACATGGGGATCGGTCTGTACGAGCTAGGCAGCTACTCGGACGCCGTCGTGGCATTCAACAGGGCGTTGGACCTGGAGCCGTACCGTGCGCAGTCGCTGGAGTTCATGGGGCATTCGCTGTACCAGGCCGAGCGCTACGACACTCTGTTGCTCGTCGCCGAGAAGCTGGTCGAGCGCTACCCCAACAACGTCGACTTCCTGGCGCTACTCGCCCAGGCATGGCGCGGCACCGGCGACTCGGAGAAGACTCTGGAGATTCTCCAGCGGCGCGAAGCGCTCCCCTTCCAGCTGTCGCCGGTGACCCTGCAGGGCGGAGCGATCTTCGGCCAGATCCAGAACCTGACGCTCGAGCCCGGCGTAGTCATCTTGGTCGAGTTCGATTTCTACGACAGTGGCGGCAACGTGATCGGCACGGGAAGCTTTGAGATGCCGGCGCCTCCGGTGGAGGAGCCGATGCCGTTCCGCGTGGCACCCGACGACGGCCTGATCCCGGGAGTCACGGGGTTCGCGTATAAAGTCGTCGAGCCGAACGGATAGATTCGGGGATTCGGGAAGTCAGGGAAGAATATCCAAGGGGCGCCACCTGAGCTTGGTCGGCGCCCCTCTGGCTTCTCCTCCCTGAATCCCCGAATCTCTTAATCCCCTGCCTTCGACCAACTTTCCAGCAGGCTGCGCGTAGCTGCGCCAGGATCGGGCGCTGACATTACCGCCGACACGACCGCCACTCCTGCAGCGCCTGCGGCAGCGACCGCGGCAGCGTTGCTCGCCGAAACGCCTCCGATGCCGACGACCGGGATGGAGACGGCCCGGGCGACGCGCCCGAGTTGTTCGGTCCCGATTTCCTCTCCGATGACTTCTTTCTTGGTCTCTGTGCCGAACACCGACCCCACGCCGAGATAATCAGCGCCATCGGCCTCCGCCGCTCTGGCCGCTTCCTCGGTATCGGCCGAGCGCCCGATGACGAAGTCACCGGGCACGGCGCGGCGCACCTCAGCGACGGGCAGGTCGTCGTCTCCCAGGTGGACGCCGTGGGCCTCTGCGGCCAGCGCGACATCGAATCGGTCGTTGAGGAGGAAGAGCGCTCCGTGTCCTTCGACGAGCGGGCGGAGCGCCAGCGCCATCGCCAGCAGCTCCTGGCTCGTGGCGTGCTTGTCGCGCAGTTGGACCGCCGTCGCGCCCGCCTCGAGAGCCGCCTCGGTCACGGCCAACCAGCCGCGCTCCCCTGCCAGCTCGCGGTCGGTGATGATCATCAGCCTCAAGGCGCGTCTAAGATCAGGGATTCTGCCTGGGCTCATTTGCTGTCATTCTTCGGGGAGAACCCGGGGGCGCTTGGGGCGGCCTAGCGCCTGCTCCCCGAGCCCCGTCGTACCTCCTGGATCTTCTGGTTGTGCTCGCGCAGCGAGCTCGAGAACTCGTGATGTCCGTCCTCGCGGGCCACGAAGTATAGGTAGGGTACGGGGGCGGGATGCAGCGCTGCGTCGATGGCCGCGGCGCCCGGCGACCCGATGGGGCCGGGCGGCAGGCCGGCGTGGGTGTAGGTGTTGTACGGATTGTCCGCCACC
Organism: Gemmatimonadota bacterium; assembly: GCA_039586755.1. Classification (GTDB taxonomy): domain Bacteria; phylum Gemmatimonadota; class Gemmatimonadetes; order Palauibacterales; family KS3-K002. Next base: position 25,461 of record JBDHJU010000031.1, on the reverse strand, counting down.
GAGTCGATGTGACTGTAAAGGAGACGGCTCTGGTGCGATTCCAGAGCATACTGGACGGTCGGGTCGGCCTGCAGGCGCATCCGGCGGTGCAGGCGATTGTGGAAGACGGCCGAGATGAGCGGCATCTCATCTTCCCAGCGCGCCTCGGCCTGGATGATGCTGGCGAGCGTGGTGATCTCGAGCTCGCTCATGCCGATGGAATCGAGGGCAGCTCGGCGCTCAGGCGTCCATAGCGCCCGGTAGCGCGCCACCAGCTCGGCGGCGATCGAAGTCACGGGCACGTTCTGCGCAAAGCGGTAGGTCTCGGGAAACAGATAGCCCTCGAGATTGGGGCCCGGCGCCCCCAGCGAGTCTGCCAGGTTCGGATCCAGCAGTTGCTGCGCCACGGAATCATCGCTTACCCCGGCGATTGGGGCCACGCGCTGGGCTATCTGCCTGACCGTGAATCCCTCGGGAATCGTCAGGGCGATCGTGACGACCCGACCCTCCACCAGGGTCTCGAGGGCCTGCGACCAGCCGGCACCCCTGGGCAGATCGTACGTGCCTGCCTTGATGTCTGCCGCTGCGCCTTTGAGACGCACGTAGACCTTGAACAAGCTGGGCCAGCCGACGACCCCGTGGGCCGCCAGCGTGTCGGCAACCGTGGCCACGGTGGCGCCGGGAGGGATAGTCAGGCGCTCCACTGCGCCGTCCGGGCCTCCGCACGACGCGAGGGTGAGGACGGCGAGGCCCGCGAGAGCGGCCGCGCGGAGGGTCTTAGGTTCGGGGGCTTTGTTGTGCATCGAGATACGATTGCAGAATCAAGAGCGCTGCCATGGCGTCGAGTCGTTCCTTGTCGCCTCGTCCCCTCACCGGCTTATCGAGGAGCGCCAGCTCGCGTTGCGCGCGAACCGAGCTGAGGCGCTCGTCCCAGTATTCTACGGTGACTCCGGCGCGGCTCTCGAGTCCCCGGCCGAACTCCCGCACCGTCTGTGCGGGTGGACCCTCATCACCGCTCATCTCTACCGGGAGACCCACCACGACGGTGTCTACCGCCCACTCCTCGATCGCCTCGATGATCTTCGTGTAGGGCGGTCGTCTTCGCCGCCGCCGTACGATGGTTGGCAATGGTTGCGCGATTGTTCGAGTGGGATCGCTGACCGCCATCCCGATCCGCCGCTCGCCGTAGTCGAGTGCAAGAATCCTGCTCATCACCGCGCGCGGGGGAGGGTGGTGTCGAATGACCGGCTGCCGGAGCCCCGGCGGCCAGGACGGTTAGAAGGCGGAGAGCGCGTCTTCCAGGTTGCCGGTCTGAGCCAGCTTCTTGTGAACGTTCAGCAGGGTGACCGGTGAGCCGAATATGAAACGGCAGACGTCATTGCCCTGCGATCGGCAGTCCACCTCCATCACCGCCACCGGCTGGCCCACCGCCCGAGTCAGCAGCTCGGCCAGCAGTCCCGTAGAGATGTGGCAGCCGGGCGCTCCCCGCGACTCGTTGGGGTCGGACTCGGCCCAGTCGCTGGCTACCACCGCCCCGACACCCGCGTTCAGCTCCTGGTGCGCGATTCTGCCCCAGCCGGCCTCATGGAAATAGTGGTTCAGCTCCGACCAGAACGTGGCCAGGGGCAACGCGGGCAGCGGACGACCGCCGCTCTCCGCGATCGCCATCTCCGCATCGCCCGCCAACCGCCGCCCCGCCTCTCGGAGTGCGCGTACCGCGTCCTGCGTCGCGGTATCCTCTACTGCCCGCCGCAGTTCGACCAGCCCTGCAGCGGGTAATCTCACGTCGCCCATGGGTTACCTTCGGGTCCTCATCGGTGAAGGGGGCCGGTGCCCTCGCCGGAGCCGGGTCCGGGGTCCCCGGATTGATGGATCGGTCCCGTTGCCACCGAACCTGGGTATAATAGATAGAATTATGAGGCCCCGCCTACAAGGCCGGAGCGCTTGCCCCAGTCGTGCCTCACGGCTAAGCTCAGGCGCCCGCGGCGCCGTGAGAAGCGCAGCTGGCCGCTGGTAGTCGAACTGATGACCAACACACCGACAGGGAGCACCGATGCCCAGCTCTAAAGCGAGCCGTGCCTGTTTGTCGATCGTCCTGACACTGATGAGCATGCTGCTATCCGGGCCGCTGAGCGCGGCGGAGCCGCCGGGAGTCGTGGCGGGACCCGACAGCTCGCTCATACCGGCGAAGGTCCTGGAGGCTAGGCGTGAGGCGCTTTTCGATCTGCTGGAGCCTGGCGTAGCGCTGATCCGTAGCGCTGATCCACGCGACTACTTCGAGCACCCCCAGGACACCGATTTCCGGCAGGACAACAACTTCTACTACCTCACAGGGCTCGAGGAGCCGAACTCGTGGCTGGTGCTGTTCAAGCCGGAGACAGGGCCAGGGAAGGCCGTGCTATATCTGCCCGAGCGCAATCCGATGGCGGAATCGTGGACGGGACCGCGAATCGGCCCCGGCGAAGAGGCTGTCCGCCGGACCGGGATCAAGGAGGTGCGCCCGGTAACCGAGTTCGAGCAGGAGGTCATGGCCCGACTCCGTTCCGGCTGGGCCCTTCAGGAGTATCGGACCCTCTACCTGCAGATGGGGCAGGAAACGGCGCAGACGCAGGAGTTGGTAGAGCTGGCGCTGGAGTCGACGCGTACGATCTCCGACTTGGGCGTGCTACTAGGAGATCTCCGCGTGGTGAAGGATTCGGTCGAGCTCGCCCGCCTGCGCCGCGCCATCGACATCACCGCCGAGGCTCAACGCGAAGCGATGAAGGCAACTCGGCCCGGGATGCATGAATACGAACTCGAGGCCGTGATCGAGTATGTCTTCCACGCGCGTGGCGCGGAACGGGTCGGCTACCCGAGCATCGTGGGTTCGGGACCGAATAGCGTGATTCTCCACCACGACAGGAACCGGCGTCGGATGGAAGAAGGCGACCTGGTCGTGGTCGACGTGGGCGCTGAGTTCGGCTACTACACGGCCGATGTCACACGGACGTTTCCGGTAAGCGGTAAGTTCACGGAGCGACAGCGGGCGATCTACGAGTTGGTGCTGGGGGCGCAGAAGACGGTGATCGACTCGATACGTCCCGGAATCAGGGTCGCCCAGCTAGAGCAAATCGCTCGCCGTTACATGAGGGAGCACTCGGACGGGCTCTGTGGCGACATGAGCTGCGATCGCTATTTCAGACACGGCCTCGGCCACTGGATTGGAATGGACGTGCACGACGTGGGCGGCTACGCACGCCCGCTGGAGCCGGACATGGTCCTCACCATCGAGCCGGGCATCTACCTGGCCGACGAAAGCCTGGGCGTGCGGATCGAGGACGACGTTCTGGTGACTGAGGACGGCCACGAGGTGCTGTCAGCCGGCGCTCCGAAGACCGTCGAGGAGATTGAGGCTCTGATGAAAGAAGAGACCTGCCTGCTCTGTCGGTAAAGATTCTGGGATTCCCGGCGTTCCACCTCTCGGATCCCGAGTTCCGACTCCCGAATCCCTACCTGCCAGGAGGCGGGATCCCCCACGGCGTCGGCTGGTGGAGGTCGCACTCCTCCAGCGGCTCGGTCCCGGGCAGATAGACCTCGGTGTAGATGCCGTCCAGCGGGCAGTACTCGGTGACCAGCTTGCCGCTCAGCTTGTCGATCGTTCGGTAGACCAGGCCGCCGGGCGGCTCCCACGGCTCGGGGATCGGCCGGGTCTGGTAGACCCTCTGCATGAAAGCGCCCCACACCGGTGCGGCGTGCGCGCCGCCCACCGCGCCCTCGAAGATCCGGTTGGGCTCGTCGAGGCCGACCCAGACGCCCGCCAGCAGATCGGGAGTGAAACCGACGAACCAGATGTTCGTCTCGTCGTTCGTCGTTCCGGTCTTCCCGGCGGCAGGGATCTCGGGCGCCAGATAGTCGCGCCGGATCCGATACGCTGTCCCCGTATTCACCACGTCCCGTAGGATGGTGAGCATGATCCAGGCGGCTTGTGGGTCGAGGATACGCTCCTGCTTCGGTTCCGCTTCCCAGATGACGCGACCTGTCTTGTCCTCGATACGCAGGATCGGCTGCGGCGTGACGTGGACGCCGAGGTTGGCGTAGGTGGTGAACGACTCCACCAACTGCAGCGGCAACACATCTGCGGCACCGATCGCCGCGGCGGAAACCCTGGGAATCGGGGTGCTGATCCCCATGCGGCGCGCGATCTGACCCACCGACTCCATGCCTATCTCTTGCGACAGCTTGACGGTCACCACGTTGATCGATCTGCGCAGCGCATCGCGCAAGGTCATCGGACCGTTGAATCGGTTGTTATAGTTCTTCGGCGACCAGATCCAGGTCGAATCGCCTTCGGGGTCGTATTGATCGAGCTCCAGTGGCGCGTCGTAAATGACGTACGAGACCGGATAGTCGCTCGCCAGCGCCGCCGTGTAGACGAACGGCTTGAACGCCGACCCGGTCTGCCGCATCGCCTGTGTCGCCCGGTTGAACTTCGAGTGATTCCAATCGCGGCCACCGATCAAGGCGCGCACGTAGCCGGTCTGCGGATCGAGGGCGACGAACATTCCCTGCAGGTACGGCGTTTGGTGCCAATCGATCGAGTCGGGCGGCAGCTTCAACGCCTCCTCGTAAGTCATGTGCTCGTACTGTTCCGACAGCGACTCGAGCAGTGTGAGCTGCGCCTTGAGTGCCGAGTCGGCGATCGCCTGCATCTCCAGATCGAGCGTCGTGTAGATCCGAAAACCGGCTCGGTAGAGGTCCTCCCCGAAACGATCGTCCAGCATGCGACGCACCCACTCGACGAAGTACGGGGCGATCTGGTCCTCCTGCCCGCGCGTCCGCGAGCGGGGTAGCGGATACGCCTTCGCCGCTTCCGCCTCTGCCCTCCCCAAGTATCCCTGCTGTACCATCAGGTCGAGTACCAGGTTACGTCGCTGCAAAGCGGCCTCGGGTTGCATGAACGGCGAGTAGCGCGAGGGCGCCTTGGGAAGCGCGGCGAGCAGTGCCGCCTCCGGCAGGTTGAGCTGACTGGCGGACTTGCCGCAGTAGTTCTGCGAGGCCGTCTCGATCCCGTACCAGCCGTGCCCGAAGTTGATCTGATTCAGGTAGCCCTCGAGGATCTCGTCCTTCGTATACAGCCGCTCGATGTCGCGGGCGACCTTCGCTTCCTTGACCTTACGCAGTGGCGAAACCGCGAACCCGATCCGCTCGGTGAACTGATTCCGTGCCAGCTGCTGCGTTATCGTGCTGCCGCCCGGACGCCCCGGTCCGTAGATGGCGTACTCGATTGTCGCCCTGGCCGTACGCAGGTAGTCGAGTCCACGGTGCCGGTAGAAGCGCTTGTCTTCGATGGCCACGAACGCCTGCAGGACGTACTCGGGCAGGTCCCCCAGGTCGATCACCGTCCGCCTTTGCTGGAAGAACTCGTGGATCAGGCTGCCGTCAGCCGCATATAGCTTAGAAGACTCATCGGGCTCCCAAACCGTGATCTGGGCGATAGACGGGCAGCGCTCGTCCAGACATACCCTGTTCCATGCTGACCAGGAGAGCCCCAGACCCAGGAAGCAGAGGAAGAACAGGCCCAGCGCCACTACCGTGTGCCAGGGACGCCAGCGCCGGGCGATGCGGGAGAAGAGTCGGGGCCGCTCCTCGGCGGCGCCCACCCGCTCCTCGGCGGGTTTCGGGGCGCGCCAGGCGCCCGGCTTCAAAATCCGTCGCTTCTTACGCTCGAACATCAGGCTCGTCCGTAGACTCGGTTTGAATTTTCGGGGGCGATCAGGCCCTGCCACGGCCAGGAAGGCCCATCACAGGGCCACTCGCTGCCCGCATACAATACTTTAGATCGACCATTACAGGCTACCCCGCATCCCCAAGCGGGATCCCCGCTGGCTACCACCCGCCGTTACTCTGCACTCGCTGCCGAGGAACCGTTCCGCGGCTCTCGGGTAAAGAGAAACCGTATCCCTGCGGTGAAACTCGCTGTGCATCTGCACAACTATTGACAGGCGTGATCTAGGGCCTAATTGTGGCGAGGGTCGCTCTCCGCTGTTATGTGCGTGTACAGGCGGACCGAAGTGCCGGATACCAGAGCATCCGGTAAACGCTTGAGTGCAATTCGGAAGGTGGTTGAACATGAAGAGCGCTGGACCGAGAGCCTCGATGCTGGGTGCAAGTCTGCTGCTAGTCTTCTTCTTCGCGCGAACCCTTCCCGCGCAGCAGTGCCCGCTCGAGGCCAACGAGTACACGAACGAAGCCGCCACCCAAATTCAGAACGCCCGTGGTATGGAGACCGAGGCTGAACGCGCTCCTTACTATCAGAGGGCGCTCGAAATGCTCGAGGCGGCGGTAGCGGCAGCGCCGAACGATGTGGCCGCACTCTGGTTATTCGGCGAGGTCTACGTCAGCCTGGGTGACTACGTGGCTGCCGACTCGATGCTGACGCGTCTGCTGGAGGTGGCGCCCGGATGCGCGGAGCGGGCGGAGCAGACGCGCCACGCCGGTTGGGTAACCTCGTACAACGAAGGGCTGCAGGCCTTTGCCGCCGGCGATATGGGCAGCGCGCTGGCGGCGTTCGAGAAGGCAAACGTCATTAAGCAGGATGCGCGCTCATACAACAACGCGGCCTACATCTATCACGAGCAGGGGGAAACCGAGAGGGCGATCGAGACGTATCGGACCTCCATAGAGGTGGCTACGGAGATGGAGCCGCGTCGTGCCGCGACCATCAATCTGGCGGAGCTGCTAACGAGCGTACAGAGGGTTGGGGAGGCGTTGGAGATCTACGACGAGTACACGGCGAGCTATCCGGATGACGTCTTTGCCCGCATCAACCAGGCAGTCCTTCTCGCGCAGGCGGGGGAGCGGGAGCATTCCGCCGAGGTATTCGCGGAACTGACGGCGCGCGAGGACTACACGTTCGCGGAGTGGAACGAGCTCGGTGTAGGGCTGTTGCGGGTGGGTGCTTTCGGCGAGGCGATTCCGGTGTTCAGCCGGGCCCGCGAGCTCGAGCCCTTAAACAAGTACGTCATGGCGAACCTGGTGGACGCTCAAGTCGAAGCGCGGCAGTACGCCGAGGCATTGCCCTTGGCCGACACGCTGGTCAAGTGGTATCCGTACGCGGGTGTCCAGTATGCCCCGCTGGCCAACTGCTTGTCGAGGACGGGCAAGGCCGGTGACGCCCTAATGTACCTGCAACTCAGGGAAGCCCTGCCGTTCGAGTTCGAGGGCTTCAATCTCTCCCACGCTAGTGGCGGCAGGTACATCGTAAGGGGGCAGGTCGTCGGCCGTGGCGGCTTGGTCGGTGAGAGAATGAACGTCCCGGTCGAGTTCCTGGGGCAGGGTGGCGATGTGGTCACCAGCGGGGAGCTCGAGTTCTTGGTGCCGCCATCCGGTGTGGCCCGTGGGATTCGCCTGGAAGTGCAGTCGGAGATTCCCATCGCCGGCTTTCGATATACGAGAGCGGAAAGTTAGGGTCGGGTCCGCGGCCCGGCAGGCAGGTTTTCGGGGTATGGCTGGCTGGTTCGGAAGGTTGTGGCGCGCTGCCTCTGCGGCAGCGTTCGCCCTGCTCCTGGTACACCAGGACTCCAACGCCCAGACCGATCGCTTTCTCCCTGGTGAGATCGTCGAGCGTGTGGTCTCGCTCTCCGACTCGACCCAGAGCTACGCGCTGTACCTACCTTCGGATTACAACACGAACCTCCGCTGGCCCGTCCTGATCGTCATGGATCCGGGAGGGCGCGCCATGTTGGGGCTGAGACTCTTCCAGCCCGCCGCCGAGCGGCACGGCTATGTCGTCCTCAGTTCCTACGATACCCGAAGCGACCAGACGGTAGAACCGAACCAGGTGGCGATGCGGGCGATGCTCGGCGACATCCAACTGACCATCGCAGTCGACGTGCAGCGCCTCTACTTGGCTGGCTTCTCGGGCACCGCCCGAATGGGTTGGCTGTTCGCCGATCAGCTGGCAGGCCACGTGGCCGGGCTGATCGGGTTCGGTGGCGGCCAGCCAGGCGGGGCTCTGCTGACCCTCTTCGACCCGGAAACCAGCTTCGGGTTCTTCGGCGGCGCCGGCACGACCGACTTCAACTACGAGGAGATGCGGGCCCTCGACGCCTGGCTCGATCAGATCGACCTGCCACACCGCTTCCAGTACTTCGATGGGCCCCACTCCTGGCCGCCCGAGGAGCTCTGTTCCGAGGCCCTCGACTGGATGCAGATCTTGGCCATGAAGACGGGGTTGCAGCCGCGTGACGAGGTTTGGCTGGAGGAGCTGTTCAGCGCTCGTCTCGAGCAGGCGCGGGCGCTCGAGGGGTCAGGTGAAAAGTACGAGGCCTTCGTTCGCCACCGGGCGATTTCCGAGGACTTCGCTGGCCTACTCGATATCGGAGATGTCGCAGTGAAGACGGCCGAGCTCGAGCGGGACCGCAGCGTGCGCAGAACTGTGGATCGGATGGAAGACCTGACCGAGTGGCAGAACGACTACGACGAACGGACCTTCTTCCCGTTCATCGAGATGTATGAGACGACCGACGGTCTTCCATCTTTGGAGAGGGCCACAAGGCATCTAAAGATCGAGGAGCTGGAACGCCGGGTTGCTGATCCCGAGGATCGGCTCGAGGCCGAGGCGGCCATCCGCTTGCTCGAGCACGTCTTCGCACGCACAGCTTATTACGAGCCGGTCGACTTCATGGAGGCGGGTGAATTCGAGCGTGCGCTCGGCATCGCCCTCATCGCCGGCCGGATCAAGCCGGGCCACCCGTACGTGTGCCGCAGCCTCGCGCGCGCTCAGGCCCAGCTCGGCCGGGTAGAGGAAACGCTGCAGGCCCTCGAATGCCTCGTTGCCGCCGGCGCCGTTAGCGCTGAATCTCTGCGGCAGGATGCGTATTTGGAGCCGCTCCGCGCTGAGCCTGCCTTCCGAGAGATTCTGTCGCGACTCGAGGGCGGTGGCCCGGAGCAGTAGCCCGGCGTTGTCACCTGATGACCTCGATCGAGCGCGAGCTCGTGAGCGTCTCCCTACCGACCGGCGTCATCTCGAGCGTAAGTGTGTAGGAACCGGGCTGGAGATCGTTCGGCAGGTCGATGGCGAGCGAGCGTGCCAGGACGGGCCTCGGCGTGGGCACCGGCTCTTGCCAGGCGAGCGACAACGACTGCTTCCGGCTCGCCAGCCCCAGCCACTCGACCGTCTTCCGCAGCCAACTCGTACCCTCGCCGGCCAGCGTCAGCGAGACGGAGAGCTCCTCCGCATGTGGGCCGAGGCCGAACACCTCCCAGTACACCCCCAACCGTTCGCCGGCGCGCACGCGCGCCAGCTTGCGCGCCAACGGGACCGCCGCAGCCAGCGAGTCCGGCAACGTGTGCGTCCCTTCCAGCAGCAGCAAATCCGACAGCGCCAGTAGCCCGCGGGTGACCTTCGCCAGTCGGAGCCCATAGCGGGATCGGGCTGCTCGGCGTTCGGTGGCGGAAAACATCTCGAGGCTGACCAGCGCAGGTTCTGCCTCTACGGTTACCGCGAGCACACCTGCAGCGGCGCCCCCGCTGGCTGCGACGGCCGGGTCAGAGGCCGGATCGCGCGAGAGAACCAGAGCAGCCTCGTAGGTATCGCCATCGATCGGTTCCTCTGAGACAAGCTGGTAGGCGGCGACCACGATGGCCGAGTCGCCACGTGGGAAGACCGCCAGTTGATGGTCGAGTTGCTGAAACGCCGATGCGTAGGCCGGCGCGTAGATCGACCTGGGCGTCTCTGTGTCGAGCTGCCAGTCTTCTTGCCTTATCGCTTCTATTTCCTGCAAGAAATCGAAGCTTGGAGCGAACTGGCGACTGTCCAGCGGGTCGTGGCTGACGATTTCGTCACTTACGCTTCCCCCGGAAGGATAACTGACGCGCTCGAAATGGCCTGGCCAGCCGTAACGGATTAACAGCTCGTGCAGATCCGCTCCCCACGGCTCGCCAAACGGCGAGCTCGCACGATGCTGCGTGCGGTCCAGCACGTGTCTGGCGAAGTGTTCGGTCCGGCGATCGTTCGCGGGCAGCATCTTGAGCGGGTCTGCGAGCCACCAAAAGCGCGCCTCGACCTCGGCCCGTTCCCCACAGGCCAGCCGGCCGTACTGCCCTGCAGCTCGGCCCCTGAGGAGATCGCTTATGTCCGTCCACCGGCATCTCTCCTCTTCGGGCATGGCGGGCAACGAGGCCGCGAATGCCGAGTCGGCGGACTCGAACTCGCCAGCGGAGTGTAGCGCGTAGCCCAGCAGGGCGCTGCACCACCAGCCAGCGGCGGCACGGCAAGCACGCGCCGCCTGCAGGGCCTCTGCTTGGCGGCCGGCCTCGACCAGGTATCTCACCCGTTGCCCGGCGACCCATTCGTCGCCCGGCAGTGACCGCGCGGTACGATCCAGGTGCAGGATGAGTTCCGCCCGGGCCACCTCGACCTCGGGGGACTCCGGCGGCGGCTCCTCCTCGTCGTCACCATGTCTTATGCAGTAACGGCCGACGATTTCATGACAGCGCCGGCTCGGGCTGCGCGCCCCCCGGTAAAGCCGGCTGCGCCTCAGCCGTTCGAAGTCTGACTGTTGTGAGCGTGCGGCTGCTAGCACGCGTCCCGAGTCGACGGGCTCTTGGGCGTAGGTTCGCGTCGTCGCCACCGAGTGCCGGGCGAGGCTTCCGGCGTCTTCGACGGGGGGACGATGATCGCGCCGTATACCCGCGGAGGCTACGAGGGGAGGAAGGGCGAGTAGCGGCGAAAGCAATATTGCGGCCCAAACTATGCGCTTCACGCCGTAAGGTAAGCTGGGGGCGAGCCGACCGGCCAGTCAGACAAGGACACCGTGCACGGACTGTGCAAAAACTTCTTGACACCGGGACGCGGTGTCCCTATAGTGCACGGCAGTACGTTTCTCATCTTTGCTGGGAGCAGCGGGCGGGTTGCCGTCCGCATCAATATAGATTATTAGAATTGATTAGTCGCCGAACACGCTACGAGAAATGACACTAAACGGAGGTTTGTCGCGGCGCTTACTTTGTCTTAACCCTACAATTTCGTTCTGCTGTTCACTCCACGCTTGCTGTGGTGGCGAGCTGGAGCGCGTTTCGCGTGTCCAGTCGCTTCCTTGCCCAGGGTAAGCGGTAGTTCAGCCGTCTTGCTAGCGGCGAGAACGAGAGCGCGATCCAACCTGTGTGCTCCGTTCGTCGATAATTCACACTGCAGTTCACTCCACGCTTGCTGCGGTAGCGAGCTGGGACGTTAATCACGAGTCCAGTCGCTTCCTTGCCCAGGGTAAGCAGCAGTCAGCCGTCTTGTCTGGCGGCAAGAATGAGAGCGCGACCCAGCCTGCGCGTTCCGTTCGACAATCTTCATCCGTCGACCCAGTAGGGCTTCGGCCAGAGGCAATCCGGCCATAGCTGGCTGACTACTAGGTCAACCTCGCACGGAGGAGGTAGCGAGCATGAATCTCAAAGCTATCACGAGACGTTTGCCGATCGTGACTCTCTTTGCGGCGGGCGTCGTCTTGCTTGCCGGCGCCGGCCAGGCGAACGCCCAGGCCGTTATCGCCGGCAGGGTAGTCGATGCGGACGGCGCCCCTGTCGCGTTCGTGGAGATCGCGATCGAGCGGATCAACATTGCTACGGTAGCCGATGCAGATGGTGAGTATCGTCTGCTGGTTCCGGCGGCCAGGGTGACGGGTCAGAGGGAGATGGTCGTCGCCCGGGCGCTAGGCTACCGCTCGGAGACTTCGGAGGTCCAGCTGAGAGAGGGCGAGATCACTCTCGATTTCACGCTGATGCTGGACCCACTGAAGCTCGAGGGCATCGTAGCCACCGGCCAGGCGCTGACCACGACGCGTGAGCGTTTGGGCTACACGGTCAGCACGGTCGAAGGGGAAGAGATCACCAACAGCCAGGAGTCCAACGTCGTCTCCGCCTTGGCCGGCAAGGCATCTGGTGTCTGGGTCACCTCGGCCAGCGGCGATCCGGGCGGCGGAGCGTACATCAACATCCGCGGCTTCAACACGGCGTTGACGAACAACGAGCCGCTGTTCGTCGTTGACGGCACACCTGTGGACAATACGTCGTTTACGCTGGAGGACCCGCGCGAGGGCGTTGCGGCCCAGAATCGGTTGGCCGACCTCAACCCGGAGGACATCGAGAGCATCGAGATCCTCAAGGGTCCGGCGGCGAGCTCGATCTACGGGTCCCAAGGAGCAAATGGCGCCGTCCTAATCACGACCAAGTCGGGGAGGCGCGGCATCACGCGCTTCACCACCAAGCTGTCTTACAGCTGGGATAACGTTAACCAGTCGATCCCGCTGCAGTCTCAGTATGGGCAGGGCGGGCTCGACACGCGAACCAGCTGGGGCGCTGAACTCCCCGCCGGTACGGAAGTCTTCGACCACTGGGGCGAGATCTTCCAGACGGGACACCGGGGGACGGTCGATCTCAGCCTCTCGGGCGGTGGCGACCGGACGACGTATTTCCTGTCAGGTTCGTATTCCAATCATCAGGGCGTGATCGTTGGCAACAGCGAACTCGACAGGGTGAGCATACGCTTGAAGGCGACCCAGTGGATCTTGGACAACCTTTCGGTGAGCGGAAACTTCGCTTACACGAACCAGCAGGGCGACATGATCCAGCAGGGCTCCAATACCAGCGGGCTCTTGCTGGCGTCGCTGCGTACGCCGCCCGAGTTCAACAACTGCCTACCCGATAACACGGCGGCAGGTACGGGCGAGGCGATCCCCTGTTATATCGACCCGGAGTCGGGTCTACACTTCTCTTATAGGAACCCGAATCCGACGTCGCTCACCGAGGGGCGCGGGTTCGACAACCCCTTCTGGATCGCCAACGAGATCCGCAACACCACGGACGTCGGCCGTACGTTTGGTAACGTGCGGACCGACTGGCAGGCGCTCGACTGGCTGAACGCGAGCTGGATCCTGGGTGCCGACTACGCCAACGACGAGCGCTTGACGCTATTCCCGAAGAGTTCGTCGACAGCGGTGGCCGGACGAATCTTCCGGGGTACCTATCGTACCTTCGACATCGATCACACGCTGCTGTTCACCGGCGAGCATACTTTCAGCGAGAACTTGGCTGGCAGCCTGACGTTGGGTCAGAACCTGCGGCAGCAGGAGACCAGCCAGATCATCAACCAGGGCGACAACGTGATCTTCGGCGCGGAGGAACTCAACTTTGCCGTCGACCGGTTGCCCAACGAGTTCAAGTCGACAGTCCGCACAGACGGGTACTTCGCGGAGTTGAACGTCGATCTGTATGGTCAGCTCTACCTGAGCGGCCGTGTGCGTAACGAGGCCAGCTCGACCTTCGGGCCGGAAACCGACGACCGGTTCTGGTACCCGAGCTTCAGCGCGGCCTGGACGTTCACCCGACTGCCGACGTTCGAGAACGTCGACTGGCTGTCCTTCGGTAAGGCCCGCCTCGGTTGGGGCGTGGCCGGTAAGGCGCCGAATGTCTTCTCGAACATCGGCCAGTTCACCTCGACGGCGTTCAACGATGGCTGGTTGACCGTCGGCCTCGAGTCGATCTACTTGGGCCTCGAGGGCCTGGTCTCCGAGCCGGGCCTGGGCAACACCGCCATCGAGCCCGAGCGGACGACGGAGTTCGAAGCTGGCGTCGACCTGGCCTTCTTGAACTCCCGGCTTTCCTTTAGCGGTACCTATTACTACCAGAAGACCGAAGACGCGATCCTTAACGTCTCCTTGCCCTACAGTACGGGCTACGGCTTCGTCCCGACCAACGGTGCGGAGTTCGAGAACAAGGGCTGGGAGTTTTCGCTCGACGCGATTCCGCTGCAGACTGAGAACCTGACCTGGGAGCTGGGCGCGCTGTGGTCGACCAACCAGAGTGAGGTCCTGTCGCTGCTCGGCGACATCGAGGCCATCGGGGTCGGCTTCAACTTCTTCGGTCGGGTCAACAGTCTGGTCTTGGACGCCTGCGGCCCCAACGTCAACGAGCCTTGCCCGTTCGGCGTGATTCTGGGCGACGACTTCGTCAAGTTCGGTCGTGGGATCGACCTCGGTGACGGCGATATCGATGCGCTGTTCCCCGAGGCGCCGGCCGGTGCGCTGTATATCGGCGACGACGGCTTCCCGGTCCTCGACCCGCAGGAGCGTGTGATTGGTGACCCGAATCCAGACTGGCTGGCCAGCATCCGCAACACGTTCCGGATTTACAATAACCTGCGGTTCTCGTTCCTGTTCGACATCAAGCACGGTGGCGACATGGCGAACGGCACCAAGGGCGCCCTCTTCTACTACGGCACCCATGCAGAGACGCTGCCGTACCAAGGCGACGGCCTTGCGGGCCAGGTGTTCGACGGTTATGGCCCCGGCGCCGGTACGGAGGTGACGCTCGACTCCGACTGGATAGGTCCGGGCGGTTTGGGCAACACGTTTACCGGCCCGAACGGACCGTTCATCGAGGACGGTGGCTATGTGAAGCTGCGTGACGTCTCGGTCACTTACGCTTTCGACCAGCCGTGGGTGAACCAGGTCGGCTTCAACACGATCGAGGTGACGTTGAGCGGACGTAACCTCAAGACCTGGACCGATTATACGGGTATCGATCCTGAGAGCAGCCTGGTTGGTCAGAGCCTCAACCGGGGTCAGGACTACTTCAACCATCCGCAGACGCGGTCGTTCATATTGACACTAAACTTCATCCGCTAGCAGGGACCGGTCGGCGGGCTCGTCCACTGTTTGGACGTGCCCGGCCCCCCTCGAAGCAGGAGAAAGAAACATGAGATACATGAAATGGTTGCGCTTCGCGGTCGTTGCCGGAACCCTCGCGGGTTGGACGGTCGCGTGCGACTTCGTAGAACCCACGTCATCGAACCCGAATACGCTGCCCGACGCCTCGATCGACCAGCTGTTCGTGTCGAGTCAGATCAGTGCCTGGTTTTTCAACGAGGGCGATCTGTCGCGCCACGTATCGGTCTTTTTCCAGCAGATGGGTGGCACTGACCGTCAGGGTACGGGGATCGAGGCCTATCAGCTCACGGAAGTCGATCTAGAGCCCGAATGGGGCCGGGTATACGGTAGCGGTGAAGCCCGCACCGGAGGTGGGCTGCTCGATCTGCGTATCGGTCAGGATATCGCCGAGGGTAGAGGCAGTCGTGGCTATCTTGCGATCCTCAAGATCCACGAGGCGTTCATGATCGGTATGGCGGCCAGCGTTTGGGGCGACATGCCCTACAGCCAGGCCGTCAATATCGAGGAATTCCCCACTCCAGAGTTTGATGAGCAGGCGGATGTCTACGCGGCGATTCAGACTCTGCTGGACGACGCGATCGACGACATCGATAGTGGTGAGTCGACCACAGCCGACGAGTCGCTTGCCGATGTCGACATGGTATTTGGCGGCGACCTGGACGCCTGGCGTGCCGTGGCTAACACACTGAAGGCCCGCTTCTATATGCACTGGGCCGAGGTGAACGGCGCGGCCAACTATACGCTGGCCCGTGACGCGGCGCTCGACGGTATCACCGACGTCTCCGGCGACTGGAAGTCGGTGCACAGCACGACGCTGAAGGAGAGCAACCTCTGGTACCAATTCGTGCTGGACCGCGATGGGTATATCTCGGGTGGTAACCTCGTCTTCTTTATGGACCTGGATGACGATGGTGATTACACCGCCGGTGTGGATGACCCGAGACTGCCCCTGTACTATACGATGGGCCAGGTATGTCCGGTCGGCTCCGACTGCACGGCGAATCCGGGGCTCAAGGTTGATAAGTACGCGGGCTCGCCGACGGGAAGCAGCCAGACCTTCTTCCTCGATGGTGTCGAGTATCAGGACCCGGGAACCGACGCGTCGCAGCTCAACGAGCCGGCCACAGCTGATTACGGGCATCGGCTAGTATCGTGCACCGAGAATCAGCTGATCATCGCCGAGGCGGAAGCCCGGTTGCTTAACGACGTGCCGGCCCAGACGGCGCTGCAGGCGGCGTTCGTCTGCGAGGAGGCCTACTGGGCTGCCCTGGGCTTCACGATCGATCTCGATGCTATCTACGACACAAATGTTACAGGTCAGGCACTTCTGGACTTGATCGCTGAGCAGAAGTATATTGCGCTCTTCTTGAACCCAGAGGTGTGGAACGATCACAAGCGTACCTGCACGCCGGCGCTGACACCCGCCAGTGGGGCCAGCGCTCTGCCCGGGAAGCTGTTTTACGTGCAGGCTGAGCGTCAGGTGAACCCGAACACACCGGCGAATACGACTATCCAGGCACGCAACGACAACGACCCGAATGCGTGCCCGGTGCCGTAGGAACCGGTGTTAGAGTGAGCCAATGAGTTTACGTTCTCTTCTGTCGGTCGCGCTGCTGCCTCTGGCGGCATGCGCGACCGGTGGAGGCCAGGCTGCGCCAGCCGGCGACGAGGTGATCGTGGTGGTGGAGAACAACTTCCGCCCCATGCGAGACATAACGATTCGGCTCATCTCGCCGACCGGGGCTCGAAACATGCTGGGCAGCGCGTCACCTAATCGCAGCACTTCGCTGCGTTATTATGGCAGCGTCGACGCGGGCAACTACCGGCTGATAGCAGCCGGCCACGAACGCGAAGAGGTCCTCTCGCAGCCCTTTGTCCTCTTCCCGAGGGCCCGTGTCGTGTGGAGCCTGCCGCAAAACGCCGTCAACGTCTACCCGCCCGAAGATGAGGGTGGGGAGCGGACAGAAGGCGAGAAGGCTCCTTGAGACACGCCTGACAGTTGGCAGGGCAACGGTGTAGTCTGGTCGAGTTGTGAATCTCTGAGTTGAACTCCTCCCACCGCGGCAGGAAGCGGTGGGAGGGGTTCTGCTGTGTTTTGTTCTTGTCAATAGATGGGGTGATCCATGTTGTGGCGGAGTTTCATGAGACCAGCGCTCCATTCGCTGCTGGCACTCTCACTTCTCAACCTAACTGCTTGTCACCACTACTTGCCGACGGAGATCGAGGCCGTCGAGCGCCCGAACAGTGTTCGGGTGAACCTCTCCGAACCGAGCGACTTCGAGCTTCTCGAATTGATCGCTCGGGACATTGTGATGCTGGACGGTGAGGTCGTGCGGTGGGACGATGAGGCCCTGGTACTTTCCGTGTGGTGGCTCACGGCGGACAATGGAACGGAGTTCAGGGCGCAGGGAGAGACGGCGATCGTACCGCGCGAGCAGATTAACCATCTGGAGTTGAAGGAGTTCTCGCTTCTGAAAACCATCGGCCTCGCCGCCCTGTTCACCGGTCTGATGGCTGTTGGCGTCGGCACCTTGGCCGCCGCCGGCTTGATCGGGTCGGGTTCGGGGCCGGACGACCCCTCGCAGTGAGCCTAGTCTCTAGCTGAGGCCCGGCGGATTTGGGGCCTCCCGGCCGCTTCAGCAGCGGGTGCCTTCAGCTCTACTTTTGGTGTCAGCCGCAAAAACTTCGTGTTTGTGCCTTGCCTTAGAGGGGCGGTACCCTAGGTTAGGGACGTCCCTGGCCCGGCAGGGCCGATCTTGTGAGTTCTTGGGAGAGTCCAGGTGCCGCGTTTCAAGCCTGTAAATGAGCAGCTAGAGCTGATCCGTGAGGGAGTGGTCGAGATCATCCCGGAGGAGGAGCTCGCCCGCAAGCTCGAGCGGTCCTTGGAGACGGGTAGCGGCCTCGTGGTCAAGGAGGGATTCGACCCGACGCGCCCCGACCTCCACGTGGGCCACGCGGTGAGCATCAACAAGCTACGGACGTTCCAGGAACTGGGCCACCAGGTCGTCTTTGTGGTAGGCGACTTCACGGCGCTCGTCGGTGACCCGAGTGGCCAGGACGAGACGCGCCCGCAGCTCTCGGAGGCCGAGATCCGCGCGAACATGAAGACCTACCAGGAACAGGTCTTCAAGATCCTCGACCCGCAGAAGACGAAGGTCGTACGCAACAGCTCCTGGCTCTCGAAGCTCAAGCTCGCAGATATCCTCGACCTAACGTCTCGTTATACGGTCGCCCGTATGCTGGAGCGTGACGACTTCGCAGCGCGCTACCGCGAGGGACGGCCCATCTCGCTGGTCGAGTTTCTCTACCCTATCATGCAGGGCTACGATTCGATCGCTCTAGAGGCGGATGTCGAGCTGGGCGGCACCGATCAGAAGTTCAACTTGCTGGTCGGGCGCACGCTCCAGGAGCGGTTCGGCCAGGAGCCCCAGGTGTGTGTGACGCTGCCGCTGATGCGCGGCACCGACGGTGTGCGGAAGATGTCGAAGTCGTTGGACAATTACGTCGGGATCACCGAGCCGCCGGAGGAGATCTACGGGAAGACCATGTCGATCCCGGACGAGCTGCTGGAGGAATGGTATCATTTGGCTTCGTCGCTACGTGGCCCGGAGCTGCAGGCGGCGCTGGCGCGGATCTCCGGCGACCCGATGGGCGCCAAGCGAGCGCTAGCCCGGGACATTACCCGCGCATACCATGGCGACGAAGCCGCCGAGGCTGCGGAAGCCCACTTTGACCGAGTGGTTCGGCGTGGCGAAAGACCGCAGGAGATCCCCGAGGTCGTGGTGACCCACAACGCTGATGAGATTTGGCTACCGAAGCTGATGGTCGAAGCCGGCCTCGCCGCCTCGAGCAGCGAGGCGGTTCGTCTCATTCGACAGGGGGCCGTTCAGGTCGACGGCGCGCCGGTGACGGATAAGGACTTCCAGGTGCCGACCTCGGGGCCAACTCTGATCCAGAGGGGCAAGCGGCGGTTCGCGCGCGTTAGTTTCCGCTAAGGTCCATTACGGGCTCTGGGGGCCGTTTCGGGGTAGAGCAGGGCCGTGGATCGGACCAGCAAGAGAAGGAGCAAACGTGCAGATCGAGGTCACGAGGGTGGATAAGCCGTGGGGCTACGAGCTGATCTGGGCCCACACCGATCGCTACGTGGGCAAGATCCTCCACATCAATGCCGGTGAGTCGTTGTCGCTTCAGTACCACGAACGCAAGGACGAGACGATCCACGTTCTGCACGGACGGATGGTATTCCTGGTCGGGGGTAGCGAAGCGCAGCTGGAGCGGGTGGAACTGGAGGAGGGGATGAGCTTCCGGATTCGACCCGGGACCCGCCACCGGATGGAAGCGATCAGCGACTGCGATCTCTTGGAGGCCTCGACCCCGGACCTGGACGATGTGGTTCGGCTCGAGGATCGCTACGGGAGGGCTTGAGCGCGTGGAAGAGACTTCGACGTGGGATGAGCCGCGAGTCGGCTACGTCTACCTGGGTTTGGGGTCGAACGAGGGCGATCGGATCCGCTACCTGGAGCGTGGCCTGGAGGGCTTGAGGAGAGAGGTGCGGCTAGACCGGATCTCATCTATATACGAGACTCAGCCGGTAGGCGTCCGCGATCAGCCGTGGTTCCTCAACCTGGTATGTGCGGGGGCCACGCGGCTCAAGCCTGGTGCGCTGCTCGAGTTCATCCATCAGGTGGAGGACGAGTGCGAGCGTGTGCGCAGCGAGGAGCGGTTCGGGCCACGGACCTTGGATATCGACATACTCACCTACGACGACCGCGTGCTCGAGATGTACGATCTGGTGATACCGCATCCCAGAATGCACGAACGCAGGTTCGTGCTCGAGCCGCTGGCCGAGATCGATGTCGAATGGCGTCACCCGGTCGAAGGGAAGACCGCGAAGGAATTACTCGAGGAGTTGAACGGCGACGTCGTTCACCCGGTCGCCGACCCGCCGCCGGGCTCGGGGCCGGCGCCGATCCTCTGACTTCTGATGGTCTATCGACTGGCGGTTCGCGCCTACTACGATGCGGCCCTCTTCATGCCCGGCGACCAGGGCCCCTCCGGACGAACACATGGGCATCGCTACGCGGTCGAGGCCGTGCTCGAGGTGCAGGAGCTCGACGCGTCGAGCTTCGTGACCGATCTCGAAGACGTGCAGCCGCGGCTGGCGGCGCTGGCCGGCGAGCTGGACCATTCGTTGCTCAACGAGCTCGAGCCGTTCCGCGACGGCGCTCCCAGCGCCGAGCGGCAGGCCGAGTTCTTCTATCGGCGGCTGAGCCGCGAGATCGAAAAGGCATACGGCCCCGCGGTGCGGCTAGCCAAAATCAGGGTGACTCAGGAGCCGGAAGCATGGGTGGAATACGAGCCGTGAGTTGGTACCGTGGGGTAGGGGGCGTGGCGACGATGGCGGCGGTGCTCTTCCTGGCGGCTGCGTGTGGCCGCGACTCGGAGGGTCAGGAGGCCGTTCGAACCGATGCCGAGCTAGAGCTCAAGGTCGAGGAGCTACTGCCCCAGATCGAGGAATTTGCCCACTTGAACGTGCTGGAGATCCCGACGGTGCGGCGCTCGACCGGCGCGACACTGGAGGCGTATCTGTTGGAGCGGCTCGATGCCAAATTCCCCGGAGACAGCCTGGATCGGGTAGCGTCGGCCTACCAGGCCTTTGGCCTCATCCCCGATACTGTGGATTTGAGGGAACTACTGGTCGACCTGCTGCTCGAGCAGGCGATCGGCTACTACGACCCGGTCCGGGACGTCCTTTTTGTACGCGACGAGGCGCCGGATGAGATGCTCGAGTCGGTGCTCGTGCACGAGCTCGTCCACGCCCTCCAGGACCAACACGTCGACCTCGACTCGCTGCTGAACGCCGTCTCGGGAAACGATGCCCGCACAGCTATCCAGGCGGCCGTGGAAGGCCACGCCACCGTGGCTATGATGGCCTGGCAGTTCTCTCAGATGACAGGGTCCTCGGTCTCCGCCGAACAGCTGCCGGAGATCGGCCCCGAGATGGCCGCCGCTCTAGCCGACCCATCCCAGTTCCCACAGCTTGCCGCCGCGCCCGCCATCGTCCGTGACCCGATGTTGTTCGTGTACCTGGGCGGTGCCAGGCTCGTCCAGAGACTCTGGCGCACGCAACAAGGGCGACCGCTGCCCTTCGGTGAATGGCTGCCCGAGTCCACCGAGCAGTTGCTGCACACCGAACGCCTTCTGGTGAGACGCGACAGCCCGACGTCGTTGCAGCTGGCTGAGCCTCCCGATGGCTGGCGGGTCGAGTACGCCGACGATCTGGGCCAGCTGGAGATCCAGGTCTACTTCCGCGAGCACCTGGGCAGCACCACGATGGCGGATCGGGCCGCTTCAGGCTGGGACGGGGACGCCTACGCCCTGCTCGGCAGGGACGGCGAGCAGGTGCTGGTCTGGTATACCGCCTGGGACAGCTCGCTGGACGCTGACGAGTTCGTGGATGCCTACAGGACGGCCTTCACCGCCAGGTACGGCGGCGAAGCCGCTGCCGCGGAACTGACCGCGCCTCAGCGCCGTGCCCGGGTCGAGCAGCTGACGGTCTCGGGGATACCGGTCGTGAGGGTCGTTGAGACGGCGCCGGCCGTCACCCTCGAGCACCCGCCGGATGTCAGGGTTGGGAGTTAGGGGTTCGGGGATTCGGGAAGGAATAGCTTAGGGGCGCCGACCAAGCTCAGGTGGCGCCCCTCTACTATTCTTCCCCCAATCCCCGAATCTCAGAGTCCCACTACATTATCGATGCCAGGACCAGCTCCTTGGGCAGCGGGTAGCGGTACACTTCGCCGGCGTAGTTCCGCAGCACGACCTCGTCGTCGCTGACCTCCTCAACGTAGTTGGGGAGCAGCGGGATCTTGCCGCCGCCGCCTGGTGCGTCGATGCAGAAGTGCGGCACGGCGAGGCCGGACGTCCAGCCGCGCAGCGCTCTTATGATCTCGAGGCCCTTCTCGACTCCCGTGCGGAAATGCTCGGCGCCCGCCACCGGATCGGCCATGTACAGGTAGTATGGCCGGACGCGGTTCTTGAGGAGCTTTTGCATCAGCTCCTTCATGATCTCCGGATCGTCGTTGATCCCCTTGAGCAGGACCGTCTGGGAGCCCAGTGGGCATCCGGCGTTGGATAGCTTGGCCAACGCCCGCTCGGTCGGCGGCGTCAGCTCGGCCGGGTGGTTGAAGTGGATGTTCACGTATACCGGGTGGTATTTCGAGATCATCTTGCACAGGTCCGCGGTGACACGCTCCGGCAGGTGCAGCGGGATCCTGGTGTGGATACGGATGATCTCGATGTGCTCTATCTCCCGCAGCCTCTTCAGGAAGAACTCGAGGCGCCGGTCCGACAGCATGAAGGGATCGCCGCCCGAGAGGATGACGTCCCGGACCTCGGTGTGCTCCTCGAGGTACTGGAATGCGGATTCGAACTGGTTCAGAGGAATCTTCTCAGGGTCACCCACTTTTCGCCTGCGCGTGCAGAACCGGCAATAGCTGGCACACACAGGACTGATCAGGAAGAGCACGCGATCCGGGTACCGGTGCGTGATGTTGGGGACGGGAGAGTCATCGTCCTCGGACAGCGAGTCGACGATCCCGTCGAGGACCTCGTTTTCATCCGCGCTCGGCACGTACTGCTGCCAGAAAGCGGTCCCGTCTCTTCTGATCTGGGCGAGGACGGCAGGCGTGATCCGCAGGTTGAAGCTCTCGATCGCGGCCTCGGCGGCCTCGCGGTCGATCTTCTCCTCGCCGAACAGTTCGATGAGCTGGTCAACGGTCGTTATACTCTTCTTGAGTATGTGTTGCCAGTTCGCCATAGTCGCACACCTCGGTGAGTCATGAGTTAGAGACGTGAGCTGGGAACATCCCCCCCCCGCGCCCCGCACCTTGTCCCTTCAGTCTCGCTACTCATTCTCCTTGAGAGACAACGACTTCTCGAACTGCTTCGTGTATGTGACCCGGTCATCACCGGCGTCATAGAAGTCGGCGATCCGCGCGACTTCTTGATAACCACAAGCCAGGTAGAACCGACGCGTCGAGTCGTAGTCCTGGCGTGACGACGTCTCTATCGCGCACATCCGCGCCCCGGCATCTCGCATCTGTGCTTCGGCTCGCTCGAGCAGCCCGCGCCCTGCGCCGCAACCTTGTGCCTGCGGGTGCACGACGATCCAGTAAAGGTCCCAGGTGCCCACCGTGCACGGCGTCGGGCCGAAAAAGGCGAAGCCTGCAAGCTCACCCGAGTCGCCGTAGGCTGCCAGGGCGTGGTAGTCTCGTCCCGGAGCCCGGCAGTAATCGTCGAAGACCTCCAGAGCCACGTCGACCTCGTCCGGCCTGAACATCCCGGTCGCTGCAACGGCCTGCGCCACCTGCGGTCTGTCTGCCGGCCTCGGTGGTCGCCACTCGAAGTCCTGCACCGAAGTCTCTTGGGAGCCGGGCTTCTGGCTGACGGACGTCATCTGACTGCCTCCGCGGTGGTCTGTGCCTCCATGAAGGTCCAGTCTTCCCCCGGCGCGCCATCCGCTTCGGCCCGGGACAACGCCTCCTCCATTACCCTTCCGATCAGTTCGTCGTACGACCACCCGGCGACCTGCGCCTGCCGGGCCAGCCCTGCGTCGTATGAAAGGTCGGGGTTGGGATTGATGTCGATCACGTAAGGAACGCCGTCGGCGCTTAGGCGCACATCGACTCGCGCGTAGCCACGGCCGTCCATCACTCGCCAGGCTCGGACGGCTAGTCGCTGCAGGTCCCTCGCCTGCTCGGGCGACAGGGGTGCCGGGCAGACCGGTCGCGTGCCGACGTCCTCCGGACTGCCTGCGACCCACTTCGCCTCGAAGGAGACGATCGGCGGCGAGCCTTCCGGCAGGGTACTGAAATCGATCTCGGCTGGCGGCAGCACGTAGCGACCGACGATCGCCAGATTGATCTCTCGTCCAGCGATGAATTCCTGCAGCAGGGCGTCCCAGCGCTCGTGCAGCCGCTTCACTTCCGCGAGCAGCTCTTCTCGGGAGTGCACCACCGATTTCCCGTGAATACCGTTGGATGCGTCGTCGGCCGCCGGCTTCACCATCGCCGGGAAGCGCGTCCAATCCTCGGGGAGCGGATCTCCGCGGCGCACCAGTGCCCACTCGGGGACCGGGATACCATGTGAACGCAGTACGGCCGAGCAGCGGTCCTTGTTGAGGCAGTAGAGCAGAGTCGCAGCGCTGGCGCCCGTCATCGGCAGTTCCACCAGCTCTACGGCCGCGGCAGCGAGGTGCTCACCGTGGGCCATCCCGGCCACCGTCTCACAGAGGTTGAAGGCGGCTCGGAAATCGCCCGCCAGCAGACCGGCCAGCCAGTCGTCCGTCTTGCCGACCCGCAACATCATCTCGACCGGCTGGTAGCCGAGCGCATCGAGGGCGGCGATGATGCGGAGCGTCGATTGGGCCGGCGCTATCTGCTCGCCGCCGATGGCTTCCAGTTCGGCGATCTCGTCCACCAGCACGGCGATCCGCCCGAAACCTGAACCCGTCGGTTCCGGGGCCGCCTGGCTTTCGCTCGCTGCGACGTTTTCCTCAGTCCGGGACTCTAAGGCCATAGCGCGCGGCGGCAGCCCGGAGAACAGTCAGGATCACCTCATCGAATGAGAGACCTGCGGCCCGGGCCGCCTTTGGGTAGCACGAGTTCGCGGCTGGATCCGGAATCACGCCAGGCAACGGGTTGACCTCCAGGATATGGGGGTTCTCATTCCCGTCGCAGCGGATGTCGATCCGGGCCCAGTCGCGGCAGCGTAGTGTCCTATACGCTGCCATGGCGATCTCTTCGATCCGGTGCCGCAGCTGCGGCGAGCACCGCGCCGGACAGTGAAAGATGTCCAGCGGCTTCTCCGGACGGTCCCACACCCACTTGGCTTCGAATCCGTAGATCGGGTGCGCGTCCGCGGGAAGCGTCTCAAAGTCCAGCTCAACGATCGGCAGGACCTGCCCATCGCCATCGTTCCCGAGTACCGCGGCGGTGAACTCGCGTCCACTCAGGAACCTCTCGATGATGGCGGGCTCGTTGTACCGCTCGGCCACCTGGATGACCTCGGCTTCCACGTCGGCCCAGGTGGCACAGAAGGATCGCTGGGAGATGCCCTTGCTCGAGCCCTCGTGAAGCGGCTTCACGATGGCCGGCAGCTCGATCGTGCGACTCAGCTGCTCAGGGCAGTCCACAACCTGGAACTCGGGCGTGGGTATCCCATGGTGGGTAAGGGTCTCTTTCGTCCGCGCCTTGTCGAGGCAGACCCCCAGAGTCAGGGGGTCACTTCCTGTATACGGGATACCCCAAAACTCGCAGAAGGCGGGCACGTGCGACTCACGACTCGGTCCACCAAAGCCTTCCGCGAAGTTGAACACGATGTCCGGTCCGGCTTCCCGCAACTTGGTCGGGAAGTCGGCATCGGCTTCCAACCTGATCACCTCGCCCATCTCCGATAACGCGCTCTCGATCGCCGCTATCGTCTCCTCGTCGTCCCACTCGGCGTACGTATCGTCAAAAGCGGGCCTGCCGTTTCCTGCTTCGATCCGTTTCGCTGTGTTGGGAGTCGAGTCGAAGAGAGTACTCGAGGACGGCTCGGCCTCTTCCGACGACGATGCCCCGTCCGTCGGCTTAATGTTGAAGGCGAACCCGATGCGGAGCCTGTCTGCGCGACCGTCTTGCGTTAACGCGCGAGCCGTTCGTGCTCCAGTGCTTCCTATTGGAACCCCTCCTGTCGGAGTTCATCGAGCGCAGCCGTGGTGAAGGCCATCGATTTTTCCATCCGCACC
>JBDHJU010000110.1:0-10016 GCA_039586755.1 Gemmatimonadota bacterium | reverse complement strand
CCGAGCAGCTCGCGCTGCCAGGGCGCGAACGTGCCGTTCACCGGCCACATGCGAGTGACGTCGCTCGTGTAGTAATGGTAGTCGGGCGCGAAGTCCATCAGCACGAGGTCGCCGTCCTTGAGCTCGCTCGCGTTACGGTAGTAGTGCGCGTTCCAGATGTTGTCGGTTCCCGACGCGGTGATCGATCGGTAGCCCTCGAGGCGCGCGCCGTTCACCAGAAAGACATAGCGGGCCGCAGCATCGAGTTGGTACTCATAGAGCCCGGGTCGCGTCGTCTTCATCGCCTCGAGGATGCCGAAGGCGGCGATCTGCGTTGCGCGCCGGATCAACGCGATCTCGCGCGGGCTTTTTATGTTGCGTAGCTCATCCAGGATCGGCGACAGGTCGGTAACCTGGGCGCGCGGGTAGCGAGCGCCGAGCAGTGAGGCCAAGTGCGCCTCCCGCGGCACGCGCCCGTCCCAATAGTCGCCGGCGACGGCCGCGTTGGCGGCGTTCAGCTCGCCGCGGCTCTGCGCCGACCCTTCCGCCGGGCTGAAGGGCGTGTAGATCGTCCGCGGCCCTCTTCCCGCCGGACCCGCCAGCCAATCACCGCGCATCTCCTCGGTGCTTTGGACCTCGTCGGCACCCGTGAGCTCCCGGACGAGCTCGGCGTCGTCCGCCGACAGCACGCGGCCCTCCGAGGCCTCGAGCCGCCTGTTCCGTGGCGGAAGATAGAGCGTGACTCGACGGTCCCGCCCGTCGAGCAGGATATACGAGCCCGGGGTCTCGATTCCGCAGAGGTAGTAGAACTCGTTTGTCTGGCGCGGATAGATGAAGCCGTCCGTCATCGCCACGCCCTGCACCAGCGCCACGGCGTCCTCTCCGATCGCATCGAAGATCTTCACCCAGCGCGCCTTGAATTCCTCCGGCGGAAAGTCGGATTGGTACCAGGGTTCGGTCTGTCCTGCCGCCCGCGCCGGCAGCCAGAGCACCATAACCAGGACAAGAAGATAGAGACGCGACACCGATCGCATGAGCCCCTCCGGCTGTCGTCCTGTAATAGGTTCGGATTCAGTTCTCTGAGTGAGCGATCTCGCCACCTTTGACAACCGCCAGCACCCTGTCCATCGCTTCCAGGTCGGCGGACGGATCGCCGTCTATAATAATGACATCGGCGAGCTTGCCGGGCTCCAAAGTACCCAACCTGTGACCCTGTCCGCACACGAACGCCGCGTTCCGAGTGCTCGCTTCGATGATTCCCAGTGGGGTGAGCCCGGCTGCCAGCAGCAGCTTCATCTCCGTCAAAGGCATACCCAGCTCGACGCCGGTAATGGCGCCGTAGTCGTTGCCAACGGCGATGACTCCGTCCAAGGCATGAAAGCGGTGCACGGCTTCGACATGCACATCGACAACGATCTGCTCTATGGGCGAGCGGTCGGGCTTCTTGAAGAGGGTACCGATGTTCTGATCCAGTGTCGGCACCATCACTATGCCCTGCTCTACGACGCGTCCGAGTAGCCTCTCGAACTCCGGCGCCACGACATCGAACAGCTGAGTCGGCGGGTCTTCATGCTCCAGAACACTGGTTTCTTCTTCGGGTGATAGAATCGGGAAGGGCGAGTGCTCTATGACGTCCACACCGGCCGGTAGAACTATGTCTTCTAAGAGGTACGGCTCGAAAACGTGAGCCCGTACGGGCACACCACGAGCGTGTGCCTCCTCGACGATCGCTTGGACCTGTTCGAGGTCGAGGATGGGCCAGGGATCGCGAGGATCGCCGGGTGCCAAGGTGATCTTGATCATACTGGCCCCGCGATCTACGAGATCGGCGACCGCCGCGCGAGCTTCTTCCGGCGTCGCCACCTCGTAGTTGAACTGGAATCCGTAGACCGGGCCCGGATAGCCGCCGGGCGCAGTGATTATCGGCCCTGCCCAATAGCCTCGCGCAGCGGGGCCCTCAGGGGTCGAGGCCTCATCGAACCCCGTAAGCCGATCGAGCGAAATTCCGACGTTACACACGGCCGTGACGCCATCGGTCAAGAAGGCGCGGCGGACGGCGGGACTATCGGTGGCGTGCGTGTGCGAGTTGATGATGCCTGGTAGAATACTGCCGCCACCGGCGTCGAGAATCCTAGCACTTTCGGGGATCTCGAATCCCGCCGCTTCACCCACTGCTACTATGCTGTCCCCATGGAGGACGACAACACCATCGGCGATCGGCGCCCGTCCCGTCCCGTCGATGACCGTGCCGTTTCTTATCACAAGAGCATCATCCGGCACTTGCGTGCCGGCAGCACACGCTGCGAGCGCGAACGCCAGCAGTGCTACGCAGACCCTGTCAATCTGAAGTTTCATCAGGGGACTTCCTGATCCGTGCCCTCGGTCTCGACTACGAGCCGCGCCAGCTCCATCAGCACAGCCCCCGGAGACATTCGAATGTTGGGAATGTCGCTCGAATTGTACTGGACGGCGACCGCGATCTTGTGGTCGGGGAAGTACGCCATCTCCGTCAGGTACCCGGGGAAGAACCCGCTGTGGCCCCAGCTCACGCCGAGCGGCGTCTGGCGGATGATCACGCCGAGGCCGTACCGAGTGTCGCGTCCCAGCCGCGCTGGAACGCCGTCCAGCATGACCGGCAGCAGCGCGGGATCGAAGGCCCGACCCTCGTAGAGCGCCTTCGCCCAGCGCGCCAGGTCCTCTGACGTGGAGGCGATGCCACCGCCCGTCCACTCGAACTGAGGGTTCACTGCAAACTGGCCGTCCTCGATCACGGCATCCGGCAGCCCGAACATGTTTTCGGCGCCGGCGTAACCCTGCACCAGGCCCGGAACACGCCGCGAATCGCTGGGCACCGTGTTGCCGAGCTCGAGCGGCACGAGAATCCGGCGCCGTAGCTCCTCGTAATAGTCGGCGCCGGTCAACCGCTCGATGATGAGCCCGAGGACGATGTAGTTGGTGTCCGAGTAGTCCCAACCCGCGCCGGCGGCGAACGGCGGCTCGGTGTCGAACAGGTAGGCCAGCTGCTCCGCCGGATCCCACACCTTGTCCGGTTGGGCGAGCAGGTCGGCGATGAAACGGTCGTCGAACTCGTAGCGGATGATGCCGCTGGTGTGGTTCATGAGCTGCCGCACCGTGACGTCGGTGGCGTTCGGCAGGCGCTCGTACCACGGCTCATCGCCCAGGTAGGCCGAGACCTTTGCCTCGAGGTCGAGCTGCCTTTCCCCGACCAGCTGCATCGCCACGGCGGAGACGTAGGTCTTGCCGACGCTGCCCTGCATTAGGCGGCCGGCGGCGGTCATCGGGATGGCTCCCACGGTGTCCGCCATCCCCGCGGCCAAACCGAAGGACGTGCCGTCGGCCAGCACGACTCCCGCGGTCACCCCCGGGGCTCCGCTCGCCGCCTGCAGCTCGGCCAGCTTCGCGTGCAGAGCCTCCTGCAGCTCGGTCGTCTGCCGTTGACCCGTCACCTGGGCCGGCAGGCTCGTGCTCGAGAACGCCACGAGCGTAGCCAAGGTGAGCAGGGGCCCAGCCAAGCGCATGTTTTTCATGGTCGTACCAAGCTAGGGGGTCGGGCATCGGCGAGCCAGATCCAGGGCGCAGACCGCTGAGCGCCGTTCGGTTGCACGGCCGCTGGCCTCGCACCATGTTCCACCGATCCTTCGCGGTCAGCCCACAACCCAACAGTCGAGGATCCGTATGCGATACAGTGCGCTGTTCGTCGCGACCTTCGTCGCGGCCGCCCCAGCCGCCGCGCAGCAGGCGCCTCAGCGCGCCCTCACCGCAGATGATTATGCCCGGGCCGAGCAGTTCTTGGGCCAACACACAAGCCCACGCGTCTTTGGGGCGAGCGTGCGGCCGACCTGGCTGGAGAGCGGCCGCTTCTGGTACCGGAACACCATCCCCGAGGGGGCGGAGTTCGTGATGGTCGACCCGGAAGCGCGGACCCGCGCCCGGGCCTTCGATCACGAGCGGCTCGCCGCGGCGCTCTCCGCCGCCGCCGACACGACCTACGAGCCCTTCGACCTGCCGTTCAGAACGTTCCACCTGGAAGCCGACGGACGGTCGATCAGCTTCGACGTCCGGATGCGGCACTATACATGTGAAATTGAGGATTACCGGTGCACGAGCGAACGGGCCGAACCTGTGAGCATGCCTCGCACCTCTGTCGCCTCGCCGGACGGCAGTTACGCGGCTTTCATCCGTGATTACAACCTTTGGGTACGTGAGACCGAGACGGGAGAAGAGACGCAGCTAACAACCGACGGCATCGAGGATTTCGGTTACGCAACGAACAACGCCGGTTGGGTGAAGAGCGACCGTCCCGTCCTTCTCTGGTCACCCGACTCGAAGATGATCGCGACCTTCCAGCACGACGGGCGCGGGGTCGGCGAGATGTACATGGTGTCGACAAATGTGGGCCATCCGCGACTCGAGGCGTGGAAGTACCCGCTTCCGGAAGATACCGTCATCTTCCGAATCCATCGTGTGGTGATTCACCTCGATGGACCACGCGTCGTTCGACTGCAGATGCCACCCGACCAGCATCGCTCAACCGTATGTGACCACATCGCCTGCGGCGGCACGTTCGCCGACGTGGAATGGAGCGCCGACGGGTCCCAGCTGGCCTTCGTTTCCACCTCACGCGATCACAAGCACTCGGTTCTGCGCGTCGCCGATCCCGAGACGGGAGCCGTGCGCGATGTTCTGGAAGAGACCGTCGAGACGTTCTTCGAGTCGGGGGCCAACTGGCGCCTGCTGGCCGAGACGAACGAAGTCCTCTGGTACTCGCACCGCTCCAACTGGGGTCACCTGTATCTCTACGATCTCGACAGCGGCCGCCTGAAGAGCCAGGTGACCAGCGGCGATTGGAACGTGCTCAACGTGGTCCGCATCGACGACCGGACCCTCTACTTCACCGGGGTGGGTCGGGAGCCCGGCGATCCGTACTTCCGATATCTGTATCGGGTGCAGATGGACGGAAGTGACTTGACGCTACTCACTCCCGACAGCGCCGACCACACGACCACGCTGGCGCCGTCGGGTAGTTACTTCGTCGACAGCTACTCGACGCCCGACACGCCACCGATCACGGTGCTGCGCGACGCCAGCGGTCGGAAGTTGCTCGACCTGGAGGAGGCGGACATCTCGCAACTGCTCGCCACGGGCTGGACGCCGCCGATCCCGTTCAGCGTGAAGGCCCGCGACGGTGTGACCGATCTGTACGGCCTCATGTATCGGCCAACCGATTTCGACCCGTCGATGAAGTACCCGATCATCAACAGCCACTACCCGGGCCCCCAGTCGGGGAGCGTGGGGCGCCGGAGTTTCGCAGCGTCTCGCGGTGACACCCGCGCGTTGGCCGAGCTGGGGTTCATCGTCGTCCAGCTGGACGGCATGGGCACGCCGAACCGGTCGAAGACCTTCCACGAGGCGTACTACGGTAACATGGGCGACAACGGACTTCCGGATCAGATCACCGGGATGAAGCAGCTGGCGGAGCGTCACCCCTGGATCGACATCGACCGGGCGGGGATCTACGGTCATTCGGGGGGCGGCTTCTCGTCGGCCGATGCCATCATGCGTTACCCCGACTTCTTCAAAGTCGCGGTGTCACAGGCCGGGAATCACGACAATCGCAACTACGAGGACGACTGGGGCGAGAAGTGGCAGGGGCTTCTGGTAGAGAACGAAGACGGTACCACCAACTACGACAACCAGGCCAACCAGCTGTTGGCGGAAAACCTCAAGGGCAAACTGCTCATCGCCCACGGCACCATGGATGGCAACGTGCCGTACTACAACACGCTGCTGGTGGTGAACGAGCTGATCGCGGCCAACAAAGACTTCGATTTCATCCTCTTTCCCAACCGGGGTCATGGGTTCAGCCGCGAGCCGTACATGACGCGACGGCGCTGGGACTACTTCGTGCGCCATCTGATGGGGGCGGAACCGCCGGTCGAGTACGAGTTCCAGGCCGCGACCCCCAGAAGACCGTGACGGAAGACCACCGACCGTCCTGAGCCACGGCAATAGAAAGCCGGAAGGCCCTCCAGCCTTCCGGCTTTTTTTAACGTACCGAAACAGGCCGTCGTCCTACTGTGCCCTCCTCGGATAGTCCGGCGCATCCTCGATCACCCAGCGGATGAACTCGCGCAGGTCGTTGTTGGAATTGGCGAGGTCCGGCTTGCGCAGGTACATCATGTGCCCGCTCTCGTACCAGGAGAAGCGGAAGCGGTCCCGGAACTCGCCGCCCGGCTGCAGGTGCGAGATCGTGTACACGGCGCTGTAGTAATCCGTAGCGGAATCGTAGTAGCCGCCCTGGATCATAACCTTCAGATACGGGTTATCACGCATGGCCTGGCGCAGCATCTGCCCCACGTTCGCGCCATCATCACGATTCCACGGCCGCACGTTACCCCAGACGTTGTACTTCAGATCCGGGTTGTAGCCCAGCTCTCCACGGATGTAGCGGTTTACGGCATCGCTGAAGGCGCCGTCCCAGTCCGACATGGCCGGGTCGTACTCGGGACGCTCACCCGCGGCATCCCTATCCACACCGAGGTAGCGACTGTCGAGGCGGCCCACGGTCAGCCCCTGATCGCGTAGCAGTTCCTTCCAGAAGCGCCGCGAGTTGATGCGCAGGTTCGTCGACATGACGTACTCGGCGGTGACGCCTGTGTAGCGGGCCACCCGGCGCGCCATCTCGCTGCGCTCGGCGTCCTCCAGACGATCGCCCTTTACCAGGGCCAGCAAGTAATCGCCCATGGCGAAGGCCTCGACCTCGTCGAGGAACTCTCGGATGGGCATGGCCTGGAGATCGGCGGCGAGCTGACGGTGATACCACGCCGTGGCGGCGAGGTGTGGCAGCGACGTGGCGTACGACACGTCCTCCCCCGCATCCACATTAAGCCCCGTCATCGAAACGAGGATGACACCGTTCAGATAGAGTTGGTGACGGTCGGCGAGATGCCCGGCCAACCCCGACGCCCGGGTCGTCCCGTAGCTCTCGCCGATGACAAACTTGGGTGAGGACCAGCGGTCCTTCCTTAATATATAGAGGCGGATGAACTCGCCGACCGACTCGATGTCCGACATCGTCCCGTGATACTTATGGAGATCCTCGCCCTCGACCATGCGGCTGAAGCCGGTGGCGATGGGGTCGATGTATACGATGTCCGCAGCATCGAGGATCGAGTGCGGGTTGTCCTCGAGGTCGCCCGGTGGTCTGAGCGCGAAGCCTTCATCGTCGTACACAACGTGTCGGGGCCCGGTGTACCCCATATGCATCCAGACCGAGGCCGTGCCGGGACCACCGTTGAATGAGAAGATCAACGGCCGGGCGCTCTTGTCCTGGATCCCGTCCCGGGTGTAGGCAATGTAGAACATCTTCGCCGTGACCTTCCCGTCATCGCGGATCGGCAGCCAGCCGGCCTCGGCAGTGTAGCTGACGTTCTGGCCGTTGATGCGGGCGCTGTGCTGGGTGACGACGGGCTCGTCCGGCAACAGATCCGCTTCCGCTCCGGCCGCGCTCGCCCTGGCCTGCGCGGGGCGCTGGGGCTGTTGGCCGGCGACCGGGCTGACGCTAAAGGCGAACGCGCAAATGAACAGTATTGTTGAGACACTTCTGGTCCTCATGGTTCCCTCCAGGCTGCTGGCCACTGCGGGACGCAAAAGAACAACCTACGGCGAGCCATCGACTCGCGAATATTGGCTGCGAAAGGATGCGGCTCGGAAGATGGGACTCCGACCAGGCTGCAGCAACAGCAGAATCAAACCGCCCCGGACAGGGAGCGGAGCCCCCGCGCTCGTCCAATTGCACAGACATCAGGCCACCGCTAGAATTCGGCGGGCACCTCAGACGGGAGAAAGGACAATGCGAACATTCGTCGGGACGACCGTGTGCGCCGTCGCACTAATGACGGCGGCGTGCGCTGAACAAACGGCAACCACGGATTACGAAATGAACATGCTCCTCGCGGAGTGGACCGGGCCATACGGAGGCGTTCCCGCCTTCGACAGGATGGATCTCGCTTATCTGAAGCCCGGCCTGGAAGCAGGCATGGCTGAGGAACTCGAGGAGATCGAGGCGATAGCGGCGAACCCCGAGCCGCCGACCTTCGAGAACACCATCGTCGCGTTGGAGCGCACCGGCCAGACGCTCGACCGCGTGTCGACCTACCGTAGTATCTGGAGCTCCAATCTGTCGAGTCCGGAGTTCCGCGAGATCCAGATGGAGATGGCGCCCAAACTGTCGGAGCACAGCTCCAAGATCATTCAGAACCAGGCACTCTTCGATCGGATCAGGACCGTCTACGAAAGCGACGAAGCGAAGAGCCTGCGCCCCGATCAGCAACGTCTTCTGCAGCTGGTCTACGACCGGTTCGCCCGCAACGGCGCGACGCTGTCCGGTGAAGCGAAGGAACGCTACGCGGAGATCAACCAGCGCCTCGCCGAGCTCCACACTCGGTACGGCAACAACGTCCTGGCCGATGAAGAAGGTTATGTCACTTACCTGACCGAGGACCAGTTGGGCGGCCTGCCGGAGTCCTTCGTGCGGGCGGCCGCTGCCGCGGCCGCGGAACGTGACCATGAAGGCGAATACGCCGTGACGAACACACGCTCGTCAATGGATCCCTTCCTGACGTTCTCAGATGAGCGCGACCTGCGCGAGCAGGTCTGGAGGACGTATTACAGCCGCGCCGACAACGGCGATGAGAACGACAATAACGCGCTGATCCCGGAGATCCTGCAGTTACGCCACGAGCGCGTCCAGCTCCTCGGTTACGAGAACTACGCCGCCTGGCGGCTGGAGAACCGCATGGCCAAGACGCCGGAGCAGGCGTTCGCGCTGCTGGAAGCGGTGTGGCCGGCGGCGCTCGCCCGCGTCGAGGAGGAGGTCGCCGACATGCAGGCGATCGCCGATGCCGAGGGCGCCGGGATCACGATCGCGCCCTGGGATTATCGCTACTACGCGGAGAAAGTCCGCAAGGCGAAGTACGATCTCGACTCCGACGAAGTAAAGCAGTACCTGCAGCTCGACAAACTGATCGAAGCGATGCTGTACGTCGCCGGCGAGGTATTCAATTTCGACTTCACGCCGGTACCGGAGGGCTCGGTGCCGGCCTTCCATCCGGACGTAGGGGTCTGGGAGGTCACGAACAGAGAGACCGGCGACCACGTCGGTGTCTGGTATCTCGATCCGTTCGCGCGTACGGGAAAGCGGTCCGGCGCCTGGGCGTCCTCGTATCGCAGCCATGAGACCTTCGACGGCCCGAAGACGCCGCTCGGCTCCAACAATTCCAACTTCATCAAGGGAGCGCCGGGCGAGCCGGTTCTCGTCTCGTGGAGCGATGCGGAGACCCTGTTCCACGAGTTCGGCCACGCGCTGCACTACCTTTCGTCCAACGTCGACTACCCGACGCTGAACAGCGGTGTACGGGACTACACCGAGTTCCAGTCGCAGCTGCTGGAGCGCTGGCTCCTGACGGACAGAGTGATCGACAACTATCTCGTGCACGTCGAGACCGGCGAGCCGATCCCGGACGAACTGGTCGCCAAGATCAGAAACGCGGCGACGTTCAATCAGGGCTTCGAGACCACCGAGTACCTGGCCTCGGCGCTCATGGACCTGATGTACCACACGATGGACCCGGCGGGCCTGGACGTGGACGCATTCGAGCGCGAGGCACTCGAACGGCTCGGCATGCCGGAGCAGATCCCGATCGAACGGCTCGGCATGCCGGAGCAGATCCCGATGCGGCACCGCAGCCCGCACTTCGCACACATCTTGTCTGGCGAGAGCTACGCGGCGGGCTACTACAGCTACATCTGGGCGGACGTCCTGACCTCCGACGCGGCGGAGGCCTTCGCCGAAGCGCCGGGCGGGTTCTATGACCGGGAGCTGGCCAAGAGCCTAGTCGAGAATCTGTTCGCCGTCAGGAACGCGGTTGATCCGGCCGACGCCTATCGGGCGTTCCGCGGTCGGGACGCGACGATCGATGCGCTGATGCGGGATCGCGGGTTCCCGGTTCCGTAAG
>JBDHJU010000109.1:0-10422 GCA_039586755.1 Gemmatimonadota bacterium | reverse complement strand
GACGCTCCGCCAACTCGAGCACCTCGGGGGCGGGCTCTGTACCCAGCTCTTCCCTCAGAAGGTGCTCGTGCTCCTGGGCACGTTGGAGCGCGTTGCCGGGATCTCCCGCAGCTATAAGCGCTTCCATCAGGCGCACCATGTAGCGGGAATTGAAGGCGTCGTGAGCCGCCAGCTGCTTCCACCGCTCCACCGCAACCGGGTAGTCGCTCGCCGATTCGGCCCGCTCGGCCAGCGACTCCAGCGCCTTCGCGTAACCGTCCGCAAGGCGCCGGCGTTCCGTCTCCACCCACTGATCCAACTCACCGGCAGCGCCGAGATAGAAGCCATCCAGAAACGGGCCTGCGTAGAGGTCCACCGCCTCCCCGGCTTCCTCCCGCCGGATCGCCGCCTCGAAGTCAACCACGTCACACCAGACGAGCTCCGGGTTCAGACGCAGGAACTCGCCCACGGCGAGGATGCCATCCTCGCCCAGCGCTCGGCGTAGCACGTAGACGGAGTCGGAGAGCAGGTGGCGGGCGTCGGCCTCGTCGCTCTCGGGCCAAAGGTAGCCGGCCAGCTTGTCGCGGCTCATGCCCCTGTCGCCGGCCGTGCCCAGCAACGCCAGCAGCGGCAAGCGCAGGGAATACATCGGCCCCCGCAACGGCAGACGACAGCGAGACGATACGTGTCGATCCAGGGTAGACCCGGCGTCGATCTCTCCTCCCGAAGATAGGCTCGCACGCTGTCACCAGGCCAGTCTCGCTGGCCGGATAAAGAGGGAGGAGAACCATGAGGCGCATCGAGCAGCTTACCACCACTGCAACCCCACTTCCACTGAAGTCAGGATGGCTCCTCGGGCTGGCCGTCGTGCTTGCGGCATGTACTGCCCAACACCACCGGGGCATGAACCCGGACACGGGGCTGCCAACGATTCTCGTCATCAACCACGGCCAGACAAGCGCCCGGGTGTTTTACTCTGACAGGTCGTATCTCGGACGTGTCGGTGCTGACGAGCAACGCTGCTTCACACTGCGTAGAACCTTGCCGCTAGTAGTCGAACGGTTCGATGGCACATGGAGATTGCCGGACTTCAGCCCATTAAGCGCGCCGGGCTGGCGGATTGAACTGGCCAATCGCCCGATACAGGTGCACCAAGAGATGCTACGCACTCTGTTGCCTGCGGAACCCTGCAAACGAGGGCGCATACGAGAGTCGCAAACGTAGGCGCTGTACCGCACGCTGTGCACGCGGTCTGAGTCTCCACCACCGACCTTACGCTCTCTCGGAGAATGTTTCTGCCCAGGAGGGCTGGAGTAGAAGGAATCACCGTCTACCGCTTACCGCTCAAAACAGAGGCGATTTCCGGTCCACTGGCTTGGACGGCAGACTTGGTCACAAATCCGGTCACAATCGAGGAGGGCCAGTGAGCTGGGTGTATGGCAGGGGGGAGGGAGCGGCGGTGGATCTCTGCGATGAGCCGCTTGAGACGGTTCATACTGCCACCTGCGGCCTGAGGTATGTGGGATTACGGCACCCCGTTGTGCTAGAAAATGCGGTGGTGGTAGGCGGGTAGCAACGAGCAGGGCCTAGCCGTGTGGGCAGCCCTCGGATCCACACTCCGTGGGCCGGCCCGACGGTGAGGCGTGGTCACGAGAAGGGTTGATTCCTGCTACCGGCCCGAACCGGTTTTCTCGAACCACTCGATCAGCTTCTCGGCGAACAGCTCCGGCTCCTCGAATTGGGGAGTGTGTCCGCTCTTCTCGAAGAGATAGAAGGTCGCATTCGGGAGCTTCGGTAGCACATCCTCCCAGAGCGTATAGGGCACGATAATGTCGTAAAGACCCTCAGCGACGAAGACGGGGGTTTCGATCTGACCCAGACCTTGGACGAAGTCGTATTCGTCGAGGAGTTCGTAGAGGCGATCCTCCACGTCCGGGTTACCCTGCGCCTGGCCTTCCCACATAGGTGCCCAGTCAAACGTCACGTCGTACCAATACAGAGGGACATTGGCCTGCAGAGTTACCAGGCTAGCGTCTGCGGGTGGCAGCTTGCTGAGCGAATCCTGGGTTAGGTGTTCCCAATTGCGTTCCCAGATCGCCTTTCTCTCTGGGTGCGACTCCAAGTACTCATCTTGAGCAGCAAAGAAATCTTCCGAGACGCCAGTAATGGGACACCCGACCACCACGACGTGGGTCACCCGGTCCGGATATCTCCTCGCGTACTCGAGCGCAAAATTGCCAAACATCGAATGCCCAAGCAGCGCAACGGTCTCGAAACCGAAAGCCTCACGGATCGCATCCCACTCCTGTGCAAGGCTTTCGATCGTGATCGTCTCGACATCGAATCCCGAGTCCGAAGGAAGAAAGAGCCTCGAGTCGACGGAGTAGATCTTGAAGTGGTCCAGGATCGGACCTCTGAACGTTCGTGAGCCGTAGACGGCGCCGGCGACCGCCAGCAACGGCGTGCCCTTCCCTTTGACTACATAGGGTCGCTCGAGGCCACCTGCGCTTATGACACCTTCCGTTGGGCCAGCGTCGTCGACGGTCCCGCTTTCACCCTGGCAACCTGCGGCCATCAGGACGGCAGTGACCGCGGCGAGATAGCTCCTCGATGCGCGATTCATGATGTGACTCCGGTTTGCGGTCTCGAGGAGCTGTGCCGGCCAAGCGGCGCAGAAAGACTTCGGCTGGTCGAGAGGGAATGCCCAGCACAGAGCATTGCAGTGTTGGTGCAGTAAGTCACGGCTGAGGTCTTGGTAGTGGGAAGCGACTTCACTATCTCAGCCCATCACCCGGTGCGCGCATAATTGCGCTGACCGGCCGGTCGGTCAATGCCTCGCCCGTATCACGAACGATTCTCGATCCGCGCACGCTGCGAGCAGCCTAGAGTACGGACCCTGAACGCCGGCCAGCGGACAGTCAGTCCCTTGCTCCCCTAAAACCCTGGGTAGGCTGCCTCTCACGCCTCGTGCATGAAGTACAGCACCTTGTCGGAGAAGTGTAGATGGGCGAGCTCGCGAGGTGGCTTCGGCGGAGGCGGACCTTCGATTATCACGGGGCAAATGAAGTCCTCCCCTTTGTGCTTAAGAGCGTATCTCCATTCCCGTCTTACCCACTTGGATTTTCTCGCTGCTTTCGACCAGAAAAGGAACAGCACGTCGCTCTGGTCGATGTGCTGATACAACTTCTGGGCCCAGCGATCTCCCGGATCAAGGCTCAGGACATCTTGGAAGTATTCGACGCCGACGGCTGTAAGCATTGATACGCGTTTCAGCACCTCCGGCCGGTCCCTCGATGCATAGGAAATAAAGGCCTTTCGATATCTCGCTATTTCCCCCGTGACCTTGCTATTCGTGTCGGCACTCGCCGACTCCGCAACGACCTTGAGTTTGAATAGCACCTGCCCGATCGGTACGGTATCTTGTGAGACGAGAACCCTTCCGACTACGGTCTGCGGGTGAAATCCGACTGGCACGCTCACTTCGAACTGCACCGATTGCGTCCTGCAGCGCCATGTCAGGTCTCGCACTGGATCGTGAACCGTAAGGTCGTGAAGCACTATCTCGAATGTCAGCTTTGACCCACGAGCGATTTCAGTATCTAGTGACGTTACACCGCGGAACTCCGCCTCTTCGTCGATCATTACGGCAGTCTGCTGCGCTTCGCTTGCCCGTTCAGGAACGTGCGCGAACACCTGCACCAAGATGGACTCTCCTACTCGAGCCTCAGGGGGCGCGAAAACTGTACAGTCCACGGTGTCGTGCTCTGGGCAGAACTGCTTCTCTTCCCTGAGGAGAGCCATTGCCTCATCCACGTCGCCGCGCGCCTGCAGGATGCGAGCTAGATTCCTGAGAGACCTCCCTAGCCCCTCCTTGTCACCCAGCTCCCGGCAGATCCGCTCCTCCTCCCTGAGGGCGGCCGCCGCCTCATCCAGGTCGCCACGCGCCTGCAGGATTCGAGCTTGGTTCCTGAGAGACCTCCCTAGCCCCTCCTTGTAACCGACCTCCCGGCAGATCCGCTCCTCCTCCCTGAGGAGGGCCATCGCCTCTCCCAGGTCGCCACGCGCCTGCGATCGGTCTTCATCTTCGGCGGTACCTTCAAACGGTGTCTCGCTGACGTCGCTGTGCCTCGATGGGCCAAGAAGCTCAACAACCTCGGCATGCCCGCGCCTGGCGGCCTCCAACAAGGGCGTGCCGACAGCGGCCACGCCCAATATGCGCTCTGTCCGTCCGCTATCGACGTCCCATATCCGGACCGTGCCGTCCGCAGATCCGCTCACCACCCGCCTGCCGTCGCTGCCAAAGGCCACGCTGCGTACTTCGCCCTCGTGGCCGCTGAGGCTGCATATCTCGAGTCCGGACTCGCCATCCCAAACCCGTACCGTTTTGTCACCGCCGCTTACGATCTGCCGGCCATCCGGTGAAGCGGCCACCGCCAATACCTCACCGGTGTGTCCACGGAGCGTTAGCAGCTCAGTTCCAAGGTTCAGATCCCAGATCCTGAGCGTCCCATCGGCCGAAGCGGATACCAAGCGCTGTCCATCTGGAGTCACTGCCACGGCTCTGACAGCACGGCCATGGCCTGTCAGGGTACGCACGGTCTCCCCGCGCTCGAGGTCCCAGACCCGGATGTCGTTGTCGCCCGAGCCGGATATCGCGTACCTTCCTTCCGGCGTGAGCGCCACCGAGCCGACTTCACCGGTATGGCCGGCAAGCGTGCGAACCTCCCGCCCCAGCTCCACGTCCCAGACCTTGAGCGTCTTGTCCGCTGAGCCGGAAACGGCGTAGAGCCCGCTCGGCGCGAGGGCCACCGAGTTGACCCTTTGGTTGTGGCCGGTCAGCGTATACCGCTCGCTTCCCGTCTCCAGGTCCCACAACGCAAGGCTGCCGCCTGCATCGCCAGCCAGCAGGTAGCGGCCGTCCGCAGAGACGGACAGTGCATTGACTCGCTGCGCATGCCCTCGAAGGCACTGGAGCTCAGTGCCGCTGTAGACGTCCCACACACGGATGGTCCCGTCCTCACCGGCGGACAGAACGTATCGCCCCTCGGGCGACACGGCTACCGACTGGACCGGCCCGATATGGCCAGCAGATCCTGATTCATTCTCGTTCTTCATGACTACTGCTTCTCGCGTGGCGTACGAGTTCTTGCTCGGCGGCCAGTCTCTCTGACAATATAGCCTTGCAGGTCTACGGTACATGGGCACCAAGTGCGAAACCCACGGACACTCAGTCCGTTGTAGGTCTACTTGCTGTTGCTTGACTCTTGCCTTAAAGCAGCGTCCGCTCTTCAGGCCGGACGGCAACTCCTCCAGCAGCTTCTGGGCGCGCACGCGGGTGCCTGCTGAGAGGTCAGGGCCGTATTCCAGGGATTAGCTGCTACGTCTCAAAAGCATCGCGGCCTGGTTCAGCAGCGGCGTGAGTAGGCGCCGTTCGTCGCTTGTATAGAACCGTCCACCACGGCGCGGGCCGAGCAGCAGCAGACCCGGGTACGTATCCCCCTTCCCGATCCGGGCCACCAGCACAGGACCGTCGTCGGTCATCACTATCGCCGAGGGATCCAGTTCCAGGGCCGTGCTCGCTGCCCCAGCCACCAGAGCGGTAGGAGCGGTTTCCCCGGTACTCCACACTTTCTGAAACAGGTTCTCTCCGAGTCGCGACAGAACTACACACGGACTAGCGCCCAGAGCCAACGCAAGCCTCTCGCCCAAATATTCTCCCGGCGAAGCCTCCGGTTCCGTTGAGGCTATGTCTTCTGACACTTCCTCAATGGCGCGGTCGAACCCGATGGATTCCGGGAAGAACCGGCGGGTTAGCCCGTTCTTGACCCATCGATGGGATACAGCGACGACACCGG
This sequence comes from Gemmatimonadota bacterium, assembly GCA_039586755.1. Classification (GTDB taxonomy): domain Bacteria; phylum Gemmatimonadota; class Gemmatimonadetes; order Palauibacterales; family KS3-K002. Next base: position 4,588 of record JBDHJU010000109.1, on the reverse strand, counting down.
CCGCCAGACCCGCAACACTGAGATTGTCCACCCACGCGACTCCGAACAGACGGCCGGGGAGAACGGCCTCGATAGTGACCTCCAAGGAGAGAATCGCGACGACGAACAGAGCGGTTAACGCCGAGTAGATCGTGCTTCGCTTGACGATCAGCTCAACGTCCCACAGCCCGCGCCCCACGATAGCGATGAAGAAGCCTACGAAGGGCGCGATCAAGCCGATTGGGACCAGCAGGTTGTTTAAGAGTGTCAGCGAATTGTCGAGCGTCACGGTCCACGGCATCGCTGTGGTGTAACCCCTTGGCCCCATCGACAGGACCAGGGCAAGCGCCAACATCAGGAACCCGTACCGGATCCCGAACAGCGCGATGCGAGCCTTGCCCGAACCCTCCAGGTCGCGCTCGATCCGGGCCTGCGCCTTCGCCAACCGGATTATTCGCGTGATGACGAATAGTATCGCAGCGATGACAAGGAACATCACAAGCGCAGACGAGTACAGAAAAAGACTCCACTTAATGTCCGCTCTCCCTATCATCGGCCACACCACTACGACCCAAACGACGCTGCCGATCATCGCTATGGCAGGTATCACGCGTGGAACGGGAAAACGGCTCGCAAGCTGCGGTTCAGCCGAGGGAAACACGTGCAACAGGCGCAGAAACGAGCCGAGGAAGACAAGGACCAGAACGACCGCTAGCAGCACTCCCACACCGATAAGGGGCGGGGGAAGCGTCGAGATCGCGACCCCGCCGATGGCGAGAGCCGGTTCTGTCACCCTGTACCAAGACACCATGAGGAAGAGGGGGGCGGGCAATGCGAACAGAAGACAGAGTAGCACAAACCGCGGTAGCGCGGCCTCGCTCGACTTCGCCCGTAGTGCGAGAAACCCCTCCAGAAGCACTAACATAATGGCCAGGCGAAAGGCGAGAGCGCTCACCGCTTCCCGCCAAGGGATACGCATGAGGCCAATCTCGACCGGTAGCTCCACAACAGACAGGCCCCAACCGTCCTCCCCACGGATCAGCCGGACTTCCTCCCCTTCGGGGGAGCTTAGAGTTACACCCGGCACCGCGTCATCGGGGCTCAGCGCGCCACCACCCACTCTGTATCTGTAGACCCTGATCACGGCTCCGGGCTCGAGCGGCGGCAAGCCCTCATAGCCCAGTACGCCTTCTGCGATCTCGGCCACCTCGACCGCGGTAAGACTGTCACCACCCGGAGCCAAACGCGCCAGAACGTCTGGCAGTGTCTCGCCCGCCCTCAAGGTGTCGCGATCGGCCGAGCGAGAGTACGCGCCCCCTCCTGACCGGCTAGTTCCCAGATACCGGAACTCGGAAGCCGTGCCGGTCTCCGGCAGCCGGGAACGCCTCAGGAGGAGCGATAGCGTTCGCGCTCCCGTCAGCGATTCCAGAAAAACCGCTCGCTCCTCGCCGGACGATTGGAGCGACGCAACGGATCGGCCGTTGATCGAGAGGATGTCATCCCCGACGCGGACTTCGGACGGCTGGCGAACCGACTCCACACTCCAATACGCCAGGACCTGACAATCCTCGTCACGTCCGACACCCGCACACTGCGTGTACCGCCGGAAAGTCGTTTCCTTGATGGGGAAGACGCTCGGTCGCACAGTGGCAAGCAGCTCCAGCACTAGGGCGGCGCCCGCTACAATCGTCATACCCAGAACGGCCACATGGAATACGCGCCGACCCATCCTGCCGAAGCTGCCGGATTCCTCTCGTGGCCGACGCAGGTCGATAGATTCGCCTCTGCTTCGATTCCAGAGCATGGCAACGTGCCTAGTCTACATGTTGAGTTCGCAAGCTATCAGAAAGTCTGCTTCCCTACCGTTCAGTCGATAGTGCCTCGATCGCCTGGCGCGCTGCCTCGACCCGCGGCTTCAACTCGGGATCGGCGTTCTGCCACAGTTCCACGAACCTGGCGTAGTTGGAGACCGCCTTCGCCGTGTCGCTCCGCTGTTCGTAGAGGGCGCCCATGCGCTCGTAGGCCAGCGCGAGCCACCACGAGTCGTTCCAGTCTCTCCACCCCGAGTCGTCCCAGTCTGAGCGCATCGTTACGTACCGGTCGTAGACAGCGAGCGCGGAGTCCGATTCGCCCGCCTGGTCGTAGGCAAATGCCCGTTCGGCGACCGCACGATGGCGATCTTCATCAAGTCGGTCTGCAGACTCGTACTCGGTGATTGCGTCGTACGGCCGTCCCTCGTTCAGAGCGATGTGACCGAGAGAATGGTGGCGCAACTCCGCGATGTCCCAGCCCACGGAGTCAGCCTTTTCCTCGAGCTCCGCGAGATAGGCCCTCGCCCGTTCGGTTTGACCGGCCCAAGCGTAGAAATCAACGAGGTAAGGGTAGGCGTAGACCCAGGGACGGAGTGGCATCGAATCGAGCTGCCAGCGACTGAGCGCCGCTTCGACCCTCCGTAGCGCTGCCAGCGTATCGCCTCTGAACCAGCGGTCCATAGAGCCCTGCTCGGTCGCGAATCGTATTGCGCCCACCGGCCAACCGTGTTCCTCTGCGGTTCTGATGACGTCGTCCAAGTGACGCTCGGCCTCCGCAATCCGGCCGCGGAGCCGTGTGAGGGCGGCGAGTCGCTCACTCATCGCCATCCCGATTTGCCATTGTGTTTCGTCTTCACCGGCCTTCTCATTGGCAAGCTCAAACAGCACGATGGCCTCATCCACCTTGTCAAGGGCAGCCAGAGTCACGGCCAGGGCGGTCAGGTGGAGAATCGTGGAGTCGGAGAACTCTAGGCTCTTGCGATAGAGCCTTTCCGCACGTTCAGGGTCGTCTCGCTCACTTGTGTACAGCAAGGCGAGGTTGTGCGTCCCCCAAGTGCTATCGCTGGCCTCCACCAACATCTCGTAGGCTTGGATTGTTGCACTGATATCCTCAGTCACGTGCCAGTGGTAATCTCCCTCTATGTAGTAACGCTCAAACAGTGTCGCATGCTCGCGCAACTCGTAGGCCTTGGTATACATCTGCAGCGCCTGCTCCATTTGGTCCAGGGCTTGGAAGCCAACACCCAACCCCCTGTAGGCCATGGCAAAGCTTGAATCGAGGGCAATAGCCTCCTCGTAGAAGGCTGTGGCCCGAACCATGTTCACCCTGAAATGAGCCTGACGTCCCAGAGAATACCGATGCAGTGCCTCGAGCGAAGTCGTGGTAACCTGAGGCAGTGGCTCGTTGGCCCGGATCGTCTTGAGCGACTCTCCCACCCGCTCGCGCAGGTGCCTGGATAGTCGATCAACGGCGTCGATGATTGCCGCCGACCCCTGCGCCGTCTCGCTACCGGTCCACAAGGGCTCCCCCGTCTCCGCGGCGACCAACCGGGCCGAGACCACATAACTACCACCGACCGCGATCACCTCGCCTGCGATGACCGCCTTGAGCCCCTGACGGACCGCCACCTCACGCGCCAACTCGTAGTCCATCGGCACGCTCGGGTCCTTCCCCATCCTTTGTAGCACCCCGGCCAGATAGTCTCCGCCGGCGAGTGTGACCACAGGGGATTGGGACAGCGCCGTGCGGAACCACTCCGTCGCTCCATAAGCGACCAGAGAGTCAGGCGTGCGGTTCTCGAAGTTGGCGAGCACGATCCGGTCACGCTCCTCAAGCACGCCCTTGGTTATCAGGGTGCCGAAAGGACCGATACCCGCAGCTCGCAGACCCATGTAGCCGCCAGCCGAGGTAGCCAGCGCCACCACCACGCCCACAACCCCCAAAACGGCATTCCGCCAAGTCAGCAACCGCAGTCGCCGATCCTCTTCCGCCGCCGCCTCCACATGCTCTTCCGGCACATCGTCGCCGTAGACCTCTTCTTTGGCCAGCGAGGTCACCACAACTACTGGCAGCCCTACGAGCAGCAGGATAAGGGCTACCGGGAGGAGCCAGTCAGGTAAACCGAATTCGTCCCGGAACAAAGTCACCGCCTCGAGGACGGCGTACGACGCCCCAAGGTAGACCAGCAGCGCCTGCCACAGCGAACGCTGATGGGCCTCAACTAGTAGCCGCTTGAGACCGGACATAGCTGCTACCTGCGGTATGAGGTATGTGGGATTAAGGGCACCCGGTTGTGGCTAAAGATGCAGCCCCAGCGAGCGGGCAGCAACGAGCGGGCACATCCCTTGGCGAAGTCCTCGGGTCAGCAACCCGCGGACCGGTCGAGAGGCCGCACCGCGCAACAGTTCTCCCGTCCCGTGTGTCGTATGTGCCCTCCCAGGTGGCAGATGGGCGTGCGATGTTTGGAGCGTAGCGGACACTCAGTCCGTTGGTCGCACTTTGAGGAATCTCGGCAAGCCAGAACTGCGGCGCGCCAATCCGCCGTTCTTCAGACTTGTCTGGGGTCTCGGTTGGTCACGGTGCCAACAGTGGTGACACTATTTGTCACCGCCTTCGTCACCGCGAGAGCTGTCGAGCTGCTGTCAGGAAGTCCGAGGTTGTTCTGGTTCTTCGAAATGGAGAGTGACCGGGGTGGGGCTCGAACCCACGACCTGCGGATTAAAAGTACGAAAAGACCCGAGGACTATTGGGGTCCATCGGACGCGAAACGAGACAGGAAGCGGCCTTCCAGCCTGTT
>JBDHJU010000108.1:0-23832 GCA_039586755.1 Gemmatimonadota bacterium | reverse complement strand
GGCGAGGCGCCGGGCTTTGCTGGCTCGCTGGCGTTTTCGGAGGACTCGCGCTGGCTTGCTTTCGTGATCTATCCAGACCGCGCGGCGGCAAGGCGGCTGGAAAAGGAGAAAGAGCCGGCGCGTAACAAGGTAGGGCTGGTCGAGCTGGCCACGGGAGAGCTTACCGAGTTCGAGGACGTTCGTGCTTTCCAGTTCGCCGGTGAGGCCGGTGGCTGGATCGCGCTCCACCGCTATGCACCCCAGGGGCTTCTCGGAGGTCGAAACAGCGGCGAGCGGGCGCGGGGCTCCGACTTGCTGCTCTACGAACTGGAGAGCGGGGCGCAGCTCAGCATCGGCAACGTGTCGGAGTTCGCGTTCGACGAGTCGGGCCGCCGGCTGGCCTGGCTCATCGACACCGACGGTCAGGCCGGCAACGGCGTACAACTCAGAGACATGCAGACCGGTGTGGTCCGCGTCCTGGAGAGCGATGAGGCGGCGTACCGGCGATTGAACTGGACCGACGAGGGCGATGGCCTCGCGGCACTAAAGGGGGTTGAGGACGAAGACTATGAAGACCCGCTCTACAGCCTGGTCGGTTTCCATGACTTCGGTGACCGCGGGCCCACAAAGGTCATCTACGACCCACAGGAGGATCCGGACTTTCCCGAGGGCATGACGATCTCACCCAATCGAGACCCCGAATGGACCGAGCCGCTGGACGCCATTCTGTTCGGGATCCACGAGGTGGAGCTGAAGGAGAGTGCCGAGGAGGATGAAGAGGAAGAGGGCGAGGGCGAAGGAGAGGGAGAAGAAGAAGAAGAAGAAGAGGAAGAGACGCCGGCGCGGCGCGGCGCGGCTGAAGAGGATGAGGAGGAGATGCCGGACCTGGTGATCTGGCATTGGCAGGACGAAAGGCTGCAGTCGATGCAGCAGGTCCAGGAGGGGCGCGACAAGGAGTTCAGCTATCTGTCGCTCTACCGGGTGGCTGAGGACCGTTTTATCCGCCTGGCCGACGACAATGTCCGGCAGGTGACGGCTTCGCCAAAAGGGCGCTGGGCCATCGGGTACGACGATGACGACTACGAGCTGATGGGCAATCTGGACGGCCGTCGCTACCGCGATGTCTATGCCATCGACATGCGCAGCGGCGAACGCTCGCTGGCCCTGGAGGGCAACCGCTGGGCGTTTGGGCTCGCGCCCGATGGAGGCCACCTCCTCTACTATGGGGACGGACAATTCCACACCTACGAGATGGCCGGGGGCCGTCACTATACGATCACGCAGGAGGTACCGGCGTCGTTCATCAACACGGAGAACGACCGCCCCGTCGTCGATCCACCGATCTATCCCATCGGTTGGACAAGCGATAGCCGGGCGGTGCTGCTGTACGACAACTGGGACATCTGGCGGGTGGCCGTTCACGGTGACCGGGGCACCAACCTGACCGTGAACGGCAAAACAGACGGGATCCGGTATCGTCGGCGCTTCGTCCTCGACCCGGACGAGGAAGGGATCGACCTGTCGGAGCCGATCTACCTCGCTCCCTACGGCGAGTGGACTAAGAAGGCGGGTCTTGGAAGGATCAACCGCGGTAGGCCGGGTGTCGAGCTGCTGGCGTGGGACGACGCGGGCTACGGCTCGTTGATCAAGGCGGAGGACGCCGACACCTACCTGTTCACGCGGGACACCTACGAGGACTTCCCGAACTACCACGTCACCGACACATCTTTCAGGCAGCCGCGGCAGATAACCGACGCCAACCCGCAGCAGTCGGAGTTCACTTGGACCGCGGGCTCCATGCTGCTCGATTACGAGAGCGAGCATGGTGATCGGCTACAGGCGGCTCTCCACCTGCCGGCGGACTACGAGGAAGGGAAGAGCTATCCGACCATCGTCTATATATATGAGAGGATGTCCCAGACTCTGAACCGCTACACCACGCCCAGCGCTCGCGGCTTCAACAAGTCGGTCTATACCAGCAACGGCTACGCGGTGCTGATGCCCGACATCACGTATCGGGTGGACGACCCCGGGATGTCGGCGGTCTGGTGTGTGCTCCCGGCTTTGCAGGCGGCGATCGAGACCGGCATCGTCGACCCGGAGCGGGTGGGACTGCAGGGCCATTCCTGGGGCGGCTACCAGACGGCGTTCCTCATTACACAGACGGACGCCTTCGCCGCAGCGTTGGCCGGAGCGCCGCTTACCAACATGGTCAGCATGTACAGCTCGATCTATTGGAACACCGGTAGCGCGAACCAGCCGATCTTCGAGAGCAGCCAGGGGCGCTTCAGCGGCGGCTACTGGGACGTGCCGGAGGCCTACACGCGGAACTCGCCGGTCTACTTCGCCGAGAACGTAACGACGCCGCTCCTGCTGCTGCACAACGATGAGGATGGTGCCGTCGATTGGAACCAGGGGATCGAGTACTTCAACACGCTACGGCGGTTGGAGAAACCCGTAGTGATGCTCCAGTACGTTGGCGAGAACCACGGTGTGCGCAAGCCGGAGAACCAAAAAGACTACACGGTCCGCATGCGCGAGTTCTTCGACCACTATCTCAAAGGCGAGCCGGCGCCCGACTGGTGGACCGAGGGTGTGCCGCACCTGGAGATGGAAGAGCACCTCGAGGAACGAGCGAAGCTGGTGAAGGAGGGTAGGGAAGAGGGGACCTGAGGCGCGGCCCCGGTGGACCAAGGGTAGTTGGACCAACGATTTCGGCGCCAGGCCCGTCAGATTGGGTGGTGAAGCGCTGCGAGCGAGCCCCGCCATCCTAATCGAAAGGGTCGCTAACGATGAGATGGCTTGGAGTCGCTCTCTCGACTTTCCCTCTGTTGCAGCTGGTGACCGTTGGCTGCGGCTCGGAAGAAGCCCGCGCGCCCTCCGCCGTGGTGCGCGACAGATAGCGCCCCAGTCGCGATTCGTCGCCGACTCGCCCGATGTACACCCTCTTCCCTTGTGACTCCAGCCGGCGGGTGCGTTCCCAGATGCGCTCGCCGTGCTCGGCCCACTCGATCCCCTCGATGATCTCGACCTTCGCACCCACTAGCAGGTCGAGCAGCAGCCCCCCTGGATCTCGTCCTCCGCTGCGCCGCGCACCTTCCGAAGCAGCAGATGGCACTCGAGACCCAGCTTCGCGCAGGCGGCGGCGAGCTGACGGCAGTAGTTCGACTGAACGGCTGCACCCGCCACCACCGTGTCGGCACCATGCTCGATGGCCTGGCCGAGTACGTACTCGAACATCCGCGTCTTCAAGCCGCTGCTCGTTGACGCTTTTTATCAATGGCGCTCCACGACGAGGACATCGAGGTGCGAAGGGAGGTCGGGCGTCCGGTAAACCGTGTGCGTCGCGTTTTGATAGTCCTCCTCGGTCGCGTGATAGATATCGACGAAGGTCTGTGGGTTGCGGTCGATCACGGGGAACCACGTGCTCTGAATCTGCACCATTATGCGGTGGTCTTTCTGGAACGTGTGGCACTTGTCACCGAGGTCGAAGCTGATCTCCGTCACCTCGTTCGGAACCATGGGCTCGGGGTTCTCGAAGCTGTTGCGGTACTTGCTGCGGAACACTTCACCGGCCAGCAGCATCTGAAAGCCGCCCATCCGCATGCCGGAGTCGGCGCCGCGTTGCCAGCTCCCGTCCGGGTATACATCGATCAGCTTGACGATCCAGTCGGCATCGGTACCGGTCGTCGACACGAAGAGGTTGGCGATTACAGGGCCGGCGATGGTGATGTCCTCGGTCAGTACGTCGGACCGGTACACCAATACGTCCGGCCGGCGCGCCGCGAACCGCTGGTCCTCGACCATCCAGAGGTGCCCCTGTCGTGTGGCGATATCCGCCGACCAGGGTACGGGTTTGTCCAAATCGCTGAAGTAGGAGTCGTGGGAGTCGCTTGCCTCGCCGGAGGGTGACTCGAACGAAAGCCCGCCGCCAGCGTGGAAATAGAGGGACTTCTTTGTCGTCTCCTCTGGAGGCCAGTGGTCGTAAGACCGCCATTCGTTGGATCCGGTCTCGAAGACCAGCGCCTCGGGTAGATCGAGTGGCCCCTCGTCCTTCAGGTAGTAGTTGAAGAACGGAAACTCCACGTGCTCACGGAAGTACTCGCCGGTCTTCTGCACGAAGTTGATCTCGCCCAGCGCGTCCCCGTCCATCGACGCCCAGCCGCCGTGGCGCCAGGGCCCAATGACGATCGTGCTCTTGTTGTCGGGATTTTTCTCTTCCAGGGTGTAGTAGATGTCCATCGGGCCACGGAAGTCTTCGGCGTCGAACCAGCCGGCGACGTGCAGCACGCCCAGGTCGATGTCCTGAAGGTGTGGCAGCACGCTCTGTCTCTTCCAGTAGTCGTCGTAGTCGCCGTGCTCCATGTACTCGTTCCAGGTCGGGACGCGGCCGTGCAGATATCGCGCATCGACGTTGGATAGTACGCCGAGGTCCAGGAAGAACTGATAGCCGTCCGGTGTGCCGTAGTCGAAGCGTGTCGAGCCAGCGGTGGACGGGCCGGCCCGCTGACTGGCGCTGCGGACCAGCCAATCGAAGGTGTACATGAGGCGGAAGGCGCCGTTATGGTGGAAGTCGTCCCCGGTCCACATGTCGGCGGGCGATGCCTGTGGGGACGACGCCACGAGCGCCGGGTGCGCATCGATCATCCCCATTACCGCCTGGAAACCGGGGTAGGAGATGCCGTAAATGCCGATGCGGCCGTTGTTGTTCGGAACGTTCTCCAAAAGCCACTCGATCGTATCGTAGGTATCACTGCTCTCATCGGTGTCCTGAGGCCCCCGTTTGTCCGGCTGGTGAGGCCGCATGACGGCGAACTCGCCCTCTGACATGTACTTTCCACGCACGTCCTGGTAGACGAAGATGAAGCCTTCGCTCGGGTAGAGGTCGTTCGGACCGAGACGCTGGTGAAAGTACGTCGGCCCGTAGTAGCCGACCGAGTAGGGCGTGCGCCTGAACAGGATCGGGTAGGTCTGGCTCCGGTCTTTGGGGATGTAGATCTGCGTGAACAGCCTCACGCCGTCCCGCATCGTGATGTAGTGCTCTTCCTTGGTATAGTGCTGGAGGAGGTAGATGTACCGAACGCCGCGTATGTTGTCCGGGTTCAACTCGACCGATACCTCGTAGTTCTCGATCGCCGCCTCGAAATCCCCCTGGAGATCATGTACGCTTCGGCCAGGCTGTCGTAGGTGTTGTAGGCGTCGGGATACGCCAGAACGTTGAGCTTCAGCAGCTCGATCCCTTCTTCCACTCGGCCCCCGTACAGGTACCGTAGGCCGAGATTGTTCATCGGGTACTCGGCGAAGATGACCGCGTCGGGGTGCTGATGTCGCACGGCGTGGAAAAGCTCGACCGCTTTCGCCACGCCCTCTGTGCGTACGACCTCGAAGAACTCTTCCTGTGTCGGCACTCGCTCCTGCGCGGCTGCCTGCGGCCCGAAGAGCAAGCCGAACAGGAGGACGATGAGGGTGGGTCGGTGGGCTCGCATCGCTCTCCCTCCGTCTCTATCAAGTGTGGCTGGAACTCAACTCCTTAGACTGTGCCGAGGCGGGCAAAGGTGCAATGGCGGAGTCCGGGGGGGGGCTACGTATCGGTCTTGGACGACGGTCCGGGCTGCGGATCGGCGGACGGTGACTCGATCTTGGGGAAGAGCCCCAGGTCTTCGCCGGGCCTCCTTTCACCCGGCAACTGGACCGGCGGTTCGGGCGCCAGTCGCCGCTCACCGGCCAGCTCGACGATATGCGCCAACGCCTCGTCGAAGGAGTAGCCGGCCTGTTCGGCGGAGTCCATGAACGAGACGCCTTCCGTGAGGTCGGGGTTCGGGTTCACCTCCAGCACGTAAGGCTTGTCCCCCTTGAGGCGGATGTCGAGGCGGGCGTAGTCGCGGCACTCCGTCGCCTGGTAGGCGCGGATCGCCACAGCCTCGACCTTCTTCAGTACCCGCTTGGGAAGTGACGCCGGGCAGACCGTGTGGACCTTGTGGTAGATCTCGGATAGCGGATTCCACTTTGCCGTATAGGTGATGATCGGCGGATACTCTGGCGGCAACTCGGAGAAGTCGAACTCGACCGGTGGCAAGACCTCGGGCGGGTCGTTACCCCAAACAGAGACGTGGAGCTCGCGACCGTCGATGAACTCCTCGATGATGATGGCGCCATACTCGTCGTAGATGTGGCGCACACGCTCCTCAAGGCGGTCGGGCTCGTAGAGCACTGAGTCCCTGCTTACCCCCGCACTGGCGTCTTCCCACACCGGCTTGACGATGATTGGGTAGCGAAGGGCCAGCCGCTTCGGCAGCTTCGGTTCGTAGAGGACCTTGAATCGTGGCGTCGGCACACCGTGGTCTTGGAGCGCGCGCTTCGTGAGTCCTTTGTCCTGGCAAAGCGACAGGGCGAATGGTGCGGCACCGGTGTAGGCGATGCGATACACGTCGTACATCCCGGCGATTGCCGCCTCCAAGCCGGCGTCGTCGTGGAAGAACTCTACCAGGTTGAAGATGACGTCCGGCCGGTTCCGCTTTAGCACCCGCTCCAGCCGGCGCAGGTCGTTCTCGAGGTTGACGGCACGCGCTCGGTAACCCGCCCGCCGCAACGCACGGGCGACTTCACCGTACTCCTCTTTGACCGTGGGGACGTGGACCGGGTATTCGGGCTCGAACGGCAGGGTCGAAGGGTCCACCTGCTGCAGCTTCTCGTACCAGTCCTCGCCCACCTGATTGTAGAGAACGACGACGGACTTGGGTTTACCAGGGTGCGCGGACTCGTGCGCCGCGGCCGGCGCTGCAGTCTCGTCAGTCATATCTATAGAATCTTACTACCGGCAGAGCGTTCAGGGGAGTCAGCCCCAGCTGCCGGTGGCGATCGCCGCCACTGCTTCGATCGCGGTCTCGATCTGTTCTTCGGTATTGAACGGTCCCACCGAGAAGCGGACCGTGCCGCGAGGCGTCGTGCCGTGGTGCTCGTGGATGAGCGGGGCGCAGTGCAGCCCCGTGCGCGTCTGTATCCCGTAGTCGACGTCGAGGATTGTACCGACATCCTCGGCGTCGCGGTCACCGACGGTCACAGACATGGTGGCGACGCGCCGCTCCAGGTTTTTCGTCCCCCAGACCGTGACGCCTTCGATCGCTGCGAGACCCTCCTGCAGCATGGCGAGCAGTCCGATCTCGTGTCCGTGGATGTTCTCGAGGCCCTTCTCCTCGATCCAACCGAGGCCCGCCGAGAGCCCGGCGATTCCGGCCAGGTTCAGTGTGCCGGCCTCGAGCCTGAAGGGGTAATCCTCGAGGTGGTATGGAATGGCGCTCCGCACGCCGGTGCCGCCGTAAATAGTTCCCTCGATCTCCGCGTCGTCCGCCACACAGATCCCGCCGGTTCCGGTGGGTGCCAAGAGGCTTTTGTGGCCGGTGAAGGAGAGGAAGCTGATGTTGCACTCGGGCATGTCGATGGGCAGCACGCCCGCTGTCTGCGCGGCGTCGACCGCAAGCGGGACCCCTTCGTCTTTGCACACTGCTCCGATGGCCTTGAGGTCCTGGACGACGCCGGTGACGTTCGAGGCGTGGTTCACGATGACGAGCGTCGTGTTTTTGCGGATGGCCTTCCGGATCTCTTCAGGGTCGATATAGCCCTCGCCGTCCGGCACCACGTAGGTCGCTTCGGCGCCATCCTTCACCTTGTGATTGACCGGCCGAATGACGGAATTGTGCTCGAGCATCGTTGTCACGACATGATCGCCGGAATTGACCATGCCGTTGATGATCAGGTTGAGGCTCATGGTCGCGTTCATCGTGAAGACCAGCCGGTTCGGGTCTTTCTCGATGCCCGCATCGACCAGGCTCTTGTTGAAGAGAGCGGACAGACGCTGCCTCGTACCGTGGATCATGTGCTCGGCGTTCAGGGCGAGGTCGCAGCCGGTACGGCCTGGATTGACCCCGTTCTGGCGGTAAAAGTCCCGAACTGTGTCGTGCACGACATCCGGCTTCGGGAAGCTGGTAGCAGCATTATCCAGGTAGACAAGCTGTTCCATCCTAGACTCCTTGGTGAGCGAGCGGCTGGGGACTGCGGTTGGGAGGGCAATAATAGTGCCTGGCATAGCTCCACAAAACCGTGCCGGCCAGGCCGTGGTTTGAGGCACGTGGCGCCCTTCGAACGGGGTCGGCAAATTGCATCCGGGTGGCAGCGCTCCCGCACGGGCTCTGACGCTTCAAAGGGATGGGTTCATGAGGCGTTCTCTACTTTCCGCTGATCTCGCTTAAGAGTTACGCAGGCTTCTGCGGGTACGGATACCTCTGGTGGAGAGGGGTGGCTGCGGGACGTGACTACTACTTCGCTTCTGGGTACGGTGGCCAGGATATCTTTGTCGCGCCGGACGTCGATGTGGTGGTCGTGGTGACGTCAGCGATCCCCAACTACAACTCGCAATACCTGGGCGCGGTCGAGCCGTTCGTGGCGAGCCGAATTCTGGCGGCGGCGATGTAACCGGGTCATTTGGAGGTGACCGGCCGTCGCCGCGGGCGCGCTTTAGCGGCCGCTGGACAGCACCCAGATGAGGACCGCCGTGCCGACCCGCAGCCAGTCGGCCAGCGAGGAGCCGCTCCGCCGTTGTCGCCTGTTGCGCGGTTCCGGCGCAAACAAATGTCGTTCGAGGTCGTTACGATAGAGGTCGCAAATCCTCGGTGCGCGTCGCGTCATGTTTTTCCTTGACGTACCGCGGCGGGTGCGGCTGCGGAGGTTCGGACAGCCGACGGCGCGGCAGGGGGAGGTCCCACGCCGACTGGGTCGAGATGCATCCACCGGGCCAGCGGGGGCCGGCGCCGGCTAGCCCTTGAAAGATGGTGGGATAGGGTGACTCCGTCTCAAATGGTCGGCAGACGGATCTTGCACCCACGCCACAGAAGTCAGGAGAGACTGTCGCGGTGCCTCGGCGCGTTGTTGGCACCGGACCGAGACGGGGCCTTGACCTGTCCCGGTTTGTAGGAGAGGATTGTACCTTCACAGTCGCCCTGGCCAAACGTGGATATTCGTACCAAGCTCGTCTTCGCCCTTGTGGCGGTATCGCTGGGCAGCTTGCTCGCCCTGGGTGCCGTGGCTTACACGGCTGCCGGCCGTCTTCTGCGAGACAACTCGCTTCGCCAGCTCGAATCGCTCGCCGAGACAAAGAAGCAGGACCTCGAGAGGGTGTTCCGGAGCTGGCAGGATCGTGTCAATCTGATCGCCAGTCGGACTCAGCTCAGGTCGAGCCTGAGCACCTACAACCTCACCGGCAGTTCCGTCGAGCGAGAGCGTATCCAGCGGATTCTTGAGGACGCGCGTCGCGCCGCGGGGACAGTGCAGAGCCTCACAGTCTATGACATCGATGGCCGTGCGGTGGCATCGACTGCGGAATTGGAGACGGCGGGGCTGTCGGATTTGGCAGCCGCGCGCCTGCCCGACGGCGAGCTTCCGGTCTATGAGGGCGTCGCAAGCGACGAGGAGCACGGACTGGGGGTCGGCTTCGTTGCGCCACTATGGTGGGAGGGGGATCGCGTAGGTGCCCTCTTGGTCCAGTTGAGTGCCAGCGAGCTCGTCGATGTCACCGGGAGCTTTATTGGTCTCGGCGAAACAGGTGAAACGCTGGTAGTACTGCCGGGCGAAGACGAGAGTGTGCGGGTTCTCCGTTCTGAGCGCCCGGAGCCCGGTGGTCCGCCCAGCACTGTTAGCCTGGAACGGATAGACGATCCAGCCGCACTGGTCATGATGCGCGAAGATGCCGTCTACTCCGAGGGCCTTGTCGACCGGCGCGGACAACCGGTCTGGGCGGCGACCCGTTACCTCCCCGACGTCGATTGGGGACTGATCGTGAAATTCGATGCTGCCGAGGAATGGAAGCCGATCCAAGATTTCCGAGGCAATCTGATCCGCCTCGGCCTCTCGCTCTCGGCGTTCGCAATCGTGGTCGGGATCTTCCTAGGCTTCCTATTCGCCAAGCCGATCCACGATCTGGCCGGGGTCGCTAACCGAATCCGGGACGGTGAGCTGGACGCTCGAGCGAGGACAGACAGGCAAGACGAGATCGGCTTCCTCGCCCGCACGTTCAATCAGATGGCGGAGGAGCTGGAGCGACAGGTGACGCTGTTACACGAATTCGAGAGATTCTTCGACCTATCGCTGGACATGCTGTGCATCGCGGGGACGGACTGTTATTTCAAGCGTGTCAACCCGGCCTGGGAGCGGACGCTGGGATGGCCGAACGAAGCGCTGCTCAGCCGGCCGTTCGTCGACTTCGTGCACCCGGAGGATGTCGAGTTGACCCTCCGCGAAGTAGATAAGCTCTCCCGGGGAATCCCCACGGTCTCGTTCGAGAACCGTTACCGCTGCGCCGACGGCACATACAAGCATCTCTTGTGGACCTCGTTTCCCGAGGCGGAGACGGGGCTGCTTTATGCGGTGGCTCGCGACATCACCGAGCTCAAGCAGACGCGGAAGCGGTCGTCGGCCGCCGGCGAGCCCGATTCCACCGAGCCTGCCTAGACGTGGCTTACCTTCAGCTCTTCGGTGGCCTCATCTACCTGCTCATGGGGGGCGACTTCTTGGTTCGCGGGTCCGTCGCCCTGGCGACCCGGAGCCGAGTACCGGCGCTCATCGTCGGGCTCACCGTAGTCTCCCTCGGGACATCGCTGCCGGAACTGGTGGTCAGCATTGAAGCTATCCTGGCAGGCTACCCGGGGATGGCCATCGGTAACGTCGTGGGGAGCAACATCGCAAACGTCCTCCTAGTGGCCGGCGTGCCAGCTATCCTCTATCCCTTGAGTAGCGATGGGGGCTTCGAGCGACGGAACGCGTCGATCATGCTGGGCGCTAGCATCCTCTTTGTAGTTCTCTGCCTGGTCGGCGATCTCGACCGTGTCGCTGGAATCATCCTTGTCTCGGGGATGACCGTCCTGACTGCGTACACGGTCCTGACAGCGCGCAGCGCCCGTCGGGAGACCGAGGCGGCTTCGCCGATGGAAATGGTGCTCGGGCTGCCAAACAAGTCGTGGATGATCGGCCTGTTCATCGGGGTCGGGGCCATAGGGCTGCCCGTCGGTGCCAGGCTGATGGTAGATGCCGCTGTCGAGGTTGCCGCGCAGCTCGGTGTCTCCGACGCCTTCGTCGGCCTGACGGTCGTGGCGGTCGGGACGTCGCTCCCCGAGCTCGCGACCACCCTGGTCGCCGTCGTAAAGCGGGAGACCGAGGTGGCGGTCGGGACCGTGACCGGCAGCTGTGTATTCAATGTCTTGGCGATCATGGGAGTGGCCGCCCTGGTGAGCCCGTCACCGATACCGGTACCGACCGGCTTCCCATCTTTGGATCTTCCGGTAATGTTGGCTTGCGCGCTAGCGTTGAGTTTCCTCGTCTGGTATCGGAGGTCGATCGGCCGCTTGGCCGGAATTGTGTTCGTCGCCGGTTATGTCGCCTACCTCGTGGCGCTGCTGGCTAAAGGCTAAAAGGAGTCGAACAATGAGAGCGAATCGATGGGTCCGCTGTCCGGTCCTTCTCGTCTGGCTCGCCGCAATCCCGTTCGCTGTGGCCGTCGCCGCCGCCCAGGAGCGCGAGTCGATCTTCGAGAGAGTCGTTCGGATCGAGAGTACGGTGATCACGGAAATCCCGGAGACGCCGCGCTGGGAGGAGCAGCTCGACTTGACCGTGCGACGCGTCGACGTCGGCGACGCCGAGCTCTATGTCGAGGAGGAAGGGTCGGGTGTGCCGCTCGTGTTGATCAACGGTGGTCCGGGCGGTACGCACCACTACTTCCACCCATGGTTCGGCCGAGCCCGGGATTACGCGCGCGTCATCTACTACGACCAGCGCGGCACGGGACTGTCCGATTACGAGCCCGGACCCGACGGCTACTCCGTCGAGCAGGCGGTGGAAGATCTCGATGCGCTGCGAACGGCGCTCGGAATCGACAAGTGGGTGCTGGTCGGTTACTCGTATGGCGGCTTTCTCGCGCAGTACTACACGACGACCTATCCGCAGAACGTAGCGGGCCTGGTGCTCGTCGGTGCCAGCCTCGGGATGTGGGTCGAAACGGGCCGGTCCGGACAGTACGATTTCATTTCGGAGGCCGAGAGGGAGAAAATGCGCGAGATCCGGACCCAACTGCGCGAGCTTCGCGAGCGCGAGGGGTGGTCGCTTAGCGAGTACATCCAACTGCTGGTCTACAACAACTTCATCAACGGCGACTGGAAGCGCCAGCACTACTACAAGCCCACCCCGGAAGGTTTCGCTCGGATAGCTCTTTACGAGTGGATCCAGGACGCGGACTTCAATCCGATCATGAGCCAGAGCCAGGGTAAGGTGGACCTGACCGGCGCCTTCGACGAGAGCCCCATCCCCACACTGATCCTCGAGGGCAAGTGGGACCTGACCTGGGGTGGGGTGAAGCCGATGATCCTGTCGCGCAACCATCCCAGCGCCCGGATGGTCGTGATCGAGGGCGCGGGTCACTCGATCTACAGCGAGAACCCGGACGCGTTCTTCGCCGAGCTCGAGAGGTTCGTCAGCGATCTGCGGCCCGTGGACGCTGCCGAGATCGAGTCCTTTGAGGAGCACCTCGCCGGTTGGCGCAGTCGCTGGAAGGCCTCGCCGCTCTACTCTCTGAGAGCCGCCGGCTGGGGTAAGGCGGGCAGCGAGCAGATCGTGGCGGCCTATACATCGAGCTGGCTGGATGAGCTGGAGGGGACGCGTGAACTGCTGCGCCTGGCGTTCGCGCTCTACGACGAGGAGCGCTACGAGGAAGCGCTGCGGGCTTTCGTGAAACTGGAGGAAACCTCCGGGGGATCCGGGGATCAGAATCGGCAGGTCGTGGCCATCATCTGGCAGGGACAGATGCTCGACCTGCTGGGGCGGCGCCAGGAGGCGATCGCTCGCTACCAGCACGTAGTGGACATGAATCCCGAGGGCGGCATGCGGCACGACCAATACGGGATGTCGTATCAGTTCGGCCCCTACGCGGCCGAACGCCTGCGCGCCCCCTTCCAGCGAGTCGAGAATACAGGGTTCTGAAGCGGCGCATGGCTCCCTTGACGGTCCGCGCGTGCGAGCGTTGCACCGGTACGGCGCGACCGGCATCTTGCCGGCGATGCCGTGTTACTAAAAGTATTGATCTTTAGCGTTTCGGAGAGACCATGGCGCGTCTCGGTCGGCTGACGCGCGAATTGCAGCGTCGTCATGTCTATCGCGTAGCCGTTTTTTACGGGGCCGTCGCCTTCGTGCTCTGGCAGGCGGCGGAGATCGTGGTTCCGGCTCTGCGCCTCCCCGATTGGGTCCTCACGCTGGTCGTGGTTGCGACGCTCGCCGGGTTCCCCGTGGCGTTGTTGCTGGCCTGGGTGTTCGATGTGCGGGTCCCGTGGCTCAGGCGCTCCGAAGTGGTGGGGCGGGCCAGGGACCGACGATCGGTCGCCGTACTACCGTTCGCCAACCTGAGTGCCGATCCGGAGAACGAGTACTTCAGTGATGGCGTGACCGAGGACATCATCACGCGCCTCTGCAAGATCCCTGGGATCAAGGTGATATCGCGTCACTCGGTGATGCAGTACAAAGCCAAGGCCCAGAACCTGCGAGAGATCGGTCGGGACCTGGCTGTCGCCACGATTCTGGAGGGCAGTGTGCGGCGCGCCGGCGATCGGGTTCGCATCACCGCGCAGCTCGTCGATGCCCAGACGGATGAGCACATCTGGGCCGAGACCTACGAGCGGCAGCTCACCGATATCTTCGCCATCCAGAGTGACGTGGCCATCCGGATCGCCGATGCCTTGAAGGCCAGGCTGTCGTCGGCGGTGCGGGCGCGGATCGAGAAGCAGCCGACGCTGAACCTCGATGCGCACAACTCGTATCTGCTGGGGACGTTCTATTGGAACAAAAGGACGGAAGAGGGCTTTCGGGTCGGCTTACAGCACTTCGAGGAAGCGATCGCGAAAGACAGCGGCTATGCCTTAGCCCACGTAGGGTTGGCCGACTGCTACAACTTGCTGCCGTTCTACGGTGTCGCGCATCCCGGACAGGCTCATCCCAAGGCGAAAGCGGCGGCACTCAAAGCGTTGGAGCTCGACGATACGCTCGCCGAAGCGCACACGAGCCTCGCATTCGTGGAAACCTGGTACGATTGGGATTGGTCGGTGGCGGAGACGGAGTTCAAACGCGCGCTCGAGCTCAATCCCGGGTACGCCAGAGCCCATCACTGGTACGCATGGTATCACACAATTCGCGGCGAGATGGATGAGGCGGTGGCCCGGGTGGCGCGCGCTAGAGAGCTCGATCCGCTGTCGTTGATCATTAACACGGATGTAGGCGATCTCTTCTACTATTCGCGCCGCTACGACGAAGCTCTGGAGCAGCAGCGTAGGACCGTAGGGATGGATCCCAGCTTCTGGCCTGCGCACGTCAATCTCGGGCGCGCCTACGTGCAGAAGGGAATGTTCAGCGAGGCGGTCGATTCATTCCACCGGGCGATCGATCTCTCCAAAGAGCATCCCAGCGGAGTCGGGATGCTCGGCTACACCTATGCCCTGAATGGGATGAAGGGTGAGGCGTCGGGAACGCTCGACAAGCTGGAGGAACTGTCGGCGCGTGTGAACGTCCCGTCATACCTGCGCGCCATTGTCTGTGTCGGGCTGGGCGACATGGATCAGGCGTTCGCCTGGTTGGAGAAGGCGCATGCCGAGCGCGATTCCGCCTGGCTCATCTACTACTTGAAGGCCGACCCCTGGGCCGACAGTCTTCGTGAAGACGCCAGGTTCGCGAGGTTACTGGATACAATGGGGCTGCATTGACCCTGCGCAGCCGCTCTTCAGTTCCAACTTTCTGATCTGGACTCGGGTCTAATCGTCTGATGAGGACGCGCGTAGAGACCCCGGCTAAGGGGTCCTGCAGGCTTGGCAATTGAGGAGGTCACGGATGAGTGCGGACAGCCAATCGCCCCGTAAACGGATAGACACCGGCCTTTTGGCAGCACTCGCAGCTGGTGTGGTCGGTTTTTCCGCCCTGGGCGTTT
Organism: Gemmatimonadota bacterium; assembly: GCA_039586755.1. Taxonomy (GTDB): domain Bacteria; phylum Gemmatimonadota; class Gemmatimonadetes; order Palauibacterales; family KS3-K002. Next base: position 8,849 of record JBDHJU010000108.1, on the reverse strand, counting down.
CGGTGTACGAGGCCTACCTGATGAGGGAGCAACAGCGGGCGTCGGTCTGGCCGATCGTCGAAGCCTGGTCGTTTCACATGTCGGGAGAAGGGTTTGGCGTCAACGTAGCCAACAAGGGTATAGGGCCAGCCCTGCTCAGGTCGGTCGAGGTTTCGGTGGAGGGCCAGCCCAAGCACTCCTGGAGCGAACTGTTCGGCGACCTGCTGGATACGGAAAGCGTGGCGTACAACATGGCGGCGATCAGTGGAAACGTCCTGGCGGCGGGTGAGGCGTTGACGATCTTTCAAGTCGCGCCGGAGCACAACTCGCAAGCCTACCACGAGGCAAGTGAGAGGGTGAGCCTGAGCATCTGCTACTGCTCGGTCTTCGAAGAGTGCTGGGTGCTCCAGCTCGACAATCTGAAGGCCGGTGTGCCGCTGACCGAAAGGGCGGACGAGTGCGCCGTCGATCCGGATAGCGCCTTCTAGGGAAACAGGCCTCTCATAACGCTACTCGACGCGAAGTGCCTCGATTGGATCGACGCGACTCGCGCGCCACGCCGGGATATAGCTGGCCACCAGGGAAACAAGGGTCACAGCGACCGACACGAGCGCGAACGTCCACGGATCGGTGGGGCTTACCTCGTAGAGCAGTCCGGCCATGACGCGTGTGGTCGCGAACGCGGCGGTCAGGCCGATCCCCGCTCCGATCAGCACTGCGGGCATACCTTGCCGCAACACCAGGCTGATCACTTCGCTGCTCCGGGCGCCGAGTGCGATGCGGACGCCGATCTCGTTGGTGCGTTGCGCCACGCCGTGAGAGACTACACCGTAGACGCCGATCATGCCGAGCACGAACGCGACGACGGCGAACACGCCGAGGGTCGTCATGATGAACCGCGGCCTGGCGACGGACGCCGAGACGATGTCGTCGACGGTCTGCATGCGGAGGATGACGACGTTCGGGTCGAGGGACCGTACGAGCTCACGGACCGGGCCGGCCAGCGCGCCGGGGTCGCCTGCGGTGCGCACGACGATGGTCATCGAACCCATCATGAAGGGCACGATGTCGTGCCAACCCTCGTAGGCGAAGTAGAATGTGGGGCTCTCCACTCCGAGGCCATCGTACTTCACGTTGCCGACGACCCCGACGATAGTGTGGAACGGGCCGTCCGTGGCGGTAAAGCGTATTCGCTTCCCGATAGGGTCCTCGCCGGGCCAGTACCGACTTGCCAGTCGCTCATCTACGACGACGACGGGCGTTGCACCGGCGCGGTCGCGTTCGTCGGGCACTCGACCGCGGAGCAACGGGATCCCGAGAGTCTCGATCGCGCCGGGACCGACGCCGACGTTGCTGCCCGTACAACAGAACGGTCCCGACTGAACGCCGGGCCGGCCCTCGATATGGAAACGGCCGTGCGAACGGTCGCGCAGGATGGGAGGGCGCGACACGGTGGCCGCGCTCCTCACTCCGGGCAACGCCTCGGCCCGCTCGACCAGGTCGGAGTAGAAGGCCACCGCCTGCACCGGGGTGTACTCCGACGCCGGCAGTGAGAACTGGGCGACGAGCAGGTTCTCCTTACGGAAGCCCGGGTCCTCGTTGAACAAGAGCCAGAAGCTCTTCGCGGTGAGCCCCGCACCGACGACCAGCAGGACGGCGAGCGCGATCTCGGCGGCGACGAGGAACCGTCGAAAGCTGAGCCGCCCGCGGCCGGCGCTCACCGATCGTCCCGCTTCACTGAGAATCTGCGAGAGGTTTGCTGATGCGCCTCGGAACGCTGGTAGCAAACCGAAGACGACCGTCGTCAAGAGAACGGCCGCGCCGACGAAGGCCAGGACCCGGGCGTCGAGCCCGATGTTCATCGCGCGCGGGATGGTGCCAGGCTGAAACGCGAGGAGGATCTCGATCCCCGCCGCGGCGAACAGGAGGCCGAGGGCTCCCCCGAAGGTGGCCAGCACCAGGCTCTCGGTGAGCAGTTGTTGGAGCAGCCGGCCCGGTCGCGCCCCCAGCGCACCGCGCACCGCCAGCTCGCGGCGGCGGCCCTCGGCGCGTGCCAGGAGTAGGTTGGCCACGTTGGCGCAGGCTATCAGCAAGAGAAAGCCCACTGCGGCCAGTAGCAGCAGCAACGCGGGTCGGACGTTGCCTACGTAGTCGTCAAGCAAGGGCATGAGATACAGGCCGTGACCCACGTGGTGGTCCGGATAGACCACCGCCCAGCGTGCCATCAGCGTCTCCATCTCCACTTGGGCCTCCTCGAGGGTCACGCCGGGGGCGAGGCGGCCGATCATGTAGAACCAGTGACCGCCGCGCCAGGTGCGCGCCCGATCGAGGGGCAGCTGGGTCCAGAGCTGTGTGTTGGCAGACGGGAACGCGAACCCTTCCGGCATCACACCGACGATCTCTCCCACGTTGCCGTACTCGGAGACATCGACGCCGACCTCAAGCGTTTGTCCGATGACGGTCGAGTCGCCGCCGAACCGTCGCTGCCAAAGGTCGTAGCTCAGGACGAAGACCGGCTGTGGGTCGGCACCATCGTCCGCCGAGATGAGCGTCCTCCCCAGCAGAGGCTGGGCCCGCAGCACGGAGAACATGCTCGACGAGGCGTAGCCGGCGGTGACGATCTCCGGCTCGCCGGAGCCGGCGCTTATGGTCAGCGCCTCGGTCGAGATGGCGGCCGCACTCCCCATCGTGCGGTTCTGGTCCAGGTAGTCGAAGTACTCCGGCGAGCCCACCGCGTACTGCGGAAAGTCGTACCCGCTCTCTGGTCTGAAGTACGTGAAGATCGCCACGAGGTCTTCGGGCTCGTCGTAGGGAAGCGGGTCCCAGAGCACGCCGCTGACGACGCTGAAGATGACGGTGTTCGCTCCGATCCCGATCGCCAGGGTCAGGACGGCGACCGCCGCGAACCCGGGCGACCTGGCGAGGTTTCGGATGGCGTAGCGGACGTCCTGGATGACCCTGTTCATCAGCGTGACGCTCCCAAGAGGTGCGGGTCGGGTGATCGTGCACGAGGAGTGGTCCGTTCTGTTAGACGCATGAGGTTGAAGGGTAGTTGCTGGCTCTTGGACGCCAGAAACGGAAAGCACCCACGAGCGCCCGCCGGCGCTCGTGGGTGCGGAAGTACGGTAACGTGGCTCGTCATCCGCCGCCGCGGTTCGGCCGCCGCCAGCGGACCGGAGGCGGCGGCTCGGGTTTGAGCTCGACCGCCTTCGTCTCCAGGAGGCGGAGCGCCTCTTGGACGGCGGCCTCGAGCTGGGGGTCGCGACCGTCGATGACGGGCCGCGGGTCGTTTCTGACCTCGATGTCCGGGGCCACGCCCTCGCCCTCCACCGCCCAGTCGCCGTTCACATCGAAGAAGCCGCCGCGCGGGGCGACGAACCTGCCGCCGTCGACGAGCGGCGGCGTGTCCCAGGTCCCGACTAGGCCACCCCAGGTTCGGGTGCCCACCAGAGGGCCGACCTGCCTGAAGCGGAAGAGGTAGGGCAGCAGGTCACCGCCGGAGCCGGCCCGCTCGTTGATGACCATGACCTTGGGGCCCCAGAGACCGGCGATGGGTTGGGTGAAGGGTTTGCGGTCGCCGGCCCGGGAGTTGAAGTAGCCCGTGAGTTCGCGGGCCAGGACCTCGACGATGTAGTCCGCCGCCGAACCACCGCCGTTGTTGCGCTCGTCGATGACCGCGCCCTGCCGGTCCTGCTGGGCGAAGTACATGCGGTTGAAGTAGGAATAGCCGCCGCGGCCGGTGTTGGGGAGATAGACGTAGGCCAGTCGGCCGGCGCTCATCTCGTCCACCTTCTGACGATTGTGCTCCACCCAGGCCCAGGTGCGAAGCCCCCGCTCGTTGGAGGTGGGTTCGACGAACAGCTCGCGGGCGCCCTCCATTGTCGGCCGGCCGTTAACGGTGATGGCGATGGTCCTGCCGGCCGTTCCTTCCAGCAACATGTATGGGTTCGTCGGCACCCGCAGTTCGCGGCCGTCGATGGCCAGCAGGTAGTCGCCCTCGTTCACCTCCATCCCCGGCACCGCCAACGGGCCCTCGAGTCCCGGAGTCCAATCCTCGCCGTCGTAGATGCGGGTGATACGGTAGAAGCCGTCCGACTCCTCCAGATCGACACCCAAGAGCCCCGTGCGCGGGCTCGTCAGTTCGGGATAGTCGCCGCCCCGAACGTACGAGTGCCCGACGGCCACCTCGCCGGAAAGCATATCGAGCAGGTGGTTGAAGTCGGAGCGGTGGTTCACGTCGTCCAGCCAGGGGCTGTACCACTCCCAGACTTCGTCCCAGGGTGCGCCGTGGACGTTATCGACGTAGAGGAAGTCGCGCATGAAGCGCCAGCCGTCGCGGAGCATCTGAGCCCACTCGGCCCGCGGCTCCACCCGGACGCGCATCCCGCTCAGCGAGAGACGCCCGTCGCTGTCTCGCGGTGGCGAGCCGCCGGCATCGACTATCGACCAACTGCTGCCGGACTGGTAGAGGAGCTTCTTCCGGTCGTGTGAGGCCGTTGCCTCGTTGATCCCTTCGAGGAAACTCTCCGCCTCCCGGTCCTCGAGCGCGTAGCGGTGAAGCGTGAAGCCGCGCTCGTTGGGAATCGCCTCGGCCACGAAGACGTGGCCCTCCGGCGCCTCGAGCAGGCCGAGGTAGTTGCGCTGCGGGAGGCCGGGAGCGTCGATGATACGCCCGGCGATCCCGTCGAAATCGATCACGACGTCCGCGGTATCAGTATCTGAATCCTCACCCCCCTGTCTTCGCGAGGGTCGGTCTTCGTTCGAATCCTCTTCCTCTTCCGCTTCCTCGTCGCTGGTGGGCAGGAAGGGAGAGGCCTCTCCGTCCTGGAGTAAGGCGAGGTAAAGAGCCCGTGTCACCGGCCGGTCGTAGGAGGTCATGTCCAGCCAGCCTGTGTTGAGGCCGAAGTCGGTGGAGGCCAAGAAATAGAGATACTTGCCCGATGCGTCCCACACCGGACTGATCGCGTCGGCCATCCCGTCGGTCAGCTGGTGCCGCTCACCGTCCCGGGTGTCGTAGACGAAGACTGCGCGTAGGTGGTTCTCCAGTCGGCGCGAGTAGGCGATCCAGCGCGAGTCGGGCGACCAGACCGGGTTCATAGTGCGCTGCGGGTGCGCGTAGCGGTCGGTATCGACATGGGTCAGCTCACCGCTCGCCAAATCGATGATCAACACCCGGTAGTCGGTGTCGGTAAAGGCGAGCCGCGTGCCGTCGGGCGACCAGGTGGGGACGAAGAAGAAGGTGGGGTTCGGGATCTCGATGCGTCGTGCGTTCGTACCGTCTTGATCCGCAACCATCAGCCCGTACTCGCCGCCTGCATCGTTAAACCAGGCGATCTGCTCGCCGTCGGGCGACCAGACCGCGTGGCGGTCCGCCACCCCCGGGCTCCGGGTGATGTTCCGCCAGCTTCCGCTCTCTTCCGGGACGGTGAACAGATCGCCGCGGTACTCGAACAGCGCCCGCTTGCCGGTGGACGATAGGCGCGGGTCGCGGAGCCGGTTGGCCGGGACCTCCTCCCAGCGCGGACGGGCCCAGTTGAGATCGCGGGCCACCACTATCTCCAACTGGCGAGTGGCACCTGTGGCAGGGTCGAGCTCGTGCAGATAGCCGCCCTGCTCGTAGACGACGACGCCGTGCCCGGCGCCCAGGCTTTTCACATCGAAGTCGGCGTGGAAGGTGAGCTGCCGCTCCTCGCCGGTCCCCGGGTTCCAGGACCAGACGTTCGCCGCCCAATCGCGCTCCGACATATAGTAGACGACACCGTCCATCCAGACCGGCGCCATCTGCCGCTCGCCATCCCAGGGCGGCGTGCGGCGCTCCCACGTTTCCGTCGACACCACGCTCACCGGCTGCGCCTGGCCGCCCCGGTAATTCCGCCACTCCGGATCCCAGTACCCGATTTCTTGGTAGGCCAGCCAGTCTCCGTCGGCGCTCATCTCACCTTGGTACCCCTGCGGCAGGGCCAGCGGCCTCGGCATCCCGCCGCTCACCGGTACGGTGTAGAACTGCCACAGGCGCGTCGGCTGACCGTAGCGGCTGGACTGGAAGAGGAGTTGGCCGTCGGGCGTCCAGCCTTGGGCCACGTCGGCTCCGGGGTGCCAGGTCAGACGCTGCGGCTCACCGCCGGTCGCCGGGACCACGAAGACGTCGGTATTGCCACCGTACTCGCCGGTGAAGGCGATCCAACGGCCGTCGGGCGAAAACGCGGGACCCGTCTCCGCCCCTTCTCCGGCGGTGAGTCGAAGCGCGTCGCCGCCGTCGCGGTCGACCAGCCAGAGGTCGTTGGCGTGGACGAAGACGATGTGGTTGGGACCCACGTCGGGATCGCGCAGCAGGCGCGTGCCCTGGGCTGCGGCCTGCTGGCCAGCTCCGAGAAGGAGGATCAGCAAGGGGAATACGAGTCGCGCAGTTATGAAATCGTGCGGAAGACGTGGAGGATTCATGCGCCGTTCTCCGTTTTAGGGTGGACGTAATGCTAGATGCCTTGGATATCGAGATTGGTGAGGCCGACCTCTCTCGCATGTCGGACGACCTCGTTGTATTCCGTGCGGGTCAAGCGTCGCGCGATCTCCGGGTAATCAAACGCTTTGTACATCGGCCTGTACTGGGCCATGATGTTCACGTACGTATCGGGAGGCAGGTTGGCCGCGATCCAGTCGATCACCTCTTTGCTTCCGCTCACGCTGTTCGGCATCACCAGGTGCCGGATCATAAGACCCCGGTACATCAGTCCGTCCGCTGCCGGTTTCGCCACACCCACCTGGTGGTGCATCTCCAAGAGCGCGGCCTTCGTGACTTCGGGGTAGGTGTCGGCGCCCGAGGAGTACTTGGACGCCATCTGGCTCTCCGCGTACTTGAAGTCGGGAAGGTAGATGTCCACAATGCCGTCGAGCCTTTGCAGGATCTCGAGGCGCTCCCAGCCGCAGGTGTTGTAGACGAGCGGTAGCCGCAATCCCCTGGCCGCCGCGCTGTCGAGCGCCAGCACGATGTGGGGCGAGTAGTGTGTCGGCGTGACGATGTTGATGTTGACGCAGCCGATCTCCTGTAGATGCAACATCATGTCGGCCAGATCGTCGACACTTCGCGACGCGCCCTCTCCGCCCTGGCTGATCTGCCAGTTGATGCAGAAGACACAGCGCAGGTTGCAGTTGCTGAAGAAGACGGTCCCGGAACCGCCGCGTCCGACCAGCGGCCGCTCCTCCCCGTAGTGCGGGTTGTAGGCGGCGATGACCAGCTGCGACGTGGCCTGGCAGAAACCCGCCTGCCCGTCGAGCCGCGCGGCACCGCAGCCCCGGGGACAGAGCGAGCAGGCCTCCATCAGCTGCCATAGCGCTTCTCCCCTGCGCTTCAGTTCACCGCTCCTGTGCAGTCGCAGATAACCCGGCTCGAAATCGGGATCGGCCTGCGATTCCGCCCTCGCGCTCCTGCGGCAGGCGGTGTTGAGGAAGGGGAGGGTAGCACCGACGGTTGCGACTGCCGCGGAGACGATAGATCCGATGAACTTTCTTCTTGATTGCTTCTTCATCGGAAGCCCTCCTTGTGGAGCTACCGGGAACGTACCCCTCCAATCTACGGCGGCGCAGGTAAGACGGGGAACCGGATGATGGGAAGACTCTCCAGCTCCTGCGGTCGGTCTTGCGCGAGCTGCGGCTAGGCGGAGCCCCCTGGCCTACGCTTGGCTACCTGGTCGATACTAACCAGAGAATACTTGTCTTTGTCAGGTTCCCATCCGCCGAGCTTCGGAGTATCGGTGCGCTATCGGAAAGGGACGATATCTATGATACGTGGCACGAGAGAGGTTGCACGTCTTCGTGCTCGGGGGTTGTGGATGACACATTCGTAAAGTGCTTGGTCGCTCCTGCCGACAGATTGATACTGATCACCGTGAACTGTTCCTCTGGCCTTTGCCTGGACGACCTGGCGGGACTCTGTGACGATCACTTCACGGAGTCGATGATGGCCTGCGTAGGGGCCAGAAATGTCGCTACGGGTGGAGGGGTGCTGGGGGACATTACTCCAAACTTCATCATCGCCGACTGGACCCAGAAACGCGGGAACATCGTCGCTGAGGTCCAGTACTTCAACTGGCAGATCTTGCTACAGAATGGCTTTCCAGCGGGTAGTCCGGCCGCTCCGGCGGGCGATCTCCGATTGGAACACTTCGGAGATGGAGAGCTGACCTTTACAGGATTCGAATAGAGTATCGCTGCGGCACGTTCTGTCTTTCCAGTTCCGACCCCTCGAGGCGTGTCCATGCGGACACCCGGCCGGCCTTTGAAGGTGTCCGTCTGCACACAAACCAACCCTGCGCAGTCGGCACCCAATCGTGCTCCGATCGCATAAGTCGATCCATAACAATAGGTTAGGCTAGTCGCCCGATCTCTCGAGCTGTGTGGTCCTCAACCTGCCCTAGGATAGTGGCGGTGGAGGGGACGGGAGGGTCAGTGAGGTGTCCGCACCGGGAGCGGAGAAGATGCAGGACACGGTCCCCACGCTGGAAGAGGTCTTGGAGCGCTACATCGAGGCCGTGGGTGGGCGCGAGGCCATCGAGCGACTGACGACGCGAGTGATGACGGGACGGTTGGTCACGGACCTGCCGAGCAGGCAACCTCCGGTGTACGAGTCGAACGGCTTCGTCATCTATGCGAAGGTGCCGGGTAAGTATCTGTACGTTCAGCAATCGGCCCGTGGCACACATAAGGACGGCTGCGACGGCCCGGACTGCTGGAGATGGGCCGGCGGTGAGACGGAGCTCGACGCGCACTTCGACCCCAGGTTCGCCTGGTCCGCAGACCCCCAGAACGCATTGCGCATGTGGGAGTACTTCCCCGATATGAAAGTGCGCGGCGCGGGGACGCTGGAAGGACGTCGC
>JBDHJU010000107.1:0-9889 GCA_039586755.1 Gemmatimonadota bacterium | reverse complement strand
GGCAGCGAGTGGATCGAGCTCGAGGGCGGAGTGCCCACCATCTCCTTCCGCGACATCACGATCCAGCGAACCCACGAGGATCTGGTCGCCGGCTCGTTCGGGCGCGGCATCTTCATCCTCGACGACTACTCGCCCCTGCGGGAGCTGAGCGACGAAGTGCTGGGCCAAGAGGCGGCACTCTTCCCGGTGCGGACGGCGCTCTGGTACACGCCAAAGGAGCTGTTGCACTCCGAGGGAGACGACCACTACCAGGCGGAGAACCCGCCGTTCGGGGCCGTGTTCACCTATCTCCTGCGCGACGGCTACAAGTCGATGGAGGAGGAGCGGAAAGAACGGGAACGCGAGCTCGGCGAGGACGAAGATGTCCCGTTCCCCGGCTGGGACGCGCTGGCGCAGGAGATGAATGAGCAGGGTCCCGCCGTCCAGATCGTCGTGCGGGACGCGGCGGGCACCGTCATCAATCGCGTCAGCGGGCCCACCTCCGCCGGCCTCAACCGGGTGAGTTGGGATCTGCGATACGCGCCGAAGAACCTGATCGGGCTGGAGGATCCGTCCGGCGGCTCAGGTTTTCCGGCGCTTCCCGGGACCTATACCGCCACACTCGTCAAGGTCGAGGAGGGTGCGGTGAGCGAGCTCGCCGGTCCCGTATCGTTCGAGGTGCGACCGCTCAGGGACGGGGCGCTGCCGAGGGCATCCAACGAGGTCATCGCCGCGTTCCGCGAGGAAATGGAGTCGTTCCAGCACGACCTCGCACGCGCAGACAATCTGCTCGACGAACTGATCCAGAAGGTGGAGGCGATGCAAACGGCGCTCGCAAGGGCTGAAAGCGACGATCCGCAGCTCGCCGCCCGGCTGTACGAGACGCGTCTGGAGCTGTTGGACTTGCGGGAAGCGATGGAGGGGAACGAGGCGAAGGACGAGATCGGCGAACGCGACCCTCCGTCTCCCGGAAATCGGTTCTTCGTGGGCTGGCGCGGTCTCAGCACGAGTTACGGGCCCACCGATATGCATCGCAGCACGCTTCAGGCGGGTCGGAACGAGCTCGCCGCGCTTCGCAGCGGGCTGGACCGGATCGCCGAGCAGGTGATGCCGGAGCTCGAGCGTGCGCTCGAGGCGGCGGGGGCTCCGCCTATTGAGGGAGTGGGGCGGTAGACCACGAATCAATGGAAGTCGACGTTTTCGTCTGAGTCACGAACTCGGACGCGACAACGAGACAAGGAGCTGCAGGATGAGGAAGGCCGGTATTCTCAACTTGTTGGTGCTTCTCTTGCTGCCATCCACGACGCTGGCGCAAGAGGGTCGCCCCAACATCGTGCTCGTCTTTATGGACAACTTCGGATGGGGCGAGCTGGGCGTTTACGGCGGCGGCATCCTGCGCGGGGCGCCGACGCCACGCATCGACCGGCTGGCCGACGAGGGCATGCGGCTGCTCAATTTCAACGTCGAGGCGCAGTGCACGCCCAGCCGGGCCGCCATCCTGACCGGCCGCTACGCCATTCGCACCGGCAACGCCGAGGTACCCCTTGGCGTTGGGGAATACGGCCTGACCCAGTGGGAATACACGCTGGCCGAGATGTTGTCGGACGCGGGTTATGCCACTGGCATGTTCGGCAAGTGGCACCTCGGTGATACTCCAGGCCGTTATCCCACTGACCAGGGCTTCGACGAATGGTTCGGCATTCCCAATTCGTCCGATGAGAGTTACTGGCCCGACAACGATATCTTTCGGGAGGGAGTCCATCCGCTGGCCAAGTACGAGCACGTCATGGAAGCCGAGCGCGGTCAGACTCCGAGAGAACTTGAGGTATATGACAGTGCCAGGCGCCTGACTATCGATCGCGAGATCACCGACCGCACCATCGATTTCATGCGGCGGAAAGCTAGGGGGGACAAGCCGTTCTTCGTTTTCGTTCCCTACACCCAGACCCATCTACCCGTCGAGCCTCATCCCGACAACAAGGGGAGGACTGGTAACGGCCATTGGGCCGACGTGTTGGCCCAGACCGATGCCTATGTCGGCGAAATTCTCGACGCGGTCGATGAGCTGGGGATCAGGGACAATACGATCTTCATCTTTACGGCGGACAACGGCCCCGAGGGTGCCATTCCTCATCAGGGTTTCTCCGGCCCCTGGCGCGGCAGCTATTTCACCGGGCTCGAGGGTTCGCTGCGCGTGCCTTTCTTGATTCGCTGGCCCGGCAGGATACCGGCGGACCGAGTCTCGAACGAGATCGTGCACGAGATGGACCTCTTCGCGACCTTTGCCCGGATAGCAGGCGGCGAAGTACCCGACGATCGCGTTATCGACAGCGTTGACCAGACCGATTTCTTCACGGGACGGACCGAGGGATCCAATCGAGAGTCGGTGGTTGTCTATGTAGGCAGGGAGCTTTACGGCGTGAAGTGGCGTGAGTGGAAGATGATGGTGAAGGAAGTCAGCACAATCGGCGGCGACCCGGTCCGGAGTTACGGGGTCCCGCTGTTCTACAATCTGTTCCTGGATCCGAAGGAAGAGTACCCGGTACTCAACGCGCCGCCGAACTTCTGGGTCCGTTACCCGGCTGGCCAGGTGCTCGTCGATCACATGGCGTCGCTTCAGCGAGAACCACCAATCAGACCGGGCACGCCGGATCCGTATGTGCCGGGAGGGAACTGAGGGCTCCTAGGAGCCGCTCGCCGGACGTTGACGTTGTGTTGATCGCCGGGGCCCACGTTCCTGGACGTGAGCGGAGGTCATAGGAACACGAACGTCGGCGTCCGATGACGCCACCTCGTAAGCTCGAGTGCGATGGGCCGGGCTACCCCGCGGCGCTAAGTAGCCTGCGCCAACGCCCGCCGGTCCTTCACGTAAGGGGTCGCCTCGAGCTGCTGACTCGCCCGGGGATCGCCGTCGTCGGCACGCGCGCCTACTCGATCTATGGGCGCGATGCCACCGCGGCGTTGGTCGTCGGGCTGGTCCGGGCAGGCTACACGATCATCAGCGGTCTCGCCCGCGGAATCGATGGCATCGCCCATCAGACCGCCCTCGACGTAGGCGGCGACACGATCGGTGTCCTGGGTACCGGGATCGATGTGCCCTATCCCCCCGAGCACGAAGAGCTGTTCCACACGATTGCCCAGTGCGGTTGCTTGGTGAGCGAGTTCCCGCCCGGCACGACGCCCCGCAAGTGGCACTTCCCTCAACGCAACCGAATCATCGCCGGACTGTCCCGCGGCGTTCTCGTCATCGAGGCGCCGCTGAAGAGCGGCGCGCTCATCACTGCGGGCTACGCCCTGGACGAGGGGAAGGAGGTGTTCGCCGTCCCCGGCCCCATCCACAACCCGACCAGCCAGGGCCCCAATCGCCTGATCCAGGACGGCGCCGCCCTGGTAACCTCCGCCGCCGACATCCTCCGCGTCCTCGAAATGAGAACTGGCGAGCCGCTGCCGGACCAGGTGGCCGGGGGTGTCGAGGCACTCGACCTAGATGAAGCTCACCCGCAGCCCGCGGCCTCCCAGCTGGCGCGCCGCATCTGGACTGCCCTCGAGAGCGGTGCGATCGACCTGGAGACCCTGGCCACCGACTTGGGAGCGGACCCCGCAGCCCTCTCGGTAGCCCTTCTAGAGCTGGAGCTCTCCGGCCTAATTGAGAAGCTACCGGGCCCGCGGTACGCACGCATCCGCGCCCGCATCAGGCCGTAGGGTACGGGAGCCGTGCGGGCGGTCCGAGCGAAGGTGGCGTATCCGAAGCGAGACCGCCCGCCGGCGACCCTACCGGGCCTGCTCGGCTTCCTGACTCAGGGCGGCTGAGCCGCCGGCAGGAATTTTCGATAGGAAGAGATCGGGTGCTTCGTCGCCTTCGTTCCAGATGCCGCCGGTAAAGATGAACGCGCCGTCGGCGGTCTCCTGGAGCATGACGCCGCGGTCGGTGCCCGAGCTGCCGAAGCTCTCGCTCCACAGGGCCGTGCCGTCATCGCTGACCGCGGTGAGCCTGACGCTCCAGTATTCGGCGCCGCCGCTGGCGTAGCCCGCGATAGCGTAGCCGCCGCCCGTCATCGGTGTCCCCATCATGGCGCGGTCGTCCCCCGCGTCGCCAACAGTCCTCGTCCAGAGGGCGGCCCCGCTTCCGTCCGTGCGGACCAGGTAGATGTCGTTGGCCCCGGCTCCGAAGCTGTCGGTGTAGCCGACCAGGAGGAAGCCGCCGTCCGGCGCCAGCGCAACACCGTGCCCGATGTCACTGCCCTCACCTCCGTAGCTGTGAGCCCAGACCACCTCGCCGGCCGAGTCGACGCGGACCAGGGTGGCGTCGAGCGGTCCGGCGGCCCCGTTGCTCGTGATGCCGGCGAAGACCGAGCCACCGTCGCTCGTCGGCTCTGTGGCGAACACGCGATCGATCCCGTGCCCGCCCAGCGTACGGGTCCAGACCGTATCGCCGCTCGCGTCGATGCGAATCAGGTACAGATCCCGCTCGCCGGCGCCGAAGCTCTCCGTCTGGGCCGCGATGACGTACCCACCCTCAGATGTCTCGTGGAAGGCCCAGGCGAGCTCGTCGTCGGCGCCACCGTAGGTACGGGTCCACAGCGCGTTGCCTTCGCCGTCGGTGCGAATCACCCAGACGTCGTCGCCGCCGGCGCCGAAACTGTTCGTGAAGCCGACGATGATATATCCGCCGTCCCGAGTCGCCCGTACGTCCCAACCCCAGTCCCTGCCCGGCCCGCCGAAGGTCCGCGTCCATAGTGTGTCGCCGGCGGCATCGGTGCGGAGTAGCCAGGCGTCCTCTTGGCCGGCGCCGAAGCTACTGGTATAGCCGACGACTACATAACCGCCGTCCGCCAGCTGCCGAACGGTGTTGCCGACCTCGGTCCCCGGGCCGCCGAAGAGGTGACTGAACGCCGCCGGGCCCCCAGTACCCGAGGGGCCACCCCGCCCCTCGCAACCCATACAAGCGATCGTCGCGGCGGCCCAGACGAGCGCCCGGCCTGGGAGTGAAGCGGATCGTGTCAGCGCAATCGGCATGGTTGATAGGCCCGTTTTGGAGTTCGGTCTGTGATCCTAACTGATAGTCAAACTCTCACATCCTGTGTCGCCGCCGCAACAGTTGCGGGTTCGCTCGGCGAGAGCGAGTTTGACGGGGCGTGCGTCACCACCCCAACCGGGCCGTGCCGGATTGGAGGCTTGTGATGAGCGCCAAACGCATCCTCATGGTGATGCTAGCCGCCGTCGTCGCCTCGGGCGTAGCCTGCTCGGACGAAGTGACGGGACCCGCCGCAGAAATCGGCCAGCTGGACGTTTACCTGAACATGATGGGCGACAGATCCGACCCCGACGGTTGCACGGTCGCGGTCGATGGGGCGGAGACGCTATCGATCGGCGCCGGAGAGACCGTGACGTTTACCGACCTCGCTCTCGGCACCCACACGGTGACCCTGGCGGGCCTGGAGACATTCTGCGCTCTTCACGGTGACAACCCGCGCTCGGTGACGCTCTCCTCCGACGGAGTGCTAACCGTTCAGTTCGATGTCACCTGCGGGAATTCGGTGCCGGACTACGATGTGGCGGGCATGGAGATCTTGGGGTCCGGCTACAACGTCACCGGAAACTATGCTGATGTCGCCGATGTGAAGGCGGTCGTACTCGACCTGGCCGCCCTGCAGGCGTCGAACTTGTTGCGCCAGGTCCAGTACGAACGCGCCACCTACCACGTCGTCAGCGGCGAGGACAGCCACGAATATCAACGCAGCCTCTCGGCGAGGGTGAGTATCTCAGGCTCGGGTTTCGGCTTCAGCGGGGCCCTCAAGGCTTCGTTCAAGCAGGACCGCTACGAGAGCCGACACTACTCGTTCGCCACGGTCCAGAGCGTCATCCGCAAGCACGGGCTCCGAGTGGTTCTGTCCCTGACGCCGGAGGAGTTGCGGGGATTCCTCACGCCGGTTGCAGCGTCGGCAATCAACGACCCTTCCGCCGACCCATTCTACGTCTTCGAGACCTTCGGCACCCACATTCTCACCGGGATCATCGTCGGTGGACGGCTCGACTTCAGTACGTCTGCGAACATGTCCTTCGAGAAACAGGACCGGAGCATCGACGTTTACGCGCGCGCCAGCTTCAAGAATATCTTCGCTTCTGCCTCCATCGAGGCGCAGTCGACCGACGATCTGTCGTGGAGTGAGTACTCGGCGAGCGAGGAGAAGCACCTGGAGGTATATGGCGGGCGTAGTGAATACGGGCAGTACATCATGAACGAGGGCGTATACGAGAGCTGGATCGAGTCGATCGAAGAGAACTCGGTGTTCATGGACTTCGAGTCCACGGGCCTGCTAGGTATCTGGCAGCTAGCGGATGATGCTGGCCGGCGCGAGGAACTGGAAGCTGCCTGGGACGCGTACGCCGAGGCGCACGGCATCACCCTGCAGACGGCGGGGCGTGTGGTCAGCGAGTTCGCCGAAGACGACGAGGGCTGGCTATATCGGCGCGAGTACGATCCGGCCATTGGTCTCCAAGCCCCTGAGTATCGCGACCTTTACGGGGCCTTCGGCGGATTCATATACGCGCGGGAGGACAGAGCTGACCGAGTGCTGTCGGGTTTCTCCGCACCCACGAAGTTCCTGGGCGACAAGACGATGTATGCCGGTGGGACGCTTGAATATTACCTCTGGTACCCCGAAGACCCCGACCCGACGCTTTGCTTCCAGATGTTCAACGTCATGGTGGAAAGCGAGAACGGAAACCTCGCCTACATGGCGCCCTCAATACTGCCGCCGTCACCCCTTTGTCCAACAATGGGGGCGACGCGCTTCACCATCAACCTCCTGCCCGGGGATCAGGATGGTGCGGACGGAAGCGTCCCGGGCAGATGGGTCCGCCTGGATGGATCTATGCGTGTGGCAAGTGAGTCCGAACTCTGGATGTCGTTGGCGAGCGTCCGTTCGATCCATCTCGTCACGAGCTTCTTTTACGACAGAATCGAAGGGGTCGCCCTCGACAAGGTTTCGCTGAACGGGCCGCCCGATAATCCTTAGGATCGTCTGCTCAGGGAGGCGCTGGGGGTCCTACGAGCGTAACTCGTGAGCGGGCGCGATGGTGCAACGCCAACCGCCGGCGCACGCGAGCGGTGAAGCTCGAGGACCCCCACGCCGACCCCCCGGGATTGCAAACCCGCCTGCTTCTGCGAACTTTCCACGACGATGAAGCGAGATTACTACGAGATCCTGGGCGTAGGGCGCGACGCCGACGGCGACGCCATCAAGCGGGCCTACCGGCAGGCGGCGCTCAAATTCCACCCGGACCGAAACCCCGACGACTCCCAGGCCGAGGAGAAGTTCAAGGAGGCGACGGAGGCCTACGAAGTGCTTCGCGACCCCGAGCTCCGCGGCCTCTACGACCGCTACGGCCACGACGGCGTCAAGGCCGGCGTCCGCGGCGGCGGCGGCGGCTTCGGCGGTTTCAGCACCTTCGACGAAGCGCTCAACATCTTCATGCGCGAGTTCGGCGGCTTCGGCTTCCAGGACATCTTCGGCGCCGGACGGCGCGGCCGCGCCCGGACCCGCGGCGCCGACGTGAAGATCCGCATCGCGCTCACCCTCGAGGACGTGCTGAACGGCGTGAAGAAGACCGTCCGTATGCCGGTCCTCGACAACTGCGAGGAGTGCAAGGGTACCGGCATGCGCGGCGGCTCCCAGCCGACCAGCTGCCCCCAGTGCGGCGGCTCCGGCGAGGTCCAGCAGGTACAGCGCTCGCTGTTCGGCCAGTTCGTCCGCGTCGGCCCCTGCAGCAACTGTGGCGGCGAAGGACGCGTAATCAGCGATCCCTGCCCGACCTGTAACGGCGAGGGTCGGAGTCGAAGCGAGAAGTCGTTCGAGCTCGATATCCCGCCCGGCGTCGATAGCGACGACTACCTGACGCTGCGCGGGCAGGGCAACGTCGGGCCACGGGGCGGCCCACGCGGCGACCTGCTGGCGGTGATCAAGGTCGAGCCCGACGAGCGCTTCACCCGGCGCGGTGCCGATCTCATCTACGACCTGCCGGTCACCTTCAGCCAGGCGGCCATGGGCACCACGATCGACGTCCCCACCGTCACCAAGAGCACCAAGGTGAAGGTCCCGGCCGGCGTGCAGACCGGACACGTCATACAGCTCCGCGGCAAAGGTCTGCCGCACCTGCGACGCGGCGGCACCGGTGACCTGTTCGTGCGCGTCGTAGTCGTCACGCCCAGTGAGCTCACGCCCGAACAACGCCAGCTGTTCGAGACGCTGGCTGAGATCGAATCTCCGGCCGAGCGTAGCGAGGATGGGGCGGGGTTCTGGCAGAAGGTGAAAGACGCGTTCTTCGAGTGACGAGGAGGCTTTGACCAATGGCGGATTGTCTGTTCTGTAAGATCGCGGCCGGCGAGATCCCCGCCGAGAAGGTCAAGGAAGCGGACGACTGGATCGCTTTCCGGGATATCAGCCCACAGGCACCGACCCACATCCTGATCATCCCCCGCGAGCACATCGCCACGCTCAACGATATCGCGCCGGGAAACGATGCGCTCCTCGGCAAGCTGTTCCTGGCTGCCAAGCAGATCGCCGCCGAGGAAGGGATCGCCGAGTCGGGCTACCGTGCCGTGGTCAACTGCAACGCCGACGCCGGGCAGGCCGTGTTCCACATCCACATGCACCTGCTCGGTGGTCGCGAGATGGGCTGGCCGCCGGGCTAGCGTTGACGGGCTCTGGAAGGGCCGGTTAAACTTCAAGTTTGCGGCCCGTCCCCGTGGGCGGTGCCGCGGCGACCATTCACATCGAAGAGCTGGAGATGGCCGAGGCCACCCTCAAGGAGAGACTCCGCAGCGACATGAACGACGCGCGCCGCCAGGGCGCGAGGGACCGCGCGCGCTTGTTCTCCACCCTCCTGGCCGACGTCAAGAACAGAGAGATCGAGCTGGGGCACGAACTGGACGATCAGGAAGTCGTCGAGGTGCTGGCCCGCTGCCTGAAGCTGAGGAACGAGGCGGCGGAACAGATGGCGTCGCGGCCCGAGCTGGCGGAGAAGGAACGGGCCGAAGCCGCCACTATCAAAGAGTACCTGCCGCCCGAGGCAGACGAAGAGGAGATCCGTCAGAAGGTCAGGGAGGCGATCGAAGCCGGTGCTAACAACATCGGCGCGGTCATGGGAGCGGTGATGCCCCAGTTCAAGGGTCGGGCGGAGGGGCGCGATGTTAACCGCGTCGCCCGGGAGGAGTTGGAGAAAGGGGGGTCGGGTGACTGACCTCTTCCGATTCCCGAGTCGGCTCCGACCCGCACGTGTGAAGACACGGGGGTGCTGGTGAGAGAGAACGCCGGCACCCCCGTTGCACATCGGTGGGTGGCAGACGTTAGGCGGTGGGCGGTAGGCAGTGGCATTTACCGACTACTGATCACCGATCACAAAAGATGAACCAGCACGCACTTGATGCCGTCGAGTTCGAGCGAGTGCTCGAGATCATCGCCGGCTACGCGACCAGCGAGCCGGGGGCCGAGGCGGTGCGCGCGCTGCGCCCGGTTCCCGACGGCGCCGCGGTCGCGGCGGCGCTCGACGAGGTCGACGAGATGGTGAGTTGGCTGATCCGCGATGAGAGCTGGGCGCCGCCCGTCATACCCGACATCGCGGGGCCGCTCGAGCGGCTGGCCTTCGAGGGGAGCGTCTGGACGGTGGGCGATCTGGCCGGCGCGCTCCGCCTGCTGCGAGGCGCACGCGAGGTGCGTCGCGCTCTTCTGCCCCAGGCCTCACAGTTCACGCGACTGGGCGGCCTGGCCGATGGGCTGCTCAAGGACGAGAAGCTCGAGAAGGCGCTGCGGGATTCGGTGGACGAGGAGGCCGAGACGCTCAAGGACTCCGCCTCCGCCGAGCTCAAACGGTTACGCCGGTCCATTCGCTCGGTCCGCAGCGACCTGGT
>JBDHJU010000030.1:0-48882 GCA_039586755.1 Gemmatimonadota bacterium | reverse complement strand
GCCGAGGTCTGGCGCTGGATAGCTCGACGATGATCGACGCAAGAAGGATTTCGACCGATGGAAATCGTGACTGGCATACTCCAGGTTATCGGAACCATCGTCGGCGTGTTCGTGCTCTACCTATTGGTCGTCGCCCTCCTCCCCGGCATCTCGGCGCCGGAGCAGCCCCTCAAAACATCGGTGCTGTCCGAGCAGACACACGCGGTACCGCCTCCCTGTAGGACCGATGTGAGTTTCGACGTCAAGGGAACGTCGCTGAGCGGCTGGCTCTATCTGCCCGAGGCCCTCTCCGCGCCGGCCCCCTGCGTGGTCATGGCCAATGGTTTTGGGGGCACCAAGGACATGCTCCTCGAGTCGTACGCCCTCCGCTTTCAAGCGGCAGGACTCGCTGTCCTGGCCTTCGACTACCGGCACTTCGGCGACAGCGAGGGTGAGCCTCGACAGCTCGCCTGGATCCCGTACCAGCTGCAGGACTACGCGGCAGCGATCGCCTACGCTCGAAGCCTCGATGAGATCGACCCGGCGAGGGTCGCATTGTGGGGCACGTCGGCGAGCGGCGGACACGTTGTCGTGGCCGCCGCGAGAGACCAGAAGATCGCCTGTGCAGTAGCGCAATGTCCCGGACTGGATGGCCGTGCTGCAGCGCTGGAGGGCTATCGAAAAGTCGGCATCAAGAACGGCCTGCGGCTCATCGTGCATGGCCAACGCGACCTGGTGAGATCCTGGCTGGGTCTTTCACCCCATAAGATCCCGATCGTGGGGAAGCAGGGCACCATTGCCTGTATGCCGGTCCAAGATGCGTATGAAGGTTATGCGAGGATCGCTTCGCAGAACTTCCTCAACGAAGTCTGTGCTCGTATCACGATCCGGGGAGACAAGTACAGACCGGTAACCAAGGCAAAGAAAGTGCGCTGCCCGGTCCTGTTGCTGATCTGCGAGAACGACGAGCTGGCCCCGGTGAGCGCCGCGGAGGAGACCGCGGAGAAGTTGGGTGATTTCGCAGAAGTAAAACGGTATCCGATCGGTCACTTCGACATCTATATTGGCGCCAACTTCGAGAGAAGCGTGAGCGATCAGCTCGAGTTCTTGTCAAAACATCTGTGAGAGAGGCTGGGATGAGTTTCGGCGGATTGTTGCAGGACCTCCGTACTTCCGTTCGCGGGCTGAGCCGCAGGCCGTTCTACCCCTTAGTCGCAGTCATAATCTTGACGTTCGGTCTCTCCGCCAGCGTGGCCGTGTTCACGTACATCAATGGGTTCTACCAGCCGTTCCCCGGTGTGGATGCGAACCGCCTGGTACGGGTCTTCGGTGTCGAGGACGACGACGCCAACCAGGACATCTCGTATTTGGATTTCCTCGACTACGCCGCCGCGGAGGGGGCGTTCGAGGGCGTCGCTGCGGCGCAGCCGTTCTACGCTGCCAGCGTGCGCCTCGAGACCATGACCGAGGTCGCGTGGCTCGAGGCGGTCTCCGGCAGCTACTTCTCGGTGCTGGACGTCGAGATGAGCGTCGGCCGCCGCCTGGCGCTGGACGACGATCGCCCGGGGGCGGATCCCGCGGCGGTCATCTCGCACGCCTGGTGGCTGCGCAGTTTCAATGCAGACTCGGCGGTCATCGGGACAACGATCTACCTCAACTTCAGGCCCTTCACCGTGGTAGGTGTCGCGGCGCCGGAATTTTTGGGAACAGCCTCCAGCTTCCGACCGGATGTCTGGATCCCCTTCGCCCCGTTCAAGGACAGATACACACGCTGGGCGGCGTTCGCGGAGGACCGTGACGTTCCACTGGTGCGGGTCTACGGGAGAGTGCGTGACGGCGTTCGAGAGAGCGCGGCGCAGGCGGCGCTGCAGACGGTGGCGGCAGGACTCGATGAGGCGTATCCGAGGCAGACGGGGCCGCGAGGTGTGCGGCTCGGCGCGGCGACCTGGATCGATCCGCGCGTCCGACTTGCCGAAGGGGCGACGGTTCGCCTGATGATGGTGGGTGCCGGCATACTCCTGCTTCTGGTCTGCGCCAACGTGGCGAACCTGCTCCTGTCGGTGGCTCTGGGACGGCAGCGAGAGGTATCGATGCGGGCGGCGCTCGGCGCTTCGCCGGGTCGACTGCTTCGGCAGGTTCTGATCGAAAATGTGTTGCTCGCCGGGCTGGCCGGCGGCGTCGCGCTGGCTCTAGCAGGTCCGCTCAGTGCGCGACTGGGCTCGTACTTCGCACGGCCCAGCGTTTGGGGAGCGGACGTGGCCAGAGAAGCGACGCTCGATCTCAGGGTCGTGGCGTTCGCGCTGGCGATCGCCGTGGCCACAGGCTTGGTCGCTGGAATACTGCCGGCGATCAGGGCGTCGCGTCGGAGGCTGCTGGATACCCTCAAGGCCGACGCCGATCTGCGGGCCGGTGGCCCGAATCGAGTCTGGGGGCTGCGACTGCCCGGCCTGCACGACATTCTCGTGGCGGCCCAGGTCGCGCTCGCTGTCGTGCTCCTGGTGGTGGCGGGTCTCGTTTTGCGAACCCTGGGCACAGTGGGCGATGTCGACCCCGGTTTCTCGTACGATCGTCTGGTCGTGACCCACATCTCGACCAGCAGCACGACCCTGGAAGTCGATGAGCGCGACCGGTTCTTCCGCGAGGTCGCGGCGCGAATCGGCGATGAACCGTGGGCGCGCTCCGCGACGGTGGCAGACTTCCCGCCGCTGTCGCCTCATATGTCGGCGGAACTGCGATTGGACGGACAGAGTGAACCGGTGACGCTCGTCTACTCCAAGGTCATACCCGGGTTCTTCGAGGCCCTGGGAATCGAGGTGACGCGAGGGCGTAGCTTCGCCGCCGCTGATACGGCGGGCGCACCCGACGTTGCCATGGTCAATGAGATGCTGGCGCGCCGTTACTTCGCGGGTGATCAAGCGGTTGGCCGTCGTCTTTGGTGGCCCGATAACGATGGAGCAGAAAGGGAGTTCGAGATCGTCGGGGTCGTGCGCGACACGAAGACCCAGGACTTCCTCGCCGATACCGAGCCCACGGCCTACTTCTCGTATCCCCAGCACGCCTACCCGACGGGCAGCGCGCTGCTGGTCTCGACCAGCGGCGGCCCGGGAGCCGCGGTGCCGTTTCTCTATCGGTGGCTCAGGGACTTCGAGCCGCACCTCGCCATCGTCAACGTAGTGACTTACAACGATGTGGTGCGGGGATTTCTGTACACCTATCGCATGAACGCCGAGATGTTCTCGGCCCTGGCATTCCTGGGATTGGCGTTGGCGGCAGTCGGCATCTTCAGCGTCATGAGCCTGGCTGTCGGCCGCAGGACGCGAGAGATCGGCATCCGCATGTCGATCGGTGCGCAGAAGAGCGACATCGGCCGCCTGGTGATCTGGCGCGCCTTTGTCCCGGTAGTCCTGGGGCTCGGCGTGGGGCTGGCAGCTTCCCTGGCGCTGACCGAGCTGGTCCGGAGCCTGCTCTACGGCGTCCAGCCCATCGACCCGATCACGTTGATAGGCGGCGCGGGCGTGCTCGTAGTTGCGGCGCTATCGGCCGTGTACCTGCCGGCCCGCCGGGCTGCGACCGTCGACCCGATGACTGCTGTGCGCCACGAGTGACCAGCCGCTGCGATACCCAGAACGAGGAAATCCAAATGCCCGGTTCCTCACGACGTCGGTTTCTTGGCCAGCTGCTCGGTGGCACGGCCGCCGCCGTCGCACTCCCGACGGCACTGGCTGCGGATGACGGACGCTCGCGATGGCGTGCGCTGCTAAGCGACGCTCGATTGCTCAACGCCGGCGACCCCGGTGACGAGTCATTCTGGCGGTTGGTTAAAGAGCAGTTTCCGCTGAGAGCTGGACTCATCCTGATGAACGCGGCCAATCTTTGTCCGTCGCCCTTTCCCGTTCAGCAGGCCGTGTTCCGCTACACACGCGACGTCGACGCAGACGCCTCGTTCCAAAACCGGGCAAAATTCGATGAGCTGCGTGAGAGCGCCCGCGCGGCGCTGGCCGAGTACGTGGGCGCCGGGGCGGACGAGATCGCGATCACGCGGAATACCAGCGAAGGAAACAACACGGTGATTAACGGTCTCGACCTGGGGCGCGGTGATGAGGTCGTGATCTGGGACCAGAACCATCCTACCGCCAACGTCGCCTGGGACGTCCGCGCCGAACGATACGGCTACAGGGTCGTTCGGGTCGCCACACCGACGTCGCCCAGCAGTGCTGGCGAACTAATCGAACCCTTCGCCGATGCGATCAAGCCGAACACGCGGGTCCTCGCCTTCAGCCACTTCTCGAACGTCTCCGGCGCAGCGTTGCCTGCCAAGCGGCTGTGTGAGATCGCCCGGGCCCGCGGGATCCTCACGCTCGTAGACGGCGCGCAGAGCTTCGGCGCCGTGCGGCTCGACCTGCACGACATGGGCTGCGATTTCTTCACCGCCAGCGCTCACAAGTGGTTCGTCGGGCCCAAGGAGGCTGGATTGCTGTACGTTGGGCGCGAGCGGGCCGCGGATCTCTGGCCGAGCGATGTGGGCGTCGGCTGGGAGGGAGCGAAGGACGCCGGAGCGCGCAAGTTCGAGACATTGGGCCAGCGGGATGACGCCGCCGTAGTCTCGATGGGAACGACGGTGCTCTTCCACGAGGGCGTCGGAGTCGATCGGATAGAGGCGCGCGTGCGGCAGCTGTCAGCTGCTTTGAAGGACGCGCTGGAAGAGAGAGTTCCGGACGGTCGCTTCCACACGCCGCGCGACCCCGAGTTGTCCGCCGGCGTCGTGGTGTTCGACCCTTTGGTAACGGATGTGTCCGAGGCTTTCGGCAGGCTCTACACGGAGTTTGGCGTTGCGGGCGCCCCGCGGGGAGGGGAGTTCAGCGGGATTCGGCTGTGCCCCCACATCTACAACACGTTGGAGGATGTTGAACGCGCGGCGAGTGCGGTTGCGGGACTGAAATAGCACCGGCGCGTGCCTCTTTTGACCTTGCGCGGGCACTCTGCGCCTCACATTTTTTGCCCCGATCCTCGTCGCCTGGCCCCGCCTGTGGTTAACACAACGACGAAACGACATGCTCGAAGCACCGCTCAAACGACTAGTCCGCGCAGTCTTGATTCTCGGCGTGGCCGCGCTACCCGCGGCACCGGGCTGTTCCGACGCCAGTGGCCCCAACTGTCAGTCGTTGGGCGAAAGGTGCGGGAGCAATGAAGACCCTAACTACTATTGCTGTGGCGACCTTGAATGCAGGACCTTTCAGCAGGGTGACAGGCTCGTACACGAGTGCGTGGATCCGACCGATCCGTCCCCGGTCGGCCCCTGACCCTGCCTATCCTCCCCGGATAGTGAACATGTAGTTGAACTTCACGATCAGTTGGCGCCCAAGCGGCCCGCTCTGCGAATCGAAGCCCTGGGCCTCGTTGTAGACGATGAACAGACCTGTGCCCGCACGGTTCAGCCAGGCGAAGCGGATGTTCGCCGACCAGGTATCGACCTGGTCGCTGTACTGGACGAGCGATTGAAGCGAGATCGCCGGCGTGAAGTAGAGGCCAAGGCGTAGGCCGGCCAACCGCGTGACGAAGTCACCTTCCGGCAGGTTCACGTCGTTATAATCGAAGCGCAGCGATGTGCTGAGGAACGAGCCGTAACGGTAGGTGACCGTTCCGCCGCCCCCGCGCCGACTGCCCGATAAGAAGGCGCCGATGTTCAGGTTGCCGCTGAACGAGAGGGCCGCGCTCTCGTTCGTGTTGAAGCGCCAGGCGGCCTCCCACCCGTGATAAGTGCCGGGGGGTACGATGACGCCGGGCGCCAGCTCGAAATCCTCCTCCAGGCCCTCTTGCACCCAGTTGAAGGCTGGGCTGAACAGCGCGCCGTTGTTCCATTCGAAGTGGGAATCAACGTGGACTTGCTGAGACTCAGTAAACCCGCTGTTGTAGTCGCTGTAACGGTTCCAGTGGACGTGGGGTCGGATCTCTCGCAGTCCGATGAGATCGTCGGGGCGCAGGTAGCGCAGCAACGACAGGTCGAGTTGTCGATAACCGAGGCGCGGCACGAAGCCCACCTCGGCGTTGAACGCCTCGCCGATCTCTCGATAGGCTGCGGTAGCGCGCCACTCGCGGCTCAAGAATGCCCCGTCGATGTGGAAGGCGTGGTCTTTCCCGTCCAGGCCGGGGGTCTCCGTCTTCGCGACAAAAGACGAGATCGTGATCGGTTCGCCGATTCCGAGTTGACCGTCGATACCGTACGTGTGGTTGTAGTGTCCCCGTCGGTCGGTGGCGTCTCTGGTGATGAAGATGGCACCGACGCGTGAGCGATTGGGGAATTCCCGCGCGATCCGGGCGACCCCGTACGCGTTTGCCGGTTGCAGTCCCTCCGCGGCCTTGGTATGCAACAAGAGGCCGCCCAGGTTAAAGCCTGCGACCCTTCCAGAGACCCGGCCGCCCCCATCGATCGCGATGATCTGGCCTTCCGCGATACCGATGCGACGGCTGAAGAACAGTTCCGCCTCCCGCGTGCCCACGGTGAAGTAGCCGGCGTTCTCGAGAAAGAATGGCCGTTTCTCGGGGAAGAGCAGGGGGAAGCGGGTCAGGTTGATCTGCGCTTCATCGACTTCCACCTGCGCGAAGTCGGTGTTGTAGGTGAGGTCCAGGGTGAGGCCCTGCGTGACCTGCAGCTTGGCTTCGCCCCCGACCTCGCTCGGGTAGCTGAAATCTTCGTCACCGGCCAGGTAGTCGCGCTGGGCGGAACCGAGCACGTACGGCGTCAACAGAGCGGTCCGGCCCGCGGGCGGCTGTAGACCGGTGAGCGTGCCCGCCGAGCTTAGCCGGTAGAGCGTGAACTCGCGGGGGATCGGTGACCAGGACGATTCCTCGTTGTCGCGCCGGACCTTGCGCCAGATGTTGAAGCCCCAGTCCTGGCTCTCCGCCGAACCGTAGCGCAGCGTGGAGAAGGGGATGCGGAATTCCGCGTACCAGCCATAGTCGTCGCGGGAAGTGGCAACGTCCCAATCCGCGTCCCAGTTGATGTTGAAGCCGCTGCCGGCACCGCGCTGCATGCGCCGGCTCATCTGGCTACCGCCGCCCTGACCCTCGTTGGTGACCTGCCCGTCGTACTCGATCCCAGCCGGGTTGGTGCCGAAGATGAATCCGTTCTGCTCGTCCTTATACGTATCGAAGATCAACCTGACGGCATCACTCTGTTGCAGATCGTAGTCGCGGATCGCTTCTCCGTCGACGATGCCGCTGGGGTCGGAATCGAGGAGCCAAACGCCGACATAGAGCGCTTGATCGTCGAAGAAGACCCGGAAGTGAGTCTCTTGTGTCGCCGGCTCTCCGTCTCGGGGCGTTCGCTGGATGAAATCACCAGCGCCCTGCCCAGCAGACCACGCCGGATCGTCCAATGCACCATCGATGTCCGGGGGCTCGGCGATACGGGTAACGGCGAAAACCCTCGGGCTGGAAACGTCGTGCTCGCCTTGGCCGGTCCCCTCATCCTTGCTTCCGTCCTGCCCCCACGCGATGGGTGCGTAAACGAGGAGCGCGAGGCCGGCGTGGGATGCCGCACGAATCGACAGCCTGCGTAGCGTCATCAACGTCTAGCCCGGAGGGACCGGGCGCCTGTGAAAGAAACTGGGCTGTACCGAGGATCGGGGCGTCCTGCGTCGGGGATTCTATCGATTGCGAGCCACAGCCTCAAGAACCGCTGCTGTTGCCTTCTAGCTGGCCCTGTGGCAGCTTGCCCGAGCTTGGCCCTGCGATCAGCACTACATCGCCATCGGCGACGTGATCGTGACAACGGGTGCGGTGCGCCTGGACGGTGCCTCGACCCACTACGCTCCCATGGAATACCCGGCTGTCGCTCACCATGAGGTGGTACGAGCACTGGTCGACGCCGCCCAAGAACTCGCCTGTGGCTACCACGTGGGCGTATCGGCCTCGTCGGCGACCTTCTATCCGGGCGAAGAACGACACGATTCTTTCGGCGGCTATGTCTTGAGGGGCTTCCAGGGCGCAACCGAAGAGTGGCGAAGACTTCACGTCCTCAACTACGAGATGGAGTCGGCCACCCTGCTCACCATGTGCAGCGCCCTGGGCCTGCGTGGCGGCTGCGTCACCGGCGTGGTCAACGCAGTCGGCGGTGAGGAGATCGACAAGTCGGACCTGGCGCAAGGCGAGGAAGCGGCAATCCGGGTGGCGTTGGCCGGACTGGGGCGGCTAGCAGGCGTAGAGGGAGGAAAGGCCCCCTGATCCTACTTTAGTGCATGAGGTCATCTGGTTATAAGGTAAATACTTAGCTTCCGCGGCTCACAGGCTTTCTAGTAGGCCCTGGAAACGGGGGTGCTCCCGGATCGGGGTGAGGTCGGGGTCTTGCTCGATCCAACCCTTGTTTCCGAATCCCACGCGGATCGCCTCCTCCAAACAGTCGATGGCCCTGTCCGGCTCACCTTCCAGCGCATAGAGACAGGCGACGTTGTAGCGAACGCCCGCGTCATCGGGGTCGATGGCCAGCGCCTGTTCGGCCCAGTGGAGCCCTTCCTCCAGTCGTCCGATGCGGCACAGCGAGACGGCGCGCATGGTCGCAGCACGGGGGTCGTCGGGGTTGAGCTCCATATGTCTCTCGGAGACCCGCAGGGCACGGTTATACAGTGCGTCGGCCTCGGCTTTGTTGCCGAGGGCCTCGTGGGATTGGGCGGCGAAGAAGACGGCCTGGTAGTCTTCGCGGACCTGGGCGGCCTCTTCGAAAAGCCGCGCTGCCTCTGCCAACTTGCCTTGCTGGAAGGCGGCTCGGGCGTAGAAGTAGTGTGCCTCGTAAAGTTTCGGGTCGAGGCGCATAGCCGTTTGGAATTCTTTCTCGGCCTCGTCGAAGCGCTTCAACATAGAAAGAGCAAAACCGCGGGCGGCGTGCGCCTCCGGAAGTTCGGGATCGAGCGCGAGAGCCCTGATGCTCGCCTCGTCTGCCTGCTCCAGGGTGCCCTCGCTGCCCGGGTAGTACATGTGGATGAGTGAACTGGCGTCGGCGACTCCGGCGTAGGCGAGAGCGTAATCGGGGTCGGCCTCGATGGCGCGACGAAACATTTCTCTGGCGAACTCGAGCGCTTTCTTGCGCGATTGATGGAAGAACTGGCGGCCGCGCAAGTAGTACTCGTAGGCCCTAACATTGGAAGTGGGCAGCTTGGCCAGAGTACGCCGTTCATCCTCACGCAAGAAGATGCGGAGCGCTCGAACAACGTTCTCTGCGATCTCATCCTCGATTGCGAATACGTCCGCCATATCACGGTCGAAGCGTTCCGACCACAGGTGGAAGCCGCCGGCTACGTCGACCAGCTGCGTCGTTACGCGTAACCTCTCTCCCGCTACCTGCACGCTTCCTTCGAGGACGGCCTCCACGCCCAGCTGGCGGCCGATCTTCCGGACATCCTCGCTCTTGCCCTTATACGAGAAAGCGGATGTCCGCGAGACTACGCTGAGACCCTCGACACGAGTCAGTGCGTTGATGATCTCCTCGGTGATACCGTCGCTCAGATACTCGTGGTCTGGGTTGTTGCCGAAATTGGCGAACGGGAGGACGACGATCGATTTGGCACCGCCCTTCGCCTTGCGCAGCGATCGGGCAGTGGCGGCTCGACCGCCGCCACTCCAGGCGGTGTAGATAACCAGCGGAAGGAAAAGTATCAGGCCACCGACCACATAGTCGGTCACGGGGACCGTCCAGGCGAAACGGCGCATCGCCCAGTCCGTGAACTCGAGCAGTCCCCACCCGGCAGCCAGGTAGACACCGACGAACTGAGGGATCCTTCTTCGAACGATCTCCCGGCTCAGCTGTCGCGGCATTCCCTCCTCCTCGTATGGACAATATACTCCTGCAATCGGGGATTTTCAGCATTGACCGGGAATCACTGTGACGGGGGCGGACCCTTTTCAGGGGGGCGGCCTCCTAGTATCCTCACCGCATACCGGGAGTGACGGGCCGGCGGTAGAGCCTTATCTCACAGAAACTGCAACCGCGTGAGGGGAGCGAGATGGCTAGGAAGTACGTGTCGAACAAGGACGAATCTGTAAGGATCTTCAAGAGCGATTTCCTCGAGTGGTTCACCTACGTGCACCCCGTAGTTCCTCACCTGATCTTTGTTCCCGTCACCGCATTCGTGCTCTACCTGAGCTATGCGGCTGGCGTCGGACCCGCCCGCATCGCGCTTCTCTTCGTGGGAGGGTTGGTGCTGTGGACTCTGGCTGAATACCTGGTCCATCGCTTCATCTTCCACACGACCCCCGAGCTGGAGGAGGAGGTGCGGCAGATCGTGAGTGGATTGGGGCCGGGCGAGGCGGCGCTGCCCAAGCTGACCAGCTTCCGTCAGAGGCACTACTTCTTGGCGCACGGCGTGCATCACGACTACCCCAACGATTCCAAGCGATTGGTGCTGCCGCCGTCGGTGAGCATCCCTCTCGCCGTGCTGTTCTTCGCCGCCTTCAGTCTAGCCTTCGGCTCCGCCTCTGGACCTGCGATATTTGGCGGCTTCGTGATCGGCTACCTGATCTACGACACCGTCCACTATGCGGTGCACCACTTCTCTCTGCACGGCCGTGTGATGCTCTACCTGAAGAAGAAACATCTCCGCCACCACTACCAGGACTCCAGGCGCGACTTCGGGGTTAGCACTCCTCTGTGGGATTGGATCCTGCGGACGGTATGAGCGAGGCGGGCAACGACCAGTCCGAGGGGCGAGTCGGGCTCGGCCGTCGAATCTGGCGCTCGGTTTTCCGGGGACCGGTCTATCCACGAGACGACCGGGAACGGAAGTGGGTCGTTGTAAACAACCTCATCCTGCATTTCAGACCCATACGACTGCCCGCGAGGTCGCTGAAATACACCCACACGTTCGGTCTGGGCGGCATGTCGCTCGTCTTGTTCCTGCTGCTCGCCGCCACGGGCATTCTCCTGATGTTCATCTACGAACCTTCTCCAGAGCGTGCCTACGATTCGATCCGGGCGTTAGAGAACGAGGTGTTTTTCGGGAAACTGGTGCGCAACGTTCATCACTGGAGCGCCAACTTCCTCATCGCGGTGGTCCTGCTGCATCTCTTACGGGTTTATTTCACCGGCGGCTATCACGGCCCGCGCCAGTTCAACTGGTTGATCGGGCTGGCGCTGCTGCTCTGCGTTCTCGTCTCAAACTTCACCGGCTACCTGCTGCCCTGGGATCAGCTCTCGTACTGGGCGATCACCATCTGTACGGGGATGATCGGGTACGTACCGATGATCGGTGAATGGCTGCAGGGTGTCATACGGGGCGGGCCCGAGATTGGGTCGGCGACGCTAATCAACTTCTACACCTTCCACACCACCGTCGTCCCCGTGTTATTGATCGTGTTGATGGCCTGGCACTTTTGGCGCGTGCGCAAGGCGCATGGCGTTGTGGTCCCGCGTGCGCCGGGCGAAGAACTGGAGGCGAAGCCCGAGTCCGTCCTCACGCTGCCGAACCTCTTGATGCGCGAATTCGCCGTCGCCCTGATGTTGGTGGCTTTCGTCATGGCGTTCTCGGTCTTCGTCAACGCACCGCTGGGGGCAGCCGCCAACCCGGGGATGAGCCCGAACCCGGCCAAGGCGCCGTGGTACTTCGTGGGCTTCCAGGAGCTTCTGTTCCACTTCCACGGGCTGTTCGCGGTGGTAATCATCCCAGCCTTCGTCACGATAGCACTCGTTCTGTTGCCGTACCTGAGGTACGATCAACAGGTAGAGGGCGTCTGGTTCGCCTCTCGAAGGGGGAGGCGACTGGGTGCCGCTGCAGCTGTGATCGCTTTGGTCGTCACGCCGCTCTGGGTCGTGCTCGACGAGCACTGGATCGATTACGCGGCTTGGCTGCCGAGCCTGCCACCGGTGGTACGCGAGGGCGCCCTGCCGTTCGCTCTGCTGGTGGGGGCGTTGGCTGGGTTGTTCCTGGCCAGCAGGAGGCGGTTGTCGGCCTCGCGGGTCGAGGCGGTGCAGGGGACGTTCATCTTGCTGGTCGTGGCTTTCGCGATTCTCACGGTTACCGGCGTCTGGTTCCGCGGAGCGGGGATGGCGCTGGTCTGGCCGTGGAACCTGTAGGTGCCAGCAAAGATGGCGGATCGGAGATCTGAGAAAGGGACCGAGGGGCCGGAAGCCACGGTAGGCTCGTCGTCGCGGCGCAGCTTCCTGTGGAAGATCTGGCTGGCGCTTGGTGGGCTGGCGATTTTGGAGTACATCTGGTTGGCCGCCGACTTCCTGCGCCCGCGGGGAGGTGGGGCCGCAACAGATGCGGGGTCGATCATCGTAGCGGGGCCGGTGGAACGTTTCAGCCCCGGCTCGGTCACCGCATTTCCCACGGGAAAGTTCTACCTGGCACGCCTGGAGAACGGTGGTTTTTTGGCCCTCTCGCGCGAGTGCACGCATCTGGGTTGCACGGTGCCGTGGATCGATGACGAGGCCCGCTTCGTCTGTCCCTGCCATTCCTCGGCCTATGACATGAGGGGCGACGTGTTGAGTCCGCCGGCGCCTCGAGCGCTGGACAACTACGCCGTGCGGATCGAAAACGGGATCGTCAAGGTCGACGTCAGTCGGCCGTTGAAACGTAGGTCGTTCGAGTACGCTCAGGTCGTGCTACCGTGAACGGAGACTCGCTGCACAGGTGGAGGTTGGCGGGTGTCGTCGCGTCCGCCGCGATCGTGCTGACGGTCCCGATTTACGCGCTCAAGGAAAAGGGAGCGCGGGCCGTGCCTGTGGCGCTCGATGCCGGCACGGCGACGTTCGTCGGCCGCGAGAGCTGCGTATCGTGCCACGAGGCAGCCGATAGCGCGTGGCGTGGTTCCGACCACGACAATTCGATGGCGCCGGCCAGCGAGAGCACGGTTCTCGGGGACTTCGACGACGCCGTGTTCGAGTACGGTGCGCTGAGCGCCCGGTTCTATCGACGGGACGGCAACTACTTCGTCCGCACCCAGGGTCCCGATGGCGAGCCTGGCGAGTTCGAGATCACCCACACGTTCGGGGTCGAGCCTCTCCAACAGTACCTGATCCCGTTCCCCGGCGGTCGCCTCCAGTCGCTCACCATCGCCTGGGATGTGGAACGCGACGAGTGGTTCTATCTCTACCCGGGTCAAGACATCCCACAAGACGATTGGCTGCACTGGACACGCGGCGGACAGAACTGGAACGGCATGTGCGCCGAGTGTCATTCGACCAACCTGAGAAAGGGTTACGACCCCGCGACGAAGACGTTCACCACGACGTGGTCGGAGATCGACGTGAGCTGCGAGGCCTGTCACGGGCCGGGCTCGAGCCACGTCGAGTGGGCGGAGATTCCTCCCATGGCACGGCCCGAGTCGGAGAACTACGAACTGTTGGTCAGGACAGGCGGTGTGAGCTCGAGACAGCAGGTCGAGCTGTGCGCACCCTGTCATTCGCGGCGCACCGAGTTGGGCGATTACGATCACACGCGCGTCGAGGTGTTGGACAATCAGGTTCCCGCCGTTCTGGAGGAGCACCTGTACTTCGCCGACGGTCAGATACTCGAGGAGGTGTACGTCTACGGTTCGTTCGTCCAGAGCAAGATGTTCAGGAACGATGTGCGCTGCAGCGACTGCCACGACGTTCACAGCCTGCAGCTGGTGAAGGAAGGGAACGAGCTCTGCCTTCAGTGCCACAGAGCGGACACCTACGACAGTTACGATCATCACTTCCACCAGAAGATCTACGAGGGAAGACCGAGCGACGGTGCACTGTGCGTGAAGTGTCACATGCCCGAGCGACCTTACATGGTCATCGACTATCGCGCCGACCACAGCATCCGGGCACCACGGCCGGACCTCACTCTGGAGATCGGAGTACCCAACGCCTGCGCCCAGAGCGGCTGTCACGATGATGAGTCGGTGGGATGGTCGGCGGACCATTACCAAGACTGGTACGGTCGGGCCCAAAAACCGCACTACGGAACGATCCTCGCCGCAGGCCGCCGGGGAGACGCCGAGGTCCTTGAGGACTTGGCTCGGCTCTCGCAGGACGACCTCTACCCGGCTATCGTCCGCGCCACAGCCCTGTCGCTACTCGGCGCCTACCCGGGAGAGGCGAGCACCGCAGCTTTCAACATCGCCTTGCAGGATGAAGAACCGCTCGTCCGCTACACGGCCGTACTGGACTTCACACCCACTACGGCGGAGGAGCTGGTCGAGCTCGTCGCTCCACTCCTCTTCGATCCCGTGCGCGCCGTGCGCATGCAGGCGGCGACTCGTCTGGCCGGGGCCTCGAGCGGACTACTGAGGTCCTATCAACAGGAGGCGTTGGACGAGACGCTGGACGAGTACCGAGAGGCGATGGAATACTCGCTCGACTTCTCCTTCGCCGGCTTCAACCTGGGCAATCTCTACTCGCGACTCGGCGAGCCTCAGCGTGCCGAAGAGTACTACAGGCTGGCGATAGAGATCGACGATCTCTTCTACCCGGCCAAAGCGAACCTCGCCGTGCTTTACAACTCGATGGGCAGAAACGAGGAGGCAGAACAGCTGCTGCGCCAGATCCTCGAGGCCTACCCCGAGCAGTACGACGTAGCCTACTCGCTGGGCTTGCTGCTGGGCGAGCTTAACCGTTACGACGAAGCGGCCGAGTACATCGAGCGGGCGGTTGGCGGGATGCCGGAACACTCGAGGGCGCACTACAACCTCGGCCTCGTGCTGCAGTTCTTGGGGCGCAATGCCGAGGCGGAGGCGTCGCTGCTCACCGCCGTCCAACTCGAGCCGGCAAATCTCGACTACCTGTACGGCCTGGCCGATCACTACGTGAAGCTTGGCGAGTTCGCGAAGGCGCTTCCCATCGCCGAGCGCATGATCGAGACCCACCCGGAGAGCCCCGTCGGGCGCGAAGTAAAAGCCTTTGTCGAGAGGGCGCTGGCTTCACAACCTGAGGACTGACGCCTGCGCTCGGCTTCGGATTGGTAGTGCGTGAGAATCGGTCCTGCCTTAGATTGCCCACGTTCCAACAACAAGCCCCAGCCGGCGTGACGACCGGCGGCACCCGCAGCAGCCGGAGTGTAACCGTGATCGTGACGTCCTTTCCTCGTCATAATGGAGGTATAGCCGATGAAAGTGCTGATCAAGTTGGCACTGGCACTGGCCCTGGCGACGCCTGCCTTGGCCCAGCAGGGGGAGGGCATTTTCCCGTTCGACTATCGATTGGTCGAGTTGGAGAACGGGTTCAAGGCCTATCTGATCGAGGCCGGCGCTCCGAACCAGATCGCCTACGTGTCGATGGTGCGTACGGGCAGCCGCGATGAATGGGAACCGGGGCGAAGCGGATTCGCACACTTCTTCGAGCACATGATGTTCCGCGGCACGGAGAAGTACCCCAACTACGACGCAGTCACGACGGAGATCGGCGCTGCGCGGAATGCGTTCACCGGCAACGATCTGACCGTCTATTATTTGGTCGCCTCGAACGAATATCTCGAGCAGATCATGGATCTCGAGTCGGATCGCTTCATGAACCTCGACTACTCGGAGCCCGACTTCCGCACCGAGGCCGGCGCCGTGCTCGGCGAGTACCAGCAGGGCGCGCTGACTCCGTTCCGCTACCTCGACGAGAAGCTCCGTGAGACGGCCTACGACCGGCACACCTACAGACACACGACGATCGGCTTCGAGGCCGACGTCCGGGCGATGCCGGAGGGTTACGACTACAGCCTCTCTTTCTATCAGCGCTACTACCGCCCGGAGAACGTCGTCCTCGTACTCGCTGGCGATTTCGACGTCGATGCGGTCGAGGGGTTGGTCAGGCAGTACTACTCGGCGTGGCAGCCCGGCTACGTGCCGCCCCAGATCACCGAGGAGCCGACCCAGCAGGCGCCACGCCGGGAGGTCGTCGATTATCCGGGCCGCACCCTGCCCATACTCACGGTCAACTACAAGGGACCGGCCTGGAGCGCCGGCGACAGACTTGCCGTGGCTACCGAGGTTCTCGGCCGGGTCGCCTTCGGGTCCAACTCCGATATCTACCGGCAACTCGTCATCGAGGAACGGCGGGTGCAGTTCCTGAACGGGGACTTCGGCCTGGCTCGGGACCCGGCTCTGCTGAGCATTACGGCCATGGTCATCGACCCGGCCGATGTCGGCTCGATAGAGCAGGAGATTCAGGCGGCGGTTGAGCGCTTCAGCGAGGAACTGGTGGACGAGAAGCTCTTCAACGACACGAAGAGCAACATGAAGTATGGTTTCCTAATGGGCCTCGAGACGGCACAGAATGTAGCCTTCTCGATGATGCAGTACGTGATCAACACCGGCGGCATCGAGGCGGTCGATGAGTACTACCAGACGCTCGACTCGGTCACGCGCGAGGATGTCCGCGAAGCCGCGCAGCGCTATCTGGTAGAGAGCGGCAAGACCGTGGTGACGATGGTCCAGGCGGAGGGGGAATAATGAAAAAGCTAGCATTGCTATTGGCATGCCTCCTCATCCTGGGGGCCTGTGAGATGGCTCCGGAAGGCACGATCGCCCTTCCCGAGCCCGAATCACCGTTCATAGCGTTCAACATCTGGGTGAAGGTCGGCTCGCAGGACGACCCGGCCGGCAAGGAGGGGATCGCGGCGCTGACGGCCAATCTGCTATCCGATGGGTCTACCACCGCGGACAGCTACGACGCGATTCTCGAGAAACTGTACCCGTTGGCGTCCGGATACGGCTATAACGTCGACAAGGAGATGACGGTCTTTACCGGGCGTATTCATCGGGACAACCTGGACGCCTACTACGAGCTGTTCCGCAATCACCTGCTGGCGCCCGCGTTCAAAGAAGAAGACTTCGAGCGAGTGAAGAGCCAGACGATGAACTTCCTGGAGCGAACGCGCCGCTACGGCCGTGATGAGGAGCTGTCGAAAGAGCTACTCTTCAGCATGGCCTACGCGGGGACGCCGTATGAGCATCCGGAAGAGGGCTATGTAGAGTCGGTCCGCTCGATCACTCTCGACGACCTCAAGGACTTCTACTCCCAGTACTACGTTCGCAACAACATCGTCGTCGGTATCGGTGGCGGTTACCCCGCAGGTTTTATCGCTCAGGTGAGGGATGACTTCAACACGTTGCCCGAGGGAATGGTCCCTGTCGTGGCGCCGCCAGAACCAGGGATGCCGGACGGTGTCGAGGTCTTGATCGTCGAGAAGCCTACAGACGCGACGCCGATTTCGATCGGCTTCCCGATAACATTGTTGCGTGGCGACTCCGATTTCTTCGGCATGATGGCGATGAATTCCTGGTTCGGAGAGCACCGCAACTCGTTCAGCAATCTGTACCAGGTCATCCGAGAAGCCCGTGGGATGAACTACGGTGACTATAGCTACATCGAGGCGTACCCACTGGGCTACACGACGCAGGTGCCGCGGGTCAACTGCTCGCGCCGGCACCATCTGTTCGAGATGTGGATTCGGCCCATCTCGATGACTGCACCCGGCAACCTGCACGATCGGACACTGTTTGCCACCCGCGCCGCACTCCGCGAGCTGAATGGCATCGTCGACAACGGGATGACCGAGGAAACGCTGGCGACAACCCAGCAATTCCTGCGGAACTACACCATCAATTGGGGCTCGACGATCAGTCGGCGGCTGGCCTATACCGTCGATGACGCTTTCTACGAGATCGGCGGTGACGGCTTCCTAGAGTCGATCAGGCCGGGACTCGAGGCGCTGTCGCTCGACGGCGTCAACGAATCGATCGGCAGACATCTGCAGTACGACAACATGTACATCGTCTTCATCACCCG
This sequence comes from Gemmatimonadota bacterium, assembly GCA_039586755.1. GTDB lineage: Bacteria > Gemmatimonadota > Gemmatimonadetes > Palauibacterales > KS3-K002. The sequence continues at coordinate 31,169 of JBDHJU010000030.1, read as the reverse complement.
CGATGCAGAGGCGATGAAGGCGAAGTTGCTGAGCGGTGTCGCTACGCCGATCACTTACGCCACTGAGATGTCGGCTGAGCACATGGCGGAGGACGAGCTGATCGCCAGCTTCCCGATCCCCGTTACCGAAGAGAACATAACGATCATAGGCATAAACGAGGTGTTCGAGCGGAGTCGGTAGACGGGTCACGATACACGTACCCGAGAAAAGGCCGGCGAGCCCTTTGGGCTCGCCGGCCTTGCCCATCGTTGCCGACGACCGACTGTCTAATCGCTGTCGTCCTTGTCCGTGGCGATCTCGTCTTCGTCGTAATAATCGAGCTTGTGGAGCGGCATTACGACGCTCGACAGCACGTTGAGCACATGGGCCGCGGTGCGCTTGTAGAACCGAGCGCCCAGCGCCAGGGCGACCGCGGTGCGGGCGTTGCAGTCGCTGCGGGCCACCTGCTCCACCAGCGCGTCGCAGCGGTGGGTCAGCTCCCTACCTTCGCGTATCATGGCGAGGGCGCGTTCACGATCCGACGTCGCGAAGACATCGGCGGTCTCGGCGAAAGAGGTCTCGACCGCAGCCCGTATCTCGCGTAGCTGCGCCAGAGCATCGTCATCGGGCAGCGTATCCGGATGGTACTCTTTGACCTCGGCGAGGTTCTTGGCGTAGTCCCCGATGCGCTCCACGTCCTTCACCAGGCTCATCAACAGCAGGCAATACGGCAGTGAGCCCGATGTCCCGTGCAGCGAAAGATGGGCGATGACCTGCTTGCGGATCGTCCGCTCCAGCTTGTTCACCCCGACGTCCATCTTGTAGACCTTGCTTTGCTCGCCCGGTTTGACCGACGCCGCGAAATAGAGATCTCCGGCTTTCACCGTCATCTGGTACGTCAGCTTGAGCATCTCGGCGAAGTTTTCCCCCATCTGGCGGAGCGGCTCGTCCGAGCGGAAGATGGCAAGCAGTTCACGAAGCATGGTATACCTCCAGTGCTACCCGAGAAGCCTGTTGAGAACCGCGAAAAGGGCAGGGACCCCGTAGAACAGGAGAATGACATACAGAATCGCCCAACGCCGCGAACGGACGGCGACGGTGGCGAGCCGCCGTGCCGCCGTGAGCGGGATGTTGCGGATCCTCTCTGCAGGGTAGATCAAGAGCGTGGCGCTCATGTTGAAAAGCAAATGTACGAGCGCGATCGTGATCCCCAAAGGTGCGTTGGGCCCCGTCGCCGCCAGCGCCGCGAGCAGCGCTGTTACGGTCGTCCCGATGTTGGCGCCGATCGTTATCGGAAAGGCCTGCACCAAGGTGATGATTCCGGCGCCGGCCAGCGGAACGAGCAGGGATGTCGTAATCGAGCTGGACTGCACCATCGCTGTTACGAGTACCCCGACTAGAATACCTATGGCCGGTGCTTTGTGCAGTCCACGGGAGACGATCACTTCGACCCGCGACCGCATGGCGCTCCGCATCACCCGGACGAGAAGCATAAGGGCGATGTAGATCAAGACGGCAGAGACCAGTATGAGAACCACGGCCTGGATTCGCTCAGACTCGATGGCCGCACCTATTGCACCCTTGATCGGGGCTAGAGCGGCCTTCAGAGCGCCCTTGATGGGGCTGTCGTATTCCATCCCCCCGAAGCCGGTAAGCGTCGACGCGATCGCCGCCGCAGTGCTCCGGAGGTATCCAGTCGCCATCTCGAGGGGCAGAAGGACGATCACGGCCATGTAGTTGAAGAAGTCATGGCAGGTCGCCACCGAAAAGGCGCGATAGAACTCTTGCCTGCGTCCCATGTGCGCCATCGAGACGATCGTGTTGGTGACCGTCGTCCCGATGTTGGCGCCCATCACCATGGGGACGGCGTTGGCGATAGGGAGCGGGTTCACCGGGGCCGCCACCAGCCCAACGATCATCGCGGTTGTGACCGACGAGCTCTGCACCAGCGTCGTCGCCAGGATGCCCACCATCAGCCCCATGAAGGGGTTGCGGGTCGCGGCGAAGAACGAATCGACCACCCCCCCGCCCAGTGCGTCGAATGCGTCGCCCAAGCCCTTCACCCCCAGCAGGAATGTGAATAGCAGGGCGACGACCCCAACGGTGCGAACGACGGGGTGGGTTGTGATGGTCGGACGGAGTTTTGGGATCGGCGGTGCCATTTCTCCCAATTCGCCAGTCGAAGGCGAGTGCGCGTGGAACGGAGCTGCGCTAGGGTATGCGACGGCCGCGGGAATGTTACAACCGTGTTACAGAATGGCAAGTACTGTGGGCGGACCAGCGGGGATCAGTGGACGGGCCGCTCCCAGGGTGGTTCCGCCAGCGGCCCATGAATCCGGTTCTCCTCGATACGAAAACCGGTGTTTCCGACGCCGCTCGAGTAGATGCTCTTCTGGTAGACCCAGTGCCTGGTGTAGCCGCGTCGCCCTATGATTTTGTGGCCGTTGTCGATGAAGTACCCGGTAAACCCTGCCGGCCCGTAGATCCGTCCGGCGTTGATCCAGTAGTCGGTCCGCATCGTCCGACGCCTCCTCTCGGGCCGCTGGGACAGCGGCCGCGTGGCGGGTTGGAGCACGGTCGGGCTTCCAACGATGTCGTTGGCCCTCGGCGGGTAAGGGTTGTCTGCAGGTGCGGGGTCTAGGGCTTGTTGGGCCATCAGTCTCCGATGCAAGAGGTGCGCCTGCTCAGATGGCGGTTGTAGTGTTTGCCGCAAATGTTTACAGCAAAAAGCGTTAGGCACATCGGCTCGGGTGGCCCGATGGGGCGCGGGGCCGCAACGATCGGCACCGTGGATGCAAAGATTGCCGGGAAATTTGCCTGCAGCGAGCCTGCGGTGCATATTTGCTCGAGTTTGGTGGCTTCTGCCACATCCCCCGCTTCGACCCGCCGCAATTAGTCGAACAAGGCGCCCTGAGACCGGGCGCCGAGCCAGGCAACCCTCAAGGTGAGATGACGGATCACGGGAGCACCCGGGACACGTCTCCCGACGTCGAGGCGCAACTCCTGCGAACCCTACTCGACCAGATGCCGGGGTTTCTCTGGACGGTCGATAGGGAGTTGCGATTCACATCCTCGCTGGGTGCGGCGCTCCGCGCCCTCGGGCTCCAACCCAACCAGGTCGTGGGGATGACCCTATTCGAGTATTTCGATTCGGATGATCCCGATCTCTTGCCTATCGCAGCACATCGTCGGGCGCTTGAAGGGAAAGAGTCGGAGTACGAATTCAGCTGGGGGGACAGGAAGTACCGGTGCCACGTTGAGCCGTTCCGCGACGAGAGCGGTGCGGTCAGTGGAGCGATTGGGGTCGCCTTCGACATGACGGAGGCCAAGCAGGCCGAGGAAACGCTGCGCCGAGAACGGTACTTTTCCGAGGCCGCCACCGGCAGCCTTCCCGGTCTCTTCTACCTATTCGATGAGGGTGGACGATTTCTGCGCTGGAATCGCAACCTCGAGCGCCTGACCGGTTATTCGGCGCGGCAGGTGGCGAAGATGAGCCCGCTCGATTTCTTTGTCGGCGAGGACCGGCGCACGATCGAGGAGAGCATCCAGGAGGCCTTCGAGAAAGGACGGACCACAGCGGAAGTCGATCTCGTCTCCAGAGATGGCACCAGAACACCCTATTTCTTCACCGGCGAGCTTGTCGTTCTCGACGACAGGCGCTGCATCGTCGGCACGGCCATCGACCTGGTCGAGCGCCGACGCCTCGAGAGCCAGTTGCGTCAGTCGCAGAAGATGGAGGCTATCGGGCGACTGGCCGGAGGAGTGGCACATGACTTCAACAACGTCCTCACGGTGATTCTGTCAAACAGCGAGATGCTGGCGGGGGGATTGGGCCCGGAAGACCCGCGCCGTCAGGAACTGATCGAGATCCGCGACGCCGCCCAACGGGCTGCGACGTTGACGCGCCAGTTGCTGGCTTTCAGCCGCAAGCAGGTGCTGAAGCCGCGGGTGCTGAGCCTCAATGCAGTGGTGGTGACGTTGGAGAAGATGCTGCGGCGACTGATCGGCGAGGACATCGAACTGGCGACCGAACTGCAGCCCGAACTGTGGGCCGTGGAGGCCGACCCGGGCCAGCTAGAACAGATCATCATGAACCTTGCGGTGAACGCCCGGGACGCGATGCCGGAAGGTGGCAGGCTGTCGATCGCGACTGACAATGCCGACATCGACGATGGCTTTGCTAGAGAGCACTTCCCCATGGTCCCCGGTCGCTATGTGATGTTGGCGGTTAGCGACAGTGGCGCCGGCATGGATGCCGAGACACAGCGCCACATCTTCGAGCCGTTCTTCACTACCAAGCCACGCGGCAGGGGCACGGGCCTGGGATTGAGCATGGTGTACGGGATCGTGAAGCAGAGCGGCGGCTACATTTGGGCGTATAGCGAGCCGGGCGAAGGCGCCAAGTTCGAGGTCTACTTCCCGTGCGCCGAAGGCGACCGCAGCGATGCTAAAGCGGCGCTGGCAACCGGCTCAGCGCTCCCGGGCAAGGAAACCGTGTTGCTGGCGGAGGACGAGGACTCCGTTCGCCGGCTGGCGCGACGCATTCTGGAGGAGGTCGGCTACACGGTGTTGGAGGCGCGCGGGGCAACGGAGGCACTCAGGATCAGCGAGGGCTGGGACGGCCCCATCGACCTGCTTCTAACGGATGTGGTGATGCCCGAGCTCAACGGTCGCGAACTGGCGGAGCGGCTATCTGTGCTGCGGCCGCGAATACAGATTCTTTACATATCGGGATACACGGACCACGAGATCCTGGACGGAATCATCGGGCCAGGCAATAACTTCCTCCAGAAGCCGTTCACTCCGGAAGCGCTCACCAACAAGGTGCGTGAAGCCCTGGACGTCCCCGCATCAGGGAAGTGCTGAGCAGGGGTATCAACTTGAAGGTCGAGTTCCTGGGAACGGGCGGAGCGATACCGACGCCGGTACCGGGTTGCACCTGTCGGGTCTGCGGGCAGGCGCGCCAGCGAGGCATCCCCTATAGCCGGCTGGGCCCCAGCGTCTTCGTTCACGGCCCGGATGTCTTGATCGATACGCCCGAAGAGATCAGGTACCAGCTCAATCGGTCTACCGTTTCCCAGATAAGCGCGTGTTTCTATTCGCACTGGCATCCGGATCACGTCATGGGCCGCCGGATCTGGGAGATCAACAGAGACTGGCGGGGCTGGCCGCGCCAGAACAAGTCGACGGACATCTACATCCCCTACCGCGTGGCGCGCGATTTCCACGATCGATTGGGAACCTGGGAGCACCTGGCCTATCTGCAGGAGAGTGGGTTGGTACGACTCATCGAGCTGGAGGACGGTGAGGTGGTGCGGTTGGCCGGCATCCAGATTCAACCGATCCCCCTGGCAGAGGACTACGTTTACGCCTTTCTGTTCGAAGAAGGCGAGCGACGACTGCTGGTCGCCCCGGACGAGCTTCTGGGATGGGAGCCGCCGCCCGAGGTCCGGGGCGTCGACCTCGCGGTCATACCGATGGGGGTGGTCGAGTTCGACCCGTTCAGCGAGACGCGGCGCATCAGCGAGGACCATAGCGTGCTGCGCGCCGAGGCCACCTTCCGTCAGACGCTGGACATCGTCGGTGAGCTGAAGGCGGGTCGGGTCGTGATGACGCACATCGAAGAGCCTGACGGTCTGAGCTACGACGACCTCGTCCGCTTGGAGGGCCGCCTGGGCGAATCCGGGTTCAACCTTTCCTTCGCCTACGATACTCTGATTGTTCCGGTCTAGTCAGCGGACCAGGTCCCTGACCGGGACCTCGCCCCGGTTGCGGAGGCTCACGGTACGTCCACCGATCGATGTCTCGACGCGCAACCTCGCTTCGAGTTGGTAGCGCAGGGCGCCTCGCCCCAGCAGAGCACGGGCTCCAGCTCCCACACCTTCCCAGGTGAACTCGGCCGGGATCTCCACCTGTGTTCGCGAGTTGGCTGCGAGCGTCTCGTCTCCCTCGAGTACCGCGGTCCCGAAATGGGTGCCCTCGAGCTCCAACGACGCCTCGACCCAGATCGTTCGGATGTCGTAGTCGTTGGGATTGAAGACTTCGAGCACGAGGACCAGCGAGCCGCCCGAGACACCGACCCCGGTGATCTCAATCGCTTCCAGATCGACTGAAGGCTGCTCGAACTGCAATTGCCTGAGCGTGGCGCAAGAGGTCAGGAGCATCGCTAGCACGGCCAAGCGCACCGAAGGATAGCAGGTGGACCTCCGGTGCGCTCTTTTCATCTTCACCAGGCGATACCGTAGTCGTCTCCGTGGTGGCTCGCCCCGCCCCAAAAGGAACCGTGCTCCCAATCGAAGTAGATCGCGTTCAGCGGCCCGGAGGTTCGCGCGCCGAACGTCAGGTTGTAACCCATTTCCCTCAGCTGCGCGCTCACCCAAGGGGGAACGGCCTCGTTCAGCAACAGCCGGCCGGGGACCGACGAGTGGTCCCTGAACGAGCCCCGCATCTGGTAGCTGTTGATGTTCGCGGCCTCGACAGCCTGCTGCACGTTCATGCCGAACTCGACGACGTTGAGCAGAAACTGCAGCGTGTTCTGGTCCTGCGAATCACCGCCCTGCACGGCGACCGACAGGAACGGCCTGCCGTCCTTGAGCGCGATCGTCGGGGTCAGAGTGGCCCTGGGGCGTTTGCCAGGCTCGATCACGTTGTACGGGTTCTCCGCCGGGTCGAGAACGAAACTCTGGGCGCGCTGACTGATGCCGACTCCGGTACGTCCGGCGATTACGGCGGGGATCCAACCTCCGCTGGGCGTCACCGAGACGACCCAGCCCTCCTCGTCGGCGGCCTGGATCGATGTGGTTCCCAGGTAGAAGGCTTCCTCGATTTCACGTAGCGCCGAGCCGGTGGCGCGGGACGCCGGCGGCCAGGTCGTCTCCCAACCGTCCTCCAAATAATGCAGGTATGGGTTGGTGCCGTCTTGGAAAGGATAGGGATCACCGGGGCCTATGTCGGGGTCGTTGTGCTCCCAGTTGATGAGCTCGGCCCGCTGGCGAGCATAATCCTTCGACAGGAGCCCCTCGATGGGCTCCTCGGGCGGGAAGTAGGGATCGCCGTAGTAGAAGTCGCGATCGGCGAAAGCGAGGTTCATCGCCTGGTACAGTGTGTGAATGTAGCGGGCGCTGTTATACCCCATCGACGCGAGATCGAAGTTCTCCAAAATGTTGAGCGCCTGGAGCAGGACTGGCCCCTGCACCCAGGTAGTGAGCTTGTAGACCTCGATATCTTTGTAGGTCGTCATCACCGGCTCTTCGATGTAGACCTGCCAGTTCGCCAGGTCCTGCATCGTTATCTGAGCACCCTGTTCCTGCGCACCGCGCACTAACTCCTGGGCGATGTCTCCTGTGTAGAAGCGCTCGTAGGCTGCGTAGATCGCTTCCTTCCGACTCGCCCCGCCCTCGAGGGCCTCCGCTTCGGCCTGCACGAGTTTGCGGAGCGTTTCCGCCAGATCGGGCTGCCTGAAGATCTCGCCTGCAGAAGGTGCTTCCCGTTCCTCGCCGGCGTGGGGGAGGTAGACGGCGACGGAGTACCGCCATTCCTTGATGCGGCTCTTGTTCCTCTCGAGCGAGTTGGCTGTCGAGGCCTCGATCGGATAGCCGTCCGCCATCTGGATCGAGGGTTCGAGCACTTCCGCCAGGCTAAGCTTGCCGTATTCGGCCAGCATGACCATCAGCCCGCCGGGCGTTCCAGGTGTGACCGCCGAAAGCGGACCGAGGGAGGGGGGATAGCTCAGGCCTTGCTCGAGGAAGAAACGCGCTGTTGCACCGGTTGGGGCCACCCCGAGGGCGTTGATGCCAATCACCTCACCGGTGTTGGGATTGAAGATGAGCGCCTGAGTCTCGCCGCCCCAACTCAACACGTCCCACATCGTCGATGTGGCTCCGAGCATCGCGCAGGCGGCGTCCACCGCGTTACCACCCTTCTGGAACATCATCGCCCCGGCGGTTACAGCCAGAGGCTTGCCAGTGATCGCCACCCAGTGCCGGCCGTGAAGTACGGGTTTCACGGTTCGCTGGGCGAAGGCGCTCGCGGGTAAACTCAGCGCGAGGAGGTTCAGCGTCACTACGAGCGTTAGCTTGGCCGATCGCATGCTCTCCTCCTGGGCCTGGCGGTTGGGCTGGGGTCGGGGTTACAGGCGCGAATAATAACACCTTTCCGGTACGGCGCACGACCGACTTCGGCCTGCCTGCTCCGCTATGGCCCGGCCAACGATGCAGGCCCCTCGCACGTCCAAGGGGCAGTGAGGGTATCGCCGGGATCGCGACATTTGCTAGTGAGGAACAGCATGCTTTCGTTCCGGCAAGTTGGAACGGTCGTCTGGACGTTCCTGGCTTTCATGGTGGCGGCCTCCCTAGTGCTGAATTTGCGCTACAAGCCGATCGGCGAGGGCGAAGCCAGCTACCTGGACACCTGGACGGGCACGATCCACGCCGTGGAAGCAACCCGGAGCGCGCGGACCCGCCCGCAGTCGCCGGACAGGACGATCGAGGTGATCAAGCTCGAGAGCCTTTACCGGCAGGCGGCGGAAAGAAGCGCGTGCAGGGGCGTGCGTTTTGCTTTTCCAGCTGAAGGGTCCGACCGTAGATAGAGAGGCGCGCTAGGCCGGCTCTTCGTGGCCCAGGGCGGACAGCGCATCCCAGATGGCCGCCTGGACGGTCTCGCTATGGGTCGGTGCGGGCTTCTTCAGAAGCCCCAGCGGGCCTTTCGACTTGACGGGACGGAGCGCCGCAAGCAGCAGTTGTTCAGACTTCTTGGCCTCATCGGGCGATATCTCGGCCAGTTTGCTGAGCGCCTTACACACCTCGATCAGAACCGCGTCGCTCTCTTTCGGCCCCGATCGATTCTCTGGATTGAGCACCCGCTCATAGTACTCGAACGCCTGGGCGTGCCGAGAGTTGATCGCCGCCAGGTAGGCGACCGCCGTCTGGCGAACCTCCGGTTCACGATCGTGGATCGCGTGCAGAAAGTGTTCTTCCGCCTTGGCGCCCTGAAGCTTGAACAGCGCCGTGAGGCTGGAGTGCCGAACGTGTGGGTTCTCGTGGTAGAGGAAAGCGACTACGGGTTGCGCCAACTTGCTGTCGCCTAGTTCGGCGACCTCTGTAATGATGTGCCGAACAACAGCCCAATCCTTCTCCACGTTCGGCAACTGGCCTAGGAAGGGCAGGAGCGCTTTCGGGCCGATTTCTTTCAACGCCTCAAAGACGCTCAAGCGCAACGCCTTGTCTTCGGTCTCCTCGTAGACACCCAGGAGCCCGGCAGCCGCGGCATCTCCAATGAACCCGATTATCTTCGCCAGCCGGTCACGTTGCTCTTTGGTCTGGCGTCTGAGGTCGCCGAGCAGGTAACCGATTATCGCCTCGCTGGCCAACTCCTTCCTCAAAAGGGTCGCAACCTGATCGAAGAAGCGGGCCGTACGCTCGACCTGGGTCCCTTTGTTTACGACATCGACGATCTCGACCACCGGCTCGTACTCGCTGCGACGGAGCAGATCGGGCGTGATCCGCGATATGGTAGCTACCAGTTTCCGCGTGGCGTCGTTTGCTGCGGGGTTGCGAAGGTATTTCAGGTATTCGTCCTTGCGTCGCACGAAGGCGTTGGCCAGGCGACGGGTCTCTATGGCGCGCCGCACTTCGACCGGCAGCTGCTCGGGCGGTAGCACCTTCTGCTGTACCAGCGCCTCGAGGAAGTCGTGATCCAGAACGCTTCCGATCGCACACAGTTGGTCGGCGACGTCGCGTAGCACGCCGACGCAGCGCCCTATTACCACGGACGCCTCCTCGCCGGTCGTCGCGACTGTGTCCGTCTGGCCCAACTTCTTCAGCTCTTCGATAATCTGGTGTGCCGTGCCCACCAGCATCTCCTCGCCCAGATTGGCGACGATCTCACGCTCGACCTGTGATTCCTCCAGTTCGACGACGTCGGCAGCGATCAGGTCGTAGTTGGTCAGGAAGTCCTTGAGGAGTGTCGGGGTGCGGATGGGACGGATCGTGTCGTCTATGATCTGCAGTTTGATCCGCAGCATCTGCTCCTTGGTGGCCTTCTTGTACATCGGCAGCACACGAAGGTCCCGACGCAGTCGTGTGAGCGCCATGCGCACACGCCACGGCAGCCGCCGCTCTCGACCGACCATCTCGTGTCGGAAAACGGCGGAGATGTTGATGATGTTGTGATCGATCAGCGCCTGCGTGAGTCGCTCGTTGGCTTGCTGGATAGGGCCACCAGAAGGGACCTGGCTCATCAGCTCGACGAACGTGTCGAACTCCTCCTGCGTAGTGTCGGGCCTTATTGAGAAGCTCAACAGCTTCCAGCGGCTGAAAAAGTCGAGAAACTTCGGCGTGAAGAGATCGGCCATGCCGCTCACCATGACCTGGTGCAGCGGAGTTGCCACTTCGGTGTAACCGTCGACCGTGATCTCCGTGTACTCCTGCTTCTCCAACAGGGAGTAGGTTAGCCCAGAGCGACCCTCAACCAGCTCGGCGAACTGGGCGTAGAGGCCCGTCATGGACTTTTTCGCCTCGGGGTGGTCGGCGGCGTAATAGCCGGTGCGCAGCATCGCCTGGATCAGGGCGAGCGTGAAGCTCGCGAGAGGAGTGTAGGCCTCCTTACGCTGTAACGACGCCGCTGTCGGAGCATTCGATGCTGCTGGTGCGTCCATTCTCAATCGCCTGGCGGCAAATAGTCCAGCAGGAGCCAAAGGGGGGCGGGGGGTGGGCCAGAGATCTCTGGATCTCTCCTAGACCTGCCTACACCGGGGCCAAACGTGTGTTCCGCAGTGACTTCCGGGATCTGGGGCCTTCGAAAAGAGGTCCCGACGGGGGTCACAGCACAGGCTGGAACAGGTAGCAGAAGTTCTCGGCCAAGCGCCGAGGCAGCCACCTCGAGCGGTGCTGGTCGTAGGTCAAATCGTCGCTCTCGGCGATCTCGGCCTCGACCTGCTTTCTGATGCTGTCGAGAAACACGTGGTCGGCGACTTCGATGTTCGTCTCGAAGTTGAGGTGGAGGCTTCGGTAATCGAGGTTCGCCGAGCCGAGCAAGGCGTACACATCGTCGACAAGCAGGGCCTTGGCGTGCATGAAGGGAGGCCGGCGCTCGTAAACGCGCACGCCCGCTTTCAGTAGCGGGGCGAAGAGTGCGCGGGCGGCGAAATCGGTATACCAGTGATTGCTCCGTTTGGGAACGACCAGCCTGACGGTCACACCACGCAGGGCCGCATAACGCACGGCCTGGACGATGGGCTCGTCCGGTACGAAGTACGGTGTGACGATGGTAATCGACCGCTCAGCGGCGACGATGGCGCCGAAGAACACGTCGGCGAGGCCGTGGCCTTGCAATTCCGGCCCGCCCGGCACGATTTGGACGAGCGCGTCTCCCGCCGGTTGAAGATCGGGGAAATACTTCGGCTCGAAGAAGCGCTCGGGTGGCTCACGGGAAGCGAAGTGCCAATCCTCCACGAACTGGAACTGAAGATCGGAGACCGCGGGGCCCCGAAGCTTGACGTGGTAGTCGCGTATCGGAACTCCTCCGGTGTGGGCAGCGACGTTCTTGTCCTGAATGTTAATGCCGCCGACGAATCCGATTATCCCGTCGATAACGGCGATCTTGCGGTGGTTGCGCAGGTTGATCTGGAAGCGGCCCTTGAGCGGGTTGGCCTGAGTGATCGAGCAGACCTTTACGCCGGCGGCACGCGCGCTCTCGAAGAACCGGGAGACGTACGCGTGGGTCGAGCCGAAACGATCGTACAGCACGCGGCACTCGACGCCGTCAGCGACTCGCGCCGCCAGCCGCTCGAGCAGCGCTCGACCCGTGGAGTCGCGCCCGAATATGAATGTCTGCAGGTGGACCGATGACTCGGCCTGGTCGATGCTTTCGAACAGGGCGGGGTAGAAGCCGTCGCCCTCGACGAGGAGCTCGGCGCGGTTGCCCCTGAAGACTCGGTTCGGCCGCACGGCCGGATCCGACGATCGAAAGATGTGTCGTGCCGGAAACCTGTGGGCTTCCTGCCTATCGGGGTGGACGTAGTCGACGGCCAGGCGCTCGAACTTCGGGTGCCAGGCGGCACGTTGTGCGACGAGCGCCTTCGACGCATCCCGGGCCGCCGCACCGCGCCGCACCCGGTCGATGCCGATGCTGAGGTACGCCAGCGCCCCACCGTACGGAAAGGCCCACACCACGGCCAGCCACAGCACCGCCGACACCGGCCGCTGCTTCGTCAGCAACACGTCCAGGGTCAGTACGGCCCCCAACGCCAGGTGGCCCAGGCCCAGAATAGTGAAGTCGAACATAGCTACCTTCTTATTGTATCCCGCCAGGCGAGGGTACGCGATGTTACCGGTTTCCTCCGGGGTTGCGCCAAGCCACTCTCCCGGTCAGCTTTGGGCGTCGAGCGGTCGAAAGGCCCCGAGCAAGACGCCCGGGGCCTTTCGCTTTGCGAGTCTCGCAATGGCCGAAATGAGAGGAACCATGGACCCCGTTACCCACACGATGCTGGGCGCGACCTTGGCACAGACAGGATTGAAGCGGCGTACCGCCCTCGGCACGGCAATTCTGCTGATCGGTGCCAATCTGCCCGACATCGATGTGCTCGCCTATTTCTGGGGTGGCGAAACCGCCTTGTGGTTCCGGCGTGGGCTGACCCATGGCGTTCTCGCACTCGTGGTACTCCCCTTCATCTTGACCGGGCTGATGCTGCTGTGGGATCGTTCGGTTCACCGACGCGGCCGCGCCCGCGGGGGAGCAGTGGTACCCGGGCAAGTTCTGCTGTTGGCAGCCATCGCAGTCGCCACCCACCCGCTTCTCGACTTCTTCAATAGCTACGGTATGCGATGGCTGGCACCGTTTTCCTGGACATGGTTCTACGGGGACACGCTGTTCATCATCGATCCCTGGGTGTGGATGATACTCGCCGCCGGGTTGTGGCTGGGCCGCAAGGACGTCAAAGGACCGAAGCTTGCCCTGGTAGTTGCGTCGGCGTACGTGGCGATTATGGCCGCCTCGAACATCGCAGCCCGATCCGTCGTCAGACGTACACTCGAGACTGAGGGGGCGACGGTCGAACGCATAATGACCGCTCCCCTCGCGGCCACTCCGTTCCAGCGCTGGGTTGTCGTGCAGGACACTTCCGGATACCAGGTCGGTATGTTCAACTGGCTGGCACGGCCGGTCTTCGAGTTGACCAACCTTCCGTACGACCATGAACTCCCGGGCCACGTGGCCGACCTAGCGGCTCGGGAGCTCAAGGCAGGAAGATTTCTGAGCTGGACCCGCTTTCCCTACTACGTGGTGGGGGAGCGCCAGCAGGGCTACGAGTTGCATATCGGAGACGCGCGCTACGGCGTCGATCCGTTCGACTCGTGGGCTTCGACTCGCGTGTCGCTGAAACGGCAAACGCCCTAGCCGGGGTCCGGTGACCTCTCAGAAGGGCGGTCAGGCGGAAAGGCGGTCGGGCTCGCGTCGGTGGTCATGACGAGGTGGCAGGCTCCAGCGTAGGCCGACCTTTTGAGGACCAGGCCGGTACGCTCGAACAAGTGCAGCATGCGCTTGTTCTCAGACAGCACGTGGGCGTCGAGCTCCGTGACCCCTTCTGTGCGGGCGACGTTCACGAGGTGCTTGAGCAGCAGCGAGCCGATGCCGCGACCCTGATGGGCATCCTCTATAGTCACTGCGACCTCAGCCCGATGTTCTGGAGCCCCAGGCGCACCGGCATACCGACCGACGCCGACGATCTGGTCTTCACCATCTACATTCAGGACAGCAACCAGCGCGGCCTGACGGTGAAAGTCGAGCTCGGTGAGATAAACGAGCTCTTCGCGGCTGAGGCTTTTCTTCACACCGTGAAAGCGGAAATAAACCGTCTGCGGACTGAGCCGTTCGAACAGAGCGACCAGGGCCTGCTTGTCGTCGGGCCGAATCGCCCGTATGTGCAGATGCGCGCCGTCGCGAAGCGTCTCGTCAACGGCATAGGTCCGTGGCTCCATGGCATGCGCCGGCATAGTTATCAAAAGATAGACCCGTCCCGCGGCCTGGCGCGAGGTGGGCCCCGGCTTTCCTGCTCGTGAAGTTCCCCGTATCCTACGGGCAGCGAGAGAGGAGGTGGAGATGAAGGCAACTGCCGAGGTGCAGGTCATACCGATCGGGTCGGGCGTATCGGTGCGTGAAGAGGTCAAGCGGGCTCACCGGATCTTGGAGGAGGCGGACCTCAACGCACAGCTTCATTCCAACGGCACCAACCTGGAAGGCGAGCTTAGCGAGATCTTCAAGGCCGTGGAGAGGATTCACGAGACGCTCCACACCGAGGGCACGGTGCGAATCGCGACGTTTATGAAGGTCGCCACCCGGACCGACAAGCAGCCGTCACTCGCTGGAAAGCTGTTCTAACGGGAGCCGGGGGGAACGAAACGAGGAGGGGGGGTGAGAGCAAGAGATCAATTGAGCAGTAGAACATTCGATATTAGAAACAACTTCCACTTTCGAATGCTCTTCTGTTCAAATGCTCCGAACTCTCATCTTCGTACCTCCCCGAATCCGCGAATCCCGAACTCCCACCCCTACATCACGTTGAACGGATAATCCGGATGGTCTAGTTCTTCCCGGCTCCTTCTTTCCTCGCGCAACTTCGCTTGTGCCGCCGCCAGTCTGGCGATAGGGACCCGGTACGCCGAGCAGCTAACGTAGTCGAGCCCCTGCGTATAACAGAACTCGATGCTGCGCGGATGGCCGCCGTGTTCGCCGCAGATCCCGATTTTGAGGTCGGGCTTGACGGCGCGGCCCGACTCGACGGCCAGCTTCATGAGGCGCCCAACCCCGTGGATGTCGAGAGCTTCGAACGGGTTTTCGGGTAGCACGCCCATCTCGACGTATTGCGGCAAGAACTTGGTCTCCGCGTCCTCGCGCGAGAACGAGAACGTAGCCTGAGTCAGGTCGTTGGTTCCGAAAGAGAAGAACTCTGTAATCTCGGCGATGGGCTGCGCCCGGATGCAGGCCCTGACGGCCTCGATCATTGTCCCGAACTTGAAGTCGAGCTGGGTGTCGTACTCGCGCTCCACGCTCGCCCGAACCTCCTTGACCAGCTCGTTGACCCGCGCCAGTTCCTGCGGCTCGGTCACCTGGGGAACCATGATCTCGCAGACGGCGTCGACGCCTTCTTTGGTCAGCTCGGCTACGGCCTCGAGAATGGCACCGATCTGCATCCAATAGAGTTCGGGCACGGTGATACCGAGGCGTACACCGCGGTGGCCCAGCATCGGGTTCACCTCGGCAATATCACGCACCGTCTGCAGGATGGCTTCCTTCTCCTCGATCAGGCCATCGATCACGAGCTTGCCCTCAGCTCCTGGAAGCTGCTTACCGAGCTGTTCGAGCGGCGGGAGGCTCTCCCTGAGCGAAGGATCGATGAGAGCCGCAAGGGACTCGGGGTTCTTCTCGCCGTCCCCGATGTGGTCACGCACGCGCTTGAGGCTGCCGAGCTCGAGGAGTAGCGATTCGAGGGAAGGGAGGAACTCGTGCAGGGGCGGGTCCAGCAGGCGAATCGTCACCGGGAGCCCTTCCATCGCTTTGAAAATCCCCTTGAAGTCGGCCTTCTGCATGGGCCGCAACTTCTCGATCGCTTCACGGCGCTCCGCCTCGGTCCGGGCGAGGATCATGTCGCGAACGATCGGCAGACGGTCCGCCGCATTGAACATGCGTTCGGTACGGCAAAGCCCGATCCCCTCGGCGCCCATCTCCCGTGCCTTGGCCGCGTCTTCGGGCGTGTCGGCGTTGGCCCGAACACCCAACGTGCGGGCTTCGTCCGCCCAGCCGAGCAGCGTCTTCATCGCGGGACCGAACTCGGGCTCGACGGTCGGGACCTCGCCGATGTAAACGGCTCCGCTTCCGCCGTCGATGGTAATTAGCTCACCCTCGGAGATTCGTTGGCCCTTTATTACGGCGACCTTCTCTCGGTCGTCGATGAGGATGTCTTCGGCTCCGACCACGCAAGGCTTGCCCATGCCTCTGGCGACTACGGCCGCATGTGAGGTCTTACCGCCGCGGCTGGTCAGGATGCCCTTTGCCTGGAAGAACCCGTGGATGTCCTCGGGCTTCGTCTCCTCGCGGACCAGGATGACCGATTCGCCCGTGCGGCCTCGCGTCTCGGCTTGGTCGGCCTCAAAGACGACTGCACCCGATGCGGCCCCGGGTGAGGCGGGCAGGCCGGAAGCGATCGGCCGGGCGTCGGCGCTGGGATCGATGCGGCGGTGTAGCAATTGCTCGAGGTGGTCGGGACTGATCCGCAGGAGTGCCTCCTCCACGCCGAGCACGCCCTCTTCCACCATGTCCCGCGAGGTTCGGACGAACGCGGTGGCGTTCATCTTGCCGTTTCGGGTCTGCAGCATGTAGAACTTGCCGCGCTCGATCGTGAACTCGAAGTCCTGTACCTCGTGGTATCGGTCTTCCAGCGTGTGCCTGACTTTTTGGAGATCACGCCAGTTCTCTGGCATCTCGCGCTCGAGTTCGGCGATCGGCATCGGCGTTCGGATGCCGGCGACGACGTCTTCGCCCTGCGCATTAGTCAGGTACTCGCCGTAAAGCACGTTCTCTCCTGTGCCGGGGTCTCGGGTGAAGGCGACACCGGTAGCACAGTCGTTCCCCATGTTGCCGAAGACCATCGTCTGGACATTTACCGCCGTGCCGTTGCACATCTCGGGCGTGATCTTGAACTCGCGACGATAATCCACCGCGCGCTTGCCCATCCACGAGCGGAACACGGCCTCGATGGCCATTTCCAACTGCTTCATCGGCGCCTGCGGGAACTCGACTCCCAGATCGTCCAAGATGACCTGCTTATACGCGTCGCATATCCCCTTGAGAGACTCGATGCTGAGCTCGTAGTCGAAGGTCGCGCCCTGCTTCTCTTTTGCCGCCTCGAGAATCTCAGCGAAGCGCCTCTCTTCGGCCCCCATCGCGATCTCGCCGAAGCCCTGGATGAGTCGCCGGTAGGCATCGTACGCAAACCGCGGGTTGTCCGTGATCTGCGCGAAGGCCTCCACTACATCGTCGTTCATCCCCAGGTTGAGGATCGTGTCCATCATTCCCGGCATTGACATGGCGGCACCGGAGCGTACCGAGACGAACAGTGGCCTCTCGGGGCTGCCGAAGATCTTGTCGGTCTTTGCCTCCAACTGCTTCATGGCGGCATGCACTTCGCCGACCATGCCCTCGGGGAACCGCTGGTCTGCGGCGTAGTACTGCCGGCACGCATGCGTCGTGACCGTGAAGCCGGGAGGGACGGGGAGCCCCATTTGGGTCATGCTGGCCAAACCGGCTCCCTTGCCGCCGAGGAGCTGCTTGTCGTCGGCGTCTCCTTCTTCGAACGGAAAGACGTAGGTGGTGGCTGCCATAGGTTTCTCCTGATCTACTTCTCTATCGCGGCCCAAACGGGTGCGGCGGTTTGCGGACGCGGAAATGTAACCCGGCACGAGCCCTTGGGAAACAAAGGAAATAGCCGGAGATGCCAGGCAGAAGCCCGTTTTGGGCTCCTCCCTTGCCGGGGGCACGCAGGCGCGCTAGCGTGGTATCCTCACGTACAGAGCGATATCGAGCCAATGGCGCCTCCGCGCCAAGGGGCAGCTTATGCGTTATCTACTGAAGGTCGAGCGAGGCACGGTCGTCCACTACCTGAAGTGGTTGGGCGCCGGGCTTACCCTCGTCGCGGTCGTATTGCTGGCCCGGGTCGTCCTCAGTGGGCCGGACATCGTGCTGT
Source organism: Gemmatimonadota bacterium (assembly GCA_039586755.1). GTDB lineage: Bacteria > Gemmatimonadota > Gemmatimonadetes > Palauibacterales > KS3-K002. The sequence continues at coordinate 13,455 of JBDHJU010000030.1, read as the reverse complement.
CCACGGGTGGCCCCTTAGCGGGCTGGCCCGCCTACGGTGGAGACGCCCAGGGCACCCGCTACTCGCCGCTGAATCAGATCAACAGGGAGAACGTCAAGCACCTCGAGGTGGCCTGGGTTCACCGGACCGGCGACGTGTCCGATGGCAGCCGCTATAGGCGGAAAAGCTCCTTCGAGGCCACGCCCATCCTCTTCGAGGGCCTGCTCTACGTCAGCACGCCTTTCAGCCGGGTTCTCGCATTGGATCCCGAGAGCGGCGCCGAGCGCTGGAGCTATGATCCGCAGATCGATCTCGACGAAGGCTACTCGGAGAGCCTGGTGTCCCGGGGCGTGGAGGCGTGGGTCGACCCGCAAGGGGTCGGCAGCGAGCCCTGCCGGACGAGGATCTTCTTCGCCACTCTCGACGCCCGATTGCTCGCTCTCGACGCCAAGACCGGCGAGCCCTGTCAGGGGTTCGGCGATGGCGGCGAGGTCGACCTCAAAGTGGGGGTCGGCGAGGTGGAGATAGGCGAGTACGAAGTCACGTCACCCCCGGTGGCGCTGGGCGATGTCGTAATCGTCGGCTCGGCCCAGGGTGACAATCGCCGCGTCGAAGTCGAGAGTGGAGACGTCCGCGGTTTCGACGCACGAACCGGCGAGCTGCGCTGGACCTTCCAGCCGATACCGCGTTCTCCGGACAGGCCCGGCTGGGACGCATGGCAGCCGGAGCAGGCGCAACGCGTCGGAGCAGGGAACGCCTGGGCTCCCCTTGCCTCAGATCCGGAACGTGACCTTGTGTTCGTCCCGACCGGGAGCGCGGCGCCCGATTTCTATGGCGGTGAGCGGCTCGGGAGCAACATGTTCGCCAATTCGGTCGTCGCGCTGCGGGCCTCGACCGGTGAGCTGGTCTGGCACTTCCAGGTCGTCCACCACGACCTCTGGGACTACGACATCGCAACACAGCCGACCGTGACAACTGTTCGCCGCAATGGAGAGGAGATTCCTGCGGTCGTACAGGCGACGAAGATGGGACACATCTTCGTCCTCCATCGCGACACCGGCGAGCCGCTCTTTCCCGTGGAGGAACGTTCGGTTCCGGCGAGCACCATCGATGGTGAAGTCGCCTGGGCCACCCAGCCTTTCCCCATCCTGCCGCCGCCCCTCATGCCGGAATTGATGACCCCCGACTCTGCCTGGGGCATAACACCCTGGCACAAGGGAAGCTGTCGGGACAAGATGAAGGCGCTCAGGTACGAAGGCATCTTCACTCCGCCCAGCCTGGAAGGAAGCCTCGAGTACCCCAGCATGATCGGCGGAGCCAATTGGGGTGGCGTTGCAGTCGACCTCGAACGCCGGGTCCTGCTCGTGAACTTGAACCGCTTTGCCAGCTGGGTGCGATTGATCCCGCGCGATCAGTGGGATGAGGCCCGGAGAGCACCCGACGCCGAGGGCCAGTTCACCGCCCAAGAGGGCACGCCCTACGGGCTGAACCGGGAAGGCGGACTCGTTGGTCCCGGGGACATACCGTGCACACCTCCCCCTTGGGGCAAGCTGGTCGCCATTAACCTCGATGAGGGCTCAGTGAGCTGGGACGTACCGCTGGGGACGATTCGAGACATAGCGCCCCTAGTGTTTATCGGAGCTGCCATGGACGATTACCTGCGCGCCTTCGACGTCGAAACGGGAGAAGAGATCTGGAAGGGAAGGCTGCCCGCCGGTGGACAGGCCACCCCGATGACTTATCGGATCAGGCCCGACGGTAGGCAGTATGTGGTCATTGCCGCCGGCGGCCACGGCAACCTCGGGACGACTCTGGGGGATTACCTGGTGGCGTTCGCTCTTCCCGACTAGGAGGCTGACGCTCCCTGTGTCGAGCTCAGACCTGGCTTTCTCCCCGGGCCTTGTAGACCTCCCGGGCTTCCGGCTCCGCCTGATCGCAATCCTCGCAGTCGCGCTCTAGCTCCTCGCAGGGCACGCCGTCGGACTGAGCCTCGCCACAAGGTGGCCCCCCGGTGTCGAGCGGCCGGTCCTTCTCTGCACGCTTCTCGCTCGCTGCCTCTTTCATGCTCCCTCGCCCTGGTGGAAGAACCGGGTTGCCACCGGCCACATCCTGCGAAAGCCACCACTCGAGGGCAAAATCTAGACCCGTTTCGGCTCCACCGCAAAAGCCGGACTGCCGAGCGGAGACTGGAGCGAGGGATTTTGCAGGGCGAACGCAGAGCCTATCTTAGTATATCACTGGGCACTTTTGGATCAGGATCGGTGGCCGACCCGAGTTCCGGAACACCCTGAGGGATAGGGTCTAACAGGGTGGATCGTCACACTTAGGGCTGGCCTCGGGTCCACCCAAGCGAATAGGGGGACAGCCATGCGTGGGATACTCGCCCTGGCTCTCTCGTGTCTATTGCTCATCGCCTCTGCAGGATGCGGCGGCGAAACTGACGCCGAGAGGGAAGCGAGAATGCAGGCCGCGCGCGCCGACTCGGTGAGGATGGCCGAGGAAGCCTACGACGCGACGGTGTTCGACACCATCAACTGGGAGAGCAGCGAGGCGCGCATCCAGCGCGGCGCAATCGTTTGGAGGGCAAGCTGCGCAAAGTGCCACGGCGCCGAAGGTCGAGGCGACGGTGAGTTCGCAAGGCAGCTGGGGCTCGAGGTTCCGTCATTTATGGACCCTGATTGGACGTATGCGTACGAGGCGGATTCGCTACGCCACCGGATATTCGTGGGGCTCGAGGGTGAGATGCCTAACTGGGGCCTCCACGGACTCGGATACCGCAACATCGACGCAGCGGCCGGATACATTAACTCACTCGTTGCCCCGCAACAGTGAATCGCGGAGGAGGCAGCCTCGATCGCTCCGCCCGGGTGATTCCTCGATGACGGGAGGCACGCTCAAGAAGTCCTTCGCAGTTGGCGTCGTCCTCGTTCTGACGGCGAGCTGTGGGCCTGACAGGGGTCCCGACACGGAACCAGGCGTATCCAAAGCTCTGGCTCAGCGCCGTTCCGCCCTGCTCACCGACCTGCGCTACGAGTTGCACCTTACCGTCCCGGATTCCGTCGCCCAGCGCATCCGCGGCCGCGAGATCATCTCATTCCAGCTGGCCAGTGCCGGCGAGTCGTTGGCCCTGGACTTCGCCGAGTCACGAGAAAGCATCCTTGCGGTCCGCACGAATCTCGGCCACACCGACTTCGAAGTAGTCAACGACCATATCGTGATCCCGGCGCACGCCCTCGTCGTCGGTATGAATTCCGTCGAGATCGAGTTCCTGGCCGGTGATGGCTCGCTGAACCGCAACCGCGAGTTCCTTTACACGCTCTTCGTCCCCGATCGAGCGCGCTTCGCCTTTCCCTGTTTCGATCAGCCGAACCTGAAGGCTCGCTTCCAGCTGACCCTCGAGGTGCCCGCCGGCTGGAAGGCGGTCGCCAACGGCAGGCTGCACGCATCAGATATCGGCGGCGAGCGGGCGACCTTCAGGTTCGCAGAGACGCAGCCTATCAGCACCTACCTCTTCTCGTTCGTCGCCGGCGAGTTTGACGTGATCAGGCACGAGAGCGACGGGCGCGTCATGCAGATGTACCACCGGGAGACGGACAGTCTGAAGGTGGCGCGCAACACGGATGAGATCTTCCAACTGCACGAGACGGCTCTCGATTGGCTGGAGGAATACACAGGGATCGAGTACCCGTTCGAGAAGTTCGACTTCGTGGCGATCCCATCCTTCCAGTACGGAGGTATGGAGCATCCCGGTGCGATACTCTACCGGGCATCGAGGTTGCTGCTGGACGAGTCGGCGACCCAGAATGACATGCTGGGTCGGGCGAGTCTCATTGCACACGAGACCGCGCACATGTGGTTCGGCGATCTCGTGACGATGGAGTGGTTCGATGACGTCTGGATGAAGGAAGTGTTCGCCAATTTCATGGCGGCCAAGATCGTCAACCCGTCATTCCCGGATATCAACCACGAGCTCCGATTCCTGCTTGCTCACTATCCGTCGGCCTATGCGGTCGATCGAACCGCGGGCGCCAACCCGATCCGCCAGGAACTCGATAACCTTCGCGAAGCCGGGACGCTCTACGGCGCCATAATCTATCAGAAGGCGCCCATCGTGATGAAGCAGTTGGAGGAGTTGATCGGGGAAAGCGCTCTACGCGATGGGTTGCGAGAGTATCTCGAGACCTGGGCGTTCGGTAACGCGGACTGGCTGGATCTCGTCGCCGTCCTGGACGCGCGTTCCGAGCGTGACCTCAGAGCCTGGAGCCGCGTCTGGGTCGAAGAACCAGGACGGCCGACGATCGCGACCACCCCCAACCTCCAAAGCGGCGCGATCAGCGCCCTGGGGCTCCGACAGTCGGATCCTGCCAACCGGGGACGCCTTTGGACCCAGCGACTCTCTGTCTTGCTGGCAGGCGGGGACTCCGTTCGTCTCACACCGGTGCAACTCGACCGCAGGTCGCTCTCCGTTCCGGGTGTGGCTGGCCTGCCGACCCCCGACTACATCCTGCCTAACGGCCGCGGGGTGGCGTACGGACTGTTCGAGTTGGACAGCGCCAGCCTCGATTACCTGCTGCACAACGCCCCGTCGATCCCCGATGCTCTGACCCGCGGCATCGTTTGGCTGTCGCTCTGGGAAGCGATGCTGGAGGGACGAGTAGCGCCGACTCGGCTCGTTGACCTGGCGGTCGATGCCTTGGGGGTCGAGAACGATGCGCTGCTCTCCTCGCGGATCCTCGGCTACCTGGAGAACGCCTACTGGCGCCACCTCGGTGACGGCGCGCGCCGGGAACGCGCCCCCCTGATCGAATCGACCTTGTGGGAGCTGGCTCAGCAGGCGAACACGCCGAGCGACAAAGCCACGTACTTCAACGCTTTCAGGTCATTGGCTCTGACGGAGAGTGCGCTGGAGCGACTACGTAACCTCTGGCGCGAGGAGGCGAATATCCCGGGCCTCACCCTCTCGGAGAGTGACTACACGCGCCTCGCCCTCGAGCTCGCGGTACGCGAGGTGGCGGGTTGGGAGCGAATCCTGCAGGAACAGGCGGAGCGCATAGAGAACCCCGACCGCAAAGAGCGGTTCGAGTTCGTCAGGCCTGCGCTGTCGGCGGATCCCGTAGTTCGCGAGCGCTTCTTCGAGAGCTTGGGGAACGCAGCCAACCGAGAACACGAGCCGTGGGTGCTCGAGGGTTTGCGATACCTGCACCATCCTCTGCGTGCACAAGCCTCCGAAAAGTACATCCTTCCCAGCCTCGAGTTGCTGGAAGAGATCCAAGCGACCGGCGACATCTTCTTCCCGAAGCGGTGGTTGGATGCGACGCTCGGTGGGCACAGCTCAGAGGGCGCCGCCGCCGTGGTCCGCACATTCCTGGAAGAACGGCCCGACTATCCGTCACGACTAAAGGGTAAGGTGCTGCAGTCAGCCGACGGACTGTTCAGGGCCGCCTCGCTGAGAGACTCTTGGAGCAGCAGCTGACCGCTCGCCGCCTCAAACTCAAGTCGGATCGCTATCGCCCTCCAGAGATATCGGCATCAGCACGCCCGCGTCCAGCGCCCTGTGCACCGGACAACGGTGGGCGATCTCGAGCAGGCGCTCACGCTGCTCCCCGCTCAAGGGACCGACGAGCTCCAGGGCCTGACTGATCTCGGCGGTCTTGGCGTCTTTCGATTTGAGCTTCGTGTGGTGCAGGCGCACGCCGATCTCCTCCAGGGGCCACTCTTTGCGGTCGGCGTACATCCGCAGAGTAATAGTCGTACAGGCACCGAGTGCCGCCATCAGCAGACCGAAAGGGTTGGGGCCGGTATCAGTACCGCCGAGGCTCTCTGGCTCATCGGATACCAGCGAGTGTCCGGCGGTGAGAATTTCCGTGTGATAACCGGTCTCTCCCGTGCGGACCACTGCCTGGCCAAGGGGAACCGGCTCCTCGCGCTGCCGCACTGCCGGCACCCCGAGGTAGCGGGTGGCCCAGGCGGCGATGACGGCGCCGACGTACTCCGAGTCTTCCGAGTTCGAGAGCAAGTGATCGGCGTCGCCGAGAGAGATATAGCTCTTCGGCTCGGCGGCGGTCTCATAGATTCTGGCCGCGTTCTCGGCGCCGACCACGGCATCGGCAGGCGAGTGGAAGACGAGCAAGGCCCGGTCGAGCGTCCTGATCACCTCCTCCATGTTCTGCCGGTCGAGGTCCTCGAGAAACTCCTTCTTTATCGTGAATGCGCGACCTGCCAACTCGACCTCGGCCGATCCACACTCCTGGATCTGATTCACGGAGCTCTTGAGGTGCCGCATTACGTGCTGCGGCTCTGCCGGCGCGGCGATGGTCACCACCGCCCGGCAGGTGGGGATGTGATGCGCCGCCTGCAAGACGGCCGCGCCACCCAACGAATGCCCGATCAGGATCGCCGGCGCCTCCCACTCACGTTCCAGGAACTGGGCAGCGGCGATCAGATCTTCGACGTTCGAGGAGAAAGTCGTTTCCGAGAAATCGCCCTCGCTCTCGCCGAGCCCGGTGAAGTCGAACCGCAGAACGCCAATGCGAGCCTGGGCCAGCGCCCGGCTAATGTCTACTACGGCCTTGTAATTCTTCGAGCAGGTGAAGCAGTGGGCGAACAGGGCATACGCTACGGGTTTCTCGTCGACAGGAAGCTCGAGCCGAGCGGACAGGACGTCGCCGGTCGCACCTCGGAAGGTCAAACGCTGTGTCTGCATATCATTCACACCTGATATAGGGTTTGCGTTTCCAGACCCTAGTCTATCACCATACCGCCTCCCCCCAAAGACCATCGGGCGCCCGGAACCAGCCCGAAACACACCAGAAACCACGCCCGTAAGTTGAGTAGACCCCAGCCGCAGACAACCAAGGAGTAGGAGAATGGCCAAGCGAATTGCCTTGCTGTTGGCTCTGCTGCCGGTCATGCCGGGCTCGCTGCTGGCGCAGAGCCCCGCCGACTCGGCGGCGATCACGCAGACCGCGCTCGACTACATCGAGGGTTGGTACGAAGGGAACGCGGAGCGTATGGAGCGGGCGCTCCACCCCGAGCTCGCAAAGCGGATGGTCGCTACCGATCCGGCCAGCGGCACAAGCAGGCTCAACCACATGACGGCCGAGCAGCTGGTGGCGGGCACCCGGGCCGGCTACGGAACCCGGACACCGGAGGCCGAGCGACGTCGCGATGTCTCGATCCTGGACATCTACGAGAGCGTCGCCTGCGTCAAGGTGGTCGCCAAGGACTGGATCGACTATCTGCACGTGGTGAAGTTTGACAACCGTTGGGTGATCATCAACGTTCTCTGGGAACTGACGCCTGAAGCGAAGCAGCAGATGGGCGGGCGCTGAAGAACAGCGCCCATACACCCTGGAGAAACCACAATAGGCCTCACTCCTTCGAGCATGCTGGCGCTGGGAACACAGGCTCCCGAATTCGTGCTTCCCAACGCGGTGGATGGCAGCTCGGTGTCGCTGGCGGACTTCGAGGGGAAGCCAGCGCTGCTGGTCATGTTCATCTGCAATCACTGTCCCTACGTGCAGCATGTCATCAAGGAGCTGGGACGGCTGGCGACCGACTTCACCCCTCGCGGGCTGGCAGTCGTCGCGGTCAACTCGAACAGCGAGGATACGCACCCAGAGGACGGGCCCGAGCACATGAAGGAGCTCGCCGGTACCGAGGGCTGGTCTTTCCCCTTTTTGTTCGATGCATCGCAGGATGTTGCCAAAGCGTACCGGGCAGCCTGTACGCCCGACTTCTTTCTCTTCGACTCTGAGCAGCGCCTGGCCTACCGGGGCCAGCTGGATGACAGCCGGCCCGGCAACCTGATCCCGGTCAGCGGCAAGGACCTGCGGGGCGCGGTGGACGCGGTGCTGGCCGGGAGCCCGGTCCCAGTGGATCAGAAGCCCAGCGTAGGCTGCAACATCAAATGGAAGCCGGGAAACGAGCCGAGCTACTAGCCGTCACCGAGCCGGGAATCCAGGGTGACAGATAGTAGCGGCTTTGAGGAGAGAGCGGTCGAGATCCCGGTTGCAGGGACGTCGGCGCGGGTCTCCGGAAGCTTGCTGCAACCTCCCGCGCCACGCCTGCTTTACGTGATGGCTCACGGTGCAGGCGCTGGCATGCGCCATCCTTTCCTCGAGACGCTGGCAGAGCTACTGGCAGAAAAGAGTATCGCCACGCTTCGCTACCAGTTCCCGTACATGGAAGCCGGCCGCAAACGACCGGACCCTCCGCATCTGCTGGAGGCCACCGTGCGGTCGGCCGTCGAAGTTGCTCGCAGCGAGGCTGGCGGGACCCCGCTGCTGGCCGGCGGCAAGTCGATGGGCGGCCGCATGACCTCGAGGGCCGCCGCCGCGAGCCCACTTCCAGGTGTGAGCGGTCTGGTGTTTCTCGGGTTTCCGCTCCACCCGCCTGGCCGGCCCGGAGCTGACCGCGCCGAACATCTCTACGGCCTGGACTTGCCGTTGCTTTTCCTGCAGGGGACCCGCGATGGCTTCGCGCGACTCGATCTCCTGCAGCCTGTATGCGAACGCCTCGGCGCGCGCGCCACCCTGCACCTCGTCGAGGGTGGCGACCACTCCTTCAAGGTGCTCAAGCGTTCGGGCCGCAGTCAGGGCCAGGTGCTGGAACAGCTTGCGGAGGGTATCTCAACTTGGGCCAGGAGGGTCAGCGGACGACTCGGGGGCTGATACACCTATGCTGGCCGCAGCGATCTCGCGCAACAGGTGCACCAACTCGTTCCGATCCCGGACGTTGAAGAAATAGGCCCAGCCGTCCGGTCGCCTCAGGTAGATCCCCGGCTCCACGAGGCCGAGGGTGAGCGGCACACACTTCCAGATGCGCCTCGACAACCAGAGGGCCGGGAACTTCAGCAAACACATCTCCGCCAGATTCTCCAAAGGGATCGGGACCGAGCGATACGACAGGTATTTCACGCGCAGATGGTCATCGAAGAGAAGTATCTTCCGCGGTATCCGGGCCGGGACCTGGACGATCAGTAGAACTCCGACTGCCAGCATCGCGGCATAGGCGAGCCACTGCAATGTGAAACTATCCAGCTGTACCAGGTACCTGTAAGTGAGCTGCTCGTAGATGAACGCAACGACACGTCCAGCGACAGCGAGGAAGGTTAAAAGCGCCAGCGCCACTGCCAGCGAATAGAGCCTGGGCAGCCTGAGGCGCGCCACGTAGCGGATGCGCGTCATATCCACCGGACGAACCAGCCGTCTGCGCGCCAGGTGCACGGTAAGCCAGACGATGACGGCGACCAGGAGGACGAGCGTCCCCTGCGTCAGCGGGTGCCGGTATGCGATAGTGAGATACTGGCGTTCCGGCACCAGGAACTCGCCGGCGAAGGACTGGACCTCCTCTCTCTTGAACCCCTCGAATGCCGCGACGAGATCGGGGAAGTCGCCAAACACCCTTGGATCGTAGAACGATCTCCGCACCCAGCCTTCCAGATCTTCCGGGGATGCGTTGTTTACCCTCAATTGTCTCGCAACCGCCGAGCGGTCTTCGTCGAAATCTGCTTGCGAGATCGTCCCGCTGCGCAGCGCCTCGATCTCGCCTTCAATGACTCCCCTCGCGAACTCGTACTCCTCCGGCTTGATACCGCCACTAACGTGTAGATAGCCCGCACCACCGCGCTTCACGATCCCGACACCGATTCCGTATGTGGCCTTGCGCTCGCCGAATCGTAGCTGGTCGTTCAAACGCTTACTGAGCAGCTGACTTATGAAGACCAGCATCACCTCCTGGTCGGCCGAGAGACCGTAAAACTTGAAGCGATTGCTGTAGTAGACGTTGGACCTGTAAGCCCAAAACACCAGCTGACGATAGCGGCCGGGATCCCGAGCCGCAGAGGCCGGTTCCGGCTCCGCTCGTGCTGGCAGAGATGCGAAGGTCCGGTTGACCCCGTCGAGCACCGCCTCCCGGTCGATGTCGCCAACGATCGTCAGCGTCATCAGTGAGGGCACATAGTGCGTTTCGTAGAATTCGAGCAGGTCGCTTGACGCGATGCTGTAGAGACTCCTGAACGGGTAGTAGTCGCGAGACCTCCAGGTCTCGAGTCCGAACTCCCGCTCCCAGAAACCCGGTGTTCTGAGGAACGGCGGGTTGAAGTAGTGGGCGGTGAGCCAATCGAACAGCTGGCGCGGACGCGCGCCGACCTCGAGAGCCACGGGTTCCCGTTGCTGCTCGACTACGTCGGGGTCCATGGCGTGCGGCGCCAGGACCCGATACAGCCACTCCAGCGCGTAGAGCGCATGCTCTCTGCCGATGCGCACGTAGTAAAAGGTGCGGCCCGGGGTGACGGATGCGTTGTAGACGCCACCTCTTTCCTCTATCTGTCGCCTTATCTCCTCTTCGGTAAGCCCCGGCTGGTCGCTGAACAGCATGTGCTCGGTAAAATGGGCGAGCTGCTCCTTTCCCGGCGGGTCTCGGTCGGAGCCGAACGGCAGAGCGATGCTGATCGAGACCACCGGGTCGCTGGGCAGGTGCTTGTACCAGAGCTTGAGGCCGTTAGCGAGGCGGTGGGTCTCGAAGTCGGCGAAAGGGTTGGCGATTGCCTGTGAGTCCGGGGCGGCGGGTTGAGAGCCGAACGCCAGAGCAGCTAGAAGTAGGGCCGAACTCATCAGACTGACTGCGTTCTTGAGTCCGAGCCCGCTTCTCCGCCGCGCACGAGTGCAAAGCGGAAGAGCGGAGGACCCACCAACTGGTTTATGGCGATCAGAGCGACAATGATCGCGGCCACCTCGGTGCCCCAGGCCGGGAAGCGGTCGCGGACTATGGTGGCCAGTCCCAGCGTGACGCCGGCCTGTGCGAGAAAGCCCATCCAGGCATACTGCCGGATGGAAGCGGAATCACCGACAATCCTCGCCCCCAGGTATGTGCTCGAATAGATGAGGACGACTCGAGTCGCAAAGATCAGCAGTCCGATCTGCCACACGGCAGGGATCTCACCCAGATCGAGGTCGGCGCCCGCCACGGAAAAGAACAGAGCGTATATCGGCAGCGAGTTCGCTTCCAGCGCTTTTACAAACTTGGGTCCGTGTGCCGAAAAGTTCTGCACGACAAACCCAGCCGCCATGCTGGCCAGAATATAGAACTCCGACTCGAGCCCCAGCGCGCGTGAGGCCTCAACGATCCCGAAAGCCACCGCCAAGACGAAGAGGATCAACTGTTTCCCCACCCGCTCGAGGTAGAGTCGGACCAGCCGGCCGACGACAGCGCCGCCTACCAGGGCAGCGATGATCGTCAGGCCGATGGCCCTTAGCAGTCCATAATCGAACCCCCTGCCAGGCTCAACGAGCACCGTGGCTGCCGGAATAAGAACGGCGATCAGAAGAAGAATAGCGACGTCCTTCAGCACGCTTACACCCAGGACGGTGTCTGTCAGAGGCCCGCTTGCGCGTAGCTCGGTAATCACGGCGATCGTCGTAGCCGGTGATTTGGCGACCGCCACGAGCCCGAAGATCAGAGACACCGCCAGCACCGAGCGGCCGGAACGCCCAACCAGAAAGGGAAGCAGGTCGTGGGCCACGAAGACCGCCAGCGCCACTCCCCCTGTTATCAAGAGGATCTGCGCGACCGTGATCGCCGTGATGCTGAGCAGGCGCTCGCGGAGGTTGCGAAGTCGTAACTCGCCGCCCGCCTGCAAGGCGATCACGCTCAAGGCAACGCCGTTGATCAGCCGAAAGCCTTCTACCGTGTCTCTCGGCAGTAGCCTGAGGACATTTGGCCCGAAAAGGATACCAATGGCCAGGTAACCAGTGATCCGGGGTAGCTTCAACTCCCGAGCCAACTCGCCGGCGACGAACGCCGCAAGTAACAGGAAGCCAAGGAGCAAGGTACTGCTCGCCAGGGCCCGCTCCTCGAGCGGGCCGAGGGCCCGGAAGAGAGCCGCCAGCAGGGCGATCACCACCAGGGTCAGAAGGCGGCCGATCCGTCGCGCGCTGACTGAGCCGAAGTCTAATGCCATGGCAGATTCAGAGACGGGACAAAGACAGAAACGCGCGGAATCGTACGCGACCGGCCTGCCTCGGGCAAGCGGGCCTCGCACTCCTCCCTTGACCTGCTGGCCCTCGGAGCCCAAGATCGAGGTGGTTCCCCTGCCGTAGTGTCTTCCTCGAACAAGAAGCGAAGTGCGACGATGCGGAAACTCATCTTGTCAGCGCTGGCTGGCCTGTTGCTCGCCGGTGCGCCGGGCGGCTGCGGCGACTCAGAGAGCGGAAACGGCGAGGTGCCCACGATCCTCAAGGCCCAGTTCCAGACCCAGATGAAGACCATCCTCCACGACCTACAGGCGGCCGAAGAGCAGGCCTCGGCGATCGAGGATCGCTATCTCGGCCTGGAGGAGCTGCGCGGCAGGTACTTCAATCGCCCCGTGCCCGACAATTACCAGCTGACGATGGCCGACGTCACGGCCACGGGCTACCGCGCCGAGGTCGTGCACAAGGCGAGCGGTCTCCGCTGCAGCCTCGAGGTCGGTGGCTCGGGGAGAGGCGCGCCGACCTGCGACTAGCGCCTTGAAGTCGCGTAGGCGCGGCGTAGATTCATCCCTGGTACTACGACGAGTAGCCAGGTTTGGGCGCGGGCAGGCCGTCCCAGTGCCCGGTCGTCTGTGGTGGGCGTAGCTCAGTCGGTTAGAGCGCCAGGTTGTGGCCCTGGAGGTCGCGGGTTCAAGTCCCGTCGCTCACCCCTCCATAAAGTATTATTTGACAACGGCTTACGGGACTGACCCGCTCTCGGCCGCGCTCAGTGAGCGGCGAGCCGGCCTCGGGGGGGGAAGGCCGGAGACAGCCGTCCGAGGGTGTAGATGCCTGAGACCCTTGATCTTTCCTGGGTTTTAGGTATACTAAAGTGCTCTTTACAAACATCGCGGTGCGTCATGCGGCGTACCGCCGCTTTTTGAAAACTAGTGATATGGGTGTGTGACGTTGTGCGTTCGGCCCTTGGCGGGTCTCGCTTCCCGCCGAATTTAGGGAAAAAAAGCGAATAATTTCGGACGCTCATAGAGCGTTCAAGAGCAAGATCGGGTCGGGTAACCGACCGACCCTTCAGGAATATTTCAGTGGAGGGTTTGATCCTGGCTCAGGACGAACGCTGGCGGCGTGCCTAACACATGCAAGTCGAGGGCGAAAGCCTCCTTCGGGAGGTTAGTAGACCGGCGGACGGGTGCGTAACACGTGAGCAACCTGCCTGGTAGATGGGGACAACCCGGGGAAACCCGGGCTAATACCCAATGAATGTGGTTTCTTCGAGTGTAGAGATCACTAAAGGGGGCGTCTTTTCACGGAGCTCTCGCTTCCAGATGGGCTCGCGGCCTATCAGCTTGTTGGTGAGGTAACGGCTCACCAAGGCGATGACGGGTAGCTGGTTTAAGCGGATGATCAGCCACACGGGGACTGAGACACGGCCCCGACTCCTACGGGAGGCAGCAGTGGGGAATTTTGGACAATGGGCGAAAGCCTGATCCAGCGACGCCGCGTGCGG
>JBDHJU010000106.1:0-9947 GCA_039586755.1 Gemmatimonadota bacterium | reverse complement strand
GTACGCTCGCTCGCGCACGTGGAGCTTGGCGCAGTAGTCTGCCGCCTCAATCCAATCGATCTCGTCTGTACTGACGAGCACGACGCGCCCTCTTTCTTTCACGACTATTCGGGAAGCGAACGACGGTATCGCTGTACGGGCATCCCCCCCCGCGCCGGGAGACTCGCGGAGCGATTGTCCTTCGAGTCCGACCGCTTCGAGCAAGGCGAGGAGCCGAGCACGGAGGTCGCTCTGTTCCGCCTGGTGGATCGCCTGTTTCGCTCTGGCTATCGCGTCGAAGAAGCGCTTGTCACTGAACGGCTTGAGCAGGTAGTCGAGGGCGTGAACATCGAAGGCGCGCAGCGCGAACTGATCGTATGCAGTGACGAAGATGACCTGCGGCATGCGGTCCGGTCCGACAGCGCCGAGCACCTCAAAGCCATCCATGTTCGGCATCTGAATATCGAGCAGCAGGAGATCGGGCTCGATCTGCTCTATCGCCGCCACGGCAGCGCGGCCATCGGCGCACTCGCCGACGACCTCGATCTCGGGATCTTTCTCACAGAGTTTCCTGAGTCCCTCCCGCGCCAACAGCTCGTCGTCCACTATGAGAACCCGGATCCGGTCGCTCATCCCTCTTCTCTCTCGGCAAGCGGTACCGTGTGGAGCGGCAGGGTGATGGTCACGATGGCGCCGCCGAACGATGCATCCTGGGTGTCCAGCGACGCTGCGTCCCCATAAAGTTGGGCTAGCCTTCTCCGCGTGTTGCTGATTCCGACTCCAGAGTCTCTGCGTGCCCCCGCCGTGCCGCGGAAGCCAGGGCCATCGTCGCGGATCCACAACCGCAACATCTGTCCGTCCGTGCTGGCCCCGACAGTGACGGTCGTCGGGCTCGCCCGTTTCTCGACTCCGTGTCTGATCGCATTCTCGACGATCGGCTGTAGGATGAGATTGGGGACCAGGGCATCGAGGGCGTCGGCTTCGACTTCGGTATGCAAGTCGAGTCGATTGTGAAAGCGGATCTTCTCCATCGCCAGATAGCGCTTGACGAACTCGAGCTCACGCCTCAGCGATACTTCTTGATGGGCGGAGTCGTCCAGTACGTACCGCAACAGGTCGCTCAGAGCCTCGAGCGTATTCACAGCCGCTTCTCGCTCGGCATTCCGGACCAACATTGCGATGCTGTTCAACGCGTTGAACAAGAAATGCGGATTGAGCTGCATGCGCAGCGCCTGCATTCTGGCATCGGCCAGCTGCGCGCTGAGTCGCGTCGCGGTGAGCTTTTGTTGCTGCAGGCGTCGATAGTACTGGATGAGGAGCGCTCCCCCGAGGATGGCCCAATAGATGAACAGGTGGACGGGGAGCTCCAGCATCGCCAGCGGCAACAGGACATCCCAAAGCGAGTCGGCCTCTGATGACGAGAGGTGGCGAAGGGCGGGCTGGAGTGCGAAGCGGGTCCCCGTATGGACGAAGGACACCACGACGGCAATCCCGCAATGCATTGCCGACCGAGCGATCACGCGGCCGCGCTCTATGGGATACCTCTTTGACAGCCAAATCACGAATGGCGTGTACAGCGCCCAGAGGTACCAGAACGGAAGAATGAAGAAGAGCGTGGGGAGGATCGGGCGCCGCTCTCCCTCCACGCTGTACGTGATGAACAGCCAGGCTGTCACGGCGACGCCGAGGGCCGTAGCAGCAAGCAGCAGCTGAAGTGCCTGCCGTACGCGAGGTGGCAGTGTTTTCCATGGTGCTACCATGACCGCTCTCTCGCAGTCTCAGACGCCGAGGCGTGGGAGGCCTCGTGGCCAGCTCGCCAGTTGGCGCGCCAGCGTATCTCGATACGCTGGAGGAAGGAAGGGAAGACGACGAGTCGTCGTACGGGATCGATGAGGCTCATATAGTATGGCGTCAACCAGCTGACGCTATCGGCGTAGACCCCCCAATACAACACGTGTCCGGACTCTGCCGGCGCGAGTGCGAACGAATAATAAGCTCGGGCAGTACACGTCTGTATCTCGAGTAGGGCTTCCCGCTCGAAGTAGTAGACGAACCCACGTTCCCCCAGCTGATAGAGCGAGCGTGCGTGGTCGGCCTCCGTGACTCTTTGACGCACCGGGGACAAAGTGTCGAAGCACTCCTCGCTTGCCAACCCCAGCACGCGGGCCGCGAGCATGTAAGCGGTCACGGCTGCGGCCAACGCGACCGTCTCATCACCGGTGACTCCTCCGGCCATCGCTTCGTGCACGTCTACGAGCGTCCTGCCGGTCCCCCCGCCGGGCAGGTCAGCGACCCACACGTCGTGCAGCGGGATGTCCGCCAGAAGCGTGTGTACACGCAGGTCCAGCGACAAGTACGGCGCGGGTACGCTGGGCCGGTGCAGGCCGAGCGTAAACGGCCACAGACACGCGAAGTTCACAAGTGCTGCAACCGGGATGCAGCCGGTCCGTGTGAGCGCGCCCCGTGCTCCCCCAACACCCCCCACGACGCCGAGGAGCCCGAACGACACGGCCGCGATCAAGACATACGGGCCAATCCGCAAGGGACCGATGAGAGCCGAGCCCATCAGCGCCCCGCAAGCGAGCCACGGCGTCGGCATGGCGACCTTGACCGGCAAACGGTGACCGTGGCTGACGAGTCCCGCGGCAACGAAAGTGACGGCGGCTATGTTAGCCAGCAGCACGGACGATACGCCCGCGTGCGATGTCACGAGAAAGCGAAGAGCCGAGGGCAGCAGTCCCCCGCCGACTGCCACTGTGAGCAGGAGGACTCGCACGCTCATCTTCTGGTCATACCCGCCATCAACGCTTTCGCAGAGCGGCTCGCGCCTTACGTGTTGATCCCGGCAACCGGCAGTTCGATTGCACGTCCGTGGTGCTCGATCTCCGCAAGGTCTGGCGTCGCGTCCTGATACGAGCACCAGTGTCCTCACAGTCAATCTCACCGCGGCCAGCTGCAGATCCAACGCCGTTGCAGGGAATCTCGGCGGTTGTGCAGGGAACGGTCCGCGGTACATCCATCCCGCCGCGCTCTCCGTCTAACCGACAGAGAAGGACCTAGGCTGCAGGTTCCGGAACACCGCCTGTCGCCGACGCGCCACGGGGAACGGAGTGGTCGATGAACGTGCCTTTGACGTCGCTCGTGCTAGCCCTGCTGCCGTGGACGGCTCTCGCCTGCGAGAGACCTGCCGCGCCGCAGACCGCGAGCACGGCCCGAGACAGTGCGGGCGTCCGCATCGTGGAGAACCGGCGAGGAACGTGGACGACTCCATGGCAGGTAGGTGCGGAACCACTGCTCACAGTCGGGAGCGTCGATGGAGACCCGGACCACCTGCTGTACCGGGTCATCGGGGCGGTCGGGCTGCCGGACGGTCGGATCGTGATCGCGAACGAAGGGTCCCTCGAGCTCCTGTTCTACGACAAGGCTGGGAGCCTCCTCCACAGGGCGGGAGGACGGGGAGGCGGCCCGGGGGAGTTCCAGTCGCTGGAGTGGTTATCGCGGTACGGGCCCGACTCGGTGCTGGCCGTGGATGTCTGGAATCAGCGCGTGTCTTACTTCGACGCGGACGGAAAGTTCGGACGTTCGGTGCGGCTCGAGCCGAACGCCCAGATCCCCTTCCCCCGTCCCGTCGGGGTGTTCAGCGACGGAAGCCTCCTCGCTACCCAGGGCACCTTTAACCTTGGGGGCGAACCGCCGGTCCGGACGGAACGGTCGCAAGAGCCTCTCTTCCGCTACGAGTCGGACGGGAGAACCGCAGAACTGCTCGGGTCGTTTCCCGGGCCCGAGTGGGTCATCGCTCCGGTGGGCCCCGTCGGACAGTGGGAACGACGCGGCAGGCCGTTCGGCAGCGAAACCGCCTTCGCCGCCGCAGATGACCGGTTCTACGTTGGCGACAACGCGACGTACGAGATCCAAGCCTACTCTGTTACCGGCCGGCTGATCCAGGTGATCAGGAGAGCGGCCGTCCCCATAACAATCGAGCAGGCGGACATCCGGGTGTTCGAGGATTCGGCCCTCGCCGTCGGGGATGCCCGCCAGCGGCGGCAGATGCGCGTCCTGCTCGATAACCTGCCGCCGCCGCCGTCGACCTATCCCGCCTACGCGCCCGACATCCGCGTCGACGACGATCTGAACCTCTGGGTCCGGGAATCCTCGCGCGTCGGACAGCAGAGTTCGGAGTGGAGCGTCTTCTCAGTCGCAGGGGAGTTCCTGGGCACGGTCCTCATGCCTCCGGGTATCGACGTGCTGGATATCGGGGCTGACTACGTTCTCGGCCTGCAACGCGACGAAATGGGCGTGGAGTACGTACGGAAGTTCCAGCTCCGCAGAGATCGGTGAACCGCCGTCGGCGATCCCGGCGGCCTGCAGCCCCGCCCGGATTGGTGGGGAGTCCACGCCTTCCTATCTACCATCATTCCTTTCTCAGCGCCTCCATCGGCTGGATTCCCGATGCTCGCAGCGCCGGGGCCAGGCTGGCAGCGACAACCACGAGGAGCAGCAAGGCTCCGGCTGAAAGGAAAGAGATGGGATCGACGGGGCTCAGCCCAAGAAGCAATGAGCGTAGCGCCGCGGCCGTTCCGACTGCCAGGAGGCCCCCTGCCAACAAGCCGGGCCCAGCCATGCGAAGCGCGTCCCCTAGGACGCCACGGATGACCCCCGAACGCGTGGCTCCCAGGGCGATTCGGAGGCCGAACTCACGGGTGCGACTGGTCACGGCGAGGGCGACGACCCCGTGGACGCCCATGGCAGAGAGGAGGAGGATGAGCAGGCCAAGGCCCCCGGTAACATTTCCGTTGGTCCGCTGCCCCTGGGTTGCACGGGCCACATAAGACTGGGCGGGAACCACCCTTGGGACGGGTAGGCTGGGGTCCACCGACCGAATAGCCTCACGAACCGGCCCAGCCAGTGCGGCAGGATCGGCACCGGTTTCCGACCTTACCAAGATGATCAGATCGGGACTTTGCGCCTGCCTCAGCGGAACGAACATCTGAGGCAGATCTTCCGTCACCGCACTCGATGCCACATCTCCTACTACCCCGACGACGGTCCAGGCGTGGGCGCGGTTCTCGGCACCGGCCTGTGAGAACCGCCGGCCGAGAGCGTCCTCGCCCGGCCAGAAACGTTCTGCGAATGACCTGGTGACGACCGCCACCGGCGTGGACGTTCTGTTATCGGCTCGGAGGATGGCTCTGCCTTGAAGGATGGGCGTACCGATGGTGGAGAAGTAGCCTTCCGTAACAAGGGTGTAATCCACCCTCACCCCGACTGAATCGGAACTTGGCTGATCCGCCCGGTTGACGGAGATATGGTTCCTGATTCGATCCAGGGGGAAACCGGTGGACACGGCCACCGATGCGACGCCGGGACGGGACCCAATGGACTCTATCAGGCGGTCCACCAGGGCCGAGCCGCCCTCCTCCATGCTGGGATATCCCTCGTCGGAAAGGTCCAGATAACCAAGGAAGATGCCCCCGGTCGCAAAGTCGGTAACAGCCATACCTTCTGGTCTGAATCCGATTTGGCTCTCGTCCGTTCGTTCCAGGGAGCGGAGGAATAGGGCCGCCATCAGGAGCAGGAGAAAGGCCACACCGATCTGGGAAGACGCAGCATAACGGTGGAACCTTCCCACGCGCCGCCCGCCTCCGCCGGGGGTGTCGTCCTTCAGGACTGAAACCAACCCTGGCCGGCTGAAGCGAAGCGCGGGAAAGAGTCCGAACGCCAGTGCCGCCAGTAAGGAAAGGCCCAGGGACATAGCCACCGTCCAGCCGCTAAGCTCAAAGGTCGCGCCGGGAGCGGAGATGTTCAGGTCCATGGGGTGTACCTGGCTCATCCCTATCATGGCCAGAGCGATCCCGACTACCCCGCCGATCACGCTCAAGATTCCCGCCTCTAACATCAGATGTCTCACCAGGCGGACCCGACTCGATCCCAAAGCCAGCCTCACTCCGATCTCCTGCTCCCTGGCGGCAGACCTGGCCAAGGCCATTCCGGCAAGGTTCCCGCAGATGATGAGCAGGAACACGGCAAAGAGCCCGCAGACACCGACTACGGCAATCACTTCCAGGTGCCGGTTCTGGGCTGGAAAGCGGCCGAAGGCGACGGCCTTGACCGTTCGGTCCTCGTTGGTCTCGGGGTACTCGGTGGCAAGGACGCCGAACACCGTCTGAACCGCAGCCCGGGCTTCGGAGACGGTCGCTCCCGGACGGAGCTTTCCCAACACCTGCACCGAGATGCGCCCCCGGTCCCTGAACGCCGACTCATCGCCGCCCGCATCGGGGTGCTGGAAGAGCGGCACCCACATGTCCAGGCTCGCCCAGTTCACGCGCGCACCTCTGAACTCTTCCGGCGCCACGCCAATCACCGTGTAGGGAAGACCGTCCAGGAGAACGGACTGGCCCAGAACATCGGAGCGCCCATTCAGTTGGTCTTGCCAGAACGCGTGGCTTACCACCGCCACCGGGTGTTGACCAGGGCCTCCGTCCTCTGAGTCCGTAAAGCCCCTGCCCATAGTGGGAAGCGCTCCAAGAACATGGAAATACTCGGAAGTCGCATAGGCCACCCTGGCCCGCATCCCCCCTTCTTCGCTACCGAAGGTGGCGTCCCGCTCGGCCCACGCGGTAAGGAACTCGAAAGGGGTGTCTGCATCCCTGACATTCTCGAAATCGGGATATGCCCACGCCCAGTAATCATCTCCCCTGATGACCGGAACCATGTCCACGATCCGGCCCTGGCCCGTCACACCGGGAACCGGGGCAAGCCACACGGCGTGGATCACCGTGAACACAGCCGCGTTCACGCCGATTCCCACGGCGAGAGAGAAGACCGATACGATCACGAAACCGCGGGCTCTGCGGAGCCCCCTGAATGCGAACCGAACGTCCTGAAGGATGTCGGAGAAAAGTTCGCGGACTAACCGACGGCGCAGCCCGCCCCGGTCGATCCGGCGACAGCGTTGCACCACCGTCTCCAGGTCCCCGAACCGCCTCAGCGCTTCCTCCCGGGCCTCCTCGGGGCTTCTTCCTTCGGCCACCAACTCCGCGATCCTGGTTTCCAGGTGGAAGTTGACCTCTTCATCGAGGCTCCCCTCCAGGTTCCTCCCGAACCGGTCGATGTGAAAGACCCTCCCCAGCCGTGGTCGTTTCATTTCAGCCCCTCCATGGAAACCTCGAGGAGCGAGAGCATCGCCCGGGTGCTTGCGGCCCAAGACTCCAACTCGCTGGACAGCGCGCGCCGCCCCTTCCGGGTTATCTCATAGAACTTCGCCCGCTTCCCCTCCTCGGTCTTCCTCCACTCCCAGTCCACATAACCTTTGGCCTGCAGACGATGGAGCGCCGGATAGAGGGAGCCCTCCTCCACCCGAAACAGCCCGGCCGACCGGGAGGCGATGTGATCGGCGACACCCACCCCGTGCAACGGCCCAAACAGCTCCAACGCTCGCAGAATCAACAGCTCCAGCGTTCCATAGAGGTTTCCGGCCCGAACGGTGCCCAATCTTGGTCTCCTGGGTATAGGCGGTCTACATAGCCTGTCTATGTCGAATACGAGGCGGCGGCTTCAGAAGTTTCGCGGCCTCGAGGAGAGGTACAGGAGTAATGTCGGGCTGGACGCGTACAGAGTTGGCAGCACGCCTGCTCCTAAAGGTGAAAACCAGCCCTCGTGAGCACTGATGTCGACGATTCCGCGCTGACTGCTGGACATCGGTGTCCTCAACAGTGATGTCGGCGAGATACGCCCTCCCCGGTCAGCGCGAATGCCGGCGTGAGGTCCGCGACGCTCTCGGCCGGACCCGTGGGCCGTGTTTCACACGCCGCCACGATGGCCAGGGCGCCCAGTGCGCCCAAAAAGTGGAAGTGATTTGTGCACGATGTCCTCCCTCCGTTGTGATTCGGGCCCGAAGCCACCTCCCCGGCTAAGCGACGAGGCCGCGGGCCACACCTGCACACCCGAGCACCGTGTAGGCGGCGTCGTTCGACCGGCCCTTCCCGTCGAGGGACTCAGCGCTGAGGACGGACACCCCGTCCTCACAGGTCTCGATGGTGAGGTAGTCGCCGAGGGTCAGCGGCAGGCTAGCGGCTCCGCCGGGCGAACTTGGGTGCCTGGGACGTCTGGAGCGCGCGTCGCCTGCGGCTCACAACCCGGGGGTCCGGGTCAATCACAGAGCACGCCCGAGTTGTAGATGGCGAGCAGAGCGGTGACTCGTGAGACCGTTTGGGCGATCTCGGCTTCGAGCGAGTCGGGGTCGATCGCTGACCCATCGTATTCGAGCAGCGAGAGCAGCGTGTTCCCGGCGATCATGAGCTCTTCGGCCGCCGGACAGGTCTCGCTCCCGGCGTTGAGGTTCAGGTCGGCGGTGAACAGCTGCCGGGCCAGGCCACCGACAGGGTCGCCGGCGGGTGGCTCGAGGATGGCGACGCCCTCCTCACAGCTCGGCACCGAGTAGTCGCCGAGGGCTATGCCCGGATCGGCCAGCAGGTCGTCGAGGAGGATCCAGCCGGCGGCACGTCCGCCGTTGGCGGCGGCCATCTCCGCCCGGCTCCCTTCGCCGCAGGTGGACCACTGGACCCAGTACGCGCTCGAGCGGGGGCCGCCGGCGCCCTCCGCCACTCGGGCCTCCGGCGGCACGGCATCCAGCAGACGGGAAACGGAATCGGACCCGGCCGAGCCGGATTCTGACGGTCGCTCGCCGGTGGAACAGGCGGCCAGCGTGAGGCAGGCGGCGAGGAACAGGGCCAGCGAGGGCCGTCGCTGTGGAGTGCTCATGCTCCATATGTTAGGCGGAAACGGGGTTCGCCGAGATGGGAAGGGGCCCGGCATCCAGCCGGGCCCCTTCGTTACTCGGCGCTAGCCGTAGCTAGGCGCCCTAGTGGGACTCTACACCTATGCAGATCTCCGAGTTGTTGTAGTCGTCGATGATCTCGTATAGGGCGAGTGCTAAGTCGCGATCATCAGCCCGGTTGCCGATGGACCTTCTGGTACCGTTGTAACCGTTGTCGACGAGCACCTGCTGGGCTGCGTTGAGGACCTGCTGGAAGGTCAACGCAGCGCCTAGCCCGTAGGCGGACAGGTCGAACGTGGCCCCGGCCGCGGGGCACGCCCCGGCGTCCAGGTTCAGATTCGCTGCCAGGTAGGACCGGGCCAGGATGTACCCGGCGTCGCCGCCCATCTTCCTCTCGTTATTGATGTTCCGGGTGTCGAGGACATTGACGCCGTCCTCACACGTCGTCACCTGCAACTCACCGACGGTCTGCGGCAGCAGGTCGTCGAGCAGGAACACGCCCATACTGTTGGGATCCGACGGGTCGAGGCCGCCGTTCAGCCTATCGGCCGTCTCGGCCTGGCTGCCGCCGGAGGAGCAGCGGTTCCAGTTCTTCCAGTAGCCGGGCGTGCGCGGCGCGCCGCCCGGGAAGCTGTTCTCGACGTTGAACGTCAATCTTACCCCATTGGCTGCCGCCGTGAAGTTGAAGCACTGGATCTCGCCGCTGGGATCGGTTGCTCCCGGAGGACCGGCGTAGGTCTGCACAACGCTACCACCCTGACTGACTTCAAAGGTGTAGCCGGCCGGGACCGGGTACTCACAGATCGTGTACGAGCCGGTTGGCAACAGGCTCGTCGTGAACAGGAGGTCGGGGCCGGTGTTTAGCGTGCTGACGGTCTCGAGATCCGTCGTACCTGAGAACAGCGTGAACTGGATATCATCCTGATCGCTGGCCGGCTCGCCGTTCGTGGTCTTGTAGATGGCCACGAAGCTCTCCACGCCCAGGTAGTGGCTGGGGTCTGTATCCTCAACGTCTTGACCACCGTACTGGCTGCTGGCCGTACCCACGTTGGCGTACTGACCGGCCGCAGCCGTCCCGGTCGCCGTGCAGGTCACTTGGTTCGCTTCGCCGGGAAGCAGGCTTTGGATCACGTTGTCAGTGCCATTATCGTCAGCACATGAGATCTCAGCAGCATCGTCCGCCAGCATGTTG
>JBDHJU010000105.1:0-9953 GCA_039586755.1 Gemmatimonadota bacterium | reverse complement strand
GGATGTCGCCAAGTACTTCATGTCCTTCCTCAAGCAAGAGTCGTGCGGCAAGTGTTTCACCTGTCGCAAGGGCACGCAGCGGTTGTGGGAGATCCTCGACGACATCACCCGGGGTAGGGGCAGGCTCGAGCAGCTGGATCTACTCGAGGAGCTCGGGCAGACCGTAGCCGACTCGAGTATGTGCGGTCTGGGGCGGTCGGCGGCGAACCCGGTGCTCAGCACACTGCGCTATTTCCGCGACGAGTATGAGCGGCACATCGTCGACAAGCGGTGCGATGCCTACGTCTGCAAAGAGCTAACGGGCGCTGCCTGCCAGGCGGCCTGTCCGGTGGGAACCGAAGCGTGGCGCTACGCGGCCCTCATCGCCAGAGGCGAGTACGTGGAAGCCTACCGCGTGATCCGCGAGAGGAACCCGTTCCCCTCGGTGTGCGCGCGGGTGTGTGACCACAAGTGTGAGCAGCAATGTCTCCTGGGTGCCGCGGGGCAGCAACCGGTTGCACTGCGAGCGTTGAAGCGGTTCGTGACCGATCGGGTCGATCCGAGCGTCCACGAACCGGAGCGGCATTCGGAGCCGGGCGCAGCAGAAAAGCGGGTCGCGGTGGTGGGTGCCGGGCCGGCCGGTCTCACGACTGCCCACGGTCTCTCCCTCAAGGGCTATCGGACCACCGTCTTCGAGGCGGAGGACCGTCCCGGTGGGATGCTGATATCCGGTATCCCCGCCTATCGCCTGCCACGCGATGTGCTGCAGAAGGAGATCGACGCTCTGATCGATGAGAACGTTACGCTCTGCTGTGGTACCAGGCTGGGCCGAGATTTCACCGTTGACAGCCTGCTCGAGGACGGGTATGACGGCGTCTTCCTGGCGCTCGGCGCGCACAACAGCCGGCGCATGGGGATCGATGGCGAGGACATGGCCGGCGTGTATCCCTCGATCGAGTTTCTCAAAGCCTGGAACCTGCGGAGTGAATCACTCGCCAGCGGCAAGGTGGGGGTTATCGGAGGGGGCAACTCCGCCATCGATGCGGCTCGCGTGGCGGTCCGCCAGGCAGGGGTGAGCGAGGTCACGGTCTTCTACCGCCGCACCCGCCAGGAGATGCCCGCCTACGAGGAAGAGATCGAGGGCGCTCTCGAGGAGGGCGTGAAACTGGAACTGCTGGTATCTCCCGTGGGTCTCTTTGGCAAGAAGAGACGCCTGGCCGAGGTCGAGTTCGTCAAGAACGAGTTGGGAGAGGTGGATGCCGGTGGCCGGCGCCGGCCGGTGCCCAAGCCCGGCTCCGAGCACCGTGTGCCGCTCGACACCCTGATCGTTGCCATCGGCGAGCAGGCAGCGAGCATCGGGCCAAAGACCTGCGCGGGCATCGAGATGGCTGGTGGTGCGGTGGTCGTGGACGAACGAACGCTGACGACGAAGCGGCCGGGTGTCTTCGCCGGCGGCGACCTGGCTACGGGACCGAACACCGTAATCGCCGCCATCGCCGCGGGTTGGCGTGCGGCCGAAGTCATCGATCGATATCTGAGAGGCCGAGACCTGTGCCAGGCTGCTGAGCCTCGTCTACCGAGGGCCTATGTGGAGCCACTCGCGGCAGAGGAGGAGGTGCAGTTCGCGGCACCCAGGGCCAAGGCACCTACGGCGCCGGCCGCGCAGCGGGTGCACAACTTCGATGAGGTGGAGGCGACGGTGACCGTCGAGGATGCCAGCCGCGAAGCGAGGCGTTGCCTGAGATGCGACCTCGAGTTCACCGAGCGGCCGCAGGGCGCTGACGCGCTCCGCAAGGCCGGCGGAGGCGATAGATGATCACGCTGACCCTAAACGGCTTGACCGTTGAGGCGGAGAACGGCAGCACGCTGCTGGAGGTTGCACAGTTTTACGGCTTCCCGATCCCCACTCTGTGTCACATGGAGGGGCTTTCACCCTACGGCGCATGCAGACTCTGCCTGGTAGAGATCGGTGAGGGCGCGCGATCGAGGTTGGTCAGCTCGTGCACCTACCGGGCCGAGGAGGGGCTCAAGGTTCGAACCGCATCCTCGCGAGTGGTCAGGACGCGGAAGATGGTGCTCGAACTTCTGCTCGGGTCCTGCCCCCAGTCGAAGACGATTCAGGACCTGGCCGCGGCGCACGGAGTGCGGCAGCAGCGATTTCGGCAGGAGTACGAGGACTGCATCCTCTGTGGCCTTTGCGCGCGCATCTGCGAGCAGCAGATGATGGCGAATGCGATCGGCTTTCGCGGGCGCGGCGAGAATCGGACCATGGGAGCACCGTTCGATATCAAGTCGGACGTCTGTCGCCTCTGCGGAGCTTGCATCTACGTGTGCCCGACCTGCGAGTTGCGGTGCACCTTTACAGAGCCCGAGAAAGCGATCTGTGGCGGTTGTGCGAACCTGAGTCCGCCGTGCGTCCATGCGGACAAATTCGATGACATGATGTGCTTCATGAATCCCTGCGTCGCCTGTGAAATCGAATAGCGGCGTCACCGGGTCGACACGAATCCAAGGAGAACTCAGATGACGCTGTCCAGGATAAACTCGTCAGCAGCAACGCTTACGAAGAACCGAACCGAAGGTTCGGTCACGCCGCTTTCGGGCATGTGCGTGACCTGCGTCGACGGTTGTATTGGTATGTGCGAGATCGGCAAGTCCGCCTTCCGCGGCCACGAGGTCATCTACCCACAACCGTTCGGTGTCATCACCACGGCGGCGGAAAAGGACTATCCAGTCGATTACTCGCACCTCAGCATCATGGGTGGTGTGGTCGGGGCTCAGGGGATCGAGGCCGATAGCGACAAGGCGATATTCCCGGCGGTGGATCTCGAGGTCCGCTTTGGCCGCGACGGTGGGCTGAAGTTCCGCTACCCGTGGATCATCCCGGGAATTGGGTCGACCGACGTTGCCAGGAATAACTGGGAGGGTCTCGCCATCGGATCGGCTCTGGCCGGCACGGGCCTCACCATAGGTGAGAATGTCAGCGGCATGGACCCCAAAGCGGTGATGAAAAACGGACGCGTCGTAGACACGGTCGACCTCAAGCGTCGCGTACAGCTGTTCAAGGAGCACCAGCGCGACGGATACGGTGCCATAATCGTGCAGACCAACGTCGAGGGCACGCGCTTTGGCGAGCACGAATACGCCATCAACACGCTCGGTGTCGAGTGCGTCGAGTTGAAGTGGGGACAGGGCGCCAAGAACATCGGCGGCGAGGTCAAGATCAGGGATCTCGCGAAGGCTCAGATGCTCTACGACAGGGGCTACGTCGTCCTGCCCAACCCGAGGGACCCCGCCGTCGTCAAGGCGTTCAAGGCGGGAGCGTTCAAGGAATTCGAGCGTCACTCACGTGTCGGTATGGTCAGCGAAGAGGAGTTCGCGACTCGGGTCGAGTATCTGCGCAACGTGGGCGCCAAGTACATCTTTCTGAAGACGGGAGCGTACCGGCCCGCGGCATTGGCCCAGGCGCTGGCGTACGCATCGAGGTACGAGTTGGATCTGCTGACGGTCGACGGAGCCGGCGGCGGCACAGGAATGAGTCCGTGGCGGATGATGAACGAATGGGGAATCCCGCCGCTCGAATTGCATTCGCTGCTCTACCAGTATGCCGCGCGCCTCGCGGCCAAGGGAAAATACGTACCGGCGCTGGCGTTGGCGGGCGGCTTCACCTTCGAGGACCAGATCTTCAAGGGCCTCTCGCTCGGGGCCCCGTTCGTCAAGCTGATCGGCATGGCACGGAGCCCCCTGGCGGCCGCGATGGTGGGGAAGACGATCGGCCGTGCCATAGATGCGGGCGAGGTTCCGGTATACGTCGAGAGGTTCGGCAGGACGAAGGAGGAGATATTCGTCACCGCGCACGTGCTACGTGAGGAGCTGGGCGAGGAGGAATTCGAGAAGCTGCCGGCGGGCGCTATAGGATTGTACACGTACTACGAGCGACTGGGGCAGGGATTGCGCCAGCTCATGGCCGGCAGTCGCAAGTTCTCAATGGAGTTCCTGTCGCGTGACGATCTGGCTGCCTTGACGCGCGACGCCGCAGACGTGACGGGTCTACCGTACGTCATGGATGTGGACAGTCTTCAGATCGAGGGCATTCTGGACGCGTAGGAGCTGAGAATAGTCTCCCGAGATGAAGACTGGGCCGGTGTCACGCCAGAAACGTTGAGGGTCTCTGACCCCCGATCCCAAGCAGCAGGTCGTGGGTTCGTCGTCGCTGTTTTGGTAGCCCGGCGGTCGCGGAGGTTTGCGTTATCACAATTGCGGTGACAAATAGCCTGATACCGCTTCGGCCGTGTTGTGAGTCTTGTTGTGAGTTCCGTACTACTCTGTGCTCAAATCGAGCCCTAAGTTACGACACCGATGCCCAGAACATCTCGTGCATGCTACCTTCTGCCGTATCTGATCCGCTTCCCGTTCTGAATGGGGTTCAGGAGGTCGCGGGTGGCGACTCTCACCGCGCGCAGGACCGCGCGGCGCTCGGTATGCAGGCGCCGCAAGCGGCGCCTGCAACGCGAATCCCGCCGTCCCGACTGGTATAGCAGGCACTTACCGCACATCCTGCATGAGGTTCCCGCCCGTCACGATGCAGGCTACACACCTCCAGGAACACAACTCGGAGAATGGTTACTCTAAGTCGTTGATGAATTCCTTGCATTTGACGGGAAGCTCCCCAGAACGCTGTCTCTTCTTGTTAGCAGGCCGGGGCAATCGACCCGTGAGTGGCTAGCCGGTCGCCGAGCGAGCTACGTCCTGCCCTCACGACTATACCTGCTAGCAGGATTCGTCTTCTTCTTCTTGCTGACATTTTCCCCCAATAGGGGTGGTGGGCTCATTGGTGATCTGACCGAGAGTCTTCTCGAAGGCTTTTATGCGGGTTATGGGGAAGCGAATCCGCTTGAGTCGTCAGACGGCAGCACTACAAGAGGGCATGGTTAAGGCTGTCATCAAGACATTTGGGTTTGCGGCAGCTTACACGTTTATCTTGCTGGCTCTGTCGGTAGGTTTTGCCGTCATCACGACTGGCTTGCCCTGATCACGGACCAGAGTACGGCCTGCCGATGGCGCAGTCAAACGCTATTTCGAGGGTGTCACAAACCCTCCCCACTCCGGGGACTTAGGTGTTCCCGGAA
Organism: Gemmatimonadota bacterium; assembly: GCA_039586755.1. GTDB lineage: Bacteria > Gemmatimonadota > Gemmatimonadetes > Palauibacterales > KS3-K002. Next base: position 4,845 of record JBDHJU010000105.1, on the reverse strand, counting down.
GAAGAGCACCTTAGCGTCCGGGCCGTACCCCAGCCATGTGTCGTCGGTCGCGTGCGTCTCGCCGGTCGGCGGGTGCAACACTATGTTTCTGGACCATGTCCACCACCGATCTCGTTGACCGCCTGGCGGCGCTACCGCGCTTGAGCGGGCTCCCGCATGAAGAGTTGGAGTGGCTTGTCTCGCACGGCACGTTCGAGGTCCACGAGGCAGGCCACGTGATCGGTGCTAAGGGCGAGCGGATCGAGAAGCTTTGGCTGATCATCTCCGGACACGTCGCGATCCGAGTCGATCGGGGGGCCGGACCAAGGTTGGTGACGGAGTGGCACGCCGGCGAAGCCACGGGGATGCTGCCGTACTCCCGGATGAAGGCGCCGCCGGGTGACAACTACTGTGCCGAGAAGACGGAGTTCCTCACGCTTCACGAGAGTCAGTTCCCAGAGTTGGTGCACCACTGCCCGGTGTTCACGGCATACACGGTCCACAGCATGCTGGACCGCGCGCGCAACTTCAACACGAGTGCCCTGCAGGATGAGAAGATGGTGTCACTCGGGAAGCTGGCAGCGGGTCTCGCGCACGAGCTCAACAACCCAGCCTCCGCGACGAAGCGCGGCGCTAATCTGCTGCTTCAAGAGCTTTCCCAGTTGGATGCCGCTTTGCAGGCGCTCAGCGCCGGCGGACTGACCGGCGAGCTATTCGATGCGATCGAGCAAGTCCGCCCGCTCTGCCTGACAAGACCCGACGGTGGTGTGCTGTCCCCGATCCAGCAGGCGGACCGTGAGGACGAAATCGCCGATTGGCTGGTGCGCCATCAGCTCGATCCTGCCAACGCGGCGTCACTCGCAGACTCGGCCGTCACAATTGACGCGCTCGATGCTCTGGCTGGCGCAACTTCCAGCGGCACGCTCGATGCGGCCCTTCGCTGGCTCGCGGCCCGAAGCGCGGCTCACGCGCTCGCTGCGGACATCGAAACGACGGCGACTCGGATCTATGAGCTCGTGGCCGCCGTCAAGAAGTTCTCGTACATGGACAACCTGGCCGGACCCGAGTCCGTAGAGGTGGAGACCGGGATCCGCGACACGATGAGGGTACTGGATGCGAAGGTGGCGTCGAAGAGCGCCTCCATCAGGCTCGATGTCGAGCCAGACCTCCCGCGGGTGCGTGCGAACGGCGGTGAGCTCAACCAGGTCTGGATGAACCTCATCGACAACGCCCTCGACGCGATTCCCGAGTCGGGACGCGTCGACATCAGCGCGCACAGCGAATTGGACCGGGTCATGGTCCGGGTGGTCGACGATGGACCGGGTATCCCCGCAGAAAACCTGGAGCAGATATTCGACCCGTTCTTCACGACCAAGCCGCCCGGAGAGGGTACGGGCCTCGGTCTCGATATGGCTCGCCGGCTCGTACGCCGGTATCACGGTGACATCTCCGTCGAATCGCGCCCGGGCCTGACGGAGTTCCGCGTTAGCCTCTTGGCCGAGAAGGCTGCGCCCACTGCCGAGGGGTCGGATGGCAGCAGCCCTGCGGTATCTCCTTGATGCCGGATAGGCACGCGCAAACGGGACCGACGCGAATGGACCTGAAGGAGCGAGCTCCCTTCGGCAGGACGGGACTGAGGGTGAGCCGATTGGGGTTGGCGCAGGGCTACGGCGTACCCGCGGCGGCCATCGAGAAGGCCTTTCACGAGTACGGGATCAACTACCTCTACATCTCCCCGATTATGAACCTGGGCAACATGGTGCAGGCCGTCCGCAACTTAGGGCCCAGCCACCGCGACGATCTGTGTATCGTGCTGGCCAGGCCGATTATGCGGAGGTTCCGTCTGGAAAGCTATGTGGAGCGCTGGTTGAAGAAGCTCGAACTCGAGTGGGTCGATCTCTTGTTTCAGGACCTGCGCAAGCCCCCGAGCCAGAAGCTCACCGAACAGGTAGGGCGGCTCAGGGAGGCCGGCAAGGTGCGCTTGCTGGGGATGTCCAGTCACAAGCGGCCCCTCCTCGGCCAGATCGCCAGTGGAGCGGTGAAGTCGCCGGTGGACTTCTTTCACGTCCGTTACAACGCTGTGCACTCAGGGGCCGAACAGGAAGTCTTCCCGCACTTGCCGGAGGAAAACCGTCCGGGCGTCGTGGTCTTCACCGCCACCTGCTGGCGCAAACTCCTCAAACCCAAGCTCGTGCCGGCCGGCGAGGCTCCGCTGACTGCAGCCGACTGCTACCGTTTCGTTCTCTCACATCCCGACGTGAACGTCTGCATCACGGCCCCCAAGACGGCAGAGCAGATGGAGGACAATCTCAAGGTTCTGGACGCCGGGCCCCTCGACGAGGAAGAAATGGCCCGCCTCCGGCGCATCGGCGATCATATCTACGGCAAGAAGAGAGCGGCACCCTCAGGGTAGGCCCGTTCGGACCGGCTAAGGTGGAGTGACATGAGAAAGGTAAGAAGGCTTCTGACCTGTGTTCTAGGTACCGAGCGCGTATATCTCGACGTCGGGTGCGACCTCGCGAAGTGTCGAGGCCATCCAGAACCCGTGGTGGCTCGACTCGCTGAAGTACTCTCCCCATTCGTCGGTCTGGAAGTTCTCGCCGCCTGCGTACAACCCTTCGTGCTTTCCGTATCCGAACGAATGGTCGAGGATACCGACCTTGATGCCCGCACCCTTCGAAAGTTCCCACGCTTCCCAAATGTTGTGGATCGTGAAGTACGTTGGACGGGAGTTGGCGTTCGGAAAGCGAATGACCGGCGGCGCTTCGACCGTTGATTGGGCTCGAAGTAGGCCGGTACTGGAGGTGCTGACGCAAAGAGCTAGCAGTGCGAAGACGAGACCGATTCGGCGCATGTTGTTAAACTCCCGCTGACGGAATGCCGATTGGTACGCATAAAGAACTGGTGATGACTCTGTCATGGAGCAGGTGGGTATCGTCATCACGTGGCGCTGGCCCCGAGGTCGCCGACGATCCGAAGTCGGAGGACGTACTGCACGTCGAGCTCGTCGCGCCACACGCCGTAGATCTTGTCGCCCCGGATCGCACGCAACGTGAAGCGCGCCGGCAGCGTGACCGCGCCGAGATATCGTCCCGCTCGGTCGAAGACATCCCAGTCGGAAGTTCCGAAGACCCCGAGGTTACCCATCGCTCCGCCCTGCGCCAACGGATTGAAATTCTCGCGCTCTTCCTCGCTGAGCTCTGAGGGCGCCTGAGTATGCTGGACCCAGATGGTCCCTTCCGGGCCTGCGACCAGATTGGCGAACGCTGGAAAAAACTCCGCGAAATTGATTCTGGACTTCATAGTGGCGATCCCTTGCGCCGAAAGACCAGCGTTTGACAGTTGGCGCTCGACGAATTCCAGGAACACCTCTCTGTCCCGCTCGCTTACCGGTGCAGGCTCGTACGGCATCGTGATTACGCGCTCCAGCTCACCGTCGGCGGAGTAGATGCTTATCCGGTAGTCGTCGTTGACCGCGTAGATCACCGCCAACTCATCGCTGCAGTCCCAGGCCGGCTCCGCCGAATAGATCTCGAACCGCGGTGGGCCGCCGGACGTGCCGAGGGTTCCCCCGGAAGGGAACGTCAGCAACGTATCTAACACCGTGCCGTCGGCGGCGAATCGGACGATGGCGTCGTGCGGGTCCTCGATCGCCGGTTGGCCGCCAAAGGCGGCCTGCCGCACCTGCCTCACTAGCACGCCGGAAGCGGTCGCCTGGAAGAGCAAGGGAAAGCCCTGCTGCATATCAATGGGTGAGCTTCCCAGGCTCGAGCCGTCAGGCGCATAACGGTTTATTCGCAGGTTCTGGAAATCCGGGACCACGAGTGTGTCACCCGGCCCCATTAGCAAAGCCGCCGCTCCCCCTATCTCGCCCGGCCCGCTGCCACGAGCGCCTACCGCCTGTTCGTAGATGCCTTCCGCGGAGTAGACCATGATCTGCTGGGCCTGTGACTCGAGTACGAACATGCGGCCACGGGAATCGGCCGCGACTCCTCCGATCTCCCCGAACTGGTACTCGGGATCACCCTCCCGGACTCCAATCCTGAGTTCCTCTTCGACGGTCCAGCGATCGGTCTCCGTCCAGACGCCGACATCGGAATTCGAAACGATTGTCACACCGGCACTGTCGGCGATGGTCCCGGCCCAACGGGACTCCCCACCACCGCAGGCGACACCGATCCAGGCAACAAAGGCAACGATAGTTTTTCTGCAGGTTCCCATGTCGTGATCCTCGCGGGTAGCGGCGATGGGATCTATGGTGGGGCTGACGATAAACTGTGGTCGGCGTGGGCGCTGGGCAAACGCAGGAAGGAGACCATTGCCCTGCGGTTGCAGCGGTGGCAGATTCGTCCGTGCCTATTCCCATGGACAGACAGAGGTTCTTAGTGCCCACCAACCCCTCTCAAGGAGGTGGACTCATGGGTAAGATCAATCTCGGACGGGTGGTGCTGGGTGGACTGCTCGCCGGCGTGGTCCTAACGGTCCTCGAGTTCGTGCTCAACGGGCTTATCGTCGCCGACCAGTGGACCGCCGCCATGGAAGCGCTCAACCGAACGGCGCCAGAAAGTGCGGGAACGATGGTCGCGTACGTCGTATGGAACTTCTTGCTGGGCATCGCTCTCGTTTGGCTGTACGCCGCCGTCCGACCCCGGTTCGGGCCGGGCCCCAAGACCGCCGTCTTCACAGGTCTGACGGCGTGGTTCTTAGTCTGGCTTTTGGGGTTCGGCAGTACCATGATCGGCGGATTGTTCCCCACCAACCTCGTCGTGATCACTCTGATTTGGGGATTCTTCGAGGTCCCCATCGCGACGGTCGCCGGGGCTTGGCTGTACCAGGAGGGAGAGGCCGCTGCCGTGCCGAAGATGT
>JBDHJU010000104.1:0-10003 GCA_039586755.1 Gemmatimonadota bacterium | reverse complement strand
GGAGAACTGGTACTCAGCCGGGCCATCTTCCAGGCCGATCTCCAGAAGCGGCGCTTCGTCCACCCGCCAGGTCGTGGCAGCGTCACCGGAAGGCGGGCGGCTCTCGACGATCTCGATACCGGCGCTATCGCGCACGGCGAAGCGCGGGCCGCCCTCGGGCTCGCCACACCCAGCCGCCGCGCATGCGGTCATGGTTAAAAGGCAGATGTATGCCTTTGCCGTGTACATGACTCACAGGTTAGGTTGAGTCGGTTGACCAGGGAAGAGGCATCGAGAGAGTCGGAATCGGACCCTCAACACGGAGCCGCAGGATGCAACAACTACAGGTCACGTCAGTTACTCTCGCTATCGTCATGTTCGGAGCCCTCGTCTCGTCGGAGCCAGCGGTCGCCGGCGCGAGCTTCGAAATGCCCGGCCTGGAAGTCGTGGCCGACTCTCTGGACGACGGCCCCCACATCTACTGGCAGAACGACTCGACCGCCATCGTTTTCTACCTGTGCGACGGCTCCGTGCAGAGGCGGACGTTCTTCGCAAGCGACACGCTGCGCTTCCACGGCTTCTGCGGCGACTCGCTCGCCGAGTACGTCGTGTCCGCTCGAGCGCCGGAGATCCAGCCCCACACCTATGACGACGTCCCGCGAATATTCGTTGTCAGCGACATCCACGGCGAGTATGAGGCGCTGGTCGATCTGCTGGTCAACGCCGGGATCGTCGACCAGGACCTTCACTGGCGCTGGGGGGCCGGGCACCTGGTGGTGGACGGCGACGTATTCGACCGCGGCGACCTGGTCACCGAGTGCCTATGGCTCATCTATCGTCTGGAGCGGGAGGCGCTCGGGGCCGGTGGCCGCGTTCACTTCGTGCTGGGCAACCACGAGATAATGGCGATGTGGGGTGACCTCCGTTACGTGAACAAGAAGTACATGGACGGCATCGCGCGCAGAACGAAGATCATGTACCAGGATCTGTACGGCCCACAGATGGAGATGGGCAGGTGGCTGCGCACGAAGCACTCGGCAATCAGACTGAACGGCATCCTCTTCGTCCACGGCGGCATCGGGCCCCACATGGTGGAGGCGAGGTTGGGACTACAAGACATCAACGCCGAGGCCCGTGCATACATCGACCTGCGGTCGTACCACATCGTATTCGACGAGACGCCGGTCTTCTGGTACAGCAGCGGCGGCCCGTTCTGGTACCGCGGCTACTACGAGCCGAGGGAGGGGTGGTATACGCACGCAACCCAGGAAGAGGTCGAGGCGATCCTTGACTTCTACGGGGCGCACGCTGTGGTGGTGGGACACACCGGGGTCGACCAGGTGAAGAGCCTATTCGAGGGACGTGTCTTCGGAGTCGACGTCCCGCTCGAGACGCTCGGTTCCTTCCAGGGACTGCTCTGGGAAGGCGGCGTCTTCTATCGCGTCACCGGCAGCGGCGAGCGGGAGGAGCTGGCGGGGCTCTACTAGTCCTCGCCCAGCTCGCCGTAGACATCGCCGTTCAAGGCGGCTTTCCCGTCCTCATAAGGCGCGGCGAGCCGGCGGTAAAACTCGAGTTTCGCGGTCTCCAGCACCGTCACCACATCGGCGAGCGCGGTGTAGCTCAGACCGCGCTTCTGCAGCCAGTCGCTCAGAATGCGCGTGACGATGTAGTTGAGGTCGCCGTCCGGCGTCGCGTCGCTGATCGACTCCGCCAGTCGGGCGAGGGAACTATCGTAGAGTGCTCTGCTCTCCTGAACGATATACGGCATCTCCATACCTCCTCAGCCATGCCGGTTGCCCCAGATGCGCGAAAGTTGATCGTTGCCAAGTCGCGTGGCATCTTTGGGTCGCGTCGGGCCCACAGCGCGGGGCTCTTACTAATAATCTTACTAATAATAGGATTGTGAGGTTGTGATGACGCCGGGATTCGGTCAGGACCTGCTCAAGCGGCGCGTTCCACAGATCCTCGGCATCTACCTGGCCGTGGGCTGGGGTGTCCTGGAGTTCGTCGACTGGTTGATCAGCCGCTACGACGTGACGCCGAGACTGGCCGACGTGAGTCTCGTGGCCTGGGTGGCGATGATCCCGACGGTCCTCCTACTCGCCTACCACCACGGCGCCCGCGGGCCGCAGCGTTGGAGACGAGTCGAGCGGGTCGGTGTCCCGGTCAACGCCATCGTCACCCTCGCCCTCATCGCCATCGTCTTATCCCGCGGTGGCCTGAGGTCGGGAGCTTTAGCGATCGACGCCGCCGCTCTCGATCCCACTCGCATCGCGGTTCTCTATTTCGACGACGAGAGTGAAGACCAGAGCCTCGGTCACCTAGCCAACACGTTCACCGGCGCGCTGATCGATGAGCTGAGCCAGGTCAGCGGCCTGGACGTAGTCCCGCGCGGGGGAGTGAAGCCCTACCGGGATGCCTCCGTGTCTCTGGACAGCCTGGTCCGAGCTCTCGGGATGGGGACGCTGGTGGAGGGAAGCGTTACAGGCTCCAGAGAGTCTCTCGCGCTAAACGTGGCGCTCATCGACCCGGGTAGCCAATCGACGATCGAGAGCTTCGCACTGCGCGGCCCGGTGGCGGAATGGCAGGACCTGCGGAACGACCTGGCGGCGCAGGTTGCACGCCGGCTCCGGCAGCGGCTCGGCGTCGAAGTTCAACTGCGTGAACGACGCGCCGGCACGTCGAGCCCCGAGGCGCTGGCTGCGGTCGAGCAGGCCGAAGCCCTGCGTGACGAATCGGACGTCCTCGAGGCGGCCGGCGACTCGGCGGCGGCGGTGCGAGCTTTGGTCGCCGCCGATTCGGTCCTCGCCGCGGCCGAGGGGCTCGATCCGTCGTGGGTAGAGCCCATCGTGCTGCGCGGTTGGGTGGCCAGGGACCAAGCTGCACTGTTGGGTGCAGCCGCGGACGACTTCGACAAGGACCTGGTAATACGCGGGCTGGCGCACGCCGAGCGGGCACTGGAGCGGGCTCCCGAAGATGCTCGGGCCCTCGAGCTGCACGGGGTATTGCTGTTCCAGATGTCGGTGGCCCGGGAGGCCAGTGACCCCAGCGAGCTGCGGGAGCGGGCCGAGCGGGAGCTGAGGGCCGCAGTGGCAGCCGATCCGTGGAGGGCCCGCGCCTGGAGCGACCTGAGCGAGCTGCAGAGGCGGAACACCCAGTTCGCCGAAGCGCGGCAGAGCGCCGAGCGGGCGCTCGAGGCGGACCCGTTCTTGGAACAAGCCAGAGTCATCATCTTTCGGCAGTTCCAGATCTCGCTCGACCTGAAGGACGTGAGCGAATCGATACGCTGGTGCGACGAGGGGCGGCGGCGTTTTCCCGCCGACGAGTGGTTCGTGTCGTGCTCGCTCTTCCTTTTGGGGCTCTCCGAGGGACCGGAACCCGATGTGGACCGCGCCTGGGTACTGCTGGACAGCATATGGCAGATGAATCCTCCGCAATCACGCGAGCAGCGCCAGGCCCTCGGTGAGACCTGGGTGGCGGGCGCCCTCGCTCGTGCAGGATTACGGGACAGCGCCGACGCGGTCATCGAGCGGGTCCGCGCCGCGCCGCCCGAAGCCGTCGCTCCCTGGATCGACTACTACGCCGCCAATGTTCGTCTGCTACTCGGCGAGCGCGATCGAGCGCTGGATATGCTGCACGAGTTCCTGCAGGCGATCCCCCAGCGCAAGGAGTATATCGCCTCCGATTGGATGTTCCAGGACCTCTGGGACGATCCTCGCTTCAAAGAGCTCGTCGGCAGCGAGGAATAGTCAAGCGAAGGCCGCGGACCGTCCGCCGACGAGCCGCGGCCACCTTACGAAACACTTCCGGCGATCAATCGGGCCCGACGACCACTTCCGGGTCATCGGTAAAGACGTCGTCACCGATGGCGACGGCGACGAAATACTTGTAGCTGCCGAGCTCGGCGTCTTGCCGTATCGGCAAACGGCGTGGGCCACCCCTGGGACCGCGCTGGCTATCCTGATTGGACGGCGTCCGATCGATGAAGTGGACCGACCAGGCGCCCTGATCGCAGGTCCACTCGATGTGGTCGCCGCGCCTCGCATTCACCGGATCCTGCGAGTAGCTGAACGCACCTGTCGCGGGATCGACGGTGATGACCACGGTGTGAACGGTGACCTGTGGGTCACCCGTCTCCCGCCACAGCTCGTCTCCTCCCCGCCCTGCCGTGAGGGCGGCGATGAGCAGGACGACGGCGGGGATCGTCCACAGAGTGCTCGGGACCGTGCGTCTCATTGAGCTTCTCCTTGGGCTTCGAGAAACAACTCCCGGTTGTAGGGATGATGGCGAGCGTTGGCCAGGAACGATTGGGATCCGGCGCTCACCGGTTATCGCACGAACGGCAGAAATGATATGCGAGAATGCCGTGGCGCGCGAGTGGTGCGTCGCCGTCGGCGTCCGAACCGACCGGATGACAACACGGTTCCGACGCTTTAGCTTGAGCCGAAGGACGGGAGAAATCCACCATGCTTGACGCCGTACGTCAGAAGCGTCTCGCCCTGGCGCTCGCCATGCTGTTCTGGCTGCCGCCGGGCCAAACGCTAGGACAGGAGACCGAAGGAGAGGCCTCGGAACCCAAGCGCAGCGGCCTCGTCCCGATCCCGGTCCTCTACTACACGCCGGAGACCAAGCTCGCCTTCGGAATCGCCGCACAGTACTACTTTCGCCCGGCGGGTGCCGGTCTCGAGGCGCGACCCTCGACGCTGACGCCGGTCTTCATCTACACGACGAACAGCCAGGTCGTCGCCGAATTCTATTCCGATCTCTGGTGGAGTCAGGAGGAGTATCACTTCAACGGCTACGCCGGCTACAGCAAATTCCCCGACAGGTTCTACGGCATCGGCAACGACACCTCGCAGGACGACGAAGAGGACTACACGCCGCGCTACACGCGACTGCGGGCCAGCATCGAGCAGCTGTTCTTCGCCGCCTTCCGCTTCGGCGTCGGCTATCAGTTCGAGCACGCTAAGCTGGACGAAGTCGAGGAGGGGGGCCTGCTGGAGGGGGGTGACATCCTCGGCAGCGAAGGCGGTGTGGTCTCGGGCGGAAGCGTACTGGCCAGCTGGGACACCCGCGACAACATCTTCTCGGCATCGAGGGGGCAATACCACCAGCTCACCGTCGACCTGAACGGAAGCGCGCTCGGTAGCGACTACGACTTCGGCCGCTACGTCCTCGACTTGCGCGGCTACGTCGACACCATGCCCGATCACGTCCTGGCGCTGCAGGGCTATTTCGGGTTCGAGACCGGTGATCCGCCGTTCCAGCACCTCTTCCTGTTCGGCGGCCAGGACCTGATGCGGGGGTACTACCTGGGCCGCTTCCGCGACAAGAACATGATCGCGCTACAGGCGGAATACCGAATCGTCCCCATTTTGTGGCGGCTGGGGGCTGTGGTCTTCGGCGGGATCGGCGATGTCGCCGACGAACCGAGCAACTTCGCCATCGGCGACTTCAAGTACTCGATCGGTGGCGGGATCCGCTTCCTGCTGATTCGCGCCGAGGGGATCGCGCTGAGGCTCGATTTCGGGTTCGGCGACGGGGATTCCGGCTTCTACATCACTCTGGGCGAAGCCTTCTAATCAGGAGAGCATGGCGCTCAGTTCTCTGCATTCGTCTACCAGACCCGGCTCGAACTTCGGAATCTGATCGCTGATGTACGATATGTGCGTCGTTCCGGCGGTGTGGAACGCCCGCAGAGTCCTGACGAAATCTGAATCGGTCGCCGCAACCACGCCCCCAAAAACATCGTTGATCTCCGAGCCCTCAATCCGGATAACCAGGCGCAGGGCGTCGGCGAGTTTATCGAGACCCTCGAGCGCCGTTTCCGCCTCACCCATCTGACGCTCGAGGCGCGGCACCGCGTCACGCCACGCTGCGAACCGCTCTTCCAGCCAGCCCGCCCGGCTCGCCGTCTCGCGGCACAGCTCGAGCAGCTCGGCGTGGCTCTGCTCCTGTTCGGCAAGCGTCTGGAAGAACCGCCGGACCGGGCCCCGATCGGCAAAGCGCTGCGCCAGCTCCTCATAGATCCGTTGCGCCCGCAATTCCAGCTCGACGCAATGCCCGAGCAGTTCCGGGATCTCTATCGTGGCCGGTCTAAGCACTCCGGCCTCACGGAGTAGCGACAGGAAGGTCTGCCCCCGGGCGGCAGTCAGCGCCTTGAAGAAGACCAGCCAGCCAAAGCACCGGATCGTGACCACCGGATGAGCGAGGATGTCCCGCTTGCGGATCACTCCGACCATGGCTCTTCTCCTCCGAACTCAATCGCATCTACCGCGACGCCGGTCGACCGGCCGGCAGTCGAACCCGCCCACCGCCCAGAGACCGACCCCGTCTTCGCGCGCGCGGCGTTGCGCCTCGGTATACCAGTCGACGTATTGCACGTTGGGCGGATACGTTAGCAAAACGGCCCAACCCTGGCGGACCATCACCCAATTCACCTGCAACCCGTCAATCCACACGTACGCCAGCATCCGTCCGTACTGATCCTGCAACTCGACGTCGCGCTCCAACTCCACGCGCGACCCGACCGGCACCAACTCGGCGAGCGCCTCGCTGGCCAACTGCCCGTAGGGCTCCTGGCTCAGCTCCGGCGTGTCCACCCCGATGAGGCGGACGCGCCCTACCTCCGTACACTCGATCGTATCGCCGTCGGTAATCCGTTGGATCGTGCAGGGGCTTGTGTCGCGGATCGGTTCGGGGGGACCCGAATCGATTAGAGCTTCCGCCGGCAGCGTGGAGATCGTATCCGTCTGCGCGAGGCCGGCGCTCGCCGACACAAGCAGCGACAACCCGAGCAACACAGCAGTTCGCATATGTAGTCATCATGTGCCGAGCGACTCGGGCAGGCAACAGAAAACGATAACGGCTAGTGGCGGCGCAGCACGTTAGGACACTTTCATTGGGCCGGGCACTGGGCCAGATTGTGGGCTCGCATCCAGAGATCGTGCTGAAGCGGAGATCGTCATGCACAAGTTCCTGATCCACAACAAGGGTGACGACGTAGGTGTCGCCACCGAGGACATCGGCCGTGGCGAAGAGGTGACGGGCGTCTACATGGACACCGAAGACACGATCACCGTGAGCGCCCGTGGCGACGTCCCCCTGGGCCACAAGATCGCGGTTAACGAAATCCCCACGGACGGCGAGGTCAAAGAGTACCGGGTGAAGATCGGTCTGGCCAAGGAGCCGATAGCGGCAGGCGACTACGTACACGTACACAACATCCGATCGGCCCGCTGGTCGTTCGACAGCTAACATAGAGGGCGAGGCGATAATGCAGCTGACTGGCTATAGACGCGAGAACGGCCGTGTAGGGATTCGCAACCACGTCGTCGTCCTGCCAGTGGACGACATCTCCAACGCCGCCGCCGAAGGGGTGGCACGGCTCATCCCCGATGCGCTGGCGCTACCTCATCCGTATGGCCGTCTGCAGTACGGCGAGGACCTCGAGCTCCACTTCCGCACCCTGATCGGCACCGGTGCCAACCCCAACGTCGCCTCGGTCATCGTCATCGGCATCGAGCCGAACTGGACCGAGCGCGTGGTCGAAGGAATACGTGTTGCTGGCAAGCCAGTAGAAGGTTTCTCGATCGAGCGGTTCGGCGACCTGGAGACCATTCGTAAGGCCGCGCGCGTCGCGCAGGGCTTCGTACAGAACGCAACGGAGCTGAGACGCGAGCCCGTCGAGCTGAAAGACATCTGGGTCAGCATCAAATGCGGCGAATCGGACACCACCACCGGCCTGGCATCTTGCCCCACCGTTGGCCGTGTCGTTGACAAGGTGGTCGACGCGGGCGGCACGGTCTTCTTCGGCGAGACCTCCGAATTGACAGGCGGCGAGGACATCATCGCCGAGCGCTGCGCGACTCCCGAGATACGCGCCAAGTTCCAGCAGACCTTCAACGCCTACGTATCGGCGATCGAGTCGAAGGGGGTCGACCTCATGGGCTCGCAGCCGACGCAGGGCAATATCCGCGGCGGCCTCAGCACGATCGAGGAGAAGGCGCTCGGCAACATTGAAAAGACGGGAAAAGGGCCGGTCGTCGATGTGCTGGGCCCGGCGGAAGCCCCAACACTACCGGGCCTCAATTTCATGGACAGCTCGTCGGCCGCGGCGGAGTGCGTCACGCTGATGGCCGCCGGCGGCGCCGTCATTCACCTCTTCCCCACCGGCCAGGGCAACATAGTCGGCAACCCCATCGAACCGGTCGTCAAAGTGACCGGCAACCCGCTCACCGCACAGACGATGAGCGAGCACATCGACCTCGACGTGAGCGGACTGTTGCGGCGTGAGATGACGCTCGACGAAGCCGGCGAACAACTCACGGAGCTGTTCGCACGCGTGGTCAACGGTCGGCTAACCTGCGCCGAGTCGCTGGGTCATCGCGAGTTCGTGCTGACCAAGCTCTATCCGAGCGCGTGACGACAAAGGAAGCCAGGCTGACTCCGATTGCTGTAGACGAGCCGGGGGCCTAGCTTGCCCCAACATCAACACATCAATCCTGGAGCGAAAGGAGAGACCCCGCATGATCGCTCCACGGGTCCTCACCACCGTTTGTCTCCTTCTCCCAGTGGGACTCCTCGCCTGCGCATCGACAGGGCCGCCGCGCGTCTGGGACGAGTTTTCCCCGACATACGCCAACTTCGAGCGCCACTTCGATGAGAGGGGCCAGGACCTGGATCCCATCGAAGGAATCTGGAGCGCTTGGGAATACCGGACGGCCCAGCCAGATTCGTTCATCATAGTCCGCGACACCTCGTTCTCCGGCTACGACTTCGTGGGCGTGAGAACGGGCGCAGTAACCTCCGGCACGCAAAAACTGCCGTTCACGGTCGAGCGCATGGACCCCAGCGCTGCACGAGAACCGGTGAGCCGGGTTCCCTCCGCATCTCCTAGTGGAGCAGGTGAGCTTTTCATCGCGCTGCGGCGCTCGGCAGACGACGAACGGACCTATGAGTACATCGATGTGGCAGTGCTGCGAGGGGAGAGCTGCCGGGACGCGCCGTGCCAGGGCGTCTACTTCATCGCCGCCGACGGGTCGCTGCACCGCCAGCGGTTCGACGGCGAGGATCACTCCTCGGGCTGCGGCTGGACAAGAAGATATCCCTCCTGGTAGACGGCTGGCGCAATGGCTGATACCTAGACGCGGAGCAACCTCCGCCCCACAGGAGCGAGTGTAGCACCTGCTCAACAGCGCCGACTCGCCAGACAGACAGCGCCACCTGCGGACCGGGTTCGCCGCCCCTCTTGCGCCAGGATACGCGCTCGCGAACCGGTTCTAGCTGTGGTAGTTACAGCCGCGCCAGGCTCCTTCCCCTCCAGCGCCTTCCGGGGCTGGGCCCGGATGACGCAGCCTGGCATCTCGCTTGCCGTACCGGTCTCGGAACGTCGCTACCGCCTCCGGAAAACGTTTACAGGACCCACGCTTTATGCGGAACGTGGCGATTCGTACGGCAATGGTGTCGCTCGTGGCTATCGGGATCAGCGCGTGCTCGCGCGATTTCATGATGGAGCCGGAGCCTATGAGGCTCGAGGTGGAGAAGGTCGGTGCCCAACCGTTCCAGGTCTCATTCGCGGCGCGAGTCGTGAACTGGGAAGGGGAGACGGCGATCGAGTACAGCGCATCGGCGTGCTCGCCGGCCGGCGAAATCTTCATCTGTATGGGTGGTCCCTTTGTGGAAAGTTCCGTGGTTTCCGACCGCATAACACAGCCGATCTCATGGACCGAGGAGCAGTGCGGTATGCTGTTGGTCTTCGGTGCGCGCCTGACGAGCGGCGAGAAGGTGGAGGTAACACACATAACCTGCTCCTGAGGTACCGGCTTCGCAAAACGATCGACCCTAATGCGCGACCCTGCTTCCGAGCGCTTTCAGCAGCGCCATCAGCATGGCCGCGATCCTGTCCAAGATCTGCTTGCCCTCACTCACTTCCCCAGTACTCTTGAGTCCACGCGCGACTAGCACATCCAGAATCGCGGCGCATTCGAGCGCTGAGCCAAGCGAGATTTGCCAATAGCGGGCA
>JBDHJU010000103.1:0-13758 GCA_039586755.1 Gemmatimonadota bacterium | reverse complement strand
TGTGAGCGCCGCGGAGATGGGTGCGGCGTATCGAACCCTGGCGAACCGGCTGCTCGGGCTCGACCCGGCGGTGGAGTTTCTGCCCGCCAACTCGATCTGGTACCGCGAGGTGTTCGAGGTACGGCCCGAGTTCGTGGAGCAGAACCGTCGCGACTACGAAGCCGAGGTGACGGCCCTCGATTTCGACGCTCCCGACGCGGCGCCGAGGATCAACGCCTGGGTGAAGGAGAAGACGAAGGGACTTATAGACGAGATCGTCGAGCCGCCCATCGACCCGCTGATGATGCTCTACCTGGTGAACGCCATGTACTTCAAGGGCCAGTGGACCGACCCGTTCCAGCCCGAGCTCACGGCGCCCCGGCCTTTCATGCTGGCCGACGGTAGGACGAAGCAGGTGCCGACGATGGCCTTCGCGGCACCGAGGCCGGTGGCCCACTACCGGGGCGACGGGGTAGAGGCGTTGGAGCTGACGTACGGCGACTCGGCGTTCGCCATGACCATCGTGATGCCCGATGACCCGGGCGGCATCGATGAACTCGTGGCTTCGCTGACGCCGGAGCGCTGGACGGCGATCGTCATGGGCCTTGGCGTGAGCGCGTTCGAGGTCTACATGCCGAAGTTCAAGATGGAGTACGAGATCACGCTGAACGACGCGCTAGGGGGCATGGGGATGGACGTCGCCTTCAATCCTGGCGAGGCCGATTTCTCCGGGATCGGTCGCGGGCCACGGCCCCTCTACATCAGCGAGGTCAAGCACAAGACCTACGTCGATGTGAACGAGAAGGGCACCGAGGCGGCGGCGGTGACGGGAGTCGGCGTTCGGGTCACCAGTGTGCCGCCGCGCATCTCGGTGGATAGGCCGTTCGTCTTCGCCATCCGAGAGCGCGCCTCGCGGGCGGTTTTGTTCTTGGGTGTGATGATGGAGCCTGGACGGTAGACGGTAGACGGTGGGCGCCCACTGCCCACCGCCGCACCGTCCACCGGCTCTTCATTTCCTCAGCACGATGTAGACCGGTGCGCCCGTTCGCTTCGACAGCTGGGCCGCCTCGGTCATCGCTTTCTGCTTAGCCCCGGGGCTCATCTCGGCGCCGAGCTCGACCGATGCTTCGACGTCGTCCGAAGCCGAGCCGCCTGCCGCGCAGGTGACTTCGATGTTCATCGGCGTGTAGATCCCCAGAGTAAGGATCCCGACTAGCCCGTTCACGAAGCTCAACTGGGTGTCCACTCGGGCGACGCCGTTCGGGCATTCCTCCGCCGTCTCCACGTATTTGGGTGGTACAAGGCCGTAGACCCAGGACGAAGCGAACGGCTGTTCGATCTTCATCAGCGACGGCGTGAGCTCCGTCTCGATGGTCGCGTGGTAACAAGCCGGAAGCGATGCGGTCACCGCGATCACCAGAGTCACTCTTAGCAGGCGTTCCATCGTGACCTCCATCCGTTTGTAGTTCCGAGCGCGACCGGACTGATCACCTATCACTTTTTCTCCTTTCTGAGCGCCGCAATGAACTTCGGCACCGTCTTCATCAAATCGCCGACCACGGGAACCACCCGCGGCTGCTGGCGCCGCTGATTGAGCGTCATGAGCGGCGCGTGTGGATCGAGGTTGAACGAGAAGATCACCGCGCGGTCGGCCACCCAGTCGATGTGCTGGGGTGCGCCGGAGACGCCCAGCGCGATCATCACGCGCGGGTTGACGCGGACGCCGGTTTGACCGATCTGGTGCTCGTCGGGCAGCCAGCTCATGTCCATCGTGACCTTGCGGGTGGCGCCGATCTCGACGTTAGGTGCACCCAGCTCGAGTAGCGCCTTGCGGAGCGGGTCGACCACGATCTCCAGGTTGTCCACCGAGCCGAGGCCGGCGCCCACGTCGATGACGAAGTCGGCGTTCTCCAGGGTCACAGCCGCCGCCGCCTTCTTCGCCTCGGCCAGCGCACGGGCCAAGCCGTCGGTCTCGGTATCGAATTCCAGCTCCAGCTCGACGCGTACGACGTCGGCTTTCACTCGCGCCGCTTCCGGCCCCTCGGCGGGTGCCGCGACTTCCGGCTCGCACCAGACGATCCGCATGCCGTTCCCCGCCACCCGTCGCTGGCGGCGTGCCCGCAGTCGGCGCTCGTGAACGGGTCGCACGAAGATCACGGCGTCGTCGTCGCCGAATTCGACGCGGCTCACTCCCGCCACCGCTTCCGTCACGATGTTCGCGCCGCGGAGCGCGCCGGCCAGTGCCGGCAGCGACTCGGCCAGCCAAGGCGTCGTGAGCAGGTAGTCGGGTCGCGCCGCGGCACCCGGTCCCAGCAATCGTGTGAGCGCCTCAGCGAACGCGCGAGGGGCGCCTGCCGCCAGCGCCTCGTGCTCGGCGAAGGCGATCCGCGCGAACGGACCTGCGACCATCAGCGATCCGGCGACCGCGCGTCGCGCCTGGTTCGTCAGCGGCTCGGCCAAGACCAGCGCGTTCAGCGGCTGCGATGTGCGAGCCGCCAGGCTCTTTGCCACCTCCAGCGGCGCCCGCGAGTTACGCGACAGGTCGTCGCCCTCCAGTTCCGGTACGAACACGACGCCCGACCAATGGATCGCGTCGGCGGCCTCCCGGCGGAAGTCGCCGGCGAACGGCGCGCCCAGCGGTGCACCGGCGCCGTCGCCCAGGTCGCCCACCTCTACCAGGACCTGGGCCGCTCGCTCCGGCTCGATGCTTCCCGCCTCTTCCACTTCGTCACCCGAAACCGCAACAGCCGCTGTGGCGAACCGCTCGTCCGAGCGCTCCGAGCCCGGCGGGAAGATCACCACTTCCAGCGGCTTGCGCAGCGCCTCCGCGAAGCCCGTCGTCGTGAACTCCCAGTCGGGCTCGGCCTCGGTAGCTGCAGCTGCGCCCACCACAGGGAGCGGCGTGCGGACCGTGTCCGGGAAGCGATCGCTGGCGTAGACCACCTCGTCGCCGTCGACCCAGAGGTCGGTCACCGCCGGCAGCCACTCGGCGCCCAGCTCGCCCGCCAGTTGCAGGGCCAGACGACCGCCGCTGGGGCCCTCGTCCGACGCGCCGGCGAGTACCAGGTCGGGCGCGATCCCGCGCTCGGTGAGCGCCGCGGCGATGGCGTCGGCAACCGCATGCTCGGCGTAGAGCTCGCCGCCCGTATCCAGCAGGATCGCCCGGTCGGCGCCGGCGGCGAGCCCGGAGCGCAGTCCGTCCTCGGCGTCGGGCGCCGCCGCGCAGATGAGCGTCAGCGAAACGTGGTCCGGCTGCGCGCGCTTGAGCGAAAGCGCCGCGCGCAGCGCGCGCCGGTCGCCGGCCCCGAACCCGTACACGTGCTCGGCCACGCGGTCGTCGGCGAGGCGCGGCCGCGGTGCCAGTCGCGGCGCCTGCTCCAGTGCGACGACGATCTCGAGGTCACGTTCGATGGGCGTCCGCGTGATACGCTCGAGCGCAGCCGCTGCCGCACCCGCCGTGGCGACGTCGGCCTCGTCGAACACGGTCTCGGCCAATTTGAGCTCGGCGGTGCGGCCGCCCGACTTCAAAATCTCGAAGTCGCGATCGAAGCCCGAGGCCAGGCGCTCGAACTCGCGTCCCGCGCGCCGCACGAACCCGCGCGCCGCCCGGTCGCACCAGGCGCGCCGCACCTCATCGCCGTCCGCCGTCAGGTTGCGGGCCACCCAGTCGCCGCGCTGTATGACGACATCGACCGCCTTTACTAGCGAGACCATGCGCGAGAGGCGGAAGAAAATCGGCTGCACCAGAGCCTTCTGCCACGCCGCGCTCTTGTACGTCTCGCGCGTCGCCTTGAGTCGCTCGTGTAGACCGGCGAGTAGCTCGCCGTGGATCCGTATCTCTTCTTCGTAGGACCCCTCGGCCTTCACCTCGATCGCTTCCAGTTTCTCGAGCTTCGGCCCGATCATGTCGATCGAATCTTTTAAGAGCAGGAACTGCTGGATCTCGTTGGTGCCCTCGTAGATCGTCATGACCCGCGCGTCGCGCCGGTCCTTCTCGATCCGATAGCGCTGCAGTTGACCCTCGATCCCGTAGACCGGTTCCAGATAGTGCAGGTTGCGGTGCAATCCGTCGGTGCCGAACAGCTTGGCCACAGAGGACTCGACGCGCGGCATGTCGCTCGTCTTGTCGTCGTAGATCCCGATGAGGTCGTAGGAGAGCGACTCGATTGCGAACATCTCCTCGAGCGAGAGGCCGAGTCGATAGCGGGCCCAGCCCTCCGAGCCGCGCGGGATCTTCGACAGGTAGGTTGCAGCGTCGCCCAACGTCTGCTGGATGCTGGAAGCCGACGAGACGCAGAGCCCGGTGCGGCCGACGTTCAGCGTCTCGAGCGCGTTCTCCTGGCCGCGGCCTTCGATCCCGATCATGCACTCGCGGGGGATCCGCACGTTGGTCAGCGTGATCTCGTTGGTGCACGAGGCGCGCTGGCCCGTCTTCTCCTCGTCCTTGCCGACGATGAAGCCTTCGGTCAGGGCATCGACCATGAAACCGGTGACGCCGGCGGGCGTGCGGGCGTAGATCGCTTCGACGCCGGCGATGTGCGCGTTGGTGATCCACATCTTGGCGCCGTTGAGCACGTAGAACTCGTAGTGCTCTTCGCCGTCGCGCTCGCGGATGAGCGCCATGTCGTGGATATCGACGCGCCGGTCGCCGATCATGAAGTAGCGGTACTTCTCTTCGTCCTCCTCGTAGGTGTACTCGAGCGAGTGGACTTCCGCAGGCTCCGCGTCGTCGCTGTGCCGGTAGAAGATCCTCCAGCCCTCGAAGTCGAACTCGAAGCGGCGCATGTCGCAGATGTTGCGCCGGCCTTCCTCGTTCGCTTCGTCCAGGTAGAAGAACTTCACGCCGTCATCGTCGGTGTGGACGCGACGCGAGTCGAGGCGCGCCTCGGTGCGCTGCCGTGCCGTGTCCGACCCGGCGCTCGGCTCGGTGAGCGCGAAGGCCGAGATCGTGCGCGCCGCGATGAGCCGCAGGTAGAACTCGTGGGCCAGGCGCCGGAGCGGCATCTCTGCCAGCTCGCCGCCGGCGCGGTCCCACCAGCCGTCCAGCGCGTCGACCGCTTTCTCCAGCCCCTTGGCGAAGCCGTCCAGGTCGCCCTTTAGGCCCGCCATCCCCGCCTTGCCCCAGGCGGACATGAACTTCCCGAACACCACCTTCTTGAGGATGCGGCTCTTGCCGATGGCGCCGCGGACCTGCTTGTCGAGCTCGATGTAACCGCTCTTCAGCGCCTCGAAGTCGGGCCGCTCCATCCCGGCCAAGAGCCTTCTGATCCCGGCGGCGATTCCGGCGACCGCGTCCGCCTGATCGACCGCGCCCTGTAGCTCCTCCTCGGCTCGTATCACTTCGTCGAGCCCGAGGACCATCGGCGTCGTGCCGATGCTGTAGTTCGCCTGGATGGTCAGGGTGTGACTGACATCGGCGATGCGCTTCGCGACCATGCAGAGGTTATAGTAGTCGGCTTTCGTGCGGCCCTGGCCGCCGTACTCCGTCGGGATGAGCACGTTGAACGCGCCGAGTCGCTGCGCCCAATCGAGATCCTCGCGCGGGATGTAATGGAGCGCCTCGACGTAGCGCTCGAACGAAGGCTGCCAGTCGCCCTCGGCGTAGCGGCCGCGGAAGAGCTCCAGGTACTCCTCGTAACCCCCGCGTGTAACGTCGTCGGCCCACATGAGCTCGGGCACGTAGCGCGTCTCACCCACCGCCAGCGGCTTGAGCAAGAACTCGCCCGAGCGATGATTCCGCTCGGCGCTCACGATGTCGCGCTCGTAGTCGAAGCTGAAAGCCTCACTGGCGATGGGCGCGTCGGGGTAGTCGCCCAGCTTGAGCGCGTAGCGGCCGAGATCGACCCGGCCGGGCGCCGCCTCGAGCTCGCCGGCCAGGGCGACCAGCCGCTCCTCCACGATGTCGGCCCAGAGGAGCGCGGCCTCGACGTAGCGCTCCGCCGGTAGCGAGCCCTCCAGCCGCCGCTGCGCGCGTACCAGTAGCCGTGCCCAGATGTAGAGCCGGGTCAAAAGCTCCCCGGCGATGTCGTGGATCGCCTGGTCGGCGACCGCGCCGGCCCCGCGGTCCAGCGCTTCGCGGAGCGCCGCGCTCAACCCCTCCTCGGCGGCGCGCAAACGTTGGACTTGGAAGTCGAAGATCGGACGCCGCGCCATCGCGGTGAGCGCAGCGTCGATCTCTTCCGATATTGTGGCCAGCGGCGGCCGGTCGGAGTCGGCGAGCCGGCGGCCGATCTCGATGTTGAGCTGGGCGTTCTCGCGGATGTAGTGGGGGAAGATCGAGCTGTCGCGGTAGACCTTCGAGTAGACGTCCTCTTCGGAGAACGCCGAGCCGCCGACCACCTGGCCGGTGCGGTAGGTGATGCTCGGCATGTCCGGACCGAACACATCGGTGACCGCGACCTTGGCGACCGTCGCCTCGAGGTCGCCGTCACGCCAGGCGGCATCGTGGAGCAGCGTCTCGATCCCCAGCCGCGCGGCCTCGATGTGGGCGACGTGGGCGCGGACCGCACCGAACTTGCCCACCGCATCGCGGCCGTCGATGTCCTGGAACATGTCGGGGAACTGGATACGACTGCGCGCGTGGTCGACCGCCCGTTCGGTCACCAGGTTCGAAGCGCCAAGCGCGATGGCTGCGGCGTCGCGCGAGCGGCGACCGAAAAGCATCGCCTCATGCTCCGCGCTCCACTCACCTTCCCACGCCGCCTTCGCACCCTTGAGCGTGACCTCCGCCACGGCGGCGCCGGTGAGTCCCATGGCCGGCGTGCTCTCGATCTCGAGGCCCTTGTTGCCTTCCTTGAACAGGCCAACGCGGCCGTCGCTGCGGACGACGAAGCTCTCTGCCAGCGCCGTCAACGTGAAGGGCAACACACCGTTCCACTCGCCCTCACCGACCTCGCACGTCGCCTCCATCGCGACGGTCGTGAAGCGCTCGACGCTCTCGAGCGGTTCGACGATCGAGGCCGGTGCGCCCGCGGCTGAGAGCGCCTCGACGCCCGCCAGGTGACCGGCGACCAGCGCGGCCAGCGACGGGTCAGTCCAGGCCAACTCGGCGAGGATGTCCTCGCGCTCGAGGTGCTCCCAAGCGTCGAAGTCGCCGCCCGGCACGCCGGCAACCAGCGCCGCCTGCGTCGCGGCGCGCAGCAGCTCGACCTCGTCCTCCTCCAGGCCGCCGCCGCCCTCGAGTCGTCGTACCGCGGGCCGGTCGAAGACGCCGGCCACGTGCTCGCGGAACCGCGCCCGCACCGCTCGCCGTAGCGGCGACTCGGCCTCCAGCGCTCGCAGCTCCGCCACCGGGTCCGACTTTTCCAGCGTCACCAAAGAGACCTCGCCCAGCCGCTCGAGGGCACGGCGCAGGCCTGCGAGGTGATGGTCGCGGATCTGGCGCGCGTCGGCCTCGGCGGCGAAGAAGCGACGCGCACCGGC
Source organism: Gemmatimonadota bacterium (assembly GCA_039586755.1). Taxonomy (GTDB): domain Bacteria; phylum Gemmatimonadota; class Gemmatimonadetes; order Palauibacterales; family KS3-K002. Next base: position 6,357 of record JBDHJU010000103.1, on the reverse strand, counting down.
GTGCTGGCGCAGCCTTGCGGTCACCGCCTCGATGTCACGCCTGAGCTCCAGGAGCTCGACGTGCGCGGCGTTGAGCTCATTGTCGACCAGCCAGCCCTCCAGCGGCTGGGCCGTCGCCGCGGCGGCCGCCTCCTCGGCGAGTGCGGCGAAGTACTCGACCGCCCAGCCGTACCACTCGACCTGGCCCGGCTCGAGCACCCGCGGGCCGTACCAGACGTTCTCGGTGAGCTCTGTGCATTTGGCGTCGGCGAGTGCGATGGCACGACAGGCGATGGCTAGGGCGTCCTTGACGTCGTCGGGCGCTTCGATCGGTGCGCCCGGCCAGCCGTTCCCCGCGGTCGCAGCCCAATAGCTCGGTTCGATCTCCGGTCCTGCGCCCGGCTTCCGCTCCGCGATGATTCGCCGCAAAGCCTCGTCGGCCCCGCTGTACACCTCGTAGACCAGGCGGTGCGAGCCGAAGCGCGACCAGTCGACGTGCGTCGGCTCGAGCCGCCAACACGTCTCGCACTTAACGCAGTTCTCGAAGTTGACGGCCACCGACGCGTGCATCGTCCGGTCGAGCACGATCTGGTAGACCGCCGCCGGGCAGGCCCCCCACAGCGACGACTTGCTCGGGTCCTCCAGCTTCCCCGGCCCCTCGGGCGGGAAGAACACCTTTATATGACTGCCCGCTTCACCGCTGTAGCTGATCTCGCCCAGCTTGGCGTCGTGCGATTTGGCAGCCGCGACCTTTCCGGGCGAAAGATCGGTGAGCGCGCGCCAGCCCAAAAGCCATTTGGCGTAGAACGTCGACTTCAGCTGGTCCAAAGTCGGCTTCTTCATCGCGTAGCGGATGACGTCGGTCAGCCGCTGCAGGCCGCGGGTTAGGACGTAGCCGAGGCCGCCGAGAATGCCGGTGACGATCTCCCAGACCGAGAAGCGGCGCGAGATGATGCCGACGCAACGGTCGAGCTTGCGGCCGATCGGCGTGCCGTCGTTCGCGTACAACACTGCCGCCGCGTTCGCCAGCGCCGAGCGGTAGCGCGCCCAAGCCCAGCGCTTGTACCACGGCAGCCGGCCCGACTCTTCGTTCCTCGTCCAGAAGCTGAACTCGAGCTCGCCGCGACCCTTGCCGTAGACGAAGGGGACGAAGGCGAGCAGCGTGTTCGGTACGGCGAGCAGGATCGCCAGCGGCGCGTGCTTGAGCGAGTAGCGGCCGGTGCGCAGCGCCTTCGATCCGCCGCGCAGGTCGCCCAGCGTCTTCAGCCAGCGCCCCTTCATCGTCTCGCCGACCAGACGCACGCTCTCCCACCAGGTGCGGACGGCGTTCAGGTTGGGCCGGGTGGCGGCGTAAATGCCGCCGAGCGTCAGGTCGATGCCGCGGCCGAACAGTGCCTCGCTGTGCTCGATGAAGGCGGGCCAGTCACGCAGGTGCTCGACGTCCTTATAGTAGTTGGTCGCCTTTAGCGGCTCCACATACAGCTCCTCCAGCCGCTCGCGCGTCGGCTCGCCGCCGTTTCGCTTGAGCTCGATGACCGCCTCGGCGAAGATCGAGCCCATGGCGCAGGCCGGGCCGGTGAAGTTCGGGTAGGGGAAGTCGATGCCGATGCCGGTTGCGGCGCCGCCGATCGCGACACCCTCGTCGACCAGCTGTGGTAATTCGCTCAAGCCGCCACCGCGGATAATCTTCGCCCCGTACGATGTCGATTCGCCGCCTTGTATCAAACGCGCGATGGGCGGTAGCCCTTTGTACCACTCCATCAGCGTGTTGTAGTCGCCGCGGAACGCCTTGAGGTTCTCGAGCGGCAGGACCAGTCCGATAGAGACGCTGGACCGGTTCGTATAGATGAGGCCCGCCACGTTGAGCCGCACCGGCTTACCGTCGATCGCACCATTGCGCAGCATGATCTCGTGGCAGGCGGCCTCGCCGGGTCCGACGCCGAAACGGTCCTCGATCGTCGCCGGATCGAGCTCGATGACCTCCTTCACGCCCTGCAGGAAGGCCGGCTGCCCGCTCGCCTTCGAGCGCACCACGTCGCGCTCGAAGCCCTCTTTGGAGACCAGATGCGACGCGTCGCCCTCCGCCAGGAAGACGATGTCACCGTAGAGCGGGCCGCGGTCGCTGCCCACGCCGATGACCCGGTCGCCTCTACGGATGAGCCCATCGACAGTGGTCTCGGTTAGGATCGTCACGCCGAGCGCCCGGGCGCGCTCCGCCAGGTAGCGATCGTAGACGGGACGCAGGACGGTGTAGCAGTGGGCGAACGTCTCGGGGTCCCGGTACTCGGCGCCCAGCATGCTGAGCCCGTTCGTGGCGAAGAAGCCGCGCTTCACCACGCGCCGCTCGTAGGGCGCGCGTTCCAGCTCCTCGGCGCCCAGCACCGCGGGGTCGGCCAGCTTCTCGGCGAAATAGACCGCGCCGGACCAGTTCTCGGCGCCGGGGTAGACCGCGGCCTCGACGACCAACACGTCGAGGTCCTCGCGGGCCAGCCTCAGCGCCGCGGTGATCCCGGCGGGTCCGCCGCCGACTATGATGACGTCCCAAAGCTTCTTGCTCATCGAGCGATCTCGTTAGTCAGAAACGGTGCGTGTGGGGCCGTTCGAGGAGCCACAAATGCAATCTGTCAGAATCGCGCCCCCCGGGGATGGAGAAGGAAAGGCCCGGCTACTGAGCGGGTTCGGTGGTCGAGCTGTCGCGCAGGACCCCGAGCTCCCGGGCCAGGTCCATGGCCGAGTCGGCGATGACGTTGTGGTTCTCGATGATCGCGTGGCACGCCTGCTCGTGGTCTCTCAGCGAGTCGCCGGCGGCCTCCCGCTGAGGGATCGCCTCGTTGTAGTCGTTGAAGATCGCGATGTAGATGTCGTAGCTGTCGGCCGGCACGCCGCGCGGGTCGAGCCCCTCGTAGTAGTCGATCATGCTCTTCAACGAGTCGAACCGTGCGTCGCTGGCGCGCAGGCGGGCCTCCTCCGCGCCCAGCGCGGCACGGCAGGAATCGGCCTCGCTGCGGGCCTCGCTCAACTGGGTGCGCAGCGCCCGCAGCTGGACCTCCGGCGAAATCGGCCGCAAGTAGTCGATTACCGCCATGATCACCAGGGCGGTCACGCCGATCGCCAGCATGACGAAGAATCCTCGAGTCGGTCTCATACCTGCTCGGTTGCGCCTGTTACAGGGTCCATTCAATTAACGGAGGGTTGGCATAGGTTCAAGCCCCTCTCCCTCACCCTCGCCATCGCCATGGCGATGGGACGGCAATAAGGAGCGAGATGGAGACGGATAGCACTGCTGCCATGGAGCAGCTGGCGCGAAAGGTGGCGTCCTGCCGGCGCTGCCCGCGACTCGTCGCCTGGCGCCAGCAGGTCGCGCGGGAAAAGCGCGCCGCCTTCGCCGACCAGCGCTACTGGGGCAAGCCGCTGCCCGGCTTCGGCGACCCGGGGGCCTGGCTGCTCGTCGTCGGCCTGGCACCCGCCGCCCACGGCGCCAACCGCACCGGCCGCATGTTCACCGGCGACCGCTCCGGTGACTTCCTCTACGCGGCGCTGCACCGCGCCGGCCTGGCCAATCAGGCCGAGTCGATTTGGCGCGACGACGGGCTCGAGCTGGACGGCGCTTACATCACAGCCGCCGTCCGCTGCGCGCCGCCCGCCAACAAGCCGGTGCCGGAAGAGCGCGACAACTGCCGCGATTATCTCGAACGTGAACTGGAACTCCTAAAGGGAGTGAAGGTCATCCTCGCGCTGGGCGGCTACGCGTTCGGTCACGTGCTGCGGATCCTGCGCGAGCGCGGCATCGACGTACCGACGCCGGCGCCCAAGTTCGGACACGGTGCCGTCGTGAAGCTGCGCGACTCAGGGTTTGCGCTCATCGCGTCGTATCACCCTAGCCAGCAGAACACGTTTACGGGAAAGCTCACACCGAGGATGCTGGACCGCGTCCTCGCCGAGGCGAAGACGCTCGCCGTGCCTACCGGTCAAAAGCCGTAGCTGAGCCTCGGGTCAGGTCCGTCCGACGATCGTTGCGCGGCGGGATGGCAGCTAGCGGCGGCGGGCGGCGCCGCGCCGCGGGCGCAGCGAGGGCCCCTGCGGCTTAGGGGCTGCGATCGACTCGGCGGGTTGGGGCGGCTCGACGGTCGGCTCGAACCCCGGCACGACCTGACGCGCGAACGTGCGTCCCATCAATTTCTCCACGTCGCCCATCATGAGCCACTCGTCCGGCGACATGAGCGTCATGGCGACGCCCTGGGCACCGGCCCGGGCCGTTCGGCCCACGCGATGGATGTAGATCTCCGGGTCGCGGGGCACATCGTAGTTCACGACCAGATCGATGTCGTCGATATCGATGCCGCGAGCGGCTACGTCGGTCGCGACCAGGACTTGAGTCGTCCCCTGCTTGAAACGGCTGAGGGTGGAGGTGCGAACGTTCTGAGGCTTGTCGCCGTGCAGCGCCGCCGCGTTGTACCCCGCCCGCTGCAAGTGGCTGGCGACGACCTCGGCGGCATGCTTCGTCCTCGTGAACACCAGCGTGCGGTCCTCCGGAAGAACCTCCAGCAACTTCGCCAGCAGGCTCCGCTTGCGGGGCTTGTCCACCGCGATCAGCACGTGCTCGAGGCCGTCGGCCGCCTCGGCGCGTCGGCCGATCTCGACCGCTTCGTAGTCCTTCAGTGCGCGACGGGCCAGCCGGTCCACGTCGCTCGAGATCGTTGCCGAAAAGAACAGCGTCTGGCGCTGGGCCGGCAGCGAGTCGAGGATCCGATTCACATCCCGAGCGAACCCCATGTCGAGCATCCGGTCCGCCTCATCGAGGACCAGCACCTCGAGCTTCGAGGTGTCGACGTGTCCGCGGCCCATGTGGTCCAACAGGCGTCCGGGCGTTGCGACCACGATGTCGACGCCCTTCTTCAGCGCTCGGGTTTGCGGCTCCATGCGGACGCCACCGTAGACCGCCAGGTACTCCAGGTCGACGTGCCGGCCATAGTCGCGGGCGCTGTTCAGGACCTGCTCGGCGAGCTCACGGGTGGGAGTCAAGATTAGCGCCCGCAACGTGCCACGTGGCCCGTCTTTGAGACGCTGGAGGATCGGCAGCATGAACGCTGCCGTTTTGCCGGTGCCGGTCTGTGCCGAACCGACCACGTCACGGCCTTCCAGGCCGGCTGGAATGGCCTCACGCTGGATCGGCGTGAGCGCAGTGTATCCTTCTTCGGCCACGGCTTTGAGTAGCTCGGGCGCGAGGCCGACCGATTGAAACGATGTCTTCATGCGTTACAACTCTTCTTTACATGCGTTCGCGTGCCAGGGGACATTCGTGTCACCGGTAACGCGTACGCTCTCGATTCGGTGAACCTGAGGAATGAAGCGGCGGGTTTTGCTAGGCGCCGGTACCCAATCCTAAGCCGGGTAACATTCTGCGGAGAGAAGAAATCCAGCTTGCGGTTCGTACAACGGGCGGAAAGATAATGGGTTACGGCGCCGGGCGCCAGTGCCACAGTTTTCCCGGTGCCGGCGGAGCCTGCGGTCTGCCGTGCCGCTGGCCGCTCGCCGGGGATGACCCGCCGGTCGACCTCGTGCATTATTGCTATAATATGTCTGTGACTCACATGGCCTGTCCCGGCCACTTCAGAAGGTGACCCCGCCTCGGACTCCAGAATGTCGTGGAGAACATGAACAAGAATCACGAGCGCTCCGCAGACCGGATGCGAGGCTTCGGCCTACCGCGCTGGTTGATCATCGTTGCCGCTGCGCTGGCCCTGATCGTCGTCGCCGGCACCGTGGCCCTCAAGGTCCTCTTCCCGCCGGAAAAGCTGCGGGCGATGGTCGTGCCGCGTATCGAGGAGAAGGTCGGCAGCGAGGTCGCGCTGGGCGACATACGGCTGCGGGTCTTTCCGCGTATTGCAGTGCGGCTCGACGACTTCGCCGTCGCCAATCCCCCGGGGTTCAGCGACGAGCCGGCGCTCGCGCTCGATGCCCTGGAACTGCAGGTCCGCTTCTGGCCGCTGCTCCGCCGAGAGTTCGAGCTGCGCCAGCTACGGCTGCTGCGCCCGGCCATCCGTTATGAGGTCCTGGCCGATGGGACCAGCAACCTGAGCCTGCTGGGGCCGCCGCAAGACACGGCGCGTGCCGGCGATGGTGAGGGCGCGCCCGCAGCCGGTGCCGCGACCGGCGCGCTCGTCGTATCTGACCTGACGCTGCGCGACGGGATGGTCTACTACGCCGACGCGCGGAACGGCCGCGTCGCCAGCATGAACCTCGAGGCGCGGCTTCAGGCCGAGCGCGTCGCCGGTAACGAGGGGGCGATGGCGGGGCGGGGGACGGTCGCGCTGAGCTCGATCCGCACACAACTGCCCGAGGCGGAGGCGGAAAGCGCGCTCCCCGATCTCGAGATCG
>JBDHJU010000102.1:0-10852 GCA_039586755.1 Gemmatimonadota bacterium | reverse complement strand
TGCCGGAGTGAACTTCATCGGTCGCACGGTGAACGGCGATGTCGAAGCCTTCGGGATGGAGGGTGACGTGAAGGCCTACACCGTGAACGGTGGCATCGATATCACCACCACCGGGCTGGCGCACGCGGCCACGGTGAACGGCTCGATCACCGTGTCCATGGGCCGGGCCGACTGGCAGGGCTCGATGGACTTCACGAGCGTCAACGGCAGCGTCACGTTGGAGTTCCCAGGCGACCTCGATTGTGAGGTGAGCGTCTCAACCGTCAACGGCCACATCTCCAGCGACTACCCGCTGACCGTGCACGGGCGCTTTTCGCCGCGGCAGCTGAAGGGTACGATCGGGGACGGCGGTCGTGACCTGGTCGTGAAAACGGTAAACGGCAGCGTGCAGATCCGGCGATCCTGAGCCGAGACTCTCGCTGACAAGATGCTAGTCTCGGGGGCACCCGCTTTAGGTGCCCCCGGTTTTTTTGTGCATGGACGCATCCGTACCCCGCCCCTAGATTAGCAGGCGCCTCACCAGCCCCACGATAGCCGATAACCCGAAGGAGCCTAACGATGGGAGCAAGCCGCCGTCGTCACCCGAACGTCTTTCTCGTCCTCGCCGCTCTGATCTCGGCCGTGCTGGCCTCGGCTGGAACCGCCCGCGCTCAGGACGACGCGGGTGAGTGGACGTTCGACGATATCCTGTTCAGCGAGTCGGCCGGTTCTTATCAGATCTCGCCCGACGGGAGATGGGTCGTCTGGGTGAAGTCGACGATGGACAAAGACAGGGGTCGGTCGGTCTCGAACCTCTACCTTTCGAGCCTCACCAGCGATGTCGAGATCCAGCTCACGCGCGGCAGCTATTCACACTCGTCGCCGCGCTGGACGCCGGCCGGTGACCTGATCTCGTTCATGAGTTCGCGGCCGCTGCCGGACAAGCAAGGCGATGCCGCTTCCTCGCAGCTCTGGTTGATCAACCCGGCGGGCGGCGAGCCGTGGCCGCTCACGAGTTTTGAGCGCGGCATTTCGTCCTACGATTGGAAAGACGACGAGACGATCATCTTCTCGGCTCAGGAGGATCCGACGCTCTACGAGCGGGAGACGAAGCGGCGCGAGGATACCTCACGGGTCGTGGACGATGCCGAGCACACGCCACCGGTCAGGCTGTTCGCCTTCTCGGTCGAGGACAAGAAGGTCACGCGTCTGACAGACAACGAGGACTGGATCCGCAGCTTCGAGCTCTCACCGGACGGGACGCGCGCTGTGGTCGTCCACAGCCGCAGCCTCTCCTATGGGTACGACGCGCGGGTACCACCGGTAACCTACCTGTGGAATCTCGAGATCGGTGCGGGCCGGGAGATCTTCGACGGGTCAAGGGTTATTCCGGGCAACGTGCAGTGGGCGAAGGACGGTAGTGGCTTTTACCTGGTGAACGATTCGACGTCGCACCCGCGGTACCGTAACGCGACTATTAGCGTTGTCATGTACTACGACGTGGCGCGCGGAATTGCGACGTTGGTGGACCTCGATTGGGATCGCGGACTGGGCCGCGCTTACGCTGTCACGTCGAACGGGTTCGTCGCACTGCTGGAGAACGGCGTGCATCTGACCCCGGCGCGCTACACGCGGCGCGGTGAAGGTTGGCGTCGCGAGCCGCTCGAGGGTACGCACGTGGGCAACATCTGGAGCTTCGAGCTGGGCGCCGACGAGCGGACTCTGGTCTACTCGCACTCGACGGCGAACACGCCGGCCCAGCTGTATCGTGCGCAGCTGAGGGGCACTCGGATCCGCAACGAGGTGCAGCTCACGAATCTCAACCCGTCGTTCGCGGACAAGCCGAAGCCGCGGGTCGAGATCGTGCATTGGGTCGGCGCCAGGAACGAGGCGGTGGAAGGACTGCTCTACTATCCGCTCGACTACGAGGAGGGCAGGCGCTACCCGTTGATGCTGGTGATCCACGGCGGGCCTGCGGGGGCGGACCGTGACTCCTGGAACATGAGCTACACGCGGCCGATGGTGCTGCTCAACCAGAAGGGCGCCTTCGTGCTGAGGGCGAACTATCATGGCAGCTCGTCCTACGGGCTGGACTGGGTGGAGTCGATCTGCTGCGGCAACTATTACAGCCTGGAGATCCCCGACCTGGAGAACGGGGTCGACTATCTGATCGAGCGCGGCCTGGTGGACCCGGACAAGCTGGGGACCATGGGTTGGAGTAACGGCGCGATCCTGTCGATCGAGCTGACGACGCGGAACCCGCGATACAAGGTGGCCTCGACGGGCGCCGGCGACGTGGAGTGGATCAGCGATTGGGCGAACGTCGACTTCGGCCAGTCGTTCGACGACTACTACTTCGGCGCCGTGCCTTACCAAGATCCGCAGCGCTACATCGAGCTCTCTCCGTTCTTCCGCATGGAAGATGTGCAGACCCCGACGATCATCTACTTCGGGACCGAGGACCGCAACGTTCCGACCGATCAGGGCTGGTCACACTTCCGGGCCCTGCAGCAGATCGGACGGGTGCCGGTCAAGTTCATTCTATTCCCGGGCGAAGCGCACGGGATCCGCAAGCTGGCCCACCAGCGCCGCAAGATGGAGGAAGATTTCGCCTGGTTCGACATGTATCTCTTCGGCACGCATGAACCGGAGAACGAGGCGTTCAAGGATGGCTCGCCGTTGGCCGAGGCGCTGAAGCGGGTTGACATAGAGCGGTCCGACGGCCGCTACGGGCGCGCTGAGTATGGCACGCTGCTTCCCGAGATAGTGGAGTACAAGGGCATCGAGATCAGTCGCTTCGAGGTGACGCGGGCCCAGTACGGGGAGTTCGACAGGAGCTACGCGTACGAGCAGGGGACGGAGAACTACCCGGCGAGCGGTATCACGTTCGGCGCGGCCACGGCCTATGTGGAGTGGCTTTCCGATCACACCGGCCAAACGTATCGACTGGGCACGGCGGAAGAGATGAAGGCTGTCTACGGGTCGGCGCGCGGGAACGAGAACACCCTCGACTTCTGGGCGGGCTACGCGCCCAACCCCGACGATGCCGCACGACTCGCCGAACGGATCGCCGAGCTGCCCGGTGCCGCTCCGTTGCTGAAGGAGGTCGGCAGTTTCGAGGGCCGTGGCGACGACGTTCTCGTATTCGACCTGGGCGGCAACGTGGCGGAGTGGGTGGTCAGCGCGAACGGCGAAGGTGAGCTGATGGGAGGCAGTGCCGACCTGCCGGCCGATGGCAAGGCGCGAGGTGCGCGGGCGGCGGAAGACTACCGTGGGTTCCGAGTGGTTCGGGGCGGGCCGAGCCAGTGACTCGAATCGACGTCGAAGCTGCCCGGGAGGCCATAGCGAGAATCGCGGTGGAAACGCCGGTCCTCGCCTCGCCGGAGCTCGACGAGCGGACCGGCGCTCATGTGTGGCTTAAGCTCGAGAACCTGCAGGTCACAGGTTCTTTCAAGGTCCGTGGTGCGGCCAACAAGATCCTGTCGCTGTCACGCGGCGAGAAGGAGCGCGGGATCGTCACCATTTCCAGCGGCAACCACGGCCGCGCTGTAGCCTTCGTCGCCGATCTACTCGACATACCGTCCGTTGTCTGCGTGCCGGAATGGGTCGACCCGACGAAGCTGGCGGCGATCCGTCGGCACCGGGCCGAGACCGTTCTCTACGGCAAGACGTACGATGAGGCGGAGGAGCGATCCTTCCAGCTCGAAAGAGAACGCCGCCTGGTCTACGTCCACCCCTTCGACGATCCGCTGGTCATCGCGGGGCAGGGGACGATTGGGCTGGAACTGATCGAGCAGTTGCCGCTGCTCGATACGGCGATAGTCCCGCTTTCGGGCGGTGGACTGATATCCGGCGTCACTCTGGCGCTCAAGCGGTCGAATCCGGAGTTCCGCGTGGTCGGCGTTTCGGCGGCCAACGCCCGTGTGATGCACGAGAGCCTCGAGGCCGGCAAGCCGATCGCCTACCCCGAGGAAGAGACGATCGCCAACGCGCTGGCGGGCGGCATCGGCCTCGACAATCGCCACACCTTCGAGCTGGTCCGTGATCTCGTGGATGAGTACGTGCTGGTCTCGGAGGACGAGATCCGCGATGCGATGGCCTTCGCTGCAACGGAACACAAGCTTGTCGTCGAGGGTGGCGGTGCAGTGGGGATCGCGGCGCTGCTCGCAGGGTCTGTCTCGGTGCAGGGGGAGAACGTCGCGGTTGTGGTGAGCGGAGGAAACATCGAGGCGCCCGTGCTCGCACGGATCATCGCCGAGCGCAGCGGCGGCTGACGCTAATCTCCGGAGGTCGTGTCTATGTTCAAGTTGGCAGGTGGACTCAGAGCGCTCGCGGTTCTTGTGGTGATGACCGGTAGCGCGACGGTCGCCGCTGCCCAGGAGGTCGGCCCGGCGAACGGGTCGCTGGTCGTCGTGGGTGGCGGCCTTCGGGATCTCTCGATCCTCGAGGAGTTCGTGGAGCTGGCGGGCGGCCCCGACGCCCCGATCGTGGTCATCCCGACGGCGGGCGGAAGGGATGAGTACGATCAGTATTGCTCGTGTCTGCGGCAGCTCAGGGAGGTGGGGGCGACGAGCCTGACGGTGCTGCACACGAAGGACCGAGGAGAGGCGAACTCGGACGAGTTCGTCGCTGTGCTCACGCAGGCACGGGGCGTGTGGTTCTCGGGCGGTCGTCAGTGGCGTCTGGCGGACTCGTATCTCGATACCAAGGTGCATGACGAGCTATGGGGCGTGCTGGAGCGCGGTGGCGTGATTGGCGGCAGCTCGGCGGGAGCGACAATTCAGGGTTCGTACCTGGCTAGGGGCGATACAGAAACGAACACGATCATGATGGGCGACCACGAGGAAGGACTCGGGTTCCTACGTGACGTGGCGATCGATCAGCATCTGCTCAAGCGCAATCGTCAGTTCGACCTGATCGAGGTGATCGAAGCCCGTCCCGAGTTGTTGGGGATCGGGCTGGATGAGAATACCGCCATAGTGGTGCGGGGTGATTCGTTCCGTGTGATCGGCGCGAGCTACGTCGCGATCTACGATCACAGTCGCCGACTCGACTCGGGTGGCCTGTTCTACTTTCTCGCCCCAGGCGACCGCTACGACATGCGGACGCGCGAGGCGTTTCGGATGAGGACCACGGCCGAGCCGCTGGAGCGTGTCGTAGAAGAGGTCTGGCGGCAACGATAGTGTTCTCGGGAGGTAATGATGTTCAGGATGCGAACGGTCTTCGTCCTGTCGACGGCGGCGCTGCTGGCGGGTTGCGCCGAGGGGTCTGACATGGAGGCGGAGTTGATTCTCAGCGGCGGGATGATCTGGTATGGGCCGGAGGCGCCCGTACTGGGTGGGGCGACGGCGATCGCCATTGCGGACGGCAAAGTGCTGGCGGTGGGGAGCGATGCGGAGGTCGAGCGGTTCGCCGTCCCGTCGACCGAACGGATCGACTTGGCCGGGCGACGCGTCGTGCCCGGTTTCATGGACAGCCATACGCATTTCGTCACTGGGGGCTTCGAGCTGGCGGGGGTGCAGCTTCGAGGCGCTGCGACGCCGGAGGAGTTCGCGCGGCGCATCGGCGAGTTCGCTGCGCAGCATCCCGACGAGTGGGTGACCGGCGGACAGTGGGACCACGAGATGTGGGGTGGCGAGCTGCCGCGGCGCGACTGGATCGACCCGTCGACGCCGAACACCCCCGTGTTCGTCAATCGCCTGGACGGTCATATGGGGTTGGCGAACGGCAGGGCGCTGGAACTGGCCGGGATCACGGCGGAGACACCGGACCCGCCGGGCGGAACGATAGTGCGTTACCCCGACCGTCGGCCCACCGGCATCCTGAAGGATGATGCCATGGCGCTGGTGTACGAAGTGATGCCGCCGCCATCGGAAGAGGAGCGGGACCGGGGGCTGCAGGCGGCGATCGAACACGCGGTGGCGCGCGGCGTGACGATGATCACGGACATGGGCTCGTGGGAAGATCTGGAAACGTACCGTCGTGCGCGCGCACGCGGCGAGCTGCCGATACGGGTGTACAGTGTGGTGCCGCTGGCGAGCTGGGAACGACTCGCGGAGTTCGTCGACCGAGAAGGGCGCGGCGACCATCGGCTGTTCTGGGGCGGACTGAAAGCGTTCGTGGATGGATCGCTGGGCTCGACGACGGCGTGGTTCTTCGAACCGTATGATGATGAGCCGGAGAGCTCGGGCCTGGTGGTGATCGATGATGTGGCCGAGTTCAAGAGCTGGGTCGTCTCGGCGGACGCCGCCGGCTTTCACATAGTCATCCACGCCATCGGCGACCGCGCCAACGATTGGCTGCTCGATGCCTACGCCGATGCTGCAGCCGCCAACGGGCCGCGCGACCGCCGCTTCCGCATCGAGCACGCGCAGCACCTGACGCGCGATGCGATCGACCGCATCGCGCGAGACGGTGTGGTTCCGGCCATGCAGCCGTACCACGCGATAGATGACGGCCGCTGGGCGGGTAAACGGATTGGGCCCGAGCGGATCAAGACGACGTACGCGTTCCGCAGCCTGAAAGACGCTGGTGCGAAGCTCTCGTTCGGCAGCGATTGGACCGTGGCGCCCATCGATCCGCTACTAGGCATCTATGCCGCGGTTACGCGCCGGACGATCGACGGCGCCAACCCCGATGGTTGGGTGCCGGAGGAGAAGATCAGCGTCGCGGAAGCGGTAACCGCCTACAGCGTCGGGAGCGCCTACGCGAGCTTCCTGGATGAAGTGCTGGGAGAGCTCGCGCCCGGCAAATACGCCGACCTGGTCGTGCTCTCGGACGACATATTCACCATCGATCCGCCCGAGATCGAGAATGTGAAAATCGACCTGACGGTTGTCGGAGGGGAAATTGTGTATCGGCGGGGGGAATAACCGGCTGACACTAGGCTTTCATCACCCGGGCCCGCAGAGCAGGCGGCAGTTTTTCGCAGGCGTAGCGGACCGTGGTGCGAGAAAGACCATCGATGTTGTCGATCAGGTAGGCGGCGACTGCCTGTGGCTGGGTCCGGGAGATCTCTTTGAGCAACCAGCCGATGCCCTTCTCCACCATGTCATCGCGATCGGCGGCCAGACGGTCGCAGATCTCGAAGGCGGCCTCGTGCTCGCCGCCGTGCCGGGCGATGTGAACCAGGGCGACGGCGGCGGCGCGTCGACGCCAGCGAAGTCTACTGCGCGTCCAGGGCTTCAGGCGCTTCACAAGGCTAGGGTCTTGTCTGAGGAGCGGGTCGAGGATCTTGCCACAGAGGGCGTCGGTCTCGGCCCAGTTCGTCAACGAGTCGACCCAGCGGTCGAAATGGTTCCAGTGGCGTCGTTCGAGCCCCCGCTTGAACTTGGCGATGATCAGGACGGCGAGGATGCGCTCCTCGAGGAACCCGGGCTTCCAGAGGCGTTCGGCGATCTGGATGACGTCGTCCAGGCCGAGCTTGGCTTTGCGGTATTCCTTGGCGGCCGCCGAGGCGATCCGGTGGATGTCGGGCCCGGGGACGCCGAGTGGACGGATCGGCTCCTTGAAGTAGACGAGCTGCCCTTGGCGCTTCACGGGGTCGGCGACGTCTCGCAGCAGTCGCTTGAGTTGTGTGGCGGTATGCTCGATCTTGGCAGCCATGGGTGAGGACATGCTGCGCTGGGCAGCGCCGGTGAGCAAGGGCACCCGGCCGGAGCGAGCCGACCCGTCGAGCGGCGGAGGCACCGAGTGAGCCAGCTTGCTTCGATTCTCCAGGACCTCAGCCCGTCGGTCGAGTTCGGCTGGGGAGGGCGGCTCTACGTCTTCTTCCTGCTGGTAGGCGTCCCGTTCTTGGCCCTCTTGCAGCCGTCGGATCGCGACATCGAGCTACCGTCGCGGCGCGCGCTCTATCTCTCGGCCACCATCGGGATCGTCATTCTGGGTGGCCTCGCCGGGCTCGTGCTTTGGGCGGAGGGGCTGACGGTCTCGGCGATAGGCCTCCACGCCACGTCGCTCGCTTCGTTTCTCGGCTGGACGGCCGCTGCGACTGCGGGCGCGCTCACGGGCAACTTCCTGATCAGCCGTGGCGCGGCGCGGTTGGGGATCCGGGAGTCGCCGCTCACCTATCACCTCATGCCGAAAAGCCGGGAGGAGCGCTGGGCGTTCCTCGGCGTGTCGGCGAGCGCCGGGTTCTGCGAGGAGTTCGCCTATCATGGTTTTCTCCTGGCCGGGCTGGTGGGCTGGCTGGGGAGTGGCTGGCTGGCGGCGCTAGTCGCCAACCTCGCCTTCGGCGTACTGCACGGGTATCAGGGACAGGCGGGCGGTGTACGGGCGTTTCTAATGGGCTACGTGCTCTGCCTGCCGGTGATCGTCGGTGCTGGGCTGTGGCCGGCGGTTGTTGCCCACTTCTTGGTCAACGCGTTGCTCGGTTTGGGTCTATGGAAGTGGATGATTCCTGTTGAAGACCGCGCGCCAGATCTGGAGTGACCCCTCCGGTCTCTTGATCAGCACCATCAGGTACTTGTTGTCGAACGGGATCGACTCGCCGCTGCTCCTCGGGGTCAGCGTGCCGCGGGCGTTTCCGCGATGGATGATCATGTCACCGAATACATCGATTTCGAGCGGTTCGTGGGTGATGTCGATTTGGAGCGCGTCGTAGAGGTTGCGGTACCAATCGGCGATCGCCCGGCGGCCGACGATCGCCGGCTCGTCCGGTGGCATGTAGACGGCGTCGTCGGGCACGAGGCGGAGTAATTCCTCGAGATCGGCCTCGGCCTGGATGCGGTCGAGGGTCGCCATGAGTCGCGCGACGGCGATCATGTCGCCTTCCGTTGTCGTGGCGCCTCGATCGCCGGCTGCCGAGCAGGAAATCGCGGCGCAGGCCGTCAACAACGCCCCCATGCATCGATTTATCATCGTGGGCTCCGGAAAGTGAAGAAGTCGAGTGTGGAGGGTAGCCGCTAGCCGGTGTGGCGTCCAGTCCAGTGCGAAGTACTATCTGGCGGTCGCCCCGGTGAGGGGACAGATTGAGGGCGAATGACAGTCGATCTCAAGCGTATCGAAGCAGCCCTAGCAAACCGCTACGCGATCGAGCGCGAGCTCGGTAGCGGCGGAATGGCCACCGTCTACTTGGCCCACGACCTCAAGCACGCACGACAGGTTGCGGTCAAAGTGTTGCGTCCAGAGGTCGCTGTGGCCATCGGGTCGGACCGCTTCCTGCGCGAGATTAGGATCACCGCCCAACTCAATCACCCGCACATCCTACCGCTACTCGATTCGGGTGAAGCCGATTCGTTCTTGTATTACGTGATGCCGTACGTGGCCGGCGGCTCGCTTCGCCGACGTATGGCGAGCGCGGCCGGCCTTCCGCTCGAGGCCGTGCTGCGAATCGCTCGGCAGGTGGCGGCTGCGCTCGATCTGGCCCATCGCCACGGCGTGGTGCACCGCGACGTGAAGCCGGAGAACATCCTGTTCTCGGAGGGGCTGGCCGTGGTGGCGGACTTCGGCATCGCCAAGGCGGTGATCACGGCGGGTCGGGAGGCGCTGACCCGCACGGGGGTCCCGGTGGGGACACCGGGTTACATGAGCCCCGAGCAGGCGATGGGCGTGGCGGAGCTGGATGAGCGGACCGACGTCTATAGCCTGGGCTGCGTCGTCTACGAGATGCTGACCGGTGGTACTCCGGTTGCGCTGCCCAGTCCGGATGACGCGCGTCTGGGTCGATTCCTCGATGCTCCGCCGGGACATCGTGAGCGGCTCGATGCGCTGCCCGGGCGGTTGGAGCAGACGCTGGTCAAGGCGCTGGCGGCGCGGCCGGCAGGACGGTACGCGTCACCGGGTGAGTTTTGCGAAGCGCTGGCGGCGGCGGCGACGGGAAGCATGAAGCTGACCGAAGCGCAGGTGGATGAGGTCCTGAAGCGGGCGGCGGAGCTTCAGGCGGAGCAAGGAACGGAAGCCGGAGCGCTCTCGGTCGGTGCCGTCGAGCAGGTGGCAGCGGAAGTGGGCATCCCCCCGGAGCACGTGCGCGAGGCGGTGAGGGAACTGGATCGTCCAAGCGGCGGTGTCGTGCCGCACGCCGGCGCGCCGGGCCCGACCCAGGTCGACTATCGCAAAGACACGTTGATCCTCGACCGGACGGTCGAGGGCGAGATCGACGAATCCGTTCACAGGGCGATGGTGAACGAGATCCAGGCGACGCTGAGTATGGTGGGTCACGACCTGGAGTCCGGCCGCGCCGGGGACCGATGACCGCAAAGTCATCGTGACGGTCACCCCGGAAGGCGGGAAGACACAGGTTCACATCGAGGAGCGCTTCGAGCTATCCGGGTGGAGGATATTCGTACCCGGCTGGGGCGTAGGGGTGGGGGTCATCACCGGTATCGGGCTTGTGAGCGCGCTCGGCATGGACGACCGGGCCATGCTTCTGGCGCTCCTGCTCGCCCCCGTCGGCGCCATCACGGCTGTGGCTCTGTTCTTCAAGGGCAAAGCCGCGCGGCACAGGCCGAAACTCCTGGAGCTGGCCGATCGATTGGCGGCGCTGGCGGAGGAAGCTGCGCGACCGGCGTTGGAGCCTGGGGACGCGACCAGGGATGACTGAAGATATAGATCGCGTGCGGGGGGCGTTCAGCGGCCGCTACGCGATCGAGCGCGTGCTCGGGGCTGGCGGCATGGCCACCGTCTACCTGGCGCGCGACCTCAAACACGAGCGCGACGTCGCGATCAAGGTACTGCGCCCGGAGCTGGCCGTGGCGGTCGGCTCCGATCGGTTCCTGCGCGAGATCAGGATCACCGCCCAACTCAATCACCCACATATTTTACCGTTGCTCGATTCGGGGGAAGCGGAAGGCTTTCTCTACTACGTGATGCCGTACGTGGCCGGCGGCTCGCTGCGCGGACATCAGAGGCGCGGCGTGCCGGCTCCGCTCGACGT
>JBDHJU010000029.1:0-78751 GCA_039586755.1 Gemmatimonadota bacterium | reverse complement strand
GGAATCCCCATCGACTCCAGTGCGAACACAGTGGCCTCACGCAGGTCGTCACCAAGATCGACTGGATTGATATCGAAGTAGCCGGCCCGGTCTATGGTCGAAGGGCGGTCCTCGTCGGAAAAGTAGTAATATTCGGCCTCGGGCCCGATGTTCATGTGATCGAAACCGAAGTCCTTCAGTCGCGCCAGGTTGCGCTTGAGGATCTCACGGGGGTCGCTGGTATACGCGCTGCCGTCCGGGTTGCGGATCTCGGCGAACATCCGAATCGAGCGCGAGCCGCCGACCTTGAAGGGGATGACCTGAGCGGTGGTGGCGATGGGGAACGCCACCATGTCGCTCTCCTGGATCCGCTGGTAGCCCTCGATCGAGGACCCGTCGAAGCCCATCCCCTCCTCGAAGGCACCTTCGATCTCGGGCAGCGTCACGGCGAACGACTTCAGGAAGCCGAGCAGGTCGGTGAACCAGAGCCGGATCGATGTAACACCGTGGTCGGAGCAGTACTTGATGACGTCGGCAGGGCTTGAGAGATCGAGTCCGCCATAGCACTCCATCTCATGGACGTACTTGCCCATACTCTCGCGGAATCGCTCGATCTGGGCCAGGAACTCGTTCATTTGCATGGACTTGCGCCTCCGTATGGCTGGGGGACCACCTGGTTCTTTCGGGAAAACGGACGCCGGGTGGCGCGTTCGCGCCGAATCTACTAGGCGCCGGGGAAAATGCGAGGGGGCGGAGCCGGCGCCCGTGGAGGCTGGCAGAATCCATTGCCGGTCGCCAAATTCGGCTAGCTGTGCCCGAATAGTGACCGGTGATCGGTAGTCAGTGATCAGTGGCTCCCGGTCGCCGCAACTCACCGAGGCGGATCGACGATAACTGACAACCGATGCCTGATTACTGATAACCGACCACCGACTACCGACAACCGACCCAATGCTCAGAACTACACAATGTTGTCTCAGCATCGTCCTAGGCGGGCTCGTACTCGCTTGCTCCAGCGGCCCGGCTCGGGGCCAGCGGGGCGAATCACCGGTCGAGCTCGTCGTCCTGATCTCGGTGGATCAGCTGCCCCAGTACCTTCTGGCACGCTACGAGACGCTCTACAGCGGCGGCCTGCGGCGCCTGCTCGATCGGGGCCGCAGCTACACGCGGGCGGTGCACGATCACGCCTTCAGCGTAACCGCGCCGGGGCACGCGACGCTGGTCACCGGGGTCGTACCGGCACGACACGGTATCGTATACAACGAGTGGTACGAGCTCGAGGGCGGGGAGTGGCGGTATACACACAGCGTCAACGATGGCAGCGAGCAAATCGTCGGGTTTCCGCACCTCGGTGGGAGGTCGCCCAAGAAACTGGAAGCACCTGCCCTCCCAGATTGGCTGGCCGCGGCCGATGCCGAATCCAGAGTATTCACGGCCTCGGGCAAGGCACGGGCAGCGGTTCTCACGGCCGGCCGGACTCGAGGCCACGCCTACTATTTCGAGGACGACGTTGGCCGCTTCGTGACATCGACGTATTACCGTGCTGCTGATCCCGAATGGGTGGACCGATTCCACGAGGATGTTCTCTCGGGGTTCTTCAGCGACTCGACTTGGGAACTGACGGTGCCAGCGGCGGCTCGCCGGCTCGCCAGGGCGGACTCGGCCGAGTTAGAGTATCGCGGAACACACACAGCCTTCCCTCACAACTACCTGCGCGAGGTGGATGAGGAGGAGGCCGGCGACCCTCAAGAGTTCTACAACTGGTGGGACCACACGCCTGCCCTCGACGCTGCCATCCTAGCTTTCGGCAAGGCCGCGGTGAACGAGCTCTCGCTCGGCCAGCGCGGCTCGGTCGACTACCTGGCGCTGGGGCTCTCGCAGTTGGACCGGGTCGGTCACCGCTTCGGCCCGCTCAGCCTGGAACAGTTGGACGCGATCCTGCGATTGGACCGGGCGCTGGGCGAGTTCTTCGAGTTTCTCGACAGTACGGTCGGCGAGGGGCGTTACGTGGTCGGGCTCTCATCGGACCACGGCGTGCTGCCGGTACCCGAGTACCCGGACGACCTGGGGCTGTCGAAGCGACGAATTACCCGCGACGAGTGGCGGGCCGCGCGCGACGCAGCGGGGAACGCTACAGCATCGAGCAGTTCTCCGACGGAGGCCGAGGCCGCGCTGGTAGAAGCGCTCGAGGCCGTTGACTTCATCGCCGACGTGATGACCCTCGACGAGCTGGCGAGCGGCGAGCCGGCGGACTCGTTCGTCGCCCTCTACCGGCGGTCGTATTACCCGGGGCGCCTGGCCGGATCTTTCGCCCGACAGGGCCTCGTAGCCCGCCTGGTCGAAGGAGCCCACGCGTCGTCCGACGCCACGACCCACGGCACGCCTTACACCTACGACCGGCACGTTCCGCTAATTTTCATGGGCCCCGGCGTGCCGGCGGGCTCGTCGGACGAGGCGGTCCGCACCGTGGATATGGCGCCGACGCTGGCCGACCTGGCGGGGATTCCCTACCCCGACGACCTGGATGGGCGGCCGCTAATCCCAGCCGCCCGTTAACTCTGCACCTCAGCTCTGCGAGATCGGGCCGCCCGACCCGGTGGGAGGTGTCAAACTCGGGTCGGACTGGGACGGAAGCGCTCGCTTCTTGACCACGTCTGCGAAGGCAGCTATGGCACCTAGAACCAGCAACGCGATGAAGACCGCCGTCAGAATACGGAAGACCGGCCGTTCCCGCTCCGGGCGAACGAGGATGACGCGATACGAGATGTTGCTCATCGGATTGAAGCCGAACCCGCCGTCGTCAGCCGGAATAAAGTTTGGATAGAGCTCGAACCTGAAGAAATCGGATAGCCCGATCTGAGCGTCGAATTCCGCGTCCTGGAGGAAGAGGTTACGCTGAGCGTCCTGCCAGTCGATCCTCCTGACTTTCACGGTGGCGTCCAGGGGAATACTGAAGCCGACGTCACGGATTACGGTGGGCAGTTCCGTCCTATACGGCCAGACGTAGCGAATTCGGTGCATCCTGGAGTACAGGAGCGCGCCTATCCGCCTGGTGAGGTCCTCGGTATCCTTGAAGCTGATCTGGAATTTCTGGTCGTCGATCCCCGACCCGGCGATCCGGCTCGTGAACTCGATGGCACCGTCGTGGATCAGTTCGAGGGTCCACACGTAATCCTGGTGCTGGTGGAAATCGTCATCGTAGTTGACGAACTCGGTGCCAGAGAGTCGCACCGCCTGTCGTGCCGCCTCCAAATACTCCTCCGGGACGCGCGACCCTTCATCGGACGGCGTTCTCACGCCGACCGTAACCGGTGCCGGGCGCTCCCGCGCCAGCCAGCGCAAGTCGGCCAGCGCCTGCCGCGTGTCCGGCGCCCTGTTGATGTCTACCCAGGTGAGGAAATCGCCCTCGTCTATCTCATCGGGGCCCATCGATTCTATCGCTTCCCGGATCCTGGCTCGACTGACCGAATCCATCGAGGCGGACCCGACCAATAGGTCGTTCGGCAGTACGGTGGGCAGTTGAATGAAGTGGACTCTGCTGCCGTACCTTTCATAGAGGCTGTCCGTCACCTCGAACTTGGTCTTCGTTCCATCCCAGACCGCAGCAAGCTCGTACTCGCCCAAAGCGACAGCGCGGACCAGGTTCGAACTGCTATCGCCCAGCTTTTGGCTGTGAATCGCCGTGTGGTATTCGGTTGGCTCCGGCATATTGTAGATGCCGTAGCTGCGGAAGAAGAGGGCCGGTAGAAAGTAGCTCGAGGTACTGAACTTGTTGTGGTAGATGAAGCTCGCCGGGTCGTCGCGGTTCCTGAGATACTCGACCAGGTTGACAAGCTCGGGCGTGTAAGGGAATTGCTCTCGGCCAACGACGAAGTACGAGTGATAGGTGTTGCTACCGGTCGCCCTGCCCAGGTAACTGGCGAAGACCTCCAGATCTGCGCCCAGCATCTCCGCCGCCACGAAGGCATACGGCGTTACGCGGGCCAGAAAATCACCCTTCTCAGGGTCCCAGTTGGCCAGGCTATTGATGACCACACTGTACTCCAGGGGCCTCTCCTGGACGAACATCAGGTTGGCTTCCCTGCCCAGGTAACGACGCAGCTTGTCATCGGCGCGCCGCGTCTCTTCGTCGAGTGCGACCTCGATGAAGGTGACCTGCTCCTGTGCGATCGCCTGCGAGACGCAGAGGAAGCACGCCAGCCCTACGACAACGAGTCTTATCGGTCTTGAAATCATTTCCCTAATCTCAACCGCGTCACGAGACGTTCATCCGTCGTGCGTCGGCCCCGCGTCCTCGAGTGCGATATCCATGAATTGCCAGACATCGTCGGGGATCCTGTGATCGATGCGCAGGGCAAGCATGACACTCAGGGCACCTACGGCCAGCCCGGCAATGACATCGGCGATCCAGTGGATGCCGAGTACAAACGTCGACAGTATGACGGTCGCTCCCAGGGCAAGTACGCTATAGCGCAGGCGCAGCCTGTACAGCAGGGCAACGAGTATGATCACCACGGTCAACGACACGTGGAAGCTCGGGAAGCAATTGTCTAGCCCACTGATAGGCCGGAAGGCCTCGATCAACTGGGAGGACCACTTGTCCGACAGCAACATGGCACCCGATTCCGAGTAGGCCCAACGCTCGGGAACCGGGAACAGTATGAAAAAGGGCAGACACAAGGCGTAGTTGATCAACACGCTCAACGAGAAGACCCTGAATGGCCGGATCTCGGGTCGGCGCGCTAGCACTATGCCGACCACGATGAGCAGCACGGGAAACAGGATGAAATACGAGCTCGAGTAGCCGATGGTGGCGATGCTGTTCGTCACATCGTGGTACTCGAAACTCAAGTTGCCCTCGAGCCAGTGGATGGCGTTCGCCGCATGATGCCTGAGCTCGGTCACGGCAGCCGAGCTACCAGCGATCCGTGTCTCGAGCGTCGTCTCGAGCCAATTGACGAAAAACGCCAGCGCCAAGAGCGATGTCAGCCCCACTTTGCTGGTCAGTAAGGCGGACGGTTCCTTGACGACCGGCGCCGCGGCGGCGCCGTAGGGCGGCGTCGCCGGAATCTCCTGTAAGCGATCCAGGTCCGGGGTAATGCGGGCCGTGGTTCCCACCGGTACCTGCTCGAAGGTGGAAGGCGGAGGTGACGCGGCGCCGGTCCCGGGCGGTGACGGGTAGCCGGTCCCGAGCGGTGACCGGTAGCCGGTACCGAGGGTGCCGGGCGGCGTGGCCGTTATCCCCCATGGCGACGTGCGCCTGAACCCTTTGGACGTCAGGTCGTACATCCAAGAAACGACCAGCGTGACGGGGAACCCGAAGAGTGCACCGACGACGACGAGATTCATCATCCAGTCCGGCAAGCCCAGCACCGGGAAGGTGATGTCGGCCGCCTCGACGATCCCGAGCCCTATCACGAGGTAGATTATGGCGGCGTGATAGACGCGACGCCGGCGCAACTCGGAAAAGAACGAGGGCGCGACTCCGCCCGTCAACGGTGTAGCCAGATCGAGCCTTTCCATTCCCGGCTGCATCGATAACGCCAGTATCAACTGCTCGCCCGAGGTGAAGCGATCCGCCGGCACTTTGGCCAGCGTTTGCGCTACGGCCCGCTCCACCGACTCGGGCACCGTTCCGCGGACAGTGCGCAGCGGCGGTACCGGGTCGAGTGCATGGCGCGCCATGATCACCTGGGGTGTCGCACCCGTGAACGGCGGCTGACCGGCCAACATCTCGTAGAGGACACAGCCGAGGCTGTAGAGGTCGCTCCTGCCGTCTACCTGGGCGCCCTCGCTGACCTGCTCGGGGCTCATGTAGGCGGGCGTGCCGATGGCGACGCCGGTCTGCGTGAGCTTGTTGCCGCCGGCTTCGCTGAGCGCCCTGGCGATGCCGAAATCGGCGACGACGGGGTAGCCCTCCGAGATCAGTATATTTTCGGGCTTGATGTCCCGGTGTACGATGCCGCGCTTGTGGGCATAGCTGAGCGCGTTCGCCACGTTGCGGATGATCTGTAGCGACTCGCCGATCGGCAGTTGGGTCTCGCGCTCGAGACGGTCACGCAGGGTGTGCCCCTCGACGTAGGGCATCACGTAGTAAAGGAGGCCGGCCGCCTCGCCCGAGTCGTAGATCGGCAAGATGTGTGGGTGTTGAAGGCCGGCGGCGATCTTCACCTCGCGCAGGAATCTCTGGGTGCCGAGCGAGGTGGACAGTTCCGGCAGCAGTACTTTGACGGCCACCTGGCGGTCGTGCTTCAGGTCCTGCGCCAGATAAACCGTCGCCATGCCGCCACGGCCGATCTCGCGCTCGATGGCGTATGTGTCGGCGAGCTCTTTCCGAAACTGAGCAAAGGGATCGGGCATAGCAGTAGCGGACCGGGGGTGAGTAGGCCCTCGTCCCAGTGTTAGACTCGTTCCTGGCTTAGGAAGCTACCCCGCAAGGGTGGAAGATGCGCCCGCCCAAAGGGGAACGCAACAATTCAGCACCCCTTTGAGCCCTCGCGCCCAAGCCGCCTCACGTTGCGGGACTATGCGCCGAATCGCAGCTTCATTGCCAGAATTCACGGATTCGGGGATTGCAGAATCCGGCGATCCGGGAATCCGTGAGATCTTAGGAATGAACAGAGAGGCCTCGATCGCAATGCGAAGGCTAAGTCTTTTCGTGCTGGCGCTGGCTCTTGCTTTTCCGCTCACCCTGGCGGCCCAGGAGCCCTACGACCTCATCATCCGAGACGGCCGTGTGCTGGACGGCTCGGGTAACCCATGGTACTACGCCGATATCGCAGTATCGGGCGACCGCATCGTCGCGGTCGGCGATCTCGAGGAGGCGCCGGCCCAGCGGATCATCGATGCCGCGGGCCTGTACGTGGCCCCCGGCTTCATCGACGTGCACACCCACGCCGGGGGAAGCCTCGACACGCCGGAACTGAGCGGCGCTCGCCCGCTGCTGGCGCAGGGAATCACGACGGTCGTGATCAACCCCGATGGCGGCGGACCGCCCAACCTGGCCGCGCAGAGAGCGGCGTTTCTCGAGGCCGGCCTCGGGATCAACGTCGCGCAACTGATCGGGCATGGGTCGGTAAGACGCCGGGTGCTGGGGATGGAGGATCGAGCGCCCAGCGGTGCCGATCTGGACCAGATGAGGGAGCTGGTCCGTGCCGGCATGGAGGAGGGCGCCTTCGGGCTCTCGAGCGGACTCTACTACGCGCCGGGCAGCTATGCGGCGACGGAGGAGGTCATCGAGCTAGCGCGAGTCGTTGCCGACTACGGCGGCGTCTACCAAAGCCACATCCGGGATGAGGCCGACTACAACATCGGCGTGGTCGCGGCGGTCGATGAGGTGATTCGCATCGCTCGCGAGGCGGAGCTGCCGGGCATAGTCACACACATCAAGGCGTTGGGGCCCCGGGTCTGGGGGTACTCGCTGGCGCTGGTGCAGCGAATCGAAAGCGCACGCGCGGAAGGCGTCGAGGTGTACGCCGACCAATACCCGTACCTTGCCTCGGGCACGAGCATCAGCGGCGCACTAGTCCCGCGCTGGGCACAGATCGGCGGCGGCGAAGCTCTGGTCCGACGCATCGACACACCGGAAGACCGAGCGCGGCTTCGCGACGACATGTTGGAGAACCTCGACCGCCGCGGCGGCGCGGCGCGACTTCAGTTCCAGTATCACGAGGCGGACACCTCGATCGAAGGGAGAACGCTGCAGCAGGTGGCCGACGAACGAGACATGGAACCCGTGGACCTGGCGATCGAGCTGCTCAAGGATGGAGGCGCCGGCCTGGTGTCCTTCAACATGCAGGAAGCGGACGTCGAGCTTCTCATGCGCCAGCCGTGGGCCATGACCGCGTCGGACGGCGGGCTGACGGTGATGGGCCGCGGGGTGCCTCACCCGCGCTGGTACGGCACTTTCCCGCGCAAGATCAGGAAGTACGTGCTGGAACGTCGCGTGATCGACCTGGCGACCGCGGTTCGGAGCATGACGCAGATGTCGGCGACCGTTTTCGGTATCCGCGACCGCGGCGTCCTTAGGCCCGGTGCGATCGCCGATATCGTTGTCTTCGACCTGGAACGCCTACGCGACCTGGCGACCTACCAGGATCCCCACCAGCTCTCGGAAGGAATGATCCATGTGCTGGTGAACGGGCGACCCGCGATCGAGAGCGAGAGGTTTACCGACGGGAAGTACGGAAGAGTCCTGTCGAGGAGGGAATAGGGATTGGGGGTTCGGGGACTGGAATAATCCGTGGAATCCGTGGCACCCGTGGTATCGGGGAATCGGGGATCCCCCCCAAGTCCCCCCATTCCAAGGGTTACACGGATGCCTCGGATTCCCAACTCCCATTCTCCAACTCCCGGAATCCCGGAATCCCGGAATTCCTCAATTCGAAACTTCCATTCCCAACGCCGCGAGCTCGCGGGCGAGCATTTCTTCCAGCATCCGCAGGGCACGCCGATGGTCTTGGGTGGGAGGATAGAGACTCCCCTGCCTCACACCGCCGCCGTTGAAATTGCTCGCCAGATTGTAGGCTTGGCGGCGTATTCCGCTGAGGCGGCGCGCCAGGGCGGTTATTTCCTCGGCTCGCGCGCGCAGCTCTTCGGGCGCATCCGGGTCGCGGACCCGCTCCCTGAGGGCGTCGGCCCGCTGATCGGCGTCCCATGCTCTTCGCTGCAGGTCGAGCACCGCCAGCAGGAAGGTCTCGCGATCCTCCCATTCATCTTGCCCGATGGGGATCAGCGGATCGCCCCAGACCTCGATCGTCTGGACCGAGGGGTTCGCTCCGGCCGCCTGCAACTCGACCGTGTAGAGACCCGGGGCGACGAACGGGCCTCGCGGAGTCAGCGGGCGTGGAAGTTCCGGCAGTCCCCGGTTCTCACCGGAGGGTGGTTCGGAGGGAGGTGGCTCGTGGCGCAGGTCCCAGAAGACCCGGTGGATCACTTCGTCATCGCCCGAGCCCTCGAGCCGCCGGACCACATCGCCGCGCCGGTTCTTGACGGTGATCGTCACCTCATCGGAGGAGCGGTCGAGGTAGTAGCTGAAGACCGCCTCTTCGGGCGGATTTTCGCCGGCGTAGGCGGCCTGCCCGCGATAACTCGTGTCCTTCCAGTACTGGAAGATCGTCGCGGGACGGATCGGGAAGAGGTGCGCCCGCGACGAGGCGACCCCAGGGGACCAGTTAGCGAGCCCTGAGAGGTCATCGAGGATCCAGATGCTGCGGCCGTGCGTGCCGACGATCAGGTCGTCATCGAGAGGGTGGATCGCCAGGTCGTCGTAGAGCGTCGTCGGCAGGTTGGGCATGAAGCGCTGCCAGACCTCGCCCGCGTCGAGCGAGACGAACAGGGCGTGCTCGGTCCCCAGAAAGAGAAGGTCCGGGTTGGCCGGGTGCTCGATAATAACGTTGACCGAACCTTCGGGCGGCAGGCCATCGATCAGCGACGTCCAGCGGTTGCCGAAGTTTACCGTCTTGAACACATAGGGCGCGAAGTCGCCATCGCGATGCGCGTCGAACGTCGCGTACGCTACGCCGGTGCCGCGGTTCGACGCCATCACACGGCTCACATATGTGCCGGTCGGCACGCCAGGCACGTTGCCCGAGACTTCGGTCCAGTTATAGCCGCCGTCCCGAGAGAGCTTCAGATTTCCGTCGTCGGTGCCGACCCAGAGGATCCTCGGATCGAGCGGTGATTCGGCGATCGTCACGATCTCACCGAACGATGAGGTCCCGTCGTTCTTCGCCAACATCGGCTGCGAGCCGAGCACGCCCATCAGCGTTAGAGTGCCCCGGTCGATCTGCCGCGACAGATCCTGACTTCGCTCCCAACTGACTCCGCGGTCGCGCGAAATGAACAGTCGATTGCCACCCAGGTACACGACCCTCGGATCGTGTTGAGAGACTATGACCGGCGTCACCCAATCAAAGCGATACGACGGCTCGCCGGCGGGCGGCATCGGCTCGATGTCGAGGTGGTCGCCGGTCTCGGGGTTCAAGCGAACAATCGTTCCGTTCTGGGCGGCGCCGTAGACGAAGCGGTGATCGCTGGGGTCCGCCTGATGGTACATGCCATCGCCGAAACCGATCTGCCGCCAGTCGTCGTTGATGATGCCTATCCAGTGGCGCGTGCGGCTGGGGCCGACCCACGAGTGGTTGTCCTGCATACCGCCGTAGATGTAGTAGGGATCGCGCATGTCGACGCCGATGGCGTAGAACTGGCCGATCGGCAGATTGTTGATGCGGATGAACGTCTCACCGCGGTCCCAGGTCTCGTGCAGCCCGGCATCACCGACCAGGTAGAAGTGCTCGGAGTCGTTCGGGTCGATCCATAGGTCGTGGAAGTCGCTGTGCACCCCTACGTCGTAGGTGGGCCGAGTGGGCATCGTGCGGAACGTGCGGCCGCCATCTTCACTCTTATAGAACGAGGTCGCGAGCACGTATATGCGGTCCGCGTTCGTCGGGTCGATGTATATGTGGCTGTAGTACATCGGCCGCGGATTGAGGTCGTTCACCATCTCCCACGTCGCGCCGCCGTCCTCGCTGCGATAAACGCCGGAATCCTCGGCATGCTGGACGATTGCGTTCAGAACCCGCGGGTCGGTCCGCGCGATAGCCAAACCGATTCTCCCTTTGTCGCCCGCCGGGAGGCCGTTCTCGAGCTCGCGCCAGGTGACCCCGCCGTCGGTCGTCTTGTAGATACCGCTGCCGGGGCCACCGCCGTTGAACCCCCAGGTGCGGCGGAGCCGTTGATAAGCGGCCGCGTAGAGCGTGTTCGGGTCGGACGGATCCATCACCAGATCGACGACGCCCGTCAGGGTGTCGACGAAGAGTACCCGGCTCCAGGTGGCGCCGCCGTCGCCGGTCTTGTAGACGCCGCGCTCGGGGCTCGGGGCCCACAGGTTCCCCAGCGCCGCGACGTACGCGACGTCCGGGTCGTCGGGGTGGACGGCTACGCCGCCGATATGGCGAGTTGCATCGAGGCCCAGGTGTGTCCAGGTCGCGCCGCCGTCGAGCGAGCGGTAGACGCCATTGCCCCACGACGTGCTCTGGCGGTTGTTCTGTTCGCCGGTGCCGGCCCAGAGGATCTGTGGATTCGACGGCGCGATGGCCACGACGCCGAACGTGCTCACCGGCTGGTTGTCGAAGATGGGCGCCCACGTGGTACCCTTGTTCGTCGTCTTCCAGAGGCCGCCCGACGCCGTGGCCAGGTAGATCGTCGAGGGGTCGTGGGGCAGCGCCTCGACATCGTGAATGCGACCACCGGTCACGGCGGGCCCAATCGAGCGAAAGCGCAGCTCCTGCAGGAGCTCCGGCGTACGGGCTGCGCCCTGGGCCGCGGCATCCCTCGAGATTGGGATCAGCAGCGCAGCCAGAGCGGCGATTACGGTCGTCGATCGGGAGACGGATGTCATGGGGATCGGCTCCTTAGACAGACATCGGTGTGAATGGTGCTTTCCCGGCACGGCTAAGATAGCGCCACGAGAGACCGCGAGACAGAACGGCAAGAACGTCCAAGCTCTCCCGCGCCGGTGTTGCATTCTGCAACGGCCCGACCGATACTTGACCCGGGATTCGAGTGCCGGACGGCACCGGATGGCCCGATTCTTCCCCCTGCCCTACCTCCAGGAACCCGTTGTGACGGAGACGAGATGACGAAGGACGGGGTTCCCCTCATCGTGGACGTTGACGGGACCCTTATCAGGTCCGACCTGCTGTGGGAGGGATTCGCCTGGATCCTGACGCGGCGGCCCCGGCGGCTGCTGCCGGCGCTGCTGGCCCTGTCACGCGGCCGACCATCGCTCAAGGCATTCCTGGCGCGTGAGAGCGCTGTCAACATCGATGACCTACCGATCGAGCCGGCGACGCTCGAGCTGATCGACAACGCTCGCGCGGCGGGCGCGAAGGTGGTTCTCGCGTCGGCCGCCCACGAATCTCAGGTCGAGGACCTCAAGGATCGGGTGGGAGCCGATCTGGCCTGGGGGAGCGACGGAGCCACGAACCTGAAAGGGCCCCGTAAGCTCGCACTGATCCAGGAACACTTCGACGAGTTCGATTACGCCGGTAACGGCATGGCCGACCTGCCCCTGTGGAAGGCGGCTCGGCGGCCTATAGCGGTAAACGCGGGCCCGCTCACGCTGCGGAAAGCGGTGCGTTCGAGACCCGACATCATCATCCACAGCATACGGACTTCGACCTGGCGACTCTGGCTGCGACAGCTCCGCCCTCACCATTGGGCGAAGAACGCGCTGCTGTTCGTTCCTGCGCTGGCCGCTCACCTGGGTCCCAGCGTCGGACTCGCCGTTCAGCTGCTAGCCGGCTTCGCCGCCTTCTCGGCGACTGCTTCGGCCGTCTACCTGTTCAACGACCTGGCGGACCTGGCGAGCGACCGGGCGCACCCGCGAAAGCGGCATCGCCCGCTCGCAGCGGGTGAGATCTCGATCCCGGCGGCCCTGGTCGTGGGCCTGTTGTTAGTCGCGGCGGCGGCCGTCGTGGCCTGGCAACTCTCACCCAGGTTCGCCGGCGTGCTCGCCGCCTATCTCGTCATCACGTACGCCTACTCGCTCAGCCTGAAGCAGCATCTGGCCATCGACGTCATCACGCTGGCGACGCTCTACACCGTGCGCATCGTCGCCGGCGCCGTCCTGGTCGAGGTGCCGCTGTCCAGGTGGTTCCTCGCGTTCTCGATCTTCCTGTTCCTCTCGCTGGCGCTGGCGAAGCGAGCGTTGGAGTTGCGCGGAGCCGCCGCCAGGAACGCGACGAAGATCGCGGGCCGCGGGTATCGGCCCGAGGACCTGCCGACCCTGAGCGCCATGGGAGTCGCAGCAGCCGCCGCCAGCGCGCTCGTCTATTGTCTCTACATCACCGGCGACGACGTGACGCGTCTCTACGCGAATCCCGACCTGCTCTGGATAGGGCTACCTCTGTTTCTCTACTGGAACCTGCGCCTCTGGCTGTTCGCCGACCGCGGCACCCTACAGGAGGACCCGGTCGCCTTCGCCCTCAAGGACCCGATCACCTACGTGGTGGCGGCAGTGTTTCTGGCCGTAGTCTGGATAGCTAGTTGACCATGACGGGCTCGATAGAAAAACGACTGTCGGGTTGGGGTCGATATCCCAGCGGAACGACGGAGGTGTGCCGGCCCGAACGATTGAGCGACCTTCGCGAATGCCTGTCGGAGGGCGCGTCGCTCGTCGCGCGCGGCCTCGGCAGGAGCTACGGAGACGCTGCATTCAACAGCGCCGGCTACACGATCTTGACCGAACGTTTGAATCGGTTCGTGGCCTTCGACGCCGAGAGCGGGGTTCTCGACTGCGAGGCGGGAGTTACCGTGGACGAGATACTCTCGGTCCTCGTACCGCGAGGTTTCTTCCTGCCGGTCGTGCCCGGCACCAAGTACGTCACGATGGGCGGCGCCCTGGCCTGCGACGTACACGGCAAGAACCATCACAAAGACGGCTCGCTGAGCCGGCACGTGACGGACTTCCGGCTCCTGACCCCGTCAGGTGAGCTGGTTCTCTGTAGCCGCGAGAAGCACGCCGACCTATTCTGGGCGACGGTCGGTGGCCTGGGTTTGACGGGCATCGTGACCGACCTACGTATCAAGCTGATCCCTTTGGAAAGCTCGTATGTGTCGGTGGACTATGACCGCGCCGAGAACATCGACAAGGCGATCGAGCTATTCCACGAATCCGACGAGAACTACAAGTACTCGGTGGCCTGGCTCGACGGCATCGTCGGCGGTCGCTCGCTGGGTCGATCGGTGCTGATGCGAGGCAACCCGGCCGCCGCCGGACCCGCTACCGACCTGAGCCGCCACTCGAGTAGCTCGTTCTCCTTACCCGACGTGTTTCCCGGCTTCCTGCTCAACAGACTGTCGGTAAGCGCGTTCAACACGGTCTACTATAGGAAGCACCCGCGAAAGGCGCGGGACGTGCTTACACACTACGAATCCTTCTTCTTCCCGCTCGATCGACTGTCCAACTGGAACCGCCTCTACGGGAAGAAGGGATTCCTGCAGTATCAGTTCGCCGTCCCATATGAGGGCGGCCGCGAGGCGTTGATCGAGGTACTCGAGTTGTTCACCAAGTCGAGGTACGGGATGTTCCTGGCCGTGCTCAAGCGGTTCGGGCCCGGCGAAGCGTCCAGCGCCCTGTCGTTCCCGATGCCAGGTTATACCCTGGCGGCGGACCTTCCGTGTCGGGACGCAGGCGTGTTCGATTTCTTAAACGAGGTCGATCGGGTCGTCAGCGCGGCGGGCGGCCGGATCTACCTCGGCAAGGACGCCCGGCTGGCGGCCGGCGCGGTGCGCGAGATGTACAAGGGTCTGGATGCGTGGCTCGAGCTCAAGGCACGCGTCGATCCCGACCGCCGCCTGACGTCCGACCTGGCCCGGCGACTGGAGCTCGTGCCATGAGCCACCGGGAGGCAAGGCCGCCCGAATCGAACGGGGCCGAGACCGTTCTGATCCTCGGTGCCACATCGATGATCGCGCGGGCGACGGCCGCCGCCTTCGCCGACGCCGGCTACGACCTGATCCTGGCGGGCAGGGACCTTACGGAAGTGGAGCGGGTCGCGGCGGACATCTCGATCCGACACGGTGTGCGGGCCGGCGCGGACAGGTTCGATGCGCTGGACACCGACGATCACGAGCGGTTCGTGGAGGCCGTCACAGGTGAGACGGGGGACGCGCTGGCCGGAGTCGTGGTCGCCTTCGGGGTGCTGGGCGACGCGGAGCGCGCCGCGACCGACTTCGATCAGGCGCACGAGATCATAGCGGCAAACTACGTGGGGGCCGTCAGTGTGCTGACGCACCTCGTCCCTTACTTCGAGCGGAAGAAGAGCGGGTTTATCGTCGGGATCTCGTCGGTGTCGGGCGACCGCGGCCGGGGAAGCATCTACACGTACGGTTCGGCCAAGGGCGGCTTCTCGCTCTATCTCCAGGGGCTACGCAACCGGCTCCACAAGTCGGGCGTCCACGTGCTGACGGTGAAGCCGGGGTTTATCGATACGCGCATGACGTACGGCGCGGTGAAGCCAGGCATGGCCGCCGAGCCCGCGGCCGTCGCACGCGCCATCATCAGGGCTGTGAGGAAGAAAAGTTCCGTTATCTATGTTCCCCGGATCTGGCGCCTCATCATGTTCGTGATCCGAAACATCCCCGAGCCGATCTTCAAACGCCTCGAACTCTGACGTTGGCAGTCCGCTCAGCGAGTTCGCCGCTCAGCGAAGAGAACTAGGACCGACGTGACCCAGATCGAACGTCCCCAGAAGCCGCCGGCAGCGCGAATCTCCCCCTCCACTACTCTCTTGCCGCAGGCCCGCGCACCGTGTACAGGCCGACAAGCCGTGCGATCAAGATCACCAGGTAGAGTTGTCCCAGCACGGCCTCGAGCAGAGCCAGCAGGCGCGTTAACTCCGTGGCGGGTGTGATGTCACCATATCCCAGCGTCGTGATAGTGACGAAGCTGTAATACATCATCGGGCCTGAATCGAACCGGCTACCACCCGTGAAGTTCACGGAATCAGGCAGATTGAAAGACCCCGGCGCCACGAACTCCACCAGGACGAATAGCACCCCCCAAAACGCCGCGGCCAGGAAGTAAACGCAGACAGCGCCGTAAATGGTCTCGGCATCGACTTCATCCGCATGCAGAACACGGTTGAGGATCGTCGCAGCGGCGTAGACCAGAAACCCCGCCAGCAGGATGTCGCCCAGGAACACCGGCACTTGTGTACCAAGGCCGGGGCCGACCCAGAACAAGAGCAACGCCGGTGCGGCGATCATCAACGCCACACGGAACGTGCGTTTGGTCTGTGCGACTGCTCCAACACCCGCCGACAAAACCAAAGTGAAGACGATCGACGTTCCGAGCATCTCCAGGCGTTCCGGGAGAAGCGCTGGGACTGACAACAGCAGGAGCAGCGACATGAAGAGCGTACCGTAGCGGTACTCGAGCGGGGCACGGAGTAACAACTTTATTTCTCTCATGGCTTCTTACGATTAATGAGGGCCGGAACCGCTATCTGGCGCCAAGTTAGGAAGGGGCCGTGGGGCGTGCCAGAGCGGCTCGAGACAGCCGGGTCGGCGCCGCCCCGACCGGGTTTCCCAGTCGCGGCCGAAAGCTTAGTTTGTTCGCGGCCCCAGCCCACTTACATACTTCATAACGAAAAAACACGCTCCGGCTATGCTCAGAGGCACACCATTCCACGAGCGAACGGCGCCGCTCTGCGAAGGGCAAAACTGGCGGCGCTGGGCAGGCTATCTGTCGGCCAGCTCGTACGAGCTGGTCCACGATCGCGAGTACTTCGCCATCCGCGGTGCCAGCGCACTGATCGACGTCTCCCCCTTGTACAAGTACCTGATCCGCGGAACGGACGCGGAACGGTTCCTCAATCGCGTCCTGACGCGCGACATAGCGAAGTGCGCCGTGCATCAGGTCATGTATGGGCCGTGGTGCGACGAGGATGGCAAGGTCATCGACGACGGCACGCTGCAGCGTCTCGGCGAGGACAGCTTCCGACTCACCGCAGCGGAACCCAACCTGCGCTGGCTCTGCGATAACGCGGTCGGTCTGCGGGTCACGATCGAGGACGATACCGACTCGACGGCGGCGCTCGCCCTGCAGGGACCGACATCGCGAGAGATACTGAAGAACTTGTCGGACGCCGACCTGGAGGACCTGAAGTACTTCCGTCTCGCGTTCGCCCGGATCAGGGATATCCCGGTGACCATCGCGCGGACGGGATACACCGGCGACCTGGGTTACGAGATCTGGGTGGCGGCCGATCAGGCGGTTAAACTCTGGGACGCGCTGATAGCAGGCGGTGAGCCCTACGGAATCACGCCGGCCGGGATACTGGCGCTGGACATGGCCCGCGTCGAGGCAGGCCTGCTGCTGATCGGTGTCGATTACGTACCGGCAAACCGTGCGCTTATCGAGTCACGCAAATCTTCGCCGTTCGAGCTGGGTCTGGGCTGGGCCGTCAAACTGGAGAAAGACCATTTCGTAGGGCGGCGCGCCCTTCTCGACGAGTGGCGTAGGGGTCCGGCCTGGGGATTCAAGGGCCTGGAGATCGACCGGGGTTCGCTGCAAAAAGTCTACCGGGAGTTCGGGCTGCCGGCCGAGCTGCCGCAGATGACATGGCGGACCAGCGTGCCCGTCTACTCGGGAGGCAAGCAGGTCGGCTACGCGACGAGCGGCTGCTGGTCGCCGACCTTGAAGAAGTACATCGCTTTGGCCCACCTGCAGTCGAGCCATACCGAACGCGGAACGCAAGTCGAGATGGAGGTGACCGTAGAACACCAGCGCAAGAAGGCAGCCGCACGCGTGGTCGAGCTACCCTTCTTCGACCCGGAAAGGAAACGGAGCTGAAGATGGGAACGAAGCGTTACGACGCCGTGATCATCGGCGGCGGCCACAACGGACTGGTTACCGCCGCGTATCTAGCGCGGGCCGGCAAGCGCGTTGTCGTACTCGAGAGGCGCCATCTCGTAGGCGGCTCGGCCGTCACCGAGGAGATCTTTCCAGGATTCAAGTTCTCGGCCCTCTCATACGTGGTAAGCCTGCTGCGGCCCGACATCATCCGCGACCTCGAGTTGGCGCGCCACGGACTGGAGCTCTTGCCGCTGGAAAGCACGCTGACACCGCTGCCGAACGGCGAGTACCTGATGCGCGGGGCCGACCACGACGAGACTCGGCGCCAGCTTTATCGCCACTCTCCGAAGGACGCCGAAGCCTACGATGACTTCGGCAAGCTGATGTATCACCTCGCCTTCGCGATGAAGCACATACTAGACGTCGTTCCCCCCAACCCCACGTCACTGCGCCCGCGCGACCTGCTAGGCCTGCTCGACTTCGGCAAGCACTTTCTCGGCCTACCGCCCGAACAGTTCTACGCGCTCTGCAAGCTGATGACGATGAGCGCCGCCGACTTCCTGGACGAGTGGTTCGAAACCGAGCCGCTCAAGGCCACGATGTCGGCCAGCGGCATCATCGGCACTTTCCTCGGTGTCCGCTCACCGGGCACGGCATACGTGCTGCTGCACCACTACATGGGCGAGATCGATGGGGTGTTCAGAGCCTGGGGGTTCGCCAAAGGCGGCACCGGTGCGGTGAGCGAATCGATCGCTTCGTCGGCCAGAGAGCTGGGCGCGGAGATCCGCACCGAGGCCAGCGTCGAGCAGGTGATCGTCAAGAACGAGAAGGCCGTTGGTGTGGCGCTGGAGAGCGGTGAGGAGATCTACGGACGTGTCGTCGTGACCGGCGTCGATCCGAAGCTCACCTTCTTGAAACTGGTCGAGGAACAGCACTTGCCGAGCGATTTCCTAGATGCGATTCGTCGCTTCAAGATCCGTGGGTCGTCCGGCAAGGTGAACCTAGCGCTGGGCGAACTTCCGAACCTCACGTGCCTGCCGGGTAAGGGGCCGCATCTTCGCGGCGCGATCTCGATAAGTCCAAGCCTCGATTATATGGAACGCGCCTACGATGACGCCAAGTACGGTAACTTCTCGAGAAACCCGTACATGGACATCATCATCCCGTCGATGATAGATCCGGGAATGGCGCCACCGGGCAAGCACGTGATGTCGATCTTCTGCCAGTGGGCGCCGTTCGAGCTGAACGGCGGATGGAACGACGAGCAACGCGAGGCGTTCGGTGACGCCGTCGTCGATACGGTCTCACAGTTCGCGCCGAACCTGAAGAACGCCATCATTCACCGCCACGTCGTAACGCCGTGGGATATGCAGGAGACGTACGGGCTCACCCAGGGGAACATCTTCCACGGCGAGCTTTCGTTGAATCAGCTGTTCTTCATGCGACCGACTCACCCGTGGGCGGACTACCGGACGCCGCTCAAGAACCTCTATCAGTGCGGATCGGGAACTCATCCGGGTGGCGGGATCACGGGCGCCTCCGGCCGACTCGCGGCACTGGAAATCCTGAAGGACTGGTAACGATGAACGACCAATACGACGCCATCGTTATCGGTGCCGGGCACAATGGCCTCGTCACCGCCACCTACCTGGCCAAAGCCGGACTCAAGGTTCTCGTCCTCGAACGGCGCGAGATGGTCGGTGGCGCAGCGGTGACCGAGGAGGTGTTCCCGGGCTTCAAGTTCGACACGGGGGCCCATTCCATAAACCGCTTACACCCCACGGTGCTGAGCGACCTGCAGCTAGCCAAGCACGGACTGGAACTGCTGCCGCTCGACCCTGCCGTCTTCTCGCCTGGTCAGAACGGCGACCACCTGCTCCTTTGGCGGACGCCAGAGGTCACGGTCGATTCGATCGGGCAGCTCTCAGAGAAAGACGCCAAGCGCTGGAACGGCTTTGCCGCTCTGGTCGCGAAGGCGACCGGGTTACTCGAGTCGATCTACTCGACCCCCCCAGACGTCCTCTCGAAGAAGAAGAAAGACGTATGGGAGCTGCTAAAGATGGCCGGCCGCCTGCGTCGTTTGGGCAAACGGGACATGACGGAGGTGCTTCGGGTCCTGCCGATGACCGCGGTCGAGCTTCTGGACGAGTGGTTCGAGAACGACCTGCTGAAGGGCACACTGGGCGCGGTCGGGATCACCGGAATCCTCCAGGGACCGATGGCGGCAGGGACCGCCTTCCTCTTCTTGCACCATCACGTCGGAGCCAAGCAGGGCGTCCTGCGCGCCCCGCTGCGCGCGCGCGGCGGCCTGGGCGGCCTGACGCGGGCACTGGAGAGTGCCGCCCGCAGCGCCGGGGTCGAGATAAGGACGAACGCCTGGGTGGAGCGGATTGTGGCCGAAGCCGGGGCGGCGACCGGCGTTGCCTTGGTAGACGGTGAGGAGATCGCAGGGCGACATGTCATCTCCAACGCCGACCCCAGCCGGACCTTCTGCGGGCTGCTGGACCCGTTCAATCTGGACCCCGACTTCGTACGCCGCGTGCGCAACATCAAGTTCAAGGGCGTCGTCGCCAGAGTTAACTTGGCGCTGGGCGAACTTCCCGATTTCAGTTGTCTGCCGGGCGACGGACCACATCTGGGCGGCCTGATCTCCATCAGCCCCAGCCTCAAGTATCTGGAGCGTGCCTTCGACGACGCAAAATACGGCGAGCCCTCACGCGAGCCGTACCTCGAGGCGATCATCCCCTCGCTTACCGACCCGAGTCTAGCGCCCGACGGTCAGCACGTGATGTCGATCCTGGTCCAGTACGCCCCCTACAATCTGAAGGACGGCGAGTGGGACGACGCGAAGCGCGAAGCCCTGGGTGAGCTGGTCGTGAAGACTCTCGCCGGCTACGCGCCGAACATCGAGTCGGCGATCCTTCACCGGCAGGTGTTGACCCCGCTGGACCTCGAGGCTGTCTTCGGGCTGACGGAAGGAAACATCTACCACGGCGAGATGACACTCGACCAGCTCTTCTTCATGCGGCCGGTGCCCGGCTGGGCACGCTACCGCTCACCAGTCGAGGGCCTGTATCTGTGTGGCGCGGGCACGCACCCGGGGGGCGGCGTCACCGGCGCTCCAGGGTACAATGCCGCCCGAGAGATCCTCAAGGACAGCAAATAGAGGCTCTATAGAAGGGAACTTTGCCCCCGCCCCCGAGGTTGACGCCGCGGGGGGCGGGGCGATATTGGCAGTCCTCTCAAGGACGAGGCTCGAGGACAAGGATATGGCATACAAGCCCATCGAGGATTACGGCGTCATCGGCGACATGCACAGCGCGGCGCTGGTCGGGATGGACGGATCGATCGACTGGTTCTGCTATCCACACTTCGACTCGCCGAGCGTCTTCGCGGCGATCCTCGACGAGAAGAAGGGCGGCCATTTCAAGATCTGCCCGCGTGATGTCACGAATGTCACCACCAAGCAGTATTACTGGCCCGATACGAATGTACTGGTCACGCGCTTCCTGTCGACGGACGGTGTGGGCCAAATAGTCGACTATATGCCGGTTGGTGTCCCGCACGGTGATCGGGGTAGCCACTGGTTGGTGCGGCGCGTACAGGTCGTACGCGGTTCGATGGCCTTCGGCATGGAGTGCAAACCGGCATTCAACTACGCCCGGGACGAGCACTCGCTGGAAGTGAGCCCCGAAGGCGCCTGCTTCCGGGGGCCGGGGCTGAACCTGGGGCTCGTCACCGACATCGAACTGACAAAGGACGGTACGGGAGTCAGGGCCGAGTTCTCCCTCGAACGTGGCCAGACGGCGATCTTCGTACTACGCGAAATCGAGGGCGGGGCCGGCTGTGGCCAGGGGCTGTCTCGCGAAGAAGAGTTCGAGCTGTTCAACGGCACGGTGGAATGGTGGCGACACTGGCTGAACAAGTGCACGTACACCGGCCGCTGGCGCGAAGCGGTACACCGCTCGGTGCTCGCTCTGAAGCTGATGACGTACGAGCCCACGGGTGCGATCGTCGCGTCCCCAACCTGCAGCCTTCCCGAGGATATCGGCGGCGTGCGCAACTGGGATTATCGCTATACGTGGATTCGAGATGCCGCCTTCACGCTCTACGCCTTCATCAGGGTAGGATTCACGGAGGAGGCGGCTCGCTTCGGACAGTTCTTGCGGCAGCGCATCCAGGAGCCCGAGCCGGACGGTTCGCTGCAGATCATGTACGGTATCGACGGGCGGCACGAGCTCGTCGAGGAGACCCTCGATCACCTGGAAGGCTACAGGGCCTCGCGTCCCGTGCGCATAGGCAACGGGGCCTACAACCAGCTACAGCTCGACATCTACGGCGAGCTGATGGACTCGGTTTACTTGTTCAACAAGTACGGCGCTCCTGTCGCCTACGACGGCTGGGTCTGGCTGCGCCGCATGGTCGATTGGGTCTGCGAAAATTGGCAGACGGAAGACGAGGGGATCTGGGAGGTGCGAGGCCCGCGCCAGCATTTCGTCTACTCGAAGCTCATGTGCTGGGTCGCTCTCGACCGCGCCATCCGGCTGGCGGACAAGCGGTCGCTGCCCGCCGACCGTATGCGCTGGCTCACGATCCGTGATCAGATCTACGAGGAGATTTTCGATAGCGGGTGGAGCGACAAGCGCCAGGCGTTCGTCCAGCATTACGGTAGCGACTCGCTCGACGCCTCGAACCTGATCATGCCGCTGGTCTTCTTCATCTCGCCGAACGACCCGCGCATGCTGAGTACGATCGACGCCACGGTCCGACCACCGGCAGAAGGCGGATTGCTCGAGAACAACCTGGTCTTCCGCTACAACGTTTACGAGACCGAAGACGGCCTGGAAGGCGAGGAAGGCTCGTTCAATATGTGCACCTTCTGGCTGGTCGAAGCGCTGGCCCGCGCCGGCCGGCGCGACCCGACCCGGCTTCGCGACGCCCGGCTAATGTTCGAGGAGATGCTGGGCTACGCGAACCACCTGGGGCTTTACGCCGAAGAAACCGGTCCGCAGGGCGAGGCGCTGGGCAACTTCCCCCAGGCGTTCACTCATATCAGCCTGATCAGCGCGGCGTTCAACCTGGACCGGGCGTTGGGAGCGCACGACTAAGGGTCGCCTGCTGGCATGCCGGAACTGCCCGAAGTCGCGGTTTACGTCGAGGCGCTGGAGCGCCGGATCCGCGGCGCGACGCTGGAGCGAGTTAGGCTTCACTCGCCATCTCTCCTCAAGACTTTCGATCCCCCCATCTCGCTGGCCGAGGGCAAGCGCGTTCGAGGCCTGCGCAGGATGGCCAAGCGGATCGTCTGGGAGTTGGACGGCGAACTCTACCTTGTTTTTCACCTGATGATCACCGGCCGACTCCGTTGGCGTGAGAGAGGGGTGGCGGTTCCGAAAAGGGCGGGACACGCCGCGTTCGACTTCGAAGACGGCTCGCTGCTGCTGACGGAGGCTGCGAAGGCGAAGCGAGCATCGCTGCATCTGGTGCAAGGCGCCGCGTCCCTTGCGGCCTTCGAGCGCGGGGGCATCGACCCACTGGAGGCCTCGCTCGAGGAGTTTCGAGCCGCACTCGTGCACGATAATCGCTCACTCAAACGCGCGCTGACCGACCAGCGAATCCTCAGTGGGATCGGCAACGCCCACTCCGACGAGATCCTGCTGGTGGCGCGGCTCTCGCCGGTCAAACGGACGCAGCAACTGAGCGAGGATGAATTGACTCGGCTGCACAGCGCGGTCCGCGAGACGCTGCGAGAGTGGACAGAACGGCTGCGCTCGGAGGTCGGTGACGGGTTCCCGGAGAAGGTGACCGCGTTCCACCCGGCGATGAAAGTGCACGGGAAGTACGGGCAGCCGTGCCCACATTGCGGCTCGCCGATCCAACGGATCGTCTACGCGGCGAACGAGACGAACTACTGTGCAGGCTGCCAGACGGAGGGGAGACTGCTGCGCGACCGAGCGCTGTCGCGATTGCTGAAAGATGATTGGCCGCGGACGCTGGAGGAGCTGGAGGTGGACTAGAAGGGAATATTCTAGGCGCCAAGCATATTGCCGACGACACCCGCAGGCCGCATCTTCTGAGCGCCCCGACCCTTACTGGTGCCGCGAACGGTGATAAGAAAGCTCGGGAAGAAGATTGTCCGGATACTTCTGATCGTCGGGGTAGCCGCCATACCGTCCACCACGCCGGGATGCACGGACCCCGAGGAGCCCATCTGCGTTGAGTTAGAGGGCAAGTGCGGAGGGAACGACCCCGCTTGCTGTACGGGGCTCTACTGTATTGGCTACCAGGTGGCCAATGAAGTGCGCTACAAGTGCGTTCCTCTACCGGAACCCGGCTCCTAGCGTAGAGCCCTCAGGCGATATCCACATCCTTACAGAGATAAACGTCCTGAATGGCGTGGAAGAGCTCGACGCCCTGCTGCATGGGTCGCTGGAAAGTCTTGCGCCCTGAAATGAGGCCCATGCCGCCGGCGCGTTTGTTGATCACCGCGGTACGCACGACCGAGCCGAGGTCGCCCGTGCCCGTCGATGCGCCGCCCGAGTTGATCATGCCGATGCGGCCCATGTAGCAGTTGGCGACCTGCCATCTCGTCCAATCCACCGGGTTATCCGCCACCAACTCGTCATAGACCAGCTTGGACGTCTTACCGAAGCTGAGGGCGCCGTAGCCGTCGTTATGCGTGGGAAGCTTCTGCTTGACGATGTCCGCCTCGATGGTGACGCCGAGGTGGTTCGCCTGGCCCGTCAGGTCCGCGGCTGTCGAATGATCCACACCGTCCTTTTTGAAAGCCGCATTCCGCAGGTAGCACCAGAGGAAGGTGGCCATACCGAGCTCGTGCGCCCGCGAGAAGGCCTCGGAGACCTCCTGCAGCTGCCGGTGTGATTCCTCGGCACCCCAGTAGACCGTCGCACCGACCGCAGCGGCGCCCAGCTCCCACGCCTGCTCGACCGACGCGAACGGCACCTGATCGAACTGGTTCGGGTAGCTCAGCAGCTCGTTGTGGTTGAGCTTCACGATGAAGGGGATTCTATGGGCGTACTTGCGTGACACGACGCCCAGCACACCGAGCGTCGAAGCGACCGCATTACAGCCGGCCTCGATCGCCAACTTCACGATGTTCTCGGGATCGAAGTACATCGGGTTGGGCGCGAAGGACGCCGCTCCCGAGTGTTCTATGCCCTGGTCGACCGGCAAGATCGACAGGTAACCCGTGCCTGCCAGCCGGCCGTTGTCGATGATGCGCTGTAGGTTGACCAGCACCTGCGGGTTACGATCGGAGACTGTGAGTATACGGTCGACGAAATCGGGGCCCGGCAGGTGAAGCTGGTCCTTCGTGATCCCCTTGCAGGCAAAACTCAGAAGCGACTCCGCCTCATCGCCGAGCAGGTCCTCGATCAGCGCCAAAGATCCAGCGGTCTTTGCGGCCATGATTCTCCTTCTCCCTTCAGGTTCAGTCGGGTCGCTGGGCCGGTACTAAGGCTCCCGGCCGAGCAGCCGACCCGCCGACTCATCGATATACCAGTTAAGTTCCCCGCCCTCGGGGCGGATCAGCTGGACGGGGTAACGGGGCGGGTCTGTCGCGCCTTCCAGCACCTCGCGCAGCGTCTCCGCTTTCTCCCCGCCCGTCACCAGCAACAGTATACATGCAGCGTTGTTGAAGACAGGGCAAGTCAGGGTGATACGTTGGGCGCTCATCGTCTCGAGCCACTGGGCGACGGCCAGGCGCCGGCGCTCTTCCAGCACCTCAGTTCCCGGGAAGAGCGAGGCCGTATGCCCGTCGGCGCCCATCCCAAGGAAGACGAGATCGAAGCGGGGAAACTCGCCATCCGCCAGCCCGAAGTGGCGTCGCAGCTCCGCCTCGTAGTCGGCGGCAGCCTCTTGCGGATCGCGATGCTCGCCGTGGATCCGGTGCACATTCGCTTCAGGTAGCTCGAGCTTCGAGAGCAGCGCCTCGTTTGCCGCCCCGAAGTTGCTGTCGGGATGGTCCGGCGGAACGGTCCGCTCATCGCCCCAGAAGAAGTGAACCCGGTCCCAGGGGACCGCATCGCGGTAGGGCACGGCGGCAAGCAGCTTGAAGAGCCGCAGCGGGGTGGAACCACCCGAGAGCGCGACATGTAGTGCCACCCCCGACTCGACCGCCTGCCTCGCCCGAGCCACGAAGACGTCGGCGGCAGCCTCGGCCACTAGATCGGGGCTATCGAAGATGCGAATCGCCACGTCAGCGCCCACGCGTCGCTACGAAGCGTTCGAAGGTCGCCACCTCATCGCTACTGCCGATGGCCAGCGGGGCGCGCTGGTGTAGCGAATCGGCCCGCAGGTCGAGTACGCGCCCACGACCGGTGCTGGCTCGTCCACCAGCCGCCTCGACGACAAAGGCGAGGGGCGCACACTCGTAGAGCAGGCGCAACTTGCCTTCGGGGTAGTCTTCATCAGCCGGGTAGAGATAGATCCCGCCCTCGAGGAGGACCCGATGTAGGTCGGCGGCCAGCGCGCCGCTGTAGCGCAACGAGTACGGCCTGCCGCTCGCCGGGTCGGGCTCGATCACGTGGTCGGCATAGGCACGGATGTTTTGATCCCAGCCGTGGTAGCGGCCCAAGTTGGCGCTGTAGTACGAGCCGCGATCCGGGCAGCGAACCTTCGCATGCGAGAGAAGAAACTCACCGACATCGTCATCGAGTGTGAACGCATCGACCGCGTCACCCATGCTGTAGACGAGAACGGTGCTCGGCCCGTAAAGCACGTAGCCCGCCGCAACCAGCT
This sequence comes from Gemmatimonadota bacterium, assembly GCA_039586755.1. Taxonomy (GTDB): domain Bacteria; phylum Gemmatimonadota; class Gemmatimonadetes; order Palauibacterales; family KS3-K002. The sequence continues at coordinate 52,650 of JBDHJU010000029.1, read as the reverse complement.
CGGCGCCCTCCCGTAGCTCGCCCTCGCAATCGATGCAGGCACCCGAGACGCCGCGGCGATAGAAGCTGAAGATCGTACCCACAGCTCCGTTGATATCGGTGTTCGATGAACCGTCGAGCGGATCGACGCACAACAGATACTCGGCCTCATCGTTGCAGCTGATCGTGCGCAGCTCTTCCATCTCTTCGGATACGATTGCGGCAACCAGGCCCGTATCGGTGAACGCCTTGACCACGACCTCGTTCGAGTAGACGTCCAGTTTCTTCTGCGTGTCGCCGCTCGGGTTCTGTTCACCTGCGAGCCCCAGGTTTCCGACCAGGGCGGCCCTGCGGATCTCGCGAGTCAGGATCTTCGCGGCAAGACCCATCTCGAGGATAAGAGCTGGAAGCTCGCCGACCCCTCCACCGGCCTGGCGACGCTGTTCCTGGAGTCTGCGGCCTAGATCGACCGCCTGATCTGACATGTCGTCGCTGCCCTCGCTACGCTGCTGCTCCGAGGCTGGCCGCGTAGCGGGCGGCGCCCAGAAGCGCGGTACTTTTGTTCATGATCACGCGGACCGGCGTCGCCTCGAGCAGCGGTCGCATGCGACCCTTGTCGAGGAACGCGTTCATGAACGGCGGTTCTCTCAGCGCATCGATGATCTTGGGCGCGATGCCACCGCCGACGAACAAGCCGCCGCTTGCCAGCATCTTGAGGGCGAGGTTTCCGGCCTCGGCACCATACAGCTCGACGAAAAGCTCGAGGGTCTCGACGCAGATCTCACAGCGTCCCTCCAACGCGGCTTTCGTGATTACCGGAGCCGGGTCCCCGCCCTCACCGACCTCGTCGTCCACCCAGGCAGGCTTTGTAGCGTCCCGGTACTCGAGCAGGAACTCGAAGATGTTCATGAAGCCGGGGCCGGATACGATGCGCTCCCAGCTTACGCGGCCGAAGCGCTGGGCGAGGAAATCGAGCAGGGCGACCTGCCGTTCACCGGTCGGCCCGAAGGAGGTGTGGCCACCCTCGGTGGCAAAGGGGTGATAAGCCTGTCCATCCCAGTAGAGGCCCGCCTGACCGAGGCCGGTGCCCGCGGCGATGAGAGCCGCGTTGCCGCTGGCCGTCTCGCTGCCCCGGTTGAGCACCTCGAGGTCCTGCGGCCCGAGCACGGCGATGCCGTAGGCCTGCGCTTTCAGGTCGTTGATCAATGCGAGGGCCTCGACCTGGGCGGCGCCGGCGAGCTTCGAGGTCTCGACCAGCCAGGGCAGGTTCGTCGTCTGCGCCCGGCCGTCCTTGACGGGTCCCGGCACGCCGAAGCAGGCGCGCTGGCACGCGATGCCGTGGCCCGTCATGAACCCCGAGACGATCTCTTCCAGCGTGCCGTATTCGCGGCTGGGAAATGTCTCGGCGACGAGCGTCTGGTAGTGGGTCAGTTGCACGTCGTAGACGGTCAGCCTGGCGTTGGTTCCTCCAATGTCACCGGCGAGGATCTTCATCCGAGGGTCCTCCAGCGGCGACCGTCGCGTAGTAGTAGATCGTCCGCTGCATGTGGTCCCCAGGTTCCGGCGGCATAGTTGGGAAACTCGCGCGGCGGCAGCGCGCTCCAGACATCGAGGATCGGGTTCACCACGCTCCAAGCGGCCTCGGCGTTGTCGCCGCGCTGGAACAGGTTGGCATCACCGTTCATGCAGTCGTAGAGGAGCGTCTCATAGCCAGTCGTCGGCGTCGCGTGGAAGTAGTTAACGTTGCAGAAGTCCATATCGACGCCGCCGATCCGCATAAGCGGGCCCGGGACCTTGGCGCTGAAGGAGAGCGAGATCCCCTCGTTCGGCTGGATCCGCATGACCAGAACATTAGCCTGCAGCTCATCGACCGGCGTCTTTGCGAACAGCATCAGCGGTACGCTCTTGAACTGGATGGCGATCTCGGTGACTCGCTTTGGCAAGCTCTTTCCGGTGCGCAAGTAGAAGGGCACGCCCGCCCAGCGCCAGTTGTCGATCATGAGCTTGAGCGCGACATAGGTCTCGGTCGCGGACTCGGGATCGACCCGCTCTGCCGAGCGATAGGCGACAACTCGTTCGCCGTCCGGCATGTCACCCTCGCCGTACTGGCCGCGCACCGCCTCTTCCAGTACTTCATCGGGCTCGATGGGATTCACGGCGCGAAAGATCTTGCCCTTCTCGTTGCGGACCGCGTCGGCATCGAACGAGACTGGCGGTTCCATGGCGATGAGCGCCAGAAGCTGGAATAGGTGATTGGGTACCATGTCGCGGAGTGCGCCGGCATGGTCGTAGTAACCGCCGCGTGTCCCGACATCGACCCGCTCCGCCACCGTAATCTGCACATTGTCGACGTAGCGGCGATTCCAGATCGGCTCGAAGATCGCGTTGGCGAAACGGAAGACCAGGATGTTCTGGACCGTCTCTTTGCCCAGGTAGTGGTCGATGCGGTAGATCTGCGACTCGTCGACGACCTCGAGGAGCTCGCGGTTGAGCGAGCGCGCCGATTCGAGGTCGTGACCGAAGGGCTTCTCGACGACGAGGCGCCGCCAGCGGCCGTTACCTTCCCGGGCGAGGCCGACCTCGTCCAAACGCCGCGGGACCTCGGAGAAGAAGCTCGGCGGCGTCGACAGGTAGTAGAGGTAGTTTCCGCCGGTCCCCCGCTCCTCGTCGACCTTCGCCAGCGTCTCCTTCAGTCGCACGTACGCTTCGGGGTCGGTGAGGTCGCCGATCACAAAGTAGACCCGCTCGGCCAGCCAGTCCCAGATGTCCTGCCGGAACTCGCCCGTCAGGTGGCGGCGCGCCTCATCCCCTAACTGCTTGCGATACTCAGCCTCGTCGAGGCGGCGCGCGAACCCGACGATTGCGAACTCGTCGGGCAGCAGCCTGGCCTCGGCCAGATTGTAGAGCGCGGGTATGAGCTTGCGGCGCGTCAGATCACCGGCGGCACCGAAGATTACGATCGCGCAGGGTCCTGCCGGTTTAGCGGAGTTGTTTTGCGTATCGCTCATCTTTGTCACGTCTGGGTTTTGGTGGCCGGTGGCCGGTAGTCGGTGGCCGGTGGACCAGGCTGTCAGCTACCGGCTACTGGCTACCGGCTACTGGCTACTTTCCACCCGGCGGCTCCGTGTGTCCTCCAAACCCGTGCCTCATGGCCGACAGAACCTTCTCGGCAAAAGTGTGCTCCTGGCGCGAGCGGAAGCGGGCGTAGAGCGAAGCCGAGAGCACGTCTGCGGGCACGGCCTCCTCGACGGCCGTGAGAACCGTCCAGCGGCCTTCGCCCGAGTCCTGGACGAAGCCACTATAGGCCGACAGCTGCGGGTCCTTCAGCAGCGCCGTGGCGGTGAGGTCGAGGAGCCACGAGGTGACGACACTGCCGCGGCGCCAGACCTCAGCGATCTCGGCCAGGTCGAGGTTATAGCGGCCGACGCTTTTCAAGATATCGAACCCCTCGGCGTACGCCTGCATCATGCCGTACTCGATGCCGTTGTGGATCATCTTGACGAAATGGCCGGCACCGGCCGGCCCGCAGTGCAGGTAGCCGTGCTCGACGCGGGCCGTTGCACCGTCGCGGCCCGGCGTGCGCTCGATTTCGCCGGGGCCGGGGGCCAACGTCGCGAAGACGGGGTCGAGGCGCTCCACCGCCTCCTCAGGGCCACCGATCATCATGCAGTAGCCGCGCTCGAGTCCCCAGACGCCGCCGCTCGTACCCACGTCGACGTAGTGGATTCCCTTCTCCGCCAACTGCTGTTCGCGGCGCAGGTCGTCCTTGAAGTACGAGTTACCACCGTCGATGATGATGTCGCCGGGCTCGAATAGCTCGGCCAGCGCCATCACCGTCTGGTCGGTTGGCTCGCCGGCGGGTACCATGACCCAGGCGGCGCGGGGCTTACTCAAATTATCGGCGAAGTCCTCCAACGACTTGGCCCCACCGGCACCTTCGCCCTCCAGCTGCTTCACGCTCTCGGGACTCAGGTCGAAGACGACGCAGTCGTGGCCGCCGCGCATCAGGCGGCGGACCATGTTGGAGCCCATCCTTCCTAGTCCAACCATTCCAAGTTGCATTACCGTTCTCCCATTGCAGCTAACAGGGCGAGCCGCTCAGGTGAACGCCCGCTCGATCAGTTCGCGCAAGTTCCTCAGCCCGGCGGCTACGTCGGCGCCCAGGTGAACGCGGAGCGCGCGGCGGCCCCTCTCCACCAGGACCTCGAAGTCGCCGCGTGCCTGCGCCGACTTGACGGTGCCGAAAGTGTAACTGCGACCCGGCACCGGAAGATCCGCTGCGTCGTCGCTGGTGATCTGCAGAAAGACACCGGAATTGGGTCCGCCCTTGTAAGCCTGGCCCGTCGAATGGAGGAAGCGGGGACCATAGCCCAGGCAGGTGGCGACGCACCTGGCGTCCCGCACGCGGTGGCGGATGGCCTGGAGCTCGGCATCATGCTCGTCGTTCATCTCGACGTAGGCGAGCAGGCCCAGGTAGTCGCCGAAGCTCAGCCGATCCAGATGGGCCTTCAGGTACGCTGCTACCGTCTGCTCTCCGGCGGCCGCGGCCAGCTGCTTGGCGTTCCGTTCATCGGTGAACAGAGAAACCGACCCTTCCTCGAGGACCGGCGACTCGGCGGGCAGCGACCCCATCTTCTCGTACTCGTCGGTGAGAGCGCGGGTCGCCAGCTTGCTGGCTTCGACGTCCGGCTGGTTGAACGGATTGATCCCTAAGACCGAGCCCGCCACAGCGGTGGCGAACTCCCAGCGGAAGAACTCCTGGCCCAGATCGTAGCAGTCGCCGACCTCGATACGGACTACGGGTTGCCCCGCATCTGCCAACCGGGCCACAGCAGCGTCCTGGTCGGCGTCCGCGGCGTCGGCCAATCGCAGGTAGACGAATACGCGGTCGTCGCCGTAGACCTCGGGCGGGCCCAACGCTTCCCTGTCGACGGGGATGAGGGCTTTCCCCTCTTTCCCAGTGGACTCGGCGATCAGCTGTTCCAGCCAGGCGCCCAGATCCCAGAGCGGCGGCGAGGTGACGACCGTGACCTTGTCGCGACCGGCGCGGCCCAGGGCACCGAGTATCACGCCCAGCACGAGACCGGGGTTCTCCGTCGGCGGCACACAGCCGGCGCAAGCCTGCACCATCTCCTCGGCTCGATCAAGCAGGCGATGCACGTCGAGCCCGATGATCGCGGCAGGCACCATGCCGAAGTCCGACAGGGCCGAGTAACGCCCGCCGATGCTTGGTACGCCGAAGAAGACGCTGCGGAACCCGTCCGCTTCGGCGACCGACTGGAGCTTGGACCCCGGATCGGTAATGGCGATGAACTGGCGTCCCGCCGCCTCTCCGCCAACCCGTCCTTTTAACAGCTCGAAGAAGTGGTCCTTGAAGATGTTGGGCTCGAGCGTCGAGCCCGACTTGCTAGAGACGATGAACAGCGTGCGCTCCAGGTCGACTTTTTCCTCGAAGGCTTTGACCTGCGCCGGGTCGGTGGAATCGAGGACGTGCAGCTCGGGATAACCCTCCGTCGCTCCGAAGGTCACGCTGAGGACCTCGGGACAAAGGCTCGAGCCGCCCATCCCCAAGAGCAGAGCGTGGGAGATGTCCTCCTGCTTTGCCACCTCCGAGATCCGCTGGAAACGACTCATGTGCGTCTTCAGCTGGTCCTCGGTAATCCCCAGCCAGCCCAGCCAGTTCGATTCGTCGCTCCCGGTCCAGACTTTCGAATCCCGTTCCCAGAGTCGCCGCACCCTGCCGCTCGTCGCCCAATCGTCGAGTGTCGCCGCGACCTGTGCAGCGAGTTCTTCTGGCATCGTGTAGGTCTGGCGCCCGGCCATCGCCTGCGCGGGCGCGGCGCAACTCGCATCGACGGCGGCCAGCAACTCGGCGAAGGCATCGGCGAACAGACGCACACCATCGGCGAGCAGGCGATCGGTGACGTCCTTCAAAGAGATATCGAGTCCTTGGAGATCGGCGAGCGTAGCTTGCGCGCCGGCGAGATTCTCCTCGAGCGAATTCCGTGGTCGCCCGTGCTCGCGAAAGGCATCATACGTTGCCGGTGGAATCGTGTTGACGGTATCCGGCCCGATGAGCTCTTCCACGTAGAGTACGTCTCGGTACTCCGGGGCCTTGGTGCTGGTGCTGGCCCAGAGCAGTCGCTGGGTCTGGGCGCCCGCTCCCGCCAGCTTCTCCCAGCGCGGACCACTAAAGATTCCCTTATAGCGCTGGTAGGTGAGCCTGGCATTGGCGATCGCCACTTTGCCCGGCAACGTTCGCAGCCGCGCCCTGCGTCCGGCATCCGTAGCACCCTCGAGTTGATCGGCGATTATCGAGTCGACGGCCGAGTCGATCCTGCTGATGAAGAAGCTGGCCACACTGGCGACGCCGGAGGGGTCGCCGCCGTTCTCGACGTAGCGTTCGAGGCCTCTCAGATAGGCCTCAGCCACCCGCTCGTACGTGTCCCGCGCGAAGAGGAGGGTGACGTTGATGTTGACCCCTTCGGAGATGAGCTGCTCGACGGCCGGAATCCCCTCGGCGGTGGCCGGCACCTTGATCATGGCGTTTGGTCGATCGACGGCTTGCCAGAGGCGACGCGCCTCCTCGACGGTGCCTTCCGTGTCGTGGGCCAGATCCGGCGAAACCTCTAGGCTGACGTATCCGTCGCGACGATTCGACGTCCCGTAGACCGAGGTCATCACGTCCGCGGCCATCTGGATGTCCTCGATCGCCAGCCGCTCGTAGATACCCTTTGCGTCGAGGTCCCGCTCAGCCGCCAATCGGGCCAGCGCGTCGGCGTAGTCGTTGCTGCCGGTGATGGCCTTGCCGAAGATCGCTGGGTTCGACGTCACGCCTCTGAGTCCGTCCTCGGCGATCAGGCGCTCGAGCTCGCCGCCCGTGATCAGGCTTCGACGGATGTAGTCGAGCCAGACAGACTGGCCATAATCGCCAAGCTTGACCAGCGGGTTCATACATATGCCTCCGGAACTAGAGCAGGGCTTCTTCGGGTTAGCCAGCCGCCTCGATCTGCGCCTTGGCGGCTGCTACGACCTGGTCGACGGTGAAACCGAAATGCTTCTGTACATCCTTAATCGGCGCAGAGGCACCGAAGGTTTCCATACCGACGATCGCGCCGCCAATACCGACGTATTTCTCCCACCCCTGTCCCAGCGCCTGCTCCACCGCTACCCGCGCCACGACGGCCGGTGGTAGGACGCCCTCGCGGTACTTCTGATCTTGGCGCTCGAACAACTCCCACGACGGCACGCTAACCAGGCGGGCGCGCACGCCCTCCGCTGTGAGCCGCTCGTAGGCCTCTAGGCAGAGCGCGACCTCGCTACCGCTGGCCAAGAGCAGGACCTCGGGGTCGCCGGAATCGGCGTCGGCGAGCACGTAGGCGCCCCGGCGCAGACCGTCGGCCGGTGCGTACTTCGTACGGTCGAGCGTGGGCAGGTTCTGGCGGCTGAGAGCGAGAGCCGTTGGCCCGTGGTGGAGCTCCATCGCCATACGCCACGCCTCGGCGGTCTCGTTGGCGTCGCTCGGTCTGATGACGACGAGGCCGGGTATGGCACGGAGCGCGGCTAGCTGCTCGACGGGCTGGTGGGTCGGCCCATCTTCGCCGACACCGATGGAATCGTGTGTGAAGACGTAGACGACGGGGATCTCCATCAACGCGGCCAGTCGGATCGACGGGCGCATGTAGTCGCTGAAGACGAGGAAGGTTGCTCCGTACGGACGCACCTTGCAGTGCGAGAGACCGTTGAGGATCGCGCCCATCGCATGTTCACGCACCCCGAAGCGCAGGTTTCGGGGCCGATAGTCCCCCGCCTGGAAGTCACCCGCCGCATCCTCGAAGGTCAACAACGTCTTCGTCGAAGGCGTGAGATCGGCCGAACCGCCCATCAGCCAGGGGACGTTTTTGGCGATGGCGTTCAAGACTTTGCCCGAAGATGCACGGGTAGCCATCCCCTTCGGGTCGGCCGGGAAGTTAGGGACCTCGCTGTCCCAACCGGCCGGTAGCTTGCGAAGCTGCATCATCTGAACCTGCCCGGCCAGCTCGGGATACTCCGCCTCGTATGCCGCGAACCTCTCCATCCACTTGTCGCGCAGCACGCGGCCGCGGGCTCCGACACCGGCAGCGAGATGCTCGCGAACGCCGTCGGGCACATGGAAGTGCTCGTCCTCTGGCCAGCCGTAGTTCTTCTTCGTTGCGCGGATCTCGTCCTCGCCCAGCGGCGAGCCGTGCGCCTCGCTATTGTCCTGCAGGTTCGGTGCGCCGTAAGCGATGTGGCTGTCGACGACGATGAGAGTGGGTCGGTCGTCGGTCTCCTTGAACGTGGTGAACGCCTCGGCCAACGCCTCCAGGTCATTGGCATCGGTTACTTGGGTGACGCGCCAGCCGTAGGCTTTGAAGCGCGAAGCGACATCCTCGGTGAATGCGAGGGTGGTCGGCCCGTCGATGCTGATCTTGTTGTTGTCGTAGATCCAGCAGAGGTTCGACAGCTTGAGGTGTGCGGCCAGCGACGCCGCCTCGGACGAGATACCCTCCATCATGCAGCCGTCGCCGGCCAGCGCGTAGACGTTGTAATCGAAGAGGTCGAAGTTTGGCCGGTTGAAGTGCTCGGCCATCCAGCGACCCGCGATGGCCATCCCGACGCTGGCCGCGGCGCCCTGTCCCAGCGGCCCGGTGGTCGTCTCCACACCCGAGGTCAGGCGATACTCCGGGTGGCCGGGAGTGCGACTCTCCAGCTGCCGGAAGTTCTTGATATCGTCCAGCGAGACCGCAGGCTCATCGAGGACCTTGTAGCTGCCGTCGACCTGTTTGACGCCGGCCAGGTGGAGTACCGAGTAGAGCAGCATCGAGGCGTGCCCGGCCGAGAGCACGAAGCGGTCCCGGTTCGGCCAGATCGGGTCCCCTGGATCGTAGCGAAGGAACCGCTGCCAGAGGCAATAGGCCAACGGCGCCAGGCCCATCGGCGCTCCCGGGTGGCCGGAATTCGCCTTCTGCACGGCGTCCATCGAGAGAGTACGGATCGTGTTAATGGAGAGAATATCCAGGTCGGTCCGGTCGCTCATTCGAGCCTCCCAAGTGCGGCGGCGCCGGCGGACTACCTGGCGCTCACCGGGATTCGACGAATTCCACGTGAACGGTCACTAGTCTAGCAGCCCCGACCCGGTCTGCAACAGGCCGGGAGGGTCTTGCGGTTCCCGAACCCCGTCCGGCACCTTGGGCCCATGCGTATGTCGCGGCTCTTCGGGGAAACGCTGAGGACGACGCCTGCGGAGGCCGAATCGGAGGGCCACGGGCTGCTCCTAAGGGCTTCGTACCTACGCGGAGTGGCGCCGGGGATCTTCAGCTACCTCCCGCTGGGGCTACGGACGGCCGCAAAGATCGAGGCGATCGTGCGCCAGGAGATGGAGGGGATCGGCGCTCAGGAAGTCGCCATGCCGCTCGTGCAGCCGGCAAGGCTGTGGCGCGAGGCCGGCAGGATCCACGGCGAAGAGTTGGTGCGATTCAGCGACCGTGGCGGCAGGAGTCTGCTGCTGGGGACGTCGCACGAGGGGGTCGCCGCCGAACTGGCCCGGAGCGACATCACATCCTATAGGCAGCTTCCGGCCCTCCTATACCAGATACGACCCACGTTCCGCGACGAGCCGCGTCCGGGGCGCGGCCTGCTCCGGGCCCGTGAGTTCGACCTGATGGACTGTTACAGCTTCGATCGTGACCGGGCGGGCCTGGAGGAGCGCTGCGAGAGCGTCCGCGGGGCGTTCGAGCGGATCTTCCGGCGGGTCGGGCTGTCGGAGATCCTGGTCGCGAGATCGGAGCGTCAGGATGAGATCGAGGACGAGTTCTATCTTCTGAGCGGCTTCGGCGACGACAGTCTGGCGGTCTGCGATGGGTGCGACTACGCGGCGAACCTGCGCACGGCACGCTTCGCGAAGCCCGAGCCCACACCTGAAGCAGCTGAACCATTGGAAAAGGTCGCCACTCCCGGGACCGACACCATCGCTTCGTTGGCGAACTACCTGGGCGTCCCCACCGAGCGCACGGCGAAGGTCGTCTTCTTTTCAGCCGCCGTGGCCGACGAAGGGGAGGAGGACAGCGAGCGTGATGTAGTTGTGATGGCGCTGGTTCGCGGTGACATGGAGGTGAGCGAGAGCAAGCTCGCCGCCGCCGTGGCGGCGCGCCGCATGTCCCCGGCGGAGGCCGGGGCGATCCGCGCCGTCGGGGCGGTGCCGGGCTTCGCCTCGCCGGTCGGCCTCGAGTCGGACGACCTCATCGTCGTCGTCGATGACCTGGTCGCCGGCTCCGCCAACCTGGTGTCGGGCGCCAACCAGGAGGGCTACCACCTCAGCAACGTGAACTTCGAGCGTGACTACGCCGCCGACGTCGTGACGGACATCGCCGCCGCTTTTTCGGGTGCTCCCTGCCCCGGGTGCGGCGCGCCGCTGCGCCTGGCCGCCAGCCTGGAGATCGGCAGCCTCCACCGCTTCAGCCCGGCGTACGGCGAGACTCTGGGCATCACGTTCCAGGACCAGGACGGAACACAGCGGACGCCGGCCATCGGTTCCCACGGGATGGGAATCGGCCGCCTGCTGGCCTGTGTAGCCGAGACGCACCACGACGAGCACGGCCTGTGCTGGCCCGCCGAGGTGGCACCGTACCAGGTCCACCTCGTCGTATTATCAGGCGGCGAAGAAGAGATCGCGCGACGGGGTGATGATCTTTACACGTCCTTACACGAAGGAGGGATCGAGGTGCTCTACGACGACCGCGATGCCAGCGGCGGCGTGAAGTTCAACGACGCCGATCTCATCGGGTTGCCGGTGAGGTTGACGCTGGGTCGCCGATCGTTGCAGGCAGGCGGGGTCGAGCTCAAGCGGCGCGATCAAGAAGAAAGGCACATAGTTAAGGTGGGCGACATCGTCAAGGCGGCACTCGAGGCGCTGGAGGATCTGCAGTCCCGGCGAAGATAGAGCACCAGTAGACCCTCACGCCGAGACGAGTGGGACTTGAGATGTCAATAGAAGACACGAACCCTTTACCCGAGGATAGTCCGGTGGAGCCAGGTAACACGGAAGCCAATCCAGGACTCGAAGAGCGGATCCGATGCCTCGTTACCACGCAACCCTATGGTGTCTTGTGCACACAGGGACAGGGACAACCGTACGGTTCGATGGTTGCGTTCGCCTTTTCGGACAACCTCTCTGTCGCTGTGTTCACCACGCCAATCGCTACCCGAAAATACCGTTTGTTGTCTGAATGCGACCATGTCGCCCTCGTCGTGGACAACCGCCCCGACCATCCCAATGACATGATGAAGGTTGAGGCGTTGACCGCGACCGGTCAGACGACGGAGATCCCGCGCGGTCCCGAGTTCGACCAGTACTCACGACTTCTCGTCAATCGACATTCACAGCTCGAATCGTTCGTCAGAGCGCCATCCTGTGCGCTGTTCCGAATCGACATCGTTCGCTTTTTCCACGTGACCCGCTTTCAGGAGGTCGGCCAATGGGTGCCACCCTCCCGTTAGTCGTACCTCTCCCGGAAGCGGCAGCGATCGGCGACGGAGGGATCGGCGGCAAGGCGGTGAAACTCTCGGAACTCATCGCCTCCGGCTATCGGGTCCCGCAGGGCTTTTGTATTACCACCCGGGCATACCACCGATTTCTCGAAGACGGCGGTCTCAAAAAGCGGATAGACATGGAGGTCGGGCGGAAGTCCATGTCGTCTATGCGCTGGGAGGAGATCTGGGATGCCGCACTGAGAATCAGAACGGCCTTCTTACGGACACCGGTTCCCCGCGACGTTGAGCAAGCGATCAGCGATGCGCTCCATGGTTTCGAGGGACAATCTCTCGCCGTGCGCTCTTCGGCGGTCGGTGAGGATTCCGCAGCACGGTCATACGCGGGGCTTCACGAGTCTGTAGTCGGTGTGATGGGCGAGAAGGCGCTGCTCGATGCGGTTCGCGTGGTGTGGGCGTCGCTATGGTCCGACGCAGCGCTGCTCTACCGTAAGGAGCTCGGCCTCGATGTCACGCGGAGCGCGATGGCGGTGGTCGTTCAACGGCTCGTTGCAATGGACCGCTCAGGCGTCGGTTTCGGGAGAGATCCAAGGGATCTTACCGAGGACCGACAACTCATCGAAGCGGTGCCCGGGCTCTGTCGAGACCTGGTCGACGGCGCCGTCGACCCCGATCGCTGGCTGATCCGTCGTTCGAGTGGCGAAATCATCGAGTGGCATCCGGGTATCCGGACAGGGCGGACGGAGGAGCCCCTGCTTGCTGACGAAGATGTCGGCTTGATACACCGAACCCTCAACAGGATAGAGACGACGCTTGGTTGGCCGCCGGACATCGAATGGACGGGGCGCGGCGCCGATTTCACCGTGCTCCAGGCACGACCCGTCACAACCACAGCATCCCGCGATGAGGGCGATCAGCGCGAGTGGTACCTGTCGCTACGCCCGGGCATGTCAAAGCTAGAGGCGCTCTGCAAACGGGTGACGGAGGACCTGATTCCCGAGCTCGAGGCGGAAGGCCGCCGCCTGGCCAGTGAGCCGATCGAGGATCTCACGGATGATGCGCTAGCCGATGCAATAAGTGCACGCGCCGCGATTCATACTGGATGGAAGACGAAATATTGGGACGAGTTCATCCCGTTCGCGCACGGGGTCCGGCAACTGGGAACGTACTACAACGACGCGGTCAAGCCGGACGACCCCTATGAGTTCGTTGGCATTCTCAAGCATCAGCCGATGATCGCAGCCGAAAGAAACGCCGCGTTCGGCAAACTCGCTGATTACTTGGAGAATCATCCCGCGCTTCACGCCGTCCTGCGGAAAATAGAGACATCCGGCCCATCGTTCTCGAGCGAAGCCTGGCACTCTGTTCGGGAGGCGGCAGCCCAAGTAGACGGCGGCCCCGAGTTCGTTGATAAATTGGACCGCGTCTGCCAAAGATACATGGATGTGGCGTACGATGGAGAACAGCTCGACAAACGTCCCGATATCGTATTGCACACCGTACTCGAAATGGCCGGCTCCAGGACGGCCCCTGCGGTTGGAGCCACAACGACGGACACGGCGACTCCGGCCGACTACGAGAAACGCCTGCTTGATGCCGTCGGGCCCGAGCGGCAGGAAGAGGCAACATCTGTCATAGCGATAGCTCGTCTGAGCTGGAGACTCCGCGATGACGACAATGTGTTGCTCGGCCGCGTCGAGAAACAACTGCTCCGTGCTGCGAATACCGCTGCGCAACGACTCGAGGGTTCGGGGCGCCTCGAACCCGGCGCCCGCGTCAGTGTCGAAGCGGCACCACTGCTGAGTGCAGCACTTCGCGACGCCGCTGGCGGACGGGTCCTCCTACCTGAGCCCGGCGAAGCAGCGCGAAAGGCGTTGTCTGGAAGCGAAGGCGAGACACCGCGGCAGATCATCGGACAACCGGCGGCCCCCGGCCTTGCCACGGCGCGGGCACGCGTGGTGCGATCGACAGATGACTTCAACCGCTTTTCTGCCGGTGAGGTACTGATCTGCGACGCTATCCAGCCAACCATGTCGCACATCGTACCACTCGCCGCCGCCATCGTTGAACGTCGCGGCGGCATGTTGATACACGGCGCAATTATCGCGAGAGAGCTTGGGATTCCATGTGTCAACGGCGTGAGTGACGCGATCTTGTCTATCACCGACGGCGAGATCGTGACAGTCGATGGGTATCTGGGGATCGCGACGATTGGCCCACCTGAATTCGATCTCGAGACGGCACAATCGGCATAGTATCGTCCGGGAGATTCTTCAGGCCGACCGGGGGCGGCGGCCTGAACCGCCCACCCTGTCTCTTCGCTCTTACATGACTGCTACGATCACAGAAAGCACGAGCATGGTTAGAGCGGGCAAAGACTTCTTCAGAGGGTCTTTGACTTTGACATGCATCGATACTGCACCGAGCATCAGGACAGCCAATCCAACTGCTGCGGGTCTCGTCAAGGCCGGGACCCAAAGGCCCGCGATCAATAGTGCGGCTAAGAGCAACTTCAGAAAACCGACTAAATTCGTGAACCAACCCGGGAGGCCATATACCTCGAACTCTTCCTTCATGTTCTTAGCATCGCCACCTCGCCAACTCGTGGGCTTTCCATACCGCAGTATCCAGACATTGAGAATACCCAAGGCGACTATGATCTGAATGACGACGACTGCTGTGTCCATTTCCTGATCTCCCTCTTCTTTGACCGTCGACTTCTCTGCGAGCAGGACGCTCCTCGACTTGCAGGCAGAACTGAGGGCTTCGTTGGACGGTCGCGGTATACTCAGATGAGCCTGAAGCCGACGGCCGTGTTTACAGTATCCCTTACCGCACCCAGCGCGGCGTTGATCGCTCGCTCGACCGCTATGATGCCCATGCCTTCGATCGTCAGCAGGACGGTGCGGGATGCGTTCTTCTGGATCTCCAGGTGCAAGCGGGCTTTTTTCTTTGTCAACTTACCCGCCGCGTGGAGCCGCACGATCATCGCTATGCTCTCCGCGGTCTTTTTGAACTCGGCCTTCGCGTAGTCCTTGATCTCGGGCCAGCTGTCCTCGAGGACCGCACGGGATGCGTCCAACATCTGTTTCGCCAGACTCGGCACCCTGATAGCCATATACCCTCCTACTGGCCCCGCTTCTTGGCCAGCTCAAGCGTCAGTATCGCCTGGAAGCTCTGCTGAAACGCGGCGCGTAGCGGTTCCAGCTCCTCCGGACTGTCGAACCCTAATTTGTGCAGCTCCTCGAGATTGTCGACGTTCTGCGCCACGAGGTCGAGTTGCTCGACTGTGATCTCGTTCTTCGGCCGGGCGGCGGCGCGCACCCTTATGACGCTCAATTCGGCCCGCACCTCGTCGTAGAACCCGATGTAGTTGTCATGAACCGCATCGGGCGTGTGGAGATTGCGCTCTACGTCGATGAAGAAGAGCTCGAACTCGCGCTGCAGTGCAGTGATCGAGCGGTCGGTGATCTCATCGTAGTCGGCGACCAGCTTGATCTGGCAGCCTAGCCCGGCCAATGTCGCGGCCAGGACGGTCAGCTGCAGCGCTCGACGCAGCGCCTTCCCCGTATCTCTCCCGCTATGTCTCATATCAGCCCTCTCCCAACCAGGACTCGAGGCAACGATCGAAGTAACCTGTGACGCGTAGGAATGCACCATTATATACGACGTGACTTGTCGTGGCGATCAACGCGCCAGCGAGGGACACCCAGACCGGAAGCAGCCCGAAGACCCACAGGAAGTTTCCGGCGATGGCGCGTATCCACTTAACGATGGTAACGAACGGGCGCACCTTTCCAAGCTTCCGCATCAGCTTCGGCCAGAGGACGTACCAGGCGATGAGCAGCGCTATACCCAGAACCCATACGACCACCGGCACCGGTCGGTCCACCGCAAAAGGCCATATTCTTTCCAGCGCGTCGCCGAGCGCCGCCAAAAGACCGGCGAGCGATAGGCTAACCTCCCAGCCAGCGACGATCGCACCGGCAAGCAAGGCGAGGGTGAACAGCCACGCTTCCCAGGCCCTCAATTTCAGCGACCTGAAGAAACGTAGTGCGCCCGCCTCGATGACCCTCCGTTCACCTCCCTCGGCGAATCTCCGGGCCGGGCAATCCTCTTGCCTCATCCGCGGCAGCGGTGCGCGGTCGGCCGGTTTCCAGTCGGACGAAGCGAACGGCGAGCGGCCGAGGTACCGGCGCACGAAGCGATCGGCGAGCGAATAGCCCTGGTAGAAAAGTGCAGCTATCTCGCCGTCGCCGAAGGCGTCGAGGTCGGTGCGGATGCAGGCGATTGCTTTCGCTTCCGGGTGAGGCGGCAGGCCCTCCGGATCGCCGTCCTCGGGAGGTGTGGTCATATGGAAGAACGCGGCGCCATCCAGCCCGTATCGCTGCTTGAGATCGTCCAGGGCAGGATCCTGGCCGTCGACTCCGCTGAGGCCCGCCGTGACGCGCCGCTCCTCCCTCAACCTACGAATCTGGAGGTTACGAACGTTGTCCATCAGGATCGAGAAGATCCGTCCCATCATCCCGAAGCGACCCGCCGTCACGCGCCGCTCGACCTGCATCAGGCCGCCGGCATCGCTGGCGATGATGTGCGTGCACTCTTCCTCGAAGAGCGCTGACATGCCTTGATTGTCGAAGACGCCGCCGTCGGTGAGGCGCAGCGTGGCAACGTGTGTATCATCGTAGAGGCCGAGGATCGTGTAGGGCGGAAACACGGGCGGGAAGCAGGCCGAGGCCGCCACCGCATCGGCAAGCGTGATCTTCTCGAAGTCACGCTTCGCTTTCGAACCGATGAGAAGACTCGTGCGCAGCTGGTAGAGATCGATAACGAACGCCATCAGAGCTTCTAGCCGCTCGGGCGACTCGCCGACTAGCCGTCGGCACTCGCCCCAGACATCCGCTCCGATTTCGCGTATCGCCAACCAGAAGCGACGGGCGCGCTGGCCGCGCGGTAATCCCGCCGGCACACCGTCACGCGGGCCGCGGCACACATACCACGCTTCCTGCTTGGCCGCCCGCAATTCACCCAGCTCGCAGGACATGAAGCGGCGAAGGGGGAACCCCTCTTTACAGATCCCGTCGAGAACCGGCCAAGGGCCGAGGTCGATGCCTGCACCCGTCAGTACCTCTCGGGCGTGCTTCCCGAAATCGGCCCTAGCCTCGGCGTCGGCTTCCTGCCACAGCAGCCGGAAGATGGCCGCCACCACCACCTCGGACCCGAAGCGCTGCGGCGGTGTCTCAACGCTCCGTATGAGGTCCTCGAGCGCTCTCTCTGCCAGCTCGCGCCGGTAGTCGACGAGGTCGTCGATCTCGTCGTAACGCAGGAACCCGAGCACCGAATCGCCGACCTCGACACTGGTGAACCGCCAATCGCGCCCGGAATTGAGGGTCGTGGCGTTGAGGACGAGCTGCGGGATTTTGGTCGAGTGCGTGCGGTTGTACTCCTCCACCCCACCGACGACTTCTTCGCCTCCTGGCAGGAAACGAGCATCTTTGAGGGCGACCTCGCCCGCCTTCCCCGCGCGCTTCAGCTGGCCTTTGTGGCGAAGCTCGTCGACGATCCGCCTGTAGAGATGACGTTGGTACAGACGGCTCATCCGCTGAGCCAGGGTCGAGTTCGACACGATGATCCAGAGTGTCGCGAACGGGTTCAACAGCAGCCGCGTGCGCAGGTTCTTGCGAACACCCGCGAGGAAATCGTCCTCGACCTCCTTGACGATCTCGACGTAGTCGTCGCGGTCTAGGTCGGCTTTGCGATCGATGTACTTTTTTAGGACGAGGATGTAGAGGGCCGCCAGTATGGAACCGCCGGATACGGTGGAGAGGACCTCCACGTGCCTGAGAACGTCGAGCTCGGCCAGGCGCCGCAGGACGCCGAGATGGAAGAAGGATGCCCGGAAACCGCCGCCGGACAGCGCGAGGCCCAGCTTGCTGCGCCTATCGTTCACCGTGAGGACCGGCCTGCAAAACGAGTTTCGACTATGTAGGAGACCTGGGCTACGGCAACAAGATGCGCGAAAGAAAAGGTGAGCACCAGAGACACTGGTGCCCACCCGGTTGATCGACTTGGATTGGCGTCTTCGTGATTGAGGGATGACAGAAGGCGATCATCCCGCACGCTACGAAGTTATTCGCCGTAGTAGCGCTTCGCCTGGATCTTGCCCGTCTTGGCCTTGATCTTCAGGTAGCCTTTCGATTTCTTCGCCAGCGATCTTCCCTTCTTGACGGCGATGGCTTTCTTCTTGTGGAAGCTCTCCGGCGACCTCTTGCCTTCCTTCTGCACGTGCCAGCCGTCCTTGTGGCTTTTCACCACGAAAGTCGTCTTCGCCATCTTCGCCCCTCCCTCGTGTAATGCGGCCGGCGCTGGAGTCGGTATAATTTGCAGTCTAACGAGCCGCCTGCGCAAGGTTTGGCGTTCAGCTCACGTTTTTCAAGATCGCCAGCAGGTAGTCCCAGAATTTCTCCACCGTGTCGATGTGCATTTTTTCGTCGGGCGAATGAACGCCTTCGAGCGTCGGGCCGAACGAAATCATGTCCATGCCCGGATATTTTTCGCCGATGATGCCGCACTCGAGTCCGGCGTGTACGGCCTGGACGCCGGGTTGTTTGCCGTAGAGCTGTTGGTAAGTCGATTTGGCGATCTTGAGAATCGGCGAGTCGAGGTTCGGCTTCCAACCGGGGTAGCCGGAATCCTGAACGACCTTGGCGCCGCTGAGCTCGAGGATCGTCGCGACCGTCTGGACGATCTCCTCGATCTCGGATGCCACCGAGCTGCGCTGGCTGGTCTCCAGCATGATCTTGCTCCCCGCCGTGCTGAGGACCGCGACGTTGGTCGACGTCTCCACCAGTCCCGGAATGTCAACGCTCATCTTGGTGACGCCGTGGGGCAGCGCGACGAGCGCTTTGATTATCCCCTCCTGCTGGTCCTTCTTCATAACCTGGCGCTCGACATCGCCGCTCTCGCGCTCCAGCGTGATCGACAGGTCGGGGTCGACGCTGGCCAGCTCGGCACCTATCGTCTCGTCCAACTTCTTGGCGATCGCCTGTGCCTTGCGGACTTTGTCCTTGGGCACGAAGACCAGGGCCTCGGCCTCGCGGGGAATCGCGTTCCGCTTGTTTCCGCCTTCGATGTGGGCGAGGCGCGCGCCGATCTCGTGCAACTCATAGAGCACTCGAGCAAGCGTCTTGATCGAGTTGCCGCGCCCCTTGTCGATCTCGAGGCCCGAGTGACCGCCGACCAGGCCCTGCACCTTGAGTCGCATGGGGACCGAGCCGCCCGGCGCCCGCATGAAGTTCACGCGCCAGGTACCGGAGGTATCGCGGCCACCGGAGCAGCCCACGAAGATCTCGCCTTCTTCCTCGGAATCGAGGTTGAGGAGGATCCTACTCTCGACGAACCCGGGCTTGAGGAAGCCGGCGCCGGTGAGCCCGGTCTCCTCATCGACGGTGAACAGGAACTCGAGTGGCCCGTGCTCCAGCGAGCGATCCTCCATGATCGCCAGGTTCGTGGCGACGGCGATGCCGTTGTCGGCGCCCAGCGTCGTTCCGTCAGCCATAAGAAGATTGCCCTGGCGAACGAGCCGGATCGGGTCCTTCTCGAAATCGTGCTCGACGCCCTTGTTCTTCTCGCAGACCATGTCGAGGTGACCCTGCAGGCAGACGCTGGGCGTGCCCTCGCGGCCGGCGGTGGCTGGTTTCTTGACCACGACGTTCAGCGCACCGTCCTGCTTCGCCTCGAGGCCGAGCCGCTTGGCGACCCCCATGACGTAGTTCGAGATCTGCTTCTCGTTCTTCGACTCGCGCGGGATCTGGCTGATCTCGGCGAAGTATCTCCACACGGGTTCAGGCTTCAGTCCAGCGATAGCATCCGACATCTCGTGATCCTCCCAGGGTTAGCGAATATCTCCACTCCGGTGGTTACGGGTCGGCGTGGGGTCCTTTCGCTTTACCGCTCGCGTACGCGAGCGAGGACGTAGCGCCATCGTGCCCGCTCGCGAGTTACGCTCGCAGGACCCCAGCGCCTCCCACGCTGGCTCCGTCACCTAGTATCGGGGCTTGGGGCACAAGATGCGGCCAGGACCGCCGCGTAGCAACGCCGCCCCGGTGGCTCAGAAAACGGCGGTCACCTTCAAGAAGAGGGTGTTCCCCTGCTGGGAGCGTTCGCCGAACTCCCCCGTGCCGCGCTGGTAGGCCAGCTGGATGGTACCGAAGGGCGGGCGATAACGGTAGACGAAGACGGCCTGGATGTTCTCTTTACTGATCGCGGAATTGGTTTGAAAGAAGACCTTCAAGAAGAGATCCGGGGTGAAGAACTGGTCGGCGCGAACGACATGGATCCAGGTACTCTCGTTTTCCGGATCCGGGTCCAGCACCAGGCGCTCCAGCTCGTACTCGAGTGAGAGCTGGGCGGTCGGTTTGACTGCGGCGCTGGCGGTCCACAATTGGAAGTCGGCATCGAAGTTCCTACCGGCGAGGACTCCGGCGCGGGCCGACTGGAACTGGCGGGTGTTGTAGCCGATCTCTACGCCGAGCTGGCGATTGCGGAAGTCCTTCTCGAAGCGCTTGAACTCCTCCTGGTATTCGAGCTCCATCGACCAGCGGCTGCGCAGCTCGACCTCGAGCTCCTGGTCGATCTGCCAGCTACGCAGAGTGCCCTGCTGGCTCCAGTAGATGTTGTAGTTCGAGTCGTAAGCGATGCGCTCGAACGCGCCACGGCGGATCCAGAACGTGTGGTCGAGCGCCGAGTCGATCTCGCGCCTGTCGTCGTCGCGAATGAACCCAATGACGTTGACGTTGTCGGCGAAGCTATGGCCGAGGTGCGTGTAGCGGACGTGGAAGTGGCTGGTCGGCGAATCGTAGGCCGGCCGTATGAAGTAGGCCCAGGTCCCGGTGTTGGACGGGCCCCAGCTCTGGGCGACCTGCGCCGTCATGCCCAGTGTCCTGGTGAAGAACAAAGTAGCGTCGCTGCTCGCCGACCCCTGGCTCTCTCCTTCCAGCGTACGGTTGGCGATCATCAGCGCCACATTGGATGAGCCCAACACATCGCGCTGCGCTCGGGCGATCGAGTAGGCCGCTCTCGGCTGCTCAACGTCGGGCGCCCCCGGCAACGGGGGGCCGGTATCGACCTCGGACCAGGTCGCGATGCCTGTCAGGTTCCAGGGGCCCTGTTTCCCCAGGACCTGGCCACCGACCCTGACGTCGGAGATCCGCCGGGTGTAGAAGGTGCGGATCCGCTGCCGAAACTGCTGGGCGCTCTCCAGGAAGAAGGGCCGCTTCTCGTCGAGTGCCAACTCGAAGCGTGTCAGATTCACCCTTTCCTGGTCGGCCTCGATGATGGCGAAGTCGGGATTCACGGTGAGGAAGGCCGCCATCTCGGGCGTGATGGCGTAGCGCACGTCGAGGCCGGCCTGCCAGTCGGCCCTGTAATCGAGCTCGCCTCCGCCCTGCTCGATGCGTGAGAGGCCGTACGGGATGAGGCGGTAACGGCGTGCCGGCGGAGCTACCTGGAGCCCGACAATGGACCCCGCCTGCGACATCCGCCACTGGTTGTCGAGTGGGCCCGCCCAGTAGCTGAGCTCCAACGTTCGCCTGCGGCTGCGACCGAAGTTGATGCCCCAGGTGACCTCGTCGCCGGCCTTATAGCTCATAGAGCCAAACGGGATGGCGAACTCGGCCGTCCAACCCGTTCTGGTCAGCTGCGCAGCGGAGCTCCAGGTCGCGTCCCACGTGGCATCGACCGTCCGACCGTCGTCCCTGATCTGTCCGTCGCCCTGAGTGCCCAGAGCATTGGTCACGAAGAGGAAGCCGGAGCGGTTGTCGTTGTACGTATCGAGCAGTATGACGACGGCATCGTCTTCGAGCAGGTCGGCGTCGCGGCGCGTGAGTTGGGCGGTAGGCGGCTCGGAGTCGCGGAGGCGGAAGGCGACGTAGAGCGCAGTCGAATCGTACATCACGAGTGCCTGCGAGAAGACCACCGACGGCTCGCCGACGCGCGGCTCGAATTGGATGAAGTTCTCGGCTATCGCTGCGCCGGCCCACTCGCCTTCCCCGATGACCCCATCGATGGTCGGCGGCGCGGCCGCTCTCACCGCCTGCAGCACGAAGGACGAGTCGGGCTCCTGGGCCGAGGCGACCGAGGCCAGCAGAGCGAGTGCGACGGAGGGTAAGGACACTAAGGCCCTATCCGCACAGGCAGTCGCCGGGCACCCCAATCGCCCGGCGGCCCATCGAACACACCGGCGCACGGCTCGCCGCACTTCGTGCAGCGGCCGTCGTCGGTCAGCTGCCAAGTCTGCAGGATGTACCAATCGCGGGCGACCAATGTGTGGCCACAGTTGTGGCAGATCGTGCTGCCGCCATCGAGGTCGTGGACGTTGCCGGTGTAGGCGTAGCGGACTCCGTTGCGAAGCGCTATCTCGCGCGCCCGCGACAGGGTGGCAGGTGGCGTCGGCGGCACGTCGGTCATCTTCCAGTCGGGGTGGAAGGCGGTGAAGTGCATCGGGACATCGGGCCCGAGCTGCTCCACCACCCAGCGCGTCAACTCGTCCAGTTCGCCGTCGGAGTCGTTGTTGCCGGGGATGAGCAGGGTCGTCAGCTCGAACCAGACGTCGGTTTCGTGCTTGAGGAAGACGAGCGTCTCGAGCACGGGCTCCAGATGACCCTTGGCGAGCTTGTAGTAGAAGTCGTCGGTGAAGGCCTTGAGGTCGACGTTGGCGGCATCCATGTAGCGATAGAACTCTTGGCGCGGCTCGGCGCACACGTAGCCCGCCGTCACGGCGACGGTTCTGACACCGCGCTCGCGACAGGCCTGCGCCACGTCGATGGCGTACTCGTGGAAGATCACCGGGTCGTTGTAGGTGAAGGCGACGCTACGGCACCCGAGCCGCACCGCCGCCTCGGCCAACTTCTCGGGCGACGCCGTGTCCGCCAGCCTATCCATCTCACGCGACTTACTGATGTCCCAGTTTTGACAGAACTTGCACGCCAGATTGCAACCGGCGGTGCCGAACGAGAGAATCGGCGTCCCCGGCAGGAAGTGGTTGAGCGGCTTCTTCTCTATAGGATCGACGCAGAAGCCGCTGGAGCGGCCGTAGGTCGTGAGGACGACCTGCTCGTCCTGGCACATGCGGACGAAGCACATGCCGCGCTGACCCTCCCGCAGCCGACAGAACCGCGGACAGAGATCGCACTGCACCCGTCCGTCCTCGAGCTTGTGCCAATACTTGGTCGGTACGACCGAATCCACGACCTCGTGCATGGTCATACTATAGGTCCGCCGCTGCCGGGCCGACAGCGGTTAGAGGGACTGGAGCATCTCCGCGATGTTGTGGAACCCGCGCGTATCGAATCGACCCCAACCGGCCTCGGCCATCGCCTGCAGCGCTCCCCTACGCCGGAGGTTCTCGAGAGCTGCATAGATAACCGACGCGGCCCGTTTATCTTCCAGATCTCTCGCAACGCCACCGGCCAGTAGCGCCTCGCGATTGAGCGGCGCGAAACTCCCCACAGACGGCCCGACGATGAACATCGGCAGGCCGAGACCGAGCGCCCAATGTGTCCGCTCGTGAGATGGAGCGACGACGTAGTCGAAGTCGCCGAACCAGGTCCGGGTAAGCTCGTTCAGCTCTAGGCGTCCGTCATGGAGAATTTGGGTAGGCCGAGGCTCAGCGCCGGGCGTCTGAGCCAGACGCCCCGCCAGAGCCCCTCCGCGGCGCGCGAAGACCAGGGCTCGGCCTCCGGCGGAGACTACAGACGCCGCAGCGGCAGCCAGCGCCTCGACGTGGGCGCGGGGCTCCGCGCCCGAGGAGAAGAAGGCCCCGCAGAGCGGGTCCGATCCGGAGAGACGTTCGAGCCTCGAGCTAAAGGCGCCGTCCGCCTGAGCGACGAGCCCCGGCTCGATACACAGACCCGAGACGAACAGGCTCTCAGCCTCGATGCCCGCGGCGACGAACGCGTCCGCGGTAGCCCCGGTCGGGACGATGGTGCGATGTAGACCTCTCACCCACGACTCCCGCGGCGCCGCGATTTCGCCGTGCTGGTAGAAGAGGCTTCGCCTGTCTTTCAGAACCGCAGCAAGGACGGGGTGGGCCACGACGAGCGGCGCCGGATCATCGTCGTAACGACGTCGCAGCGGGCGACTCATGACGTTCTGCAGGGTTCCACCACGATTGTAGTCGCCGTGAGTCCGCAGGCGGTTGTAGAGAGCTGCAAGCGCGGGGTTCCGGCCGCCGCGCTCGTAAACCGACCGCGCCAGCCCCCAGGCGGCTCGGGAGAGGCCGGAGGTCTCAGTGAAGACGTCGGTGACGTCGCCGATCGAGTCCTTCGGCAGGCACTCGACGATCCCATCGAGATAGTGGGGATGCCCCCGCCCGATGTCTGTATAGAGGAAGTTGATTTGGTTGATTTGACCGGTCATCGTCCCGCGCGTTCCGCGTGTCGGTGCCAATATGCCACCGGCGCCCGCACCTCGAAACCGCAGGAAAAAGCCGCTCGTAGTATGAGGAGTGCAGTAACGGCCCGACCGGCCCGGCCGGTCGCCAAGGCACCGGGAGAGTCAACCACAAACCAGCAGGACGTCAGTCATGTTTGACACACTCAGACAAGACTCGCTATACGCCTTACGCACGATGCGCCGCAATCCCGGGTTCACCGCGGTGGCGGTGGTCACGCTGGCACTGGGGATTGGTGCGAACACGGCGATCTTCAGCCTCGTAAGCCCGTACTTGTTCAAAGCCCTACCGTTCGGCGACGCCGACCGGTTGGTCCATCTGTTCCACATCGACTACGACCTCGGGTTCAATCAAGCGCGCTTCTCGCTGCCGCAGTACGCAGACTACGAGGCCGGCTTCGAGTCGTTCGAGGACCTGGGCCTCTACACCTACGGGGTCAAGAACGTGACCGGCCACGGCGAGCCCGAGTCGGTGACCGTGGGCAGGGTCACGGCCAACACGATGAGTCTTTTGGCAGTCGAGCCGGCGCTCGGGAGAGCTTTCCTGCCGGACGAGGACCGCCCCGGAGCCCCGCCGGTGGCCATCCTGTCGCACGGGCTCTGGCAGCGTCGCTACGCAGGCGACCGGGGTATCATCGGCCAGACGATCAAGCTGGACGAGGTCCCGCACAATGTGATAGGGATCATGCCCCGAGACTTCGTCTTCCCGTACGGCGGGGTGAAGATGTGGACGGCGCTGCAGGAGGAACCGGCGACGGCCGATCGCGCACAGGGCAGCTACCTCATCATAGGGCGGCTGAAGTCGGGGGCGACACTCGAGCGGGCCCAAGTCGAGATGCAGACGATCCACGGGCGGCTGAGCGCCGAGTACCCGGATCTGGACGGACGGTTTGGGGTGAGAGCCGTGCCGATCCGCGCCGGGCTAATGTTTTTCTACGACGTGATCCGCGGCATGCTGCTGCTGCTGATGGCCGCGGTCGGCTTCGTGCTGATGATCGTCGCAGCGAACGTGGGCAACATCATGCTGGCTCGTGCGACTGCCCGGGAGCGTGAGGTCGCGATCCGCGCGGCGCTTGGCTCGAACCGGCTGCGCCTGATCCGCCAGTTCCTGACGGAGAGCGCGGTGCTGGCCGGGGTGGGCAGCATAATGGGGGTGGCGATCGCCACGGGGGTGGTCAGGCAGATCGGGCCGACCATGCCCGAGGATCTGTACAGGGTAGGTAATGCCAGTGTGGACGGGGCGGCGCTCGGCTTCACGGTTCTCGTGGCCGTGGTGGCGGTCCTGTTCTTCGGACTCGCGCCGGCGCTGCAAGCTTCGCGACTCGATATGGCGGCTACTATAAAGGAAGGCGGCAGGGGCTCGAGCGCCGGAGCCAAGGGCAAGCGACTCCGCAGCGCCCTCGTCGTCGCGCAGGTCGCCATGACGCTGGTGCTGCTAATCGGAGCCGCGATAACCATCCAGACGCTCATCGGGATGCAGCGCATCGACCCCGGCTTCGATACGGACCGAGCGTTGACGATGCGGGTCCGGCTGTCTGTGTCGAAGTACCGGGAGGTGTCACAGCGCGCGGCGTTCCAGGAGGAGGTGATGCGTAGGGTCGAGGCGCTGCCCCAGGTGGAGGCGGCCGGCGGCGTCGCATCGCTGCCGCTCGACTTTTCCACCAGCTACATGGGCTTCGAAGTGGAGGGGCGCCCGCCCGCGACGCCGGACGAGCGGCTCTTCGCCAACGAAAACAGGGTTACTCCGGGTTACTTCGCCGCGATGGGGATCCCATTGCTGCGCGGTCGACCGTTCGAGCAGGGAGACAGCGAGGACGCACCCCGAGTCATTGCGATCAACCAGACTATGGCGGAGCGCTACTGGCCGGGCAACGATCCGGTGGGGCGGCGCGTGCTGCTCGACCCGGACGAGGATGCGGCCGAATGGGCCACGATCGTGGCCGTAGTGGGCGACGTCAGGCATCGCCTGCTCACCCGCGAAGTCGACCCACAGATCTACATCCCGCAGGGCCAGAGCGCCACGCGGGCGATCAGCATCATCGTGCGCACGGCCGGCGAGCCCAGCTCCGTCGCCGCCGCGGTGCGCGAGGCGATCTGGTCGGTGGATCCCGGGTTGCCGGTCGGCGGAGCGCGCACGCTACGCCAGGTGCTCGCCCAATCGCTGGGGCCATTCCAGATCGTCTCCGGACTGCTCAGCCTGTTCGGCCTGCTGGCGCTGCTGCTGGCCTGCGTCGGTCTCTACGGCGTGGTCGCGTACTCGGTCAGTCGGCGCGTCAGCGAGTTCGGCATCCGCATGGCGCTGGGTGCGGACCGTGCCGATATACTTACGCTGGTGATAAGGCACGGAGCGATCCTCGCCGGGGTCGGGGTCGCCATCGGCCTGCTGATCTCGGTGGGGCTGACCAAAGTCATGGCGGGTGCGGTAGCGGGCGCCGAGATGCCCGGCATCCCGACGTTCGCCGGGGTCGCCCTGCTGCTTACGCTGGTGGCCCTGGCGGCGAGTTATCTGCCGGCACGGCGCGCGGCAAAGGTGGAGCCGGTGACGGCGCTGCGCTACGAGTAGCTCGTTACGAGTTGCTCGAAACGAAGAAGGCGGCCACGGAGGCCGCCTTCTTTATTGAGGATTCCGGCTAGCCGTGCTAGCGCTCTCCCCTCTTCTGTCCGCGGATAAGTGGCGCCGGCTTGACCTGAGGCTGTCGCGGCCGCGGCGCGTTCACCTTGAACTCGGTCTCGGCATGACTTTCGCCCGCTTGAACACGCACGGTGTAGGTGCCGGGCGTGACGTAAAGCTGGCGGTCGAGCCGGACCACCTCGGCCCACGGCGTGTCGGCCGGCTTGACCTCTTCTTTGTCAGCGACGCGCGCCTCCTCGACTGGCAGGGCGAGCTCAGGATCGAGCATCAGATCCCAGCGCAACGTGTTGACGCCTCGCACCACGTCCATCTCACCGCGGCGCAGCACGTTCTCGTCCTCGTCGAGCACGCTCCACTCGACGCGGCCGTCGGTATCGACCCAGAACGGGAAGTTCTGGTACCGCGCGTCCTCGGGCCGGTAGTACCAGAGCGAGCGGCGCGAGCTCCAGCCGCGCGAGTACGTTACGCCGTCCACAGGGAAGACGTGGACCTCTGAGGCACGCACCTCGTCGCTCAGCTCCTGAACCGGAAGCACGTCGAGAATCCAGACGCTGCGGCCGTGGGTGCCAGCGACCAGTTCGCGCTCGCGCGGATGCACGATCAGGTCGTGGACCGGGACGTTGGGCAGCCCGGAGCCCACCGCCTGCCAGGTGCGGCCGGTATCGAGGGAGACGTAGGCGCCGCGGTCGGTGCCGACGTAGAGCACGGCCGGATTGACGGGATCCTCGCGGATCACGTTCACCGCTTCGTCGGGTAGGCCGTCGGAAATGTCGCGCCAGGTGCGGCCGAGGTTATTGGTGCGGTAGACGTAGGCCGTGATGTCGTCGTCGTTGAGGCTGACGTAGGCGACGTTCTCGTCGTGGTTCGACGCCTCGACCCGCGAGACCCAGCGGTCGCGAGGCAGGCCACCGCTCACCTCGGTCCACTCGGCGCCACTGCTCCGTGTCACGTACACGTGACCGTCGTCGGTGCCGGCCCACAGTAGGCCGAAGCGCTTCGGCGACTCGGCGACAACTGTGAGGGTGGCGAACGGCACGTCGCCACGGTTCGAGCTCTGTGTCAGATCATCGCTCAACGCCGTAAACGTCTCGCCCTGGTCCATCGAGCGGAACAGCTTGTTCGCGCCGTAGTAGAGCACGTCGGCGTTGTGCGATGAGAGCAAGATCGGCGTCAGCCAGTTGTAGCGCAGCGGCTCTTCCAGGACCCCGTTGCGCGGCTTCACGCGCTGATAGCCGGCCGCGCCGCTGCGGAAGTAGTAGCCGAACTGCGAGCCCGCGTAGTAGGTGCTATTGTCGCGCGGATCGATCTGCGCCCACATGCCGTCGCCACCACCGGCGCGCGTCCAACTGCCCGTGATGTTGGGCCGCGAACGGCTCGACCCTTTCAGCACCCCGTTGTCCTGCAGACCGCCGTAGATGTTATAAGGGTCTGCCATGTCGACGGCGACGGTATAGAACTGGCCGACTGATACGCTCGACAGGCTGAGCCACGTCTTGCCGCCGTCGAAGGTGACGTCCAGGCCACCGTCGTTGCCGAGTATCACGTGCTCGGAGTACTCCGGGTCAATCCACATCGCCTGGTGGTCGCCGTGCACGCCGCGACCGGCGGTACCGCGCCAGGTCACGCCGCCGTCCTCCGACACGAGGAGCGGAACGCCGAGGACGTACACGCGGTCGACATCATCGGGGGCGGCGCGGATCTGGCCGAAGTAATAGCCATAGGTGTAGACCGCCTGGCGAATCGGTTCCGGGTTCATCCGCCGCCAGGTATTGCCGGCATCGTCGGAGCGCCAGACCTCGATCCCGCGGATGTCGGCGGAGAAGAGCGCGGCGTTCGCGTCCTGCAACGCCTGCAGCAGGTCGGCTATCGTTATCGAGTCGCTACGCACGGCGGCGATGAGTCGGCGCGCGTCGAGTCGTGGATCAAGATCGTTGCCGCGGATGAAGTCCTCGATCTCTTCGGGGTCCTGGGCGAGGAATTCCTCCTTGCTCATGTCACGCAGGCGCTTGGCCGTCACCGCACCACTGCCGAGGTCCCACTCGTCCTCTGGCAGTATCTCTTGATTGTCCACTGAGGCGTAGAGGACCTGCGGGTTCGCCGCTGTGACCGCCAGTCCGACGCGGCCAACGTGCTCGCCGCGTGGGAAACCACCGTCCACGCGCTCCCATGTATCGCCGCCATCCGTCGACTTCCAGACGCCGGTGCCGCCGCCGCCCTCGATGAAGTTCCACGGCCGGCGGATCCGCTCCCAGGCCGCGGCGTAGATGACGTCGGGGTTACCCGGCTGGAAGGCCAGGTCGACGTAGCCGGTGAGGTCGTTTTCGCCGGCTAGCACGAGCTGCCAGGTGTCACCGCCATCGTCCGAGCGATACACGCCACGCTGGCCGCCCGGCGTGTAGAGCTTGCCAAGTACGGCGACGAAGACGCGATCGGGGTCCCGCGGGTCGACGAGAATCCGCCCGAT
Organism: Gemmatimonadota bacterium; assembly: GCA_039586755.1. Classification (GTDB taxonomy): domain Bacteria; phylum Gemmatimonadota; class Gemmatimonadetes; order Palauibacterales; family KS3-K002. The sequence goes on along the minus strand of JBDHJU010000029.1, from coordinate 23,618 downwards.
ACGGTCCGACTCCTCGAGCCCGACGCGCGTCCAGGTTTCGCCGCCATCCTCCGATCGGAAGACTCCCTCACCGCCGTAGGAGGAGCGCGACGAGTTGTTCTCACCCGTTCCAACGAAGATGCGCTGCGGGTTCGAGGGATCGAGGGCCATGTCGCCTATGATGATGGACGGCTGGTCGTCGAACAGCGGTTCGAAGCTGATACCGTTGTTCGTCGTCTTCCAGACGCCGCCAGACGCGTAGGCGACGTAGAAGGTGTACGGCTCGCCGGGCACGCCCTCGATGTCGACCAGTCGGCCGCCCTGGACGACCGGACCGACGTCGCGCCATTCGAGCCCCTTGAACAAGGTCGTACGATCGAGCTCCTGGTGGCGCTCCCAGGCCTGCCGCCGCTCTTCCAGCGTCGGCGGGTCGGCGGGCTGCGGTCGCCGCTGGGCGAATGCGTCCGCGGAGCAGGCCAGCAGCACGGCAACGGCACACGCGTATCTCAGCATGGCAATCACTCCAGAATCGTGTGGGGTTGGGTCGCTCGCAATCCGCGCCAAACTAGGCCCCGGTGGGTCCCGAGTCCACAGGACGGCTGCCGCCCGCTGCGCCTTGCGTACGGAGGTCCGCGCATGCATGCTCCCCCATGCCCGACGAGCCGAGCGCCGACTTTTACAAGCTCCAAGAAGCGCTGGCCGGTCGTTATTCGCTGGAACGCGAGCTGGGTCGCGGCGGTATGGGGATCGTCTACCTGGCCCGCGAGGTCAGCCTCGACCGGCCGGTGGCCATCAAGATCCTGCCGCCCGAACTGGCGGAGAAGCCGGCAGCGCGCGAGCGGTTCCTCGACGAGGCGCGCACCGCGGCCAGGCTGTCGCACCCAAACATCGTGCCGATCTTCTCGGTAGATGAGGTCGGCGAGTTTGTACTGTTCGCGATGGCCTACATCGACGGCGAGTCGCTTGGAGAGTGTATCCGGGCCCGCGGCCCGCGGCCACCTTCTGAAGTCGCCCGTATCCTCCGCGAGGTCGCCTGGGCGTTGGGCTACGCGCACGCTCAGGGAGTCGTTCACCGTGACATCAAGCCGGACAACATCCTTCTCGAATCGGGAAGCGGGCGGGCCCTGGTGGTGGATTTCGGCATCGCGAGCGTGGCGGAGAGCGCCGGGACGGCCGAACCGGGCCAGGTATCGGGCACAGCGGAGTTCATCAGCCCCGAACAGGCGAGAGGCGAGGCGGTGGGACCGGCCAGCGACACATACTCCCTCGGCGTGGTCGGCTACTACGCGCTGAGCGGCCACTTCCCGTTCGAGGGCTCCACCCCCCAGGTGATACTCGCCAAGCACATCAGCGAGGCACCGCTACCCGTGGTGAAGGTCGCGCAAAACGTGCCCGGCAGGCTGGCCCGTGCCATCGATCGCTGCCTGGCCAAGGACCCGGTCAAGCGCTTCGCCAGCGATGACGAACTGGCCGAATCGTTCGGACAGGCGCTCCCCGAGCGCCGAGAACTTCCCGTGCCGTTACGCGTCTTCGTCAAACGAGAAGGCCGGATGGGCACCGGCGGAATCATCGTCTACCTGTGGGCGCTGACGGTAATCTCGGCCATGGTTGGGGCGACGGTTGGCGAGTTCCTCGGTTATAGCCTGGGAGTCGGTGCGGGGATCGGCACGGCCGTCGCCGGGGTCACCCTGGTTCCCGCCGGCATCATTGTCAATCGCGCCCGCCGCCTGCTCAAGGCCGGCTACGGCCAGGAAGAGCTGCCCATCGCCTTCAAAGCGGATATCGATCGCGCGCGCGAGGAGGGCGCCTTCCAGTTCGGGCACGGCCCGTCGAGATACGAGAAGGTCGTGCGCGTGATCAGCGGCGTCGGTCTGGCCGGCGCCGCCGGCCTTGGTGCCCTGGCACTCACCGGAAGCGCCGCTGGCGTGGGTCTGTACACCACGATCTTCTACTCGTTGACCGTCGGACTCGGTGCCGGCGTCCTGGCGCTCGTTCGTCTCCAGTGGCGCCGCGGCATCGACCGCGAGATACGCGGCTGGTTCTGGAAGTCGCGCCTCGGGCGCTGGGTCTTCAAGATCGCCGGCCTCGGCCTCAAGCGAGTCCCGGCCGCAGGGTCGGCAACCTATCGACCCACCGAGCTGGCGATCGGCCTGGCCGCCGACCGCTTGTTCGAAGGGCTGCCCCGCGAGCTGCGCAGGTCGCTCAAGGAGCTTCCTGATATCGTGCGCAAGTTGCAGTTCGATGCCCAGAAGATGCGCACCCGGATCGAGGACTTGAACGAGGTACTCGCAGAAGTCGGCAGCGAGCGGTCCGAAAGCCGTGCCCTGGAGGCGTCGCCGTCACCCGACGAGAGCAGCAAGGTCGCCCTGCAACGTCAGAAGCTGTCGGACGACCTGTTTGCGGCCCGTGACGCCACCCAGCAACGTCTGGCCGACGCCGTGGCGGCGCTGGAAACGATTCGCCTGAGCCTGCTGCGCATGCAGGCCGGTTCGGGTAGCGTCGAGAGTCTGACCGGTGATCTGGCGGCGGCGCGTGAGGTGGCGGACGATATCGATCAACTGCTCGAGGCACAGCTCGAGGTCGATAAGCTGCTAAAGCCTGATTAGGGGAGAGGGTCGCCGAGGGGCGGTCTTTCCAGGGTGCGCAGGGAGCCGAGGGTGTCGTCGAGCGCAATTCGGAGCGCGGGGCGGCGGAGCCGCCCTTCCCGCAATCGAGCCGCACGACATGGAGCGAAACGACCCCTCGGCGACCGCCTCACCCTAAGCACGAGCGTCATTCGGCGGTCAGTCGTTCTATGGCTTGGCGGGCTGCCCTGACGCGCTTCTGCAGTTCGGGGTCGGCCTGATCCCTAGCACCTCGCCGACCACGCCTGAAGGTCGCCGAGGGACCGTCTCAGCTCCCAGACCCTAATTACAAGCCCGGCGGTGGGGGCGGGTCCGGTCGCATGATGAACCCGCGCGCCGCCTCGCGGATCGTCTCGAGCTCCGGGCTCTTGAGTACGCGCCAGCCTTCTTCGGTCCTCTTGAGCGTCATCACCCGGACCTCGGGCACGGCGCCGCTCAGCTGGGGGCTGCTGCGGTAGACGACGTGGGCAAGTTCCGGTGGCTCCTCGACCGTCCCGAGCACCTCGATCTCCTCGATCGTCAGGTAGTAGAGCAACCCGAACATGTGACGGCTGATCGCCTCCATCAGGGCGACGAAAACTTCGGTCGATGCGAGCTCTTGGTACTCGGCCTCGCTCATGTCCCCGAAGATGCCGGCGATGACCTTGCCCGTCGTGTCGGCCTCTACCAGGACTTCGATGCGCTGACGGATGCGTTCCAGGGCTTCGGGGTGCATGCGCCGCGCCGCGGCGCTCCAGGCGGCGACGCGAATGGCGGTTTGGAACTCGGCGGCGAGCGAGTCGGGCGCTTGGGGGAGCGGCCGCTGAGCCGATGCCGTTTCGGCCACGCACAGTGCAACCGCTAGGATGGGACCGATCGCCAGGCATCGACCTCTTCTCATCGTCGTGCCTCCAGCAAGTGCTCCGCCATCTCGGCGAAACCTCTGCCCCGATCCTTATCAGTGACAAAACGTGGTGGGACTGTCAGTCGCGACACGTAGTCGCGGACGTTGCTCACCCCGACGCTCAGCGGGAAGTACTCGAACGCGGCGGCGTCGTTGCCGCTGTCGCCGATGAATAGCCAGCGCTCCCTGTGCGCATCAGCGTCGAGGCCCAGCGCATCTCGCACCGCCCGCTCGATCCCGCGTGCCTTGTCCCAGTCGCCGGGTATGGCGTGGGCGTGGACGCTGGAGACAGCGCTACGCGCGCCCTCGGCCTCGATGAGGTCGACCAGCGCCTCTATCTCCGCAGTCGGTAGCTTAACCGTTTCGCCGACGTCGAAGGCGAGGTCGCAGCGGCGGGCTCGCTGGTCGAGGGCCGGCCTGACGTGCGGCAGTTCTGCGGCGACGCGGCTGCGCACGCGCTCGAAGAGCTCGGGGTAGGCGCGCCGCTTTTCCTCGGGCTCGAAGTAACCTTCCCGCGGCGTTTCACCGTCGCGCCACACCCAGCCGGCGCCGTTCTCGCCGACAGCGGCATCGACGGGCCAGTGGTTCGCTACGACGTCAACCCAGCCCAGCGGTCGCCCGGTAACGGCGACGAGGTGCAGGCCGGACCCGCCGAGCTCGTGCATCGCTTGAAAGGCGGCGAGCTCGAGACGCCCGGCGCGCGTGACGGTGTCGTCGATATCGAAGGCGACGCCGATCATCGCCCGGCAGCTCGCCGCATCGAGCTCGGCCAGCAGTTTCAATGTGGTTCCTCCCGCAGGTCGCGCCGCCGGCGCGCGATCGCCTTGTGTATGCGCGCCTCCAGCTCCTGCCAGGGCTCGCCCGCCGTGCCGGTCACGCACTCCTCGAGTGACGCGCAAAATTCATCGCCGTCCCCAGCTCCCTTGGGCCCGCGAACCTCCAGAGTCACTTCCCCTCCCTCTTCCCCATCGTTGAAGATGCGCAGGCAGGCGACATCGAGCCTCTCGTTCAAGAAGAGCATCGAAGCACCCATCGCGTTGCTGGGCTCTATCGAGTCGATGGGCCAGCCTCCCGTGTTGAAGACTTTGACCTGGCCGTTCCCGGATGGATCGTCGAAGACGTCCTCGAACGGCTTGTGGGTATGTCCGAACACAAAGGTCAGGTCCTCGGGCACGTGGCCCAGTTCGTCGCGCATCTGCTTGTACGCCGGGCCGAAGAGATAAGTCTCGATCCCGCTCCGCAGCTCCGGCGATTCAACGACCTGGCGTTTGGATCGCTCGCCGGAAAGCTTCGGGCCCACCCAGGTAAAGAGCTTTTTTAGCGCCAGGCGCTCCAGCTTGTCGCCCGGAATCCACGGCAGGTCGATCACAGCGACGGATCGTTTGGCCAGCGCATCGGCGAAGGCCTCGTACTCGTCGGGAGTGCGGAACATGCGATAAAGCAGGCGCATGTCGGCGCCGGCGCCGCCCGAACGACCGAGCAGCGACCAGACGAACTCGATCCAGGCGAAGTTCTCCTCCTCGATCTCATCGATAGTCTGCGCCTGCGGGCGGTCGGGGAATAACCAGCGCCTGAGCTTGCTGAAGAAATGGTATAGCGGCTCGACGTAATGGCCGTGATGAAACAGGACGCCCCGGTCCCTCGACTCATCGAACAGGGCCAGGTTCGGGTAGACGACGAGGACTTCGTGGCCTTCATCTTCCGGGCCATGCGGCGGGTGGATCCCCTCGATGATCTTGCCCAGCAGGAAGGCGGGGACGGCCTCCTCGAGGCTGAGCGATGTCACATGCCGAAGCGGCGGCAGGCCGCCTTGGCCCGATCTACGGCCGGCGAGCGTAATCCCGTACTGCGTCTCGCGGGCGACCTCCCAGATGTGATGGTCGTGGTTGCCGGGGATGTAGACCAGCTTCTCGAACAGCTCGCGCTCGAGCAGCAGTCCGGCCAGTCGCTCGAAGTTGGTCAGCGCCTGGCTGAAGGTGCCGAAGGCGAGCTCGAGAACGTCGCCGTTGAGGATGAGTATGGGACGCCGGTCGCCGCGATTCCTCTCGACCACCTGCTCGAGACAGAGGACCAATTGCTCGAGCACGGGTCCCACCCTGGAAGGGTCGACCTCGTGGCTAGTCGGCATGAGGGGTGTGAGGATGCTGTCCGGCTCACCGAGGTGGAGATCGGAGAGGCAGATGTATCGGACGTCGTGTGCGTCGGATGCCATAGGGCTACACGGATTGTCGTAGCTGCCGCAGGCGCGGCTAGACTCAGAACCAGAAGGCCGGACCCCAGTTTACGCGAAAGTTGTGGGATGATTCGCCCAACATGTCAGTCAGCCAGAAGTCGCCCGCGTCCAGGCGGAAGCCCACGCCCTCCAGCCACTGCAACTCGACGCCGATTCCCAGGACGATGACCGGAGTACTCTCGCTACCGCTGACCGTGTTGTAGCCGGCCGCTCCCGCCCCGACCAGCAGGAAGGGATCGACGGGCCTCAACGAGCGCAACGGATGCCAGCGTACTTGCAGCTGAGCATGGCCAAGGAGACCATCGGTCTCGGCATCGTTCGTGAAGGTCAATCCGCTCTCGAGCTCCAGCCAGACCTTCTGGAAGGCACCGTAGGCGTATCGGAAGCCGGTATTGAAGCCGGCGTTGAGCGGCAGCTTGTTCTGGGTATAGAACCCGCCCAGAAAGAAACCCACTTCGTGCTGCCTTGTCGCGCCGGACCCTGCCCCAGTCTGAGCTGCAACTGGATGTGGCCAAACCGTTGCGGTGGTCACGAGTACGGCGAGCAGCCACAGCGTGCGCGAGATCCGTGCGGACATGGTGAGTCCCTTCTAGTCGGGGATCGGCGGACCTGTTTCTCGAGGCCCGATATTAACACTCCGCTGTTTCGGTCAACAGGCTACCTCGGGGTGAAGGCGGAGGTCCGGGCCGAGGTCAAGGTTGGGTCCAGCCCGGGGAGCTTGGTCGATTAGAGGACGTGCTTGACCAACTTCAAGATCACATCTGCCAGGTCAGAAATCTGCCTCCTCAACGCAGCTTTGCGGGCATCCCTGCTCTTACGCGAGTAGGTAATGTCCAACAGAGCGATGAGTTTCTCCTTGTCGGAGCGCCGCGGTGCCACGCTATGTATCTGTTCCGCCCTTAGACGCGTTGACTTCCTGATTTCTTGCGCGAGCTCATCGTTGGTGATCTTTCTATTTGTTGCCGCCTTCCTCAACGCCGTCAGGCCGGTGAGACTGTGCATGTGTCTCACCAACCTCAGGATCAGGTCGGCGAGCGGTCGGACTTGCGCCTCCAATTCTGCAACCCTGGCGTTCCACGACCGGCTGCCTGACCTCGCGACCCCCAAAAGGTGGACCAGCAGGTCCTTCTCGGCCTTGGCGGGACACATGCTCTCTACTTTGCCCGCGGTAATGTGAGTCACTGCCGCGATCTGCTCGGCAAGCTCGGCATTCGTCGGATTGCCCACGATCCCCTCACTCTTCCTGATCTTGATCTACCACCGGTTTTTCGTCCTGCAGCGGGACGATTCCACTGATAGCCCGAACGAGCTCGGCACGTGTCTTGTCCCGGTCCTCACCCTCAATCGCGCTACATACGCTGTTGGCCAGAAGAAACCGTTGTGTCCTATCGAGTTGACTTTGAGACTCAGCGAGCTGTTCTGAGCTCTTACCGTAGAGGTAGAAGACGATGCCAGCGACAAGTTCGGAGATCGCGCCACCCACCACACCAACGAGCGTGACCTCTTGAATCGTTGTGAACAACAGCACGGCAACCGCAAACAAGAAGAAACCGAAGCCCACCGCCGCCAGAACCAGGGCCCAATTGAAGCTCTTTCGCGACTGACCCAAGGCTTCATTGTGGTAAGCGTTGAGAAGGCGCATCGAAGCTGTCGCTATTTCCTGGACATCGTCTGGTTTGGCCTTCGATAGGCGGTCCACCGATTCGTCGACTATGTACTCGCGGACCGCCTTCTCGCCGCTTTGCTCCCTCAGCTCGCGCAGGATCTCATCACGCCGACGCGGGTCGATGACAATGGCGTCTTCGTCGTGTCCCTTTTCGCCGCTCACCTTGTCCCCCTGTTCAGACCTAGTCACTGGCTGAAGTAAGTAGCGACCACCGCTTCGATCGAAGTCTGGAGCAGCGTGCGCAACAGAACGGGGTTGTGGATCCCGTTGCCGCTGCTGGGAGATGTGGAGAACGTAGTCCCAAACACCTGGCCGTCGCCGAAGTAGGGGCGGTCCGTGGTGAAGGCGAGCTGCGCGTTCCACAGCGCCCCCTCGGCCACCGTGACCACGTCGTCGGTGATGTCGAGCTCGAACGGGTCACCCAGTCCGACTACACGCGGAAGCAGGCCACGATCCGACGCGTCGATGACATGGTCGCCATCGGTGTCCAGCCAGAGCGAGTCGAGGTAGAAATGCAGCTCTCCCTGAAGGCCCAGATAGAGCTGCAGCGCCTCGTCGGCACTGAAGTGGCAGGGCACGCAGGCGCTGAAGTCGCGCTCGAAGATCTCGCACGGGCCGGGCCAGGGCACTCCTTCGGGGTCCAAGCACGTGAGCGCCGTGAAGAGATGGCCCACCGACCGAAAGACGAACTCGCTGTTCGGGTCCAGGACTTCGAATGCCGAGACGTGGCAGGTCGCGCACAGTCGCTCGTTCATTTCGTCTCCGTGTGCGCTGGGCCCCAGCATCAATGGCTCACCGGGCCACCAACCGACGTTGTAGCCCAATACCACTGGCCCCTGGGCCGCGTGCGGGCCGAACTGGCTGGGCGGCGACCCGCGACGAGCGTGACACCTGACACAGAGGTTGTTCTCGAACGAGTGATCGGCGACATCGGCGCGCAGATCGGCGGAGAAGAACGAGCCGTGCGGGTCGTGACAGACGGAACAGACGATGGGCTGGTTCTCGCCGTCGCCCTCCTCCAGGTAAGCCGTCGATTCGAAGAACTTCTCCGCCAACGCCGCCTTGCCCTCGTGGCACGCCATGCAGGTCGGCATCGAGCCGGCCGAACCCTCCTGTGCAGGCACGGTGGCGTGTCGCGACTGGCTCCACTGGTCGACGTAAGGATGGTGAGTGCCGGTGTGGCATTCACCGCAGCCCTTCGGGAGCTCTGGGCCGACGGCGATCGGCGCCAGCGGGGCCGGGCCGGGGAGACCCAGCCAGTGCTCGGGGCCAGCTCCGTGGCACGACTCGCACTGCACGTCGGTAAACTCTTCGACGGGCTCCAAGTCGTGGCCGGCCGGCTCCTCTATCGTATTGCCGCGCTCCGACACCGAGTGGCAGCCCTCGCACATCGGTTGGACGGAGGCGCTCGCCTGCAGACCGCCCCAGGCGACCGAGTGGAGCGTCGACACCCAACTCAAGTGCTGTGTCGAGTGACAGCCGGCGCACGGCGTCACCTTTTCGAATATGTCTATGTAACCGTAGAGGCCGAACGGGTCACCCTCCACCGTCACGTCCGCATCGACGACCACATCTTCACTGGTAGCGCTGATCGTCGCGCGACCTCCCCTCAGACCGACGACCACGCCCGGCGGCTCCGGGGCGAGGGTGGCGACGGCGGGGTTCGAGGTCGACCAGCCGACCGGGCGGTCGGGCAGCGGGTTCCCGTCGGCGTCCTTGGGCGTAGCCTGGAACTCGTGGTCCCAGCCGATATGGAGCGTCTTCTCGTAGGCATCCAGCTCGACCGAGGACACCGGGACGCCGAGGACGCCGTAGGTGCTGAAGCCGTCGATCGCACCGCTCACCTGGTTGGCTACCGTGTTAGCAGCGCTTCCACCGACCTCGTCCCAATTCGAGCCTACGGCCTCGAACAGGCGAAGCTCGTTTTCGCGAACGCCGCCCGACACCCCGCTCTCGTCATACCTGACGGTCAGCTGGACCGGGAGGGCGAAGTTGGTGCCGGCGGGCCCGAACTGGTACACCGCGCCGCCGACGACGCGAGCGTCCTGGGGGTAGCTGGTTGCTTCCGCACAGGTGACCTTGATCTCTCTCGACACTGCGCCGGCAGGAAACACCACCGTGACGTCGCCACCCTCGAACGTCAGGGTGCCACCATCGGGCCCCATGTTCGTAGGCACGGTGATGACGTTGGTGATTCCACCACCGTCTCCGCCGCCGCACGTGTTGAGGGTCAAGAGGGCCGAGGTGATCGCGATGAGGTAGCCGCTCCTGCGGCTCCAGCTGGGCCGGCGCATGGAAGCATCCCTCCGTCCGATGAGGTCGCCCATGCGCTCGCCTCACACCGCCCTCCGCCGCGTCCACCGCTCCCAATCATCGCAGGCGAACGCACAGGAACAGCATGGCGTGCCATCGGCCAGGCACGTCACATCTTTCTCGGAAAAGCAAGTGTAATCTAGGGCCCGGTCTTGCAGCGGCAACCCAAATCGAAAAGAAAACGCCCCGCAGCTCGGATCGAACTGCGGGGCGTCTGTTGTATCGTCAAAGGGCCGGCTATCTGCTCTGCATCAGATGTTTCTCGATAGCCAGGTCGGTGCGGCCCCTCAGGGTGTGGGGCGCTACCCGCCCACAGACCCCTAACCCATTCACCGGCTCGCACATACGGTAACACCAGTTGGTGCGGCTCTTCGTCAATGGACAGCCCCACGTCCCACGGAGGGTCAGGGTGCGGTGGGGTCGGCTCCTCCTCACGCGTCTAGCAGCCATACGATTAGCCTCGCGTATCAACGGGAGGGGCCAGCGCACAAGCTAATTATAACAATAATCGTTAGGCAAGAAAACGCGGCGAGGGTCCGCTCTACCACGGTGACCCGGGGGCGCTCTGGATATCGCGAATGATCTTCAGGTGATGCCGGGTGTGAATGTCGATGACGCTCAGCCACTGGCGCGGCGTCAGGTCACCGAACGCGAAGTGATTGACGCGGCCCGGAGCGCCGTCGATCTCCGGCAGCCGGGACGTCAAGCGGTCGAGCGCCCGACGGGCATCGGCCAGCAGGCTGCCCAGCTGCTCTTTCGAAGCCGATTCCGGCTCGGTCGACGCCGGCACCTTCCCGACTCCTCTAGGAATCCAGCCGGTGAAGAGCACAGCTCGGCCAACCAGCGACGGGCGGCCAGAGCCGGCGGTCTCAGGCTGCAACGCCTTCTCGATGGCGCCGGCCATGAGCTGCGTGGCCCGCGCGATGTGCTCGAGCTGTTCGGCAACGCTCCAGGTCGAGACCTTCTCGGCCCGGTAGAACAGTCGTTCGTCGTTTTCGGCGGCCAGCTCCTGCAACTGGTCGCACTGTTTCAACAGGGCGTCGTAAGTTCCACGGCAACGCGGCTCCGCCGTTCCGGCGGTATTGGTCGGGCTCATCCTCGGTTCTCGGCTAGTTGGGCGGGCCGGAGTTGACCTTGAGCTCCGTCACCCGGGTGGTCACCTGGATGCTGCCCGAGTTCAGCATGCGCTCCAACTCTTCCATGCGCGGCCCCATCATCCGCTCCACGGCCGCGCGCTGGTTGGCGGGCATCTCCTCCATTTGCCGCTTCATCTCTTCCAGCGACTCGCGAGCCTGCTGCATCTCCTCCTCGCTCATCGCGTTGTCCAGACCGGTGACGGACATCTCGAGCAGGTACGGGTGGAGCATTCCGTCGGTCTCGCGATAGTCCTTGAGGTCGATCTTGATGGTGGTCGGGTGCCAACGCCCATCTCGCTGGAAGTCGCCCTCCATCTCCACGCCACGGAGTAGGTATTGGCCGGCATCGAGGAAGAACGTGCCTTCGCGCGGCTTGAAGTCTTCCTGATCGTCGGGCGTTTCGGGATCGAGGTCGACCCCGCTGAAGTCGTCGACCCTCACGATGTGACAGTCGTATCCGTTCACCGACTGCCTACCCGCCAGGGCCGCGCGATCGGCCACCTGCAGGAAGCCGTTGTAGAACAGACCGGCCCCCTGCTGCTCGGAGCCGCTGCGGTTCCTGAGGACAAAGGTCGGCCGCCCGTCGATTATCTCTTTCTCGAAGTAGTTGACGACCTCGTACCCCATCACGTCCATGACGACGGTGTAGTTGTCGATCCCGGAGGTACGCTCCTCGAACCGCGCCATGGCGGTCTCGAGCACATCCGCCGCCGATTGGCCGGCGGCCCCTGGGGCGAGTACAAGAGTGAGGAAAAGGGACTGCAGAGCTACGCGGATCGCCTTGCCGAGCATGGCGGTACTCCTTGTGGTTGGGGTCTCACGTTCCAGTCGCGCGCCCAACGTTAACCGGTGTGGTGTGGTCGCTCAAGCCCCGCTCCGCGCCGAATCTTCCGGGCTTCCCAGAATCGGGAAAAGTCCGTCCCGCAGGCGGTCAGCCTGCCGGTCCGACGTCACATCGCCCGGCCACGCAAGGTCATTCCAGTCAACGAGTTACGGGAGAGGCTCGAATGGCACGGCCTCTGCCAAATAGGGCGGGCGACGATTTCCGTGCGTTAGACACGATCAAGAATGAGGTGCGGCATGTTAGTAGTAGCGTTGATCATCGGACTGCTAGTCGCCTGCTCGGGGCGGGACCAGGAGCCCCGGACCGAGGAACTCGTCTTTCACTCCGGGCCGTTCAAGGTCGTGGGCGATCTCAAGCTGCCGGGAGGGAGCGGTCCATATCCCGTCGTCCTCTTCGTGCACGGGGACGGACCGAACAACCGCACCTCGGGAGTGACGTACCCGCCGATCATGGAGCGCATGCAGCGGGCCGGCTATGCGACCTTCGCCTGGGACAAGCCGGGCACCGGCGAATCGACCGGCCGCATCGACCGGGGTCGCCTGGTCGAGGAGCGGGCCCAGATCGTTCTCGACGCGATCGCGCTCCTCGAGGATCGCCCTGACATAGACGCCGAGATGATCGGACTCTGGGGGATCAGTCAGGCGGGCTACGTGATGCCGCGAGTGCTCTCGCTTAGCGACAACATCGCGTTCATGATCGCGGTCTCTTGCCCTGGCGAAGCAGGCGCCGACCAGGGCGTCTTCCTGCTAACCGCGCAGGCGGTTTGCGCCGGGCTCCCCGCCGATGACAAAGAAGAGGTCGAGCGTCTGATCGACGGAGCCGGTCGCGCGCAGACGTACGACGAGTACCTCGGGTACAAGGCAGGACAGGCAAAACATCCGGTCCTGGCACAGATGACGTTGCTGGGCTTCAGCGTCGAGCCGCGGCCGGAGTCGGAATGGCACGCGGACGACTTAAACGGCGAGTATTATCGCGATCCTCTGGCGGCGATCGAGGGAATCCAGATCCCCGTGCTGGCCTTCTTCGGCGAGCTGGACACGCAGGCCGATCCGCTCCAGGGCGCGGAGGCCTACCTAGCGTTGTTGGAGCGCGCCGGGAACCCGAACTTCCGCGTCGAGCTGATCCGGGGCGCCGACCATAACATCATTTTATCGGAGACCGGCTGCCTGGAAGAGCGAAGGCGAAGGGGCCGCCGGGGCTGGGCGAACTACGCGCCGCAGTACTTGGACATGCTTGAGGAGTGGCTGAGGGAGTTGCGCCGCTAGCCCCCTACCGAGGTCGCCGGCGGGCGCGGGCGTTTCTCCGCCGCGCCGCCGCGGCCTTCCGCTTCTTGGCCGCGCTAGGCTTCTCGTAGTAGCGCCGCTTCTTCATATCCTTGAACAGCCCGGAGCGGATCACCTTGCGGCGAAACGTCTTGAGCGCCCACTCGATGTTGTCGCCTTCTTCCAGCCTCACCTCGACCATGACCCACCCTTTCAGATAAGCATAAAAACACAGGACCCAGCCAAAGCTCGGATCCCGTGACCGATTGGCGGTTTCCGGGCGACCTGCGCGATCGGCATAAATGCAGGTGACTGAAGCTAGCACAACGCCTGTTTCCTGTCTAGGCGGCCTGTTGACAGCACCGGATATAGTGCTATGCTTATGCGCCGTTGAGATTACCAGCGAACACTCGAGGGACCTGGTTCAAACGCACAGGCCCCTCGTTTTGCATGCCCAGCGCGGGGGCTAAGGTCCGCGCAGAACGTGTAGTCGGTACGTACGGCAAAGCCGGACTCCGATTACAAGAACGAACAAAGGAGTACGGCAGATGCGTACGACTGGCACAGTCAAGTGGTTCAACGACAGCAAGGGCTTCGGGTTCATCACGCCCGAGGACGGGCAGAAGGATTGCTTCGTCCATCACACTGCCATCCAGGCCGACGGCTTCAAGAGCCTCGCCGAGGGTGAGCGTGTGGAGTTCGACATCGTGCAGGGCGACAAGGGCCCGGCCGCTCAGAACGTGGTGAAACTGGGCAGCTAAAACCGCTCGACACAGCCACGACAAAGGGGTCACCCTGATGAGTTCGGGGTGGCCCCTTTCTTTTTTCGCGCCTGCGACGCTTTAACTAGTGCATGCTACCGAGGGCCAGCGCCGCGGCGCGTACGGACGACGCATCGTCGCCGAGCCCACGCATGAGCGGTCCTCGCGATTGCGGACGGAAGCCCGTTGGGTATGTCAAACCGTCCGGGCGCAAGAGGAGGGCTGTTTCCAAGGGAATACTCGATCTGGTTGCGTCTCCGGAGAACAGGCAGAATAATAGAGTCACGGGGAAGGGCTGAGGCTCAGACGTGAGTGTCCCCAAAACCGGGCTTCAGCCGTGGTATTGTCGTACCCACGGACCCACCTACCGCATCAGCGCCCTGCGCCTGTCAACCATTGCGCCCTCCCGCAGCGCTCCAGGTCGGAGTGGCTACCATGACGCAGGTGCCCGACGACCTGCGCTCGGCACTAGCGGACCGCTATCCCATCGAGCGACCGCTGGGCAGTGGCGGTATGGCGACGGTCTACCTGGCCCGCGACCTCAAGCATGACCGCTTGGTCGCCCTCAAGGTTCTAAAGAGCGACTGCGCGGCCAGCCTGGGCAGCGAGCGGTTCCTGCGTGAGATCGAAATCGCGGCGAAGATGACCCACCCGCATATCCTTCCACTCTATGACTCCGGCCAATCCGACGGCTTCCTCTACTACGTCATGCCGTACGTGGAGGGTGAGTCGCTACGGGATCGGCTAAAGAGAGAGAAGCAGCTGCCGCTGGAGGACGCGATCCAGATCGCACGGCAGGCGGCGGACGCGCTGGGCTACGCTCACAAGCGGGGCATCGTTCACCGGGACATCAAGCCGGAGAACATCCTCTTGGAGGAAGGCGAGGCGGTGGTCGCCGATTTCGGGATCGCGCGCGCCGTCACCGCGGCGGGCGGTGGCACGCTCACCGCCAGCGGCTTCGTCGTCGGCACCCCCTCTTATATGAGTCCCGAGCAGGCGACGGGCGAGCACGACCTGGACGCCCGAACCGACATCTTCGCGTTGGGTTGTGTGCTCCAAGAGATGGTCACCGGCAAGCCGCCGTTCAGCGGCCGCACCCTTCAGGCCGTTATCGCCCAGCACTTGACCGAGGCACCGCCGCCGCTGCGCGAAGTCAGGCCGGAGACACCGCCCTGGCTCGAGCGCGTCGTACGCACCGCGCTCGCGAATTCGCCCGACGAGCGGCTCCCCTCCGCCGAGCAATTCTCGCAGTCGCTGACGGCCCATGTGGCGCCGCGGCGCCGGCTCCGTGCCGCAGTCTGGCGGCGCTGGGTGACGCGCCTGCGCCGCCGGCGCCAGTTCGCCTACGGGGCCGTTATCGCACTGCTGCTGATTGGCGGGGCGTACGCGATCGACAAGCTGTTCAGAGAGGGCGGGATCCTTGGCCGAAGCAGCTCACCGGTTGCCACCATCGCGGTGCTTCCCTTTCAAGAGTTCGGCGCGGACGGCGCGAGTCATTTGGCCGCAGGCTTTACATACTACCTGGCCGAGTACCTCGGAGCCATTCGCGGACTTGCCGTAGTCTCACCGGAGTCGATGCACCGCTATGACAGAGAGGGCTTTCCTGTCGACAGCATAGTGGCGCGGCACGGACTCGACATGCTGATCGGAGGCAGCGTGGGCGTAACCGATCAGCAGATCGAAGTGTCGGCCGGTTTGACCGACGCCGCCTCTCGCGTGCGGACTGCGAATATCGACCCCCTGACAAGACCGCGGGCCGAGGAAGCCTTGCTGTTGCGCGATCTCGCCGAAGAGGTCGGCCGGTTGCTTCGTAGGCAGCTGGGGAGCAGGATCGAGCGGATCGAAGCAGAGGCCGTGACCACGTGTGCCCAGTGCCTCGAGAACTTTTTCGAGGCCAGAGCATTCAGGGAGCAGGCATGGTCTCGCCGAACTGCCGGTGACAGCAGTGGTGCAATGGTGGCTCTAGAACAGGCCGATTCGCTGCTCGCGCTGGCGGAATCCGGCGACCCGGAATGGAGCGATCCCATCGTGGAACGGGGCTGGATGGCAGCCGACCGTGCGGGACTCACCGGCGTCATGCGCACCTACGATGCCGACTGGACTCACCTCGGAATGGGTCACGCGGAGCGCGCTCTCGAAACCGACCCGTCCGATGCCAGAGCATTTCAACTCCGCGGTAATCTGCGAATTTATCTTGCCGAGAACTCGGGCGATCCCGAAGAGATGGCGCGCTTATGGGAGGGCGCTCAGAGCGACCTGGAACAGGCGGTTGGGTTAAAGCCGTCCCTCGCGGCGGCTTGGAGCCGCCTGAGCTACGTCTATTGGGAGAGGGGGAATTTCGAGCGGGCCAAGTCCGCGGCGGAGCGAGCACTCGAGGAGGATGTTTGGCTGCACAACGATGCGATCACCATGATACGGCTATGCCAGGCCGTGCTCGAGCTCGAGCAGTTCCAGGAAGTCAGTCACTGGTGCATTGAAGAGGGCCGTCTGCGTTTTCCCGCTAATCCGACTTTCGTTCATGTCGAGCTTACCGTACTGGCATCCGATGTGGTGGGGGTCTTTCCCGATGTCAACCGGGCGTGGGGACTAGCCGATACGCTCGTTCAGTTAATGAGGCCGCAGCGGCGGGCAGGGACCCGCCTCTGGGTAGATATGGATGTAGCCGCGGTCCTGGCTCGGGCGGGTTTGGAGGACAGCGCCCGGGCTGTGATCGGTCGAGCGCGAGCCGCTTCTCCCGAGGAGAATCCCCGACTCGACTACCACGAGGCAAACGCCCGGCTGCAATTCGGCGAGGTCGAGGAGACGCTTCGCCTACTCGAACGCTACCTCAACGCACAACCCGCCAGGAGATCGCGAATTGCCAAGGACTGGTGGTTTAAGCCACTCAGAGAAGACTCGAGATTCAAAGGCTTAGTGGCAGAATAGACAGCGAGCAGTGTACACGCGCGCCGCGGTCGCCCGTGCCCCGCGTCGCGGATCCGTAGTCTGGATAGGGGTTGGGTCCTGGGTCGTGTCCGTTGATGTTCAGAACCAGGACAACCTGAGCAGTGCCGATTCTCTGCAGCACTCATACCTATCGGAACCCCGCTCCAGGTGTGCCACAGCGACCTGGTACCCTGACGAATCGTGGTTCGCTCCGCCCCAAATATGCGACTGAGTTGGCGGCCTACACCAGTTGCCGCCATAAACAAGCCGTACAATGCGGCCAACAGCAGGGAGGTTACCATGGCTACGATTCAGATTCGCCTGGAAGGCAGTAAGCACAAGTTGCCAGTGTGCGACCCTAACCCCGCACCTGCGAAAGGAACGGCCAAATGGGATGCCAAAGATAACGATGACTGGGAGGTCATCTTCGAGGCCCGAGACCCCGTGCATCCAAAGACAGCGAACAAGAATTCGCCAAAGGTCAAATTCACTTACAACGCATCTCCGGGTCAGCGGATCAAGTACGTGGTGAGGTTGTTTAGGGGTGACACATGGTACGAGGATGACCCGGAGTTGATCGTCGATGAATGAACTGCCTGTTGATGCGGGTTCGGAGAGGGCAGTCCGGAGCTGCCCTCTCTTTCTTCGCCGTGCTTCTCCAGGCGTTCCGGCTGCGCAGAGCCGGCATCTCCCGAAGCGTGGAGCGGCTTACTTCCGCTAGACATTTAGATGAGGATTGTGCGTGTAGTGGGTGCTCACCGGTCCCCAGCCCTGCGCGTACCGAATAATGAAGCGAGCGGGATCGGCGGCGATCTCACCGAATGGACTGGTGTCGTTACGGTCGTTCCACGACCAGAGCGGATTGGCCGCCCCGCCCTTTAGCTTGTTCTTGTCTCGATACACGAACCCCCACTTGCCGTCATTGTTCGGCCTGAACACTGAGCGCCTGAAGCGGTGGGCCCCAATGATAGGCGGCATAAACGAGGAAGTAGTGAGTCGAGGTCTCGGCTACGCTGTAGTAGACCTTGGCGTCGCGGATCTTGTCCGGGTCCTGTTTGAATAGCTTCTCCAGCGCCTCCGTGTTGTCGGCGACTTTCGTGAGGGAACCGGCCAGATCCAGCGGCGCGATCTAGTCCGCGAGCTTCTTCTCACGATTCAACCCCCGGGTGAAGATCGCCGCGTCGGCGATCGCGAAATCCCTCGCATCGGCGGGATTCTTGGCGTCTTCTCCTAGAACAAAGACAGGATGGCCGCACCGACCACGACCCAGAGCAGGAGCGCTGCCCCTAGCAGCACCAACTCGACCTTCTCGGCCTTCTGGGGGCCCTTCTTACCGTGAAACCACGTCACAATCGAAACGACGGGAACACCGAGGAAATAAGAGGCCAGGTAGAGGGGCATGGCATACCTCGGAAGAGTCTGCCACCCGATTGCGATATCGGTCAGCTCGAACAGCCCGAAGCCGGCCGCCAGGTACACGCCAACGTAGTGCGGCACGCGACGCTCGATTAGCCGTTGGAGCCAACTAGGTGCCAAACGGCGTTCTTGCACAGGTGACGTGAGCCGTTCAGCGACTCGGGCCGCGCTCGGTCTATCCCGCGGGTCCTTGGCCAGGCACTCGAGGAGCAAATCGTCCAGATCCGGGTCGACCTCGGGGCGGAGCTGGGACAATCTCCGCGGCTCGTGCTTGACGTGGGCAGCGTACCAATCCGCCCTCGACTTCACTATGTACGGTCCCTCTTCCGCCAACAGCGCGTATCCCAGCAATCCCAGGCTGTAGACGTCGCTCCGCCCCGTGACCTCCTCTGCTTTGACCTGTTCCGGGCTCATCCAGGCGGGATCGCCGACCAGCTCACCCGACTCGGTGATGCTCACCGGCCGTTCTTCCGCCGTGGCCAGAATCGATGCGATTCCGAAGTCGACCAGAAGACAGCGCTGGGTGTCCTCATCGCAGAGTACGTTCCCCGGCTGGACGTCACGGTGCACTATTGCGCGCCTGTGCGCCGCGGCAAGCGCCCAAGCGATCCCCGCCAGCACTTTGCGAGCATCGGAAACTTGGAGCCTCCCTTGTGTCTTCAGCTTGTGCGCCATCGACGGGCCCGGGACGTACTGCATGACGAAGTACGGCAGCCCGTTCGACAGGGCTCCCCCCCAGTAAAGCCCCACGACGTTCGGGTGTGTGAGAGAACCGATGGCTAACACCTCACGCCCGAAGCGCAGGCGCGCGCGACGATCCGGGGCGAGCTTCGGCAAAAAGACCTTGACCGCAACGTAGCGCCGGTACGCTGGCTCATGGGCGAGGTAGACCGTGGAGGTGGTGCCTTCTGCCAGCTTACGAATGATCTCGAGGCTCGGCCCCAGTTCTTCTCTCAAGAGCTGCTCGACATCGGCTTCCGTCTGCGGTACCACCGCGGCGACTTCTGGCGCCGTTCCGCTCATCGGCGCGACCCCGGGGCGGCTCTCCACTGATTCCAGCGGTGCCTCGTCGATCAGCGGACTCGTTGGCCGCACGCCCGCTCGGATGCCTTCCACCAGCGCCACCGTGTTCTGCAGCGGCTCCACCTCGAACTCAGCCACCATGCGTGCCCGGAACGCATCGTATTGTTCCAGAGCCACCACCCGGTCGCCGTGCATCGCCAACAGCGCGATAAGTGCGTGCTGCGCCTCGTCCTCCAACGGCTCGAGTCGCGCCCAACGCCAGGCTATGTCGAGCGCTCCCGCCACATCACCGGCTGCCGCGCGCGACCCGATGACCTTCCCGAACGCCTTACGTGCCATACTCCATACCCACGCCCGGGTGCGCGTCTGCCACTCGTCGAAAGCCGGCACCTTCGGGAGATGGAAGCCTTCGAGGAACGCTCCCCGATAGAGCCCAACGACGCCTTCCCAGCACTCCTTTTGCCCTGCAGCTTGCATCTCCCTTATGTCTACGGAGACGGACTCCGACATCAGGTCGATCACTTCGCCTGCGACGCCGACTATCTCTTTGCCGACCTCTCTCTTGAGTGCGTAGAGCGCCTGGGAGAGCGAATGGCTGGCTTTTTCCTGCTCGCGGTCGGGCCAAAAAACCGTGACGAGACATTCGCGCGGTACAGGACCTTCAACCGCAAGGTAGGAGAGAAGAGCGATCTTCTGTTTGTGCGCCGACAGCCCGGTGAACTCCGAACCATCGCGCCGAATCAAGGCACCGCCGAGGGTAGCCAGCTCAATCATGGCGGGGAAACTCCAATCCCTTAGGCTGGACGCCACGCCACCACCCACCACAAGTTGGCTTCTATAGGTACGGATCGCCAGCCTATGACGATCAGGTATGGATACTAGTCTGTCACAGGCACGATCGGTATATTTTTGCAGCTGACGTTGGGCAAGGGAAGTGAACGAAACTCCAACGGCCTGGTGGTATCTGGCAGTGGAGCCCTTCCACCTACCCTGCCACCGCCCGGGTGCCAGCCGGCCGAGGATCTGTCACCGGGATGGACGAGCTTGATCGCCTGCGCTCAGCAGTCGCCGACAGCTATCGGGTCGAAAGAGAGATCGGCCACGGTGGCATGGCAACGGTCTACCTCGCGGAAGATCTGAAGCACAGCCGCCCCGTGGCCATCAAGGTCCTGAGACCCGACCTGGCTTCATCGGTAGGACCGGAGCGCTTTCTCCGCGAGATCCAAATCGAAGCAAACCTCCAGCATATCAATATACTGCCCGTTCACGACTCGGGTCAGTCGGATGGGTTCCTTTACTACGTAATGCCATACATCGAGGGCGAATCGCTTCGCGCCCGCCTCGATCGAGAGAAACAGATTCCTCTGGATGATGCTCTCACCATTACACGCGAAATTGCCGGAGCCCTGACCTACGCGCACGCCCAGGGCGTCGTCCACCGCGATATCAAGCCGGAGAACATACTGCTCTCGCAGGGCCACGCGGTCCTCGCAGACTTCGGTATCGCTCGCGCGGTTGATGTGGCCGGCGGCGAGAGGGTGACCAAGAGTGGACATATCTTAGGGACTCCGCAGTACATGAGCCCGGAACAGGCGAAAGGCGATTCGGATCTGGACGGGCGAAGCGACTTATACTCCCTGGGCTGTGTGTTATACGAGATGCTCGCCGGGGAGCCTCCGTTCACAGAACAATCGGTGCAGGCGGTCCTCGCCTCACACATGTTCGAGCTCCCGGTTCCTCTTGACCAGAAGTGCCCCACGGCCCCGGCAGAGGTCGTCGAAGCGATCGGGAAGGCCCTCGCCAAATCCCCGAGCGAACGTTTTACAACGGCCTCGGAATTCGTGATTACACTGGAGACGCCACTAGAGCCAGAGGGTCCGATTCGAAGAGCGTTGCGCTTTCTGGGGGAACTATGGAGGCGCCTGGTACTTCAAGTCGGCCTTGCCTATCTGGCGTTCGCGGCGCTGGCAATAGAGTTCACGCGCATGCTGGTAGACCGGGGGGCAGTTCACCAATGGGTCACCCCGGTCATCGTCATTCTGCTCGCCGTCGGGCTACCGTTGGTTCTAATCATCTCATGGACTCGGGAGCAGCAGTTTGGGGGGCGGACGGTCCCCTGGCCGCGCTGGATCCAGCGGATCCATCCCGGTCACATGCTGGCTTTGCTGGCGGTGCTGTGCCTCGGGCTGCTGGCCGGCCGGTATCAGCTCGGGCCTTTCTTCGAGTCCTCCGGCTCCGGTAACGCTGACGTCGAGCTCGACCCGACTGCCATGGCCGTGCTCTACTTCGACGACCACAGCCCGGGCGGGCAACAGGGCCACCTCGCGGCCGGGTTTACGACATACCTCATCACACAACTCACTCAAGTCGATGCTCTGACGGTTAGATCTCTGAACGCCGTCAAGCCCTACCGGTACGCCGACGTCGGCACCGACAGTATCGCCCGAGCACTCAACGTGGGTACGCTGGTCGAAGGCAGCGTCCTCGTATCAGGAGACCGAGTGAGCGTCAGCGTGGGTCTCGTCAATGGGTTGGACGGGGCCCAGCTGGATAGTCACGTGCTGGAGCAGCCTCTAGACGACATACTCACTCTGATGCACGAAGTGTCGGAGGAGGTCTCTCGCTTTCTGCGCAGCCACTTGGGGGAGGAGATTCGCCTACGCGAGTGGCGGGCCGGCACGGAGAGCCCAGTCGCCTGGGAGCACCTGACGCGGGCCGAGGAGCTAAGGCACAGGGTGGAGCCCCTGGTTACGGCAGGCGACACGACCACCGCCTTGACGATGTTCGAGCGTGCCGATTCCCTCCTCGCTCGAGCCGAGGAGCTCGATCTGAACTGGGTGGAACCGATAATTCAGCGGGGCTGGTTAGCCGCGGATCGAGCCAGAAGGTTCCCTGTCTCTTCTCGGACCTACGACCCCGAGTTGGCGCGGCTGGGGATCGCTCATGCCGAAAGGGCACTCGCACTGGATCCTACCCACCCCGGGGCCTTCGAGTTACGCGGTACCCTGCGTCGTTACCTTTGGGAGTCGGCGGACTCTGCGGAAGCGGAGGAACTGCGTGAGGGTGCCGAGGCGGATCTTCGAGCGGCCGTCGCTATTGACCAGTCGCGAGGCCGCGCGTGGGCCAGCCTGGCCAGGATTCTTCGTACCACCGGGCGACCCGAAGAGGCCAAACAAGCCGCACAGGCGGCGTACGACGCGGACGCGTTCCTAGCGGACGCCGGAAGTGTCATCTTCATCCTCTGTCATACCTCACTGGAGCTCGAGGACTTCGACGACGCATACCGCTGGTGCAACGAGGGACGGCAGCGCTTTCCCGATAGACGGAGCTTCGTCACGCTAGAACTGCTGGTCATCTCCGGATCCGAGGGGCCGGAGCCGGATCCCGACGAGGCTTGGCGTCTCGCGACCTTATTCGAGCAGCTGAGCGCGCCACAGAGCCGCGCCGAGGCGCGGATGACCGGTCTGATGCGAGTGGCCGCTGTGCTGGCCCGTTCGGGTCTGGCCGATAGCGCCGAGGCCGTGATTGCGCAGGCTCACGCAGCGGGGGCGGAAAGCGAAATGACAGACTACTACGAGGCCAACGCTCGACTGCAACTCGGGCAACGGGAGGCCAACGCTCGACTGCAACTCGGGCAACGGGACCGAGCGATCAGCTTATTACAGAGCTACCTAGAACTCAGGCCGGGCAGAAAGGACTATATCGCCAGGGACTGGTGGTTTGCACCGCTCCGCGACGACCCTCGCTTCCAGGCACTCGTCGGCGGAGCGCAATAGGCGCCGGATCCGTTGGCACCGCGCCTGCGACACCAACGGATCCAGCTGCGGGCACCCGCTGAATCTTTAGCGGCTATGTATTCCCATCGTCTTCCTCTTCGACGTCCACCTCAGGATCATCGGTAAGGATTCTCAGCTGCTGCCCCTCAGGATCATTGATCAGCACGGCGACGAAATACTTGTGCGGGCCAAGATCTGCTTTGGCCTGAATAACCGCTCCGGCTTTCTTTCCAGCGTCATTCCAAATTTTCCAGACTTTTCCATTCTTGTCTGCAAAGGGCGTCTTCGGATAGAAGTTTACGGCCCACAGTTGGTTACATTTCCATTCTACCCTCTCTTTTCTTTTCGCCTTGCATATGGGGCTTATCACGCCGCCTTCCCTATAGACAATCTTCCATTCATCACCCACCTTTGTCACTACGATCTCAATGAGGTGGGGTCCACGCGTATGGGTCAGCCCCAGGTCGGTAGGCGTGGTAACCGGTACCATCTGTGCTCGCTTGTCGGTGTCCACCTGGCCGGGTTCCATTTGTACCTCCCTTAGTCTCCGTTAAGTCTCATGTGAAGGCGTCTACGGTTAGACGCAGCACCTGAGTCGTTTGCAGTTGTGTTGGCGACCTAGAGCGCTACCTGTAGATTTATCCCTCACCATCCTTCAAACCTCCCAGGACGGTGTGGTTGAAAAGAGCGACTTGGCGGGGGACGCCGCTGCTTGATGGACGTAATTGACAGATTTGGCGGACGGGACCGCCGGCCAGCTTGGCGAAGTTGCGGATA
>JBDHJU010000028.1:0-38543 GCA_039586755.1 Gemmatimonadota bacterium | reverse complement strand
TGCGGGGAGGTTAACGCTGCCGAGAACGTCTCCTGCAGGGTCTGCCTTGCGGATCTCACAGGGGACAAGAAGTCCGCATCCGCTTCCATCAGCCAGCTCGCACATCTTTCGCAGCTGGTGAAGCGAGTCGAGGTCACCAACCGGCGGCTCAACTTCCTCATCTTCAGCATCTGGCTGATCTTCGCACTCTACGTCGGCTGGACGCTGGCAGGGACGATCATGGGCGTAGGTGGGCCCGGCGCTCTGCTGAACTGGCCGTTCTGAGATTCTTCGCGCCCAAACAGGAGGGTGGTCCGGGCTCGCCGCGTCCACCCTTTTTGTTGCGGCACTTCAAAGCGTTTTTCCATAGCACCAATCCCTTCCAGGCCTCCGGCTGTCGCGCCTTACGTTGGTGAGCTAGATTTCAATCCTGGCCACGGGGAACATTCCAGGGAGGCGGCGATGGCCCCGCAGGGACTCGCGCTGGAAGAGACCAAGCTCGCCACAGATCAGCTTGCCCAAGACGTCGAGGAGGCGACGGGTGGGGATGTGGTGGTGGAGCGCGTCCTCGGCGAGGGTCGAATGGCCAGGGTCTACCTGGCGGAGCAGTCGAGCCTGGATCGCGAGGTCGCCGTCAAAGTGCTGCTGCCGCGCCGGGCCCGGGACCGCAGCACTCTCGTCCGTTTTGGGCGCGAATCGCGGGCGATGGCGAGGTGTCGCCACCCCGGTGTCGTCAGCGTCTTCAGCGTGGGAGAGACGTCCCGCGGCCTTCCTTTCTTCGTGATGGAGTATGTCGAGGGCGAAACGCTCGAAGAGCGGCTGCGCCGCAAGGGCAAGCTGCCGCTTCGAGAGGTGGCCCGCGTCGTGACTGCGGTTGCCGATGCGCTGACGTATGCTCACGGTCGCGGTCTGGTCCATCGCGATGTGAAGCCTGCCAATGTGCTGCTCGAGCGGGGGACCGGCAGGGTCCTGCTGACGGACTTCGGGCTCGCGAAGGCGGTGAGGGGCGTCACGCGCATCACGACGCTCACCGGTACCGGCGAGATCATGGGAACGCCGGAGTACCTGAGCCCGGAACAGGCGGAGCGCGGCGAAGTCGACGCACGGAGCGACCAGTACTCGCTGGCGGTGATGGCCTATGAGATGCTTTCCGGCCGCCTGCCGTTCCTCGGCCCCACCCCTCAGGACTTCGTGCGACAGCACGTAGAGGACACGCCGCTTTGGCTGCCACGGATCGAGCCGACGGTTCCGTTGGCCGTCTCCAAGGCGGTCGACCGGGGGCTGATGAAGGAACCGGGCGCCCGCTTCGGGAGCGCCGAGGCTCTCGGGCAGGCTCTCAAGGGTGCGGGCGAGGCGGCATTGGCTGCCGAGCCGCGGCCCAAGCTGTGGTGGGGCTACGAGCGACAGCTCGTGCAGGCCACGGCGATTTACGCCGGCGCGGCCTGGGGCGTGCTCGAGGCTATGACCTGGGTGCTCGAGACGTTCGGCCTGCCGATGGGGTTCCGCCAGCCGGCCCTAGTCGTCGTCCTCGGCGGCCTACCGCTCACCCTCTTATTACTCTGCTACGCGCGTAATCGGCCGCAGCCCGTGGAGATCTGAAGCGGCAGCCGACTACTCATGCTCTTCCGATTCGCTCGCCGCTTCGAAACCGGGCCTGGCCTCTTCATGCGTGATCTGACCACCGATATAGGACGTCCAACCGACCCAACCCGTGAGAGCGATCACCAGGACCAGTAGGGTCGGTGCCAACCAGCGGGGCAGCGAGCGCGGCCGGCGGTTCATCAACAGGCCAAGAAGTGCGAAGGCGCCGATCACCTCCAGGGTTATGAGAGCCATCTTTCCCGCGTCCTGGTGGCTCTCCAGCGCCTGCTCCGACACACCGGGCATGTGCTCTACGATCTCTTCCGCCGGCTCGCCGGTCAGGTACACCGGTATCGCGATGACTGCGACGGCGATGAGAATCACCATACCGGTGCGCGTCAGCTCCTCGCTCTTACGCAGTATGCCTGCCATCAGCATGGCGAGGCAAAAGATCAGTCCTATTACCGGGAAGTGATTCAGTACCAGGTGCAGGTGTGCGCCGTTCATCTCAGCCCCTATTTAGAGGTCGTTACGGTCGAAGGATGACGGACAAAAGGGGTGTTCGGCGGCCGTTCTGTCAAGCCGCTTGAGCGCGGGCGATTGAGCTTACGCGGTGATCGGAATAGATTTGGGCTCCCGAGGTAATGGGGCGGTAGCTCAGCTGGGAGAGCGCCTGCCTTGCACGCAGGAGGTCGTGGGTTCGAATCCCATCCGCTCCACTTTCCTCGTGCCAGTTTGCGAGGTCTGCTGCACGCAGGAGGTCGTGGGTGGAGAGTCGCAGCGCCTCACGGCGCTGCTCCTGTATGAAGGCGCCTGACGGCGCCTTCAACGCGAATCCCATCCGCTCCACTTTCCGACAAACCGGAGGCTCTCGGGCGCTCTCGCTCCCCAACACTCCCATTAGTGCTTACTGAAACTTTTTTTTCTTTCAGCCGTAGGTGGATAGTGGAAGTCCTTCAGTGATGGCGGACCGGTTAGATAGCGGCTTTTCGTCGGCGAAAGGGGTCCGCAGGAAGAAAAGGCCGATGCTGACGCGAATGTCATAGTTCGGGAGGAGTAATGATGAGCAGGACATCTATCCTACTGCCTGTGACTGGGATGTTGTTGGCGGCGATCGGCTGCCAGGGCGAGCAGGATCGCCAGCGATCACAGACGGTCGACGCAGCGTCTTCCGCCGAGGCCATTCAGAACCGGATCGCGGAAGTTGAGAACAAACTGACACCACCGATTGTGATCGAGGGTACCGAACAGGCCTTCCATTCATTGGCTGAGCAGATGGAGGTTTACAGGGCCCCGGGAGTGAGCATAGCTGTCATCAACGACGGGAGGATTGAGTGGGCCAAGGGATATGGCACAAGAGAGGCGGGCACCGATTCGCCGGTCGATGCAAATACTCTCTTTCAAGCAGCCTCAATCAGCAAATCGGTGTCAGCAATGGGAGCCCTTCATTGGGTGCATGAAGGCGCACTCGAGCTCGATAGGAACATCAACGACTTCCTCGTGTCCTGGCAGATCCCAGAAAACGAATTTGCGAGGGTCCGACCCGTAACACTCAGGTACTTGCTTGCCCACGGGGCCGGGGTGAGCGGGCACTCGTTGGGTACGTACTATAAAGGAGAGGAAGTTCCGACCTTTCTTCAAATACTGGACGGCATGCCCCCGTCCAAGGCGGATCCTGTGAGGGTAGTAGCCGAGCCTCAGACAGAATTCAAGTATTCCGGCGGCGGCTATCTAATCGTTCTCCAAGCAATGATCGATGTTATTGGACAGCCCTTTCCCGACATCATGAGGGAGTCGGTACTGATGCCGGTGGGGATGGAAAGGAGCGGTTACTTCCGGACTCTCGAGCACGGCAGCGCGGAAAATGTGGCTGCCGGACACGACGGGATGGGTTCCGTCATCGAGGGATACTGGCAGATAATGCCCAACCCTGCGGGGGGCGGTCTGTGGACGACGCCGTCCGAACTCTGCCTGTTCGCCATCGAGGTTCAAAAAGCTCTGCGGGGCGAATCCACGATCATCTCACGGGAGATAGCCGAGGAAATGCTCACGGGCCAAATGGGCGACTATGGTCTCGGTCTCATACTGCAGGGCGAAGGGGAAGATCTGGCTTTTAGTCACGGCGGCGATAACGCAGGCTATGGCAGTTTCTTTTTCGCCTACGCAAGGCGCGGCCAGGGCGTGGCGGTAATGACCAACTCTGAGAATGGGCACTATTTGTACAACGAGATTCTACGCTCTGTCGGCGTAGTATATGACTGGCCTGGCTTGAAACCCTCCGTGATCAAGCCGCTTCAACTAACTCAGGAAGCGCTGAACGGATACACCGGCAGGTATTTGTGGAACAAAGCGCTCGTAGCAGAGATCACTATCGAGAACGGCCATCTGAGAATGGAGGGGGATGACGGTAGGGTGTTCTTGTTCTACGCTGATTCGGACAATCACTTCTACGATCTTTATTCCGGCTGGGAGCTGAGTTTTGTCTTCGACGAGGAGAACGAGGTCACGGGCGCGCTTCTGAGCATAGCAGCCGAGGCTGTAATCAGGGGCGAAAAGACAAGTAGCTGAGGCTGCTCGAATCGAGTCTCACGGATTATCAGCGCCAGCCTGGCCGAGGACGAACAAGAGCGCGTGCATGGCAACCTCCTCGGCACATTCGCGCCACCGTCGAGATCTTTCGGACCCCCTCCGGTGGCGGACAGCCACGCGGGTCCTCACTCCCAAGCGAAGCTCGTGGCTATTCTCCGTACCGTGGTGTCGTGCGTCATGATAGTCGCCTTTGGTCCAAAGGCATCGATATGAACCGCCCAGTCATTGATGACGACAATAGTCGAACGGAAACCTGACTTCGTGTTCGCTGGTGGAATACTGATTTCCCAGGTGAGTATGGCTCCGGGTCCAACACCGCCTGTGAAGGTCTCTTCGGTATAGCTCTCGATTCGGGCAGGGCTAAACTGGCTCTCGAAGTACGGCCGCAGTGCAAGAGGGTCGCTCAAGCCAGGGGTCGCAGAGATGAGGAACAGTGCCTTTGGTCCAGGCGATTCTAGAGTTGTGCCGGCAGGAAGCAACAGTGCGGACTTGTTCTGCGCATCGTCCTGTATCGTCCATCCGCTGGGGTACTCGAAAGTGAAGCCATGCGGGTGCGAATGTTCACTCCAGGCTTCACTACTCCGCACACCGGACATCTTCAGCCTGTCAACCAAGTCCTTCACGGTAAGACAGGCGATGATTGCCGCCTGCAGGGCCTCCACCGAGTTTATCTCTGCGCCGACCTGGCGAGCAGCTTCCCTTACGTCTGCGGGTAGCCGTGCCCGCGCCAGATCTCCCACGAGTGTGGTTTGATAATTGGCGAGCACACCGCTGACGGCCTGGACATGTGCGGGCGTCGGGTTCCCGCGTATCACGACGACCGCCGTTTCAAGCGTGTGTCCCACCATCATGCCGATGCGGTAGACGTACATCAGATCGGGATGGTCGCCGGCCGACAGACGGTCTTTCACCAGGTTCATGCCGGCGAGCAGGCGCTGGGCGCCACTGATGGAGTTGGGGTTGGCAAACCCCTCGCTGAAGGCGGCCACCGCCGCTGTGATGTCTGTGTCGTCGATTCGCAACTTTCCCAGAAACATCCGGAGGTCGGTCTCGCTTCGCGCGAACCCCGCGAACGATTCCGTCCGGGCCTGGAGAGGCAAAGCGACCTGAGCGAGCATGCTGCCGGCGGCGAAGCCCAGCTCCATCGCGGCCGCCTGCTCAGCCGCCGTCGTCGGTTCAGGGGATGAGTCTTGGCCTGTGCAGGCCACGACGGCGGCGAGCAGCACGGTCATCGCCCGTAAACGTAAAGATCGCATGGTCACCTTTCCTCCTGGGACGATTCCCGCTGTTGCATGAGGGTAGTGATCACTTCCAAGGCCGCCTCCACCTGAGCGTCGACCTCGGCCTGACTCGCTTCGATCATAGCGATTCGGACCTGGTGCCCCAGCAGCACCCTCATCTCTACTTGGTCCGGTTGTCTGACAGCCATATCCATAAAGAACCCGTGCGCGGCCTCGAGCTCCGCCCGATCCTCGAACCCGGCCTCGAGCTGCAGCGAGCGTCGCAGCCAGGGCAGCGCGTCCTGAATCCCGCGTTGGCTGGTGCCCTCCGGAGATACCAGGAGGGAAGCGGCGTAGAGCCGGAAGGCGCTCGCCACCGCTCGGGCAGACTCCGGCCCATAGGTCCGCTCGTTCCACAAGCGCTCGGCCAGCGCCGCCAGCTCGCTCTGAAGGCCGGCGACGGCCAGGGGCAACGGGCGGATGCGGTCCGAGTAGCCCGCGATCTGCTCGGCCAGCGCCGCACTCTCGTCGGCGGTGAGCGGAACCCGCGACGCCTGCACGCCGGGCGTGCCGGAGGCTTCGTCCCCTCCCCGAGCTGCCGTAGGAGAGCCCGCAGTGTTCCCTCGAGTCAGGTCCGCTAAGGGCGACCACTGAGTGCCGAAGATCACGACGGCGACGACAACGGCTGTGAGCGAAGCGGCCGCTGCTAGCCGTGCCCGTTTGCTACGGAGCAGTTTAGGCACTCGCCGGGACACCTGGTCGGGCCGCTTCTTCTCCGCCTGCTCGGGCCGCTCCTCCTCCGCCTCCTTGAGCTTTTTCTTCGCTGCCTGCTCGAGCCGTTTCTTCAGCGCCTGCAGAATCTCCTGCTGGGCCCGCTGCCACTTTGCATCGTCGTTGACGAACTCGATCAGGGGGGTCGGGCCGCCGGGCAGCATGTGCCGATCGCCCACGAGCGCCAGTTGCTTCCAGTCGCAGTGCCCGACGAGAACCGGGATGACCACGAGTTTCCCCTCGTTCGCGCGCGCCTCGATACTCGGCAGCTCGACCGCACTGATAAACTCGGAGTTGAAGAAGTGTTGGCTGACGAGCAGGATGGCGAGGTCAGCCTGATCAATTCTCGACTCGATCTCTTCTTGGAACTTGTCGCCTGCGGTCAAGTTGTGGTCGTACCAGATCTTGACGCCGTCGCGGCGCAGAGAATCGGCGAGGAAAGGAATCAGGTTGTGAGGATTACCGCTATCTACCCAGCGATGATCTAGATGGCTGTAGCTGACGAAGACCTGCAACATGCCGACCCCCGGCCGCTCTCCCCCTCGGCCTGCGGGAAATGCTGTGGTTGGGAACGTCGTGAAAATATTGCCCGTCAAAGACGGCGCCGCTAGAGGGCGGTAGGACCGCGCTCGCGCTGCTCACCGGCTCTGGTTGATCAGAGCCATCAGGTATTGCAGTTCGGTGTCCCGTCCCGAGAGCACATCTTCGATGGTCGGGTTGATGGGGATGTCGGGGATCAGCCCGCGGTCGGCGGGCTCGTAACCCGACACGGCCATCGTGTACCTGACCATCGGGATGCCGACGCGGATGCCGGTATTGGTAAGCGTGAGCGTGGGGACGAAGCCCGAAGTGTTGCCGTAGTAGCCGGCGCCGCCCTCCTCGCCGGCGAACCTGGCCACGCCGTGGTAATGGGCCACCGATGTGAACTCGCCGGTGGCGGAGAAGCTCCTGCCGTTCATCAGGACGTATACGTCGCCGTTGAACTTGGGTGCGAGGGGGCTCTGCACGCCCAGGTTGGGATGCCCGAGCAGGTCGTAGGTCCCGTGATCGTTGGCGCGGAGCCGCTCCTCGGGGATCGCCTCGTCGGCGGCGTTCGTGTGCTGGAGAAAGTCGAAGTGGTCCCCTTTGACCTCCAATGAACGGTAGTACTCGAACTCCTCGTCTGTCAGGTATGCGAAGAGGAGCTTGCCGAACACGTCCGAGCCGCCGCCGTTGTCCCGCACATCGATGATCAGGTTCCTGATATCCTTCTGCTGGAATTCCTCGAAGGTGGCCCTGAGGAACCTGGGATAGTCGATGCCCGCGTTCTGGTAAGCGCCGCCGCCGAAGGTGCGTACGGTGATAATCGCGATGTCACCGCCGTAGTCGAGCTCGATCGGCGGTCCGGGGTCGGCGAGCTCGGGGTAGCGGGCCCGAAAGCGTTCGTTCAGTTCGGAGTCGGTAAGCCCGTCGACGGTGACAGTCTCGGGGCGCTGGGACCCGGGCGTGAGGTAGACGAGCTCAAAGCTCGTAGTAATCCCATACAGTAAGCTGTACAGTCTGCCGAACGTCGTGGTGCTCTCCAGCGCTCTGTACTTTGACGTCTCTATCCTACCATCGGAAGAGATGAGCGGCAGTAGTCCGTCTACTATATCGTCGAGGCCCACGCCGTTGATGGAGATCAGGCGCGCACCGAGCAAGGCATCGGGCAGATCGCTGTAGTTGCGGTGCAGGTAGGCGACTCCGTCCAGGAACCGGAGCTTGAAAGGAAGATTGATCGACTGCTCTTCCAGGTAGTCGGCGCACTCCCGCGAGCTGTTCCAGCGAGTGTGCCCGTCGTTGACGGCGGCGATCATCGGCGCCAGGAGAAGGAGGTACTCGGCTTCGGTCATCGGTCCGGCGATGCGGTTCTCGGTCGCGTCGAAGACCGAATCCATCTCCGCCTTGATAGAGTAGCGGTAGAGCCCGGCGTGCCCTTCCTCGATAGATGCCCGCAGAAGGGCGAAGTCCGCTCTGAGCTCCGCGGCGCTGAATTGCTGGGCCGGGTCGTAGCTCGATTCCGTCGGCTGCTGCGCGATGGCGGCAGGTCCCGAGGTCGACAGCAGCGCGAGCAGGATCAGGCTTCTGCGAGTCATGGCGGACTCCACGGCGTGAGTGTTGTACATGGGGCCAACGGCATACGTGTTGATGCCTGGGTTGGCAACGGACACTACGCGGGGCCTGATTCATCGGTTTCGGGCAGGCGGCCCGGCCGCAACGCTCGGTGCCCCTTGGGTGTTTATATTGCTTGAGCCCCTTCCAGCCCACCTATCCCGTGCGTGGACGTACCCATTGAGAGATCCCACCCGGTTTGGGCTCGCCGGCGCGAGTCGAGGAGAAGGAACACGCTTATGATCCGACCGCTAGGCAGACTGACCGTTCTCTTGGCAGCCGTCACGGCTATCTCAGGGTCCGGGGCAGCCGCCCAGGAGCCTGTAGCCGACTCGGCGTTGGAGGCTCTCAGCGTATTCCTTGACTGCAATGGGCGGAACTGCGATTTCGATCACTTTCGGCGCGAGATCACCTGGGTGAACTGGGTCCGCGACCGACGTGACTCGCAGGTGCATCTGCTCGTGACGACGCAGCGGACGGGAGGTGGAGGGGACCACTACACGCTCGACTACTTGGGCCAAGATGTTTTCGCGGGCCTGGAGAAGTCGCTCTCTTACATCTCCGACCCGGACGACACCGACGCCGAAGTGCGGGACGGCCTCACGCAGACCATCGCGCTGGGGTTGGTGCAGTTCGTCGAGACGACACCGCTGGCCCCCAGGCTGCGCGTGGTGTACGAGGCGCCCGAGGTCGCGCTCCTGCAACGTGAGGAGCAGGACCCGTGGAATCTCTGGGTTTTCCGGCTCAACTTCGACGGATCGCTGGAAGGCGAGACGCTGGATAACAGCTACTCGGTCAGGGGAGGGGCGAGCGCCGATCGTGTCGCCGAGGACTTCAAGGTCAACATCGACCTGGACGGCCGGTACCGGCGTCGGGAGATCGAATTCGTAGACGAGGATACGGATAGCGTGGAGGTGGAGACCTACGAGGATTGGGACTACTCGGCAGATGTCCTCATGGTGTGGAGCCTGAGCGATCACTGGTCTGCGGGTGGCACGGCAGCCGCAGACGTATCGACGCGGGTCAACAGGGACCTGGCGCTGTTCGCGGGACCGGCCATCGAGTACAACATCTTCCCTTACCAGGAGTCAACGCGCCGTCAGCTGACGTTCCGCTACATGATCGAAGCAGCCGCATTCTGGTACATGGAGGAAACCGTGGAAGGCAACATGGAGGAGATCTTGCCGCGCCACAGGTTGATCGTCGGGGCTGCCGTCCAACAGCCGTGGGGCGAGATTCACGGATCTGTTACGGGAGTGCAGTATCTGCACGATCTGGAAACTCACAGCATCACCGCCTTTGCCAACCTGGAGTACCGGCTATTCCGCGGTTTCAACTTTGACATTGACGTCGAGATCGCCCGGGTCAAAGACCAGTTCTATCTGTCGGCGGCGGGGCTCGATCCGGAGGACATTTACCTGAGGCGACGCGACAGGGAGACCGACTTCCGCTACGAGTTGAGCGTTGGGTTCAGCTACCGTTTCGGCTCGAAGTTCGCCAACATCGTGAATCCACGGATGGGCGGTTTCGGTCGTTACGGGCGCTAGGTGAGACTGGCGTCGGGGCGGGTCATCTCGCTCCCAGGAGGCTTGGTGCGTTCCGCCGGCCCCGACCCTGTAGGGATGGGGGCAGGGTTCAATCGTCGGCGAACGGATAGCACACCCTGATGTCGACGCCGTCCTCGGCGGGCAGGACGACGGCTCCGCGCACGGCGGGTGTCAGGATGTCGAAGGCGACGGGCGGTCCAGCATCGAACTCGATCTCCTGGACCGGCAGGCGCGACAGGTTGGTGATCAAGATGCCGCTCCGCGGATGGATCACGTGGTTCTCCTCGAGTACCCTCAGCCCTTTCTGTAGCCGCATGGCCTCCAGCGTGCTCAACGCATTCCTCATATAGGTCTCATCGACCGAGGCGACGGCCGAGCGGATGATCGAGGCGAGCCGACCGAGCGGTGCGTCGGCCAGGTCCCGGCGCTCGAGCGATCTCGTCGCTAGGCCCACGGCGTTACCGAAGTAGGTCCGCGGGAACCCCTTGATGATCCGGCGCACGTCGACCGGGCAGCTGACGTAGGTGGTACCCTCTCCATCGTCGCTATCCCACCTGGGGATGTACGTCCTCCAGAGGTGGGCCGAGATCACGTCGTTGAATGACAGCCGGGCCTCGGCGTCCGGCCCTGCCTCGGCCAGCAGCTCGCTCTGCTCCTCTTTAGATAGGTGGAAGCGGTCCCAGTGTATGCGGTCCCGGGCGATGGCGCGCCGCCGCTCGTCCCAGAAGATGCCGGAATCGGACAGCACGTCGGCCGGAGTCGCGTGGTCCGTGCTGGCCTGCGACGACTCGGGGATGAGCAGCTCGCGCCCGTTGAACGGCTCGACGACTACCCCGCCGTGAAAGAGTCGCGCCCACGATGAGAGGAAATAGAAATAGCTGAACCCGTCGCCGACAGCGTGCGACATGCTGACGCCCAGAACAGATCCCTCGGGCGTCTGGCTGAGCTTGATCCGGGTAAGTGGCTCGCGGGGTACGCTGTTCACCGGATCGAGGAAGCTGTAGCGGGCGTCCGGATCACCGAACGTCGCCGGGGATTCACCAACCTCGAAGTGGATTCCCGCGTCGGATGCCTGCAGCGCGTAGGTGTTCTCCGCGACGACGGCCAGTTCGCTGCTGACCGGTACGAAGTATTGAACGGCCTCGTGCAGACTGATCAGGAGCCGCTCAGGGTCGATCGTGCCATCGTAGGCGAAGACGAACTCGATGGGATAGGATCCGACGCCGGTGAAAATGTGATCTATGGGGGTGAGCGGTATCGAGTTCATGTCGGTCAATCGATGATTAGGACCTTGGCGCCTCTGATCTTCCGCATCTTGAGTTCGACGAGCGCCTGGTTCGCTTCGTCGAGCGCGTATTCCTGCACTTCGGGCACGAGCCCGATCTCGGCGGCCAACTCGAGGAACTCGGCGACGTCGCGTCTTGCGACGTTGGCAACGCTCTTGATCTCCTTTTCCATCCAGAGGTGGCTGGGGTAATCGAGCTCGAGCAGGTAATCCTTGTCGATATCCTCTTTGCGGATCGCGTTGATCACTAACCTGCCGCCCGACTCGAGGTTCTTGAGGGCTTCCACAACGGGCTTCCAGACGGGTGTGGTGTCGATGATCGAGTCGAGCTTCTCGGGCGCTTGGTCGGCGGTGTCCCCAGCCCAGGCGGCGCCCAGCTCGAGGGCGAACTCGCGTTCTTGCTCGCTTCTGGCGAAGACGAAGACATCGGAGCTGGGATAACGGTGCCTGACCATCTTGAGCACGATGTGAGCCGATGCCCCGAACCCGGTGAGCCCGAGACGCTCGCCGTCTTCGATGCCCGTGAGCCTCAAGGAGCGGTAGCCGATGGCGCCGGCGCAGAGCAGCGGCGCCGCCAGCGAGTCTTTGATAACATCGGGTATGCGGTGCGCGGATTCCGCGGGGACGGTCATGTACTGGGCGTAGCCGCCGTGGGCGTCGCGACCGGTGGCCTTGAACTCGGGACAGAGGTTCTCGTTCCCCGTGCGGCAGAACTTGCAGCTGCCGCAGGCCGAGTAGAGCCAGGCGACACCGACCCGGTCCCCCGTCGAAAAGCGCGTTACGCCCCCAGCGTCCTCGACGACGCCGACGACCTGGTGGCCGAGGACGATGGGGAGGTCGGGCGGAGGTGTACGACCCTCGATCTCGTCGAGCTCGGTGTGACAGACGCCGCAGGCCAGTACTCGTACCAGGAGCTCGCCGGCCGCCGGGGTGGGGTCGGGTAGCGTGGCCAGGTCGAGCGGGGCCGAGTTCTCTTCCAGGCTGCATAGCCCGTTGAGGACCATCGCTTTCATTTGCACAAACTAAGGCCAAGGTCACTCATTGCACGAGCACGTCCGTACCGGAGTCGCTCAGAATGTATAGGCCGATCGCGATCAGCAGGAACGGCAGCGCGTAGCGCGCGATGATACGGACCGCACCTGCTAAGGACGGGTGTGAGACGAGCCACTCGGCGACCGCGCCCCAGGCGAACACCATCGCCAGCAGTGTCGCGGTCATCGGTAAGATCAGAGCGGATTGGGTGTCGGCGAACAGCGTGACGAGTGCGGCGAACGTATCCCCGCTGTTGGCCAGCATCACTAGTCCGACCGAGAGGGCACCGGTTGTCGCCTGTGGCGTAGCGGCCCGACGGGGTTCGGCCTCGCGGCCGCGGACGAGACCCCACAGGTGAAGGAGGCCCAGGCCGATGGGGATCAGCCCCAGGTAGCCGATATAGCGCTGAGGGGCGAAGTGAGCGGCGCTCGATAGGCTGAAGACCGCCGCGACCATCAGCAGCACGGCGCCGGCGTAACCCAGGACGACGTTTCTCCTCTGAACGTCCCCGTGGCCGAGGAATCCGATGAGCAGGAGGAGGTTGTCGAAGCTGGTACCGACGAATGTGACGCCGGTGAGGGCGACGACGGTCAGAAGATCAATCAGTTTCATGGGAGGGTGGGATGGACGAAGTGGCAATTCGGAAGTCGTTTGGGAATTCTCGAATTTCGAGCAAGGGATCAGTGGAACAAGGGAGGTGGGGAAGCAGAACGTCACTTCTCAACTTCCCTACCTCCCCTGTTGCACTGGTCCCCGAGTCGACATTCGAGAATTCCCAAACGACTTCCTCGCGTTCCTCGTTCAGCGGGTCCTGCATCTTGAGTCCGTATATCGAGACCAGCCCGAGCGTGCCGACTACCAGCAGGTAGTAGAGCGTGGGCAGGATAGTTTTGCGTAGCGTGCTCCCTTCCTGTCCCAAGAGTCCGACGGTGGCGGACGCGGCGACGACGTTGTGGATGGCGATCATGTTGCCGGCCGCTGCGCCGACGGCCTGCAGCGCCACGACCATCGCTCCGCTGATGGCGAGCTGTGTAGCGACCCCGTGCTGGAAGAGGCTGAACATCAGGTTGCTGACGGTGTTGCTGCCGGCGATGAAGGCGCCGAGCGCTCCGACCGTGGGAGCGAACATGGGCCAGACGCCGCCCACGTTGTCCGCCACCCAGGTCGCCATGACGATCGGCATTGACGGCAGGAGTCCGCCGCCGGGGAGCGCGTAGTCGTTGAGGCCCGAGTTGATGTAGATCCGCACCATGGGCACGGTGAAGAGGAGCACGAAGCCGGCGCCGAGCAGGACACGGCTCGAGTCTCGGATGGCGCCGACTATCTGCCGACCGTTCATACGGTGGAGCAGCCACGTGGCCACTACGGCGACGAGTAACATAGTAGCGGGCAGATAGAGCGGCGTCGTGGACCCGGTGACCTCGGTCCCGAGGATGGCCACCCAGGCGACCCTCACCGAACGCAGCAGGCTGCCCACAGGCAGCTGTGGCAGGCGCGTTATCACCAGCAGCACGGCGAGCAGCGCGTAGGGAGCCCACGCCAGCCCGATGGGGACTCGTCTGCCGTCGTCGTCCTGCACCTTGTTGGACTCGAGGCCTAGCCAGCCAGCAGGCCACGCAGTGGGGGCTGCGAAGTCCCAGCTGTCACGGGGCACGAGGAAGCGGCGGCGGGCGGCGAAGGTAACCAGCATGAGTCCGACGGCGGCGCCGATGAGCGAGGGGAACTCGGGGCCGAGAAGGATCCCGGTAAGAGTGTAGGGTACGGTGAACGCCAATCCACCGAAGATCGCGAACGGAAGTATCGACAGCCCCTCGGTCCACGACCGGTTCGCCCCGAAGAAGCGGGTCGTCATCATCACCATGAGCGTCGGCATCAGCGTACCGGTGATGCCGTGCAGGCAGACGGCGTAAACTGTGATGAGCTGCCTGTACTCGGCGAACGAGACCCCGGCGGCGGCGAGTCGTGCACTGAGCTCGGGACTCGACAGCCCTTCGGTCACGCCGATGAGGATCGGCGTTCCGACGGCGCCGAAAGTGACCGCCGTGCTCTGGATCATCATGCCGATCATCACTGCAGCGGTGGCGGGAAATCCCAGGGCGACCATCAGCGGTGCGGCCACGGCTGCCGGCGTGCCGAAACCGGCGGCGCCTTCTATAAAGGAGCCGAAAAGCCAGGCGACGATGACTATCTGGACGCGGCGGTCGTCGCTGATGCCGTGGAAGCTGCGGCGGATAGCAGAGACACCTCCCGAACGCTCGAGCGTCTTGAGCAGGAGAATCGCGCCGAAAATGATCAGCAGTATGTCGAAGGTGATGAAGAGACCCTGTATTGTCGAAGCGGCGATATGACGCGCGTCGACCCGCCATACGGCCCAGGCGAGGGCTGCGGCGGCGATGTAAACGGCGGGCATCGCGTACTTCGCGGCCACGCGGAAGCCGACCAGCAGCACTCCGGCCAACAGGATCGGCGCAACGGCGACCAGCGCGAGAACGCTCGAGCTCATCCGGTCGCCCTCACCAGGCGTCGTCGTAGATCAGTGCATGGACCACACGCGGCCCGTGTACGCCCAGCGTGAGGTTGAGTTCGATGTCCGCCGACTTGCTGGGCCCGGTGATGAAAACGATCTGACCGCTGACCCTGAGGTACGAACCGAGGCCCTGCTCCTGGCGGAGCGTGTGGAGCCAGGCCTCGAACGTCGGGTAGATCCTGCTCATCGGTACGAGCACGAGATGGCGGAGCGGCAAAAGGCTCGCCGCTCTGCTCTTGCCGCGTCCCGAGGCGACCACGATCGATCCCGTGCTGGCGAAGGCGGCGTCGGCGCCCGTCAATCCGATCCTCGCTCGAGCCGCTCGGGCACGTGTGCTCTCGTCGTGCAGGTCCTCTGGCACGAAGAGAGAGATGCCGGATTCTTCCAATGACTCCCCGAGGTTCTCGATGGGCAGCGCGCGGGAGGCCCAGCTCAGTACCTCCGCGTCCTCCTCGGTGCTCCAGTCGGTGACCAGCTGGACCAGGCGCGCGCGAGCTTCGGTCGCGTCTTCCAGGATCTCGTAAGTCCCGTAGATCTCTTCCAGCTG
Organism: Gemmatimonadota bacterium; assembly: GCA_039586755.1. Lineage (GTDB taxonomy): Bacteria > Gemmatimonadota > Gemmatimonadetes > Palauibacterales > KS3-K002. The sequence goes on along the minus strand of JBDHJU010000028.1, from coordinate 23,335 downwards.
GACACCGAACTGTTCCGCGAGGGACCGCCGGTCACCATCGGCACCTGTCACGGCGCTCGGGGTGCCCGGCGCTCCAGAGAGGTGAGACCGATCCCGAAAGACCGGCCGCGGGCCCGAGAGAGCGCCGCGCAGGCGGTCGAGTATCGCGCGGCGGGCTTCGGCCGGGTCGTACGTCATTCGGTGCCCCCCTCGTCATCGCGGACCCGCTCACGCCACAACGCACCGAAGCGCCTAGCGGCGAAGCGCGGCAGGCTGCGGCCCCGCTTCCAGGTGGCGAGCGGGGGCAGCAGGCCGGCGAGGGGTCTTAGCCAGCCTGCCAGACGCGCCAGGGCGCGATACGGTACGGGCCGCCGTGCTGCTGTGGAGTAGGCGCGGATCGCCACACGCTCGCTCATCGGTGAGCCACCACGCTCGACCACTACGCTGCGCAAATCGAGCAGCAGTCGCGGTAGATCGATCTTCACCGGGCAAACGTCGCGGCAGGCCCCGCAGAGCGAGCTGGCGAACGGGAGGTCGCGTGCTCCATGGATGTCGTAATCGAGGAGCGGCGTCAGCACTGCGCCGATGGGGCCGCTGTAAGGCGTACGCCCGTAGGCGTGGCCGCCGATTTCCCGGTATACGGGACAGACGTCGATGCAGGCGCCGCAGCGTATGCAGAGGGTCGCATCGCCGTATCCGCGCTCGAGGATTCGGGAACGGCCGTTGTCCAGGAGGATGACGTGCATCTCTTCCGGGCCGTCGGTGTCACCGCGGCGGCGCGGACCGCTGCTCATCGAGAAATAGACCGATACTTTCTGACCGGTGGCGTTGCGTGACGCAGCCTGCCACAAGAGAACTGCATCTTCGGCGCTGCGCACGACCTTCTCTATCCCAGCGATCGCGACATAGACGCGCGGCAGGCTGGTCACCATCCGGCCGTTCCCTTCGTTCGTGACGACGCAGATCGTGCCGGTCTCGGCGATGGCGAAGTTGCAGCCGCTGATTCCCATGTCGGCGACGAGGAATTCGTTCCGCAACTCGCGGCGCGCTGCGGCGCAAAGCTCCACGGGGTCTGTGGTGTGGGGTATGTCGAGCTTGTCGCTGAAAACTTCGGCGATGTCCTCGACTCGCTTGTGGATGACTGGCGCGAGTATATGACTGGGCGGTTCGCCGGCGAGCTGGACGATGAACTCGCCGAGATCGGTTTCGACCACGTTAATACCGGATCGCTCGAGCGCGTCGTTCAGGCCGATCTCCTCGGTAACCATCGATTTCGACTTGGCAACGTCCCCGACCCGATTTTCGCGAGCGATATCGAGTACGACGCCCAGCGCTTCTGCGGCGTCGCGGGCCCAGTGGACCTGGCAGCCGTTGCCGATGAGGTTGCCCTCGAGTTGCTCGAGCAGATCGGGCAGGTGCTGGATGGCATAGCGGCGGACCGCGCCGGCCTCGTCGCGGAAACGTCGCTCGTCGATTTCGGCGATCGCCCGATCGCGCCGTTCCCTGAGGTGCCCGGTGGCGCGGTCGAGTGCGGCGCGCATGCCGTCGTCGGCCAGCGCCTGGCGGACGCGGGTCGCGTACGGTGCGCCAGCGTCAACCGCCATCGCCCTCGTCCCTCCTGTTCAGCAACTCGGCGATATGCACGGCCCGGCAGGCGTGGCCCTCGTGTTCGAGGATTCCGTTCAGGTGGGTCATGCAGCTGACGTCGTTCATTACTACGAGGTTGGCTTCGCTTGCCTTGAGGTTGTCGGCCTTGCGGCGGCCCATCGCCGTACTGATCTCGGCGTTCTTGAGTGCGAAGAGACCGCCGAATCCGCAGCACTCGTCAGCGCCGGGTAGCTCGACGATTTCGGCCTCGCGGAGTGAGGCGAGGAGTCGACGCGGCTGTGCGTCGATCCGTAGCTCGCGCAGCAGGTGACAGCAAGGGTGGTAAGCGACCTTTCCGCTAAAGCCGGCACCGGTGTCACAGATCCCGAGGAAATCCACCATGTACTGTGTGAGCTCGAAAGTAACCTCACCCAACTGGACCGCCCTCATGCGATACTCTTCGTCTTGAGTCTCGAAGAGGACCGGATACTGCCGCTTGACCATGGCGACGCAGCTTCCACTGGGCGCGACGACCGCGTCGATGCGTCCTTCGTCGACCAGCGGCCAGAAGACGTCGATGAAATGCCGGGCCAGCGCTCGAGCGTCCTTTCGGTATCCGGCGTTGTAGGCGGGCTGGCCGCAGCAGGTCTGCTTTTCGGGGAAGATGACGTCGACCCCGTGGCGCTCGAGCAGGTCGGCCGCGGCGGTGCCGACGCCGGGATGGAGCGTGTCGACCATGCACGTGACGAAGAGGGCCACGCGTGGGCGGGACGTAGAGTTGTTAGTCATAGGCGAGTAAGATGGGATTCCTCGCCTTCCGGCGCGAGGCCGGCGGTGCGTCGGCCGCCTTGCGGGCTGGAATTGATCGGGCTACGTGGGAGCCGCATCTTTATAGGAGTCCAAACATAGCTCGGTCTGAGTATCTGGGATTACAGCAGTGAAGACCATAGCCCGGGGAAGTCTCAGGCGAAGAGTCGAGGAGCTGCTGGCCCTCGCCGATGTCGAGATCGGCGGGAGCCGGCCGTGGGACATCCAGGTCCACGATGAGCGGTTGTACGCCAGAGTGATGGCGCAGGGGACGCTGGGACTGGGCGAGTCGTATATGGACGGGTGGTGGGACGTGGAGGTACTGGACGAGTTCTTCCACCGCGTTCTGCGGGCGAAGCTGGAAGATAGGATTCGGCCGTTGGCCGACGGGGTGAGGGCTCTTCGTGCCAGGGCGATAAACCTGCAGAGGTCATCGCGCGCCTTCGAGATCGGGCGGCGTCACTACGACATAGGCAACGACCTGTACCGGTGCATGCTCGATGGGCGGATGATGTACAGTTGTGGCTACTGGAAGGACGCGAGGTCGCTGGACGAGGCTCAGGAAGCGAAGCTCGACCTGGTATGTCGCAAGCTGGGGCTGCGGCCGGGTATGCGGGTGCTCGACATCGGCTGTGGTTGGGGCGGCGCGGTGCGGTTCGCAGCCGAGCGCTATGGCGTCGAGGCCGTCGGGATCACGGTTTCGGAAGAACAGGTGATGCTGGCGCGCGAAGTGTGTGAGGGGCTTTCGGTGGAGATTCGACTGCAGGACTACCGAGAGCTGAGCGAAGAGTTCGATCGGATATTCTCGATCGGGATGTTCGAGCACGTCGGGTGCAGAAACTACGGCAGTTACATGCGAATCGTACGTCGGTGCCTGAAGAGCGACGGGCTGTTTCTGCTGCACACGATCGGTGGCAATCGCTCCGTGAACACGACCGACCCGTGGATGGCGCGGTACATCTTCCCAAGGTCAGTGCTGCCATCCGCGCGGCGAATGAGCGAGGCGTGCGAGGGCGTCTTTATTATAGAGGACTGGCATAACTTCGGGACCGACTACGACAAGACGTTGATGGAGTGGTACCGCAACTTCGAGAGTGGTTGGGGTGAGTTGAAAGAGAGGTACGGTGAGCGGTTCCGCCGGATGTGGACGTACTACTTATTGTCGTGTGCCGGGTCGTTTAGGGCTCGCAAGTTACAGTTGTGGCAGCTCGTATTGTCTCCGGAGGGTGTGCCCGGTGGCTACATCGCTCCGCGCTGAGGGGAAGCGATGCTCGAGATAGTGGTTGTCGGAGGGGGCGTCTCCGGGTTCGCTACCGCGCTGGCGCTCTGGGATCGCGGCGCTGCAGTGACAGTGGTCGAGGAAAGTCGACCGGGGGCTGCGGCGACGGGCGCGTCGGCGGGCATGGTGGTGGCGCAGTACGAGGCCGGTGGCCCGGACGAGAAATTCCGCCTTTGCGTGGAGAGCCGAGCGCTCTACCCGGAATTCGCCGCGCGGATAGAAGAGCTGTCGGGGCAAAAGCTGGATCTGCGCTGGGACGGGATGCTGGTCGCGAACTTCTCGGACGAGGAGCAGGCGGAGGCGGAGGAGACGGTGCGCTGGCAGCGTGAGTTGGGCCTGGAGGTGGAGGTGCTCGATCCCGCTGCGGCCGCCGGGCTTCAGCCTGGGGTGACGACCGATGTCGTCTCGTACCTGTGGTTCCCGCAGGAGGGGCAGCTGGACAGCCAGCGGCTGGGTGCGGCACTGACCGCCGCCATCGCGGGGACGGGCGTCAGGCTGATCAGCGGGAACGGGGTGGCGGATGTTCTATCCAGCGAGGGCCGCGTGATCGGTGTCGCCATGGCCGACGGGCGTACCCTGGAGGCGGAGCGGGTGGTGCTGGCGGCGGGTGCCTGGAGCGGTACGATCGGCGGCCTGCCACGCGAGCTGCCGGTGAGGCCGGTGCGGGGGCAGATCGCGCGGTTCCCCGCAAAGGCCCTGGGTCTTAGGCGCATCGTGGCGAGCCATGCCGGCCGCTACCTGGTGCCGCGGTCGGATGACACGGTGCTGGCCGGGAGCACGATGGAGGACGTGGGCTTCGATCGCTCGTTCACCGACGCTGGGCTACAGACGATATACGAATCGGTGTCAGCGCTCGTCCCGGCGCTCGCCGGACTCAAACCGATCGAGCGCTGGGCGGGACTACGGCCGATCTCCGCCGACCTCCTTCCGATCATCGGACCGGACCCGGACCTCGAGGGGCTGATCTACGCCACCGGCCACGGCCGGGATGGGATAACTCTGGCGCCGGTGACGGGGGTTTTGGTCGCCGAGCTTGTGATGACCGGAGATTCCGAGCACGATTGGCAGCCGTTCCGGCCCGATCGCTTCACCGAATCTTCTTGACCGGGCGTCGGGGGCAATTGCGACGGTCGCCGGGCGCGGCGCATCTATGGGACGGAGAGAAACGCCTCAAATCTCAGACAGGAACCGAGACATGAATCGTGTACGTGACGGCGCAGCACTCCTGTGCCTGGGCCTGCTGGCGGCAGCCGGCTCGCTCGAGGCCCAGGTGCGGGAAGAGACCCTGACCGAGCCCGAGGCCACCTACCCCGACGGCTTTGGGTTGGTCAACGGACTGCTGGAATTAACTGACGGCCGCGTGATGATCGCCGACCCGCTGGGCCAGGCGCTGGTCATCGCCGACCTGGTGGCGGGAACGGCCGACACAGTGGGTGCCGTGGGCAGAGGCCCGGAGGAGTACAACCAGCCGGACGGGCTCTTCCCGATGCCCGGCGGCTCGGTCCTCCTGGTCGACCTCGGCAACGCGCGACTTGCCGTGCTGGGGCCTGACGGGAGCTTCGGCGAGACGATGCCGATAACCCAGGGCGAGCCTGCGACCGGCAGCCTGCAGATTCTGCTGCCTCGGGGCACGGACTCGGAGGGGCGACTTTACTTCAGGCCGATGGGCGGCGGGATGCGACAGCTGCCGGACTCGGCGGCGATCGCGCGCTACGATCGGGCCTCCGGGGCCATCGATACGGTGGCGTTGGTCAAGCTGCCTGAAATGAAGCGGACCACCCAAGGGGGAGTCAACAATCAGTCGGTGATGATCATGCCGGTGCCGCTCAGCCCAGAAGACGCGTGGGCGGTGGCCTGGGATGGGCGCGTGGCCGTGGCGCGTTCGCTGGACTACCACTTGGAGTGGATCCACCCCGATGGCAGCGTGGTGCGCGGTACGCCGGTGGAGTATGAGCCCGTGAGGATCAGAAACGCCGACAAGGAGGAGTGGGCTGAGAATCTGGGTGGCGGCATCAACATTAACGTCATGGCCAGCGGGGGCGGCGAGCGGCGCATTGCGATGAGCCGCGGCGGCGGTAGCCGCGACGAAGGTCCCGACCTCGACAGCCTCGCCTGGCCGGATCACAAGCCCGCGTTCGTGAGCAACGGCGTCTGGGTGACGCCGCAAGGAGATGTGTGGGTGCAGCGTCACGTGTCGGCCGGCGAGCCCGTATGGTTCGACGTGTTCGGCGCGGACGCAGAGCTCAAGGGCAAGGTCAAGTTGCCGGCGGGCCGCAGCGTGGTGGGGATCGGGCAGAGCGCGGTCTACGCCGTCCGCACCGACGAGCTAGGGCTGCAATGGCTCGAACAATACGGAAGGACGAACTAAGAACTGGCAGTTCGGAAGTCTATTGGGAATTCTCGAATCTTGATTAGGGGACCAGTACAACAGGGGAGGTGGGGAAGTTAAGAACGGTTCTGACCTCCCTACCTCCCTTGTTCCACTGGTCCCTTGCTCAAGATTCGAGAATTCCCAACACACCTGGGACTTCCCGAAATTCGCTCACTGAACCTTGAAGGAGAGCGCGACCCGGGCGCGGTAGCGGAAGCCGCCGTCCTCGACGGTCATATCCAGCTTGCTGATCTCGGCGATCCTCAGGTTCTTGAGGCTTTCGCCGGCCTTCTCGACCGCGTTCTTCGCCGCGTCCTCCCAGCCTTTGGTGCTCGTTCCGACCAGCTCGATGACCTTGTAGACGGAGTCGGCCATGATGCTCCTCCTGCAGGGTGCGGTGTGGTATCTGAACGGGTGTATCGTTGAGAATCTGCGTCCGGTACGCCGGGGTCGCCAGACCCCCTGCGCCACCGCGGTCAGAGGAGCTGCTCGAGCAGGCGTTGGGCCTCTTCGCGCCCCTCAGGGGTGAGCGCGATTCTTCCCTCCTTGGCGTACTCGATGAAGTGAGGTGTCGCTTCGACCTGGGCCTTGATTGCCGCCTCGGTGGCCTTCTGCTTGGGCGCGTAGTCGAGCCGGCGGAAGATGCGGCCGACCTCTTTCGGCAGGATGGCTTTCCTATGGAAGGCCATGACCAAGAGGAGCTCTTCCTCGAAGGTTTGGGTTCGGGGTAGGAGCTCGTGGGTCAGCGCCTCCTCGTCGAGGGCTTCAATAGAGTCCGGTCTGGCGGTGACCGGCGGGTTCGTGTCGTCGGCCGTGGCGCCCGGCATCGATTCGACGAACGCGAGGTCGCCGATCTCATCGTCCGGCTCCGGGTCACCCAGGGCGGGGAGAGGTTCGGTGTTATTGTCGGCGGTCACGACCCCAGGCGGTGGTGTCGGGTAGGTGATTGCGCCAGGCGGTGGTGTCGGGCGGGAGGGCGCGGCCGGCTTGGCTGCGACGGGCGCTGCGTTGGGCACCTCAGGGGCCGCCTCGACCATCTCCATGTACTCGCGTAGAAGACCAATCCGCTTCTCGATCGCGGCGGCGTGATCGGCGAGCTCCTCGATCTGATCCTCGGTGGACGCGATCTGTTTCTCGGTGTCGGCGATCCGGGCCTGCAACGCCTTGATCTGGCGATGCGCCGCCTCGATCTGTTCGGTGGTGGCTGCCAGGGAAGCCTCTTCCTTGGCGAGCTGGCTTTGAAGGTTGTCAGAATCTGGCATTTGAGCTTGTGTCTGTCCGGCGGGGACCTAGGGGGTACCCTAAATTGTTGGAAAGGGGGCATTTGGGCAAGGGGAGGGGCTTGGGGCGGGCCGTCTTGCGCCGGGGCCTCCGGGTGTTGGGCGTGGGGGCGGGTCGTCGCGCTCCGGCCTCCCCCGCGCTCGCGGCCTGAGCCGCGAGCGCGCCGTCGCTAACCCCGGCTCCGACCCTTCCGGGTCGGGCGGAGCGAGTGGCCCTCCAGTGAAGTCATTGCACTGCTTGTAATTGCCCCACCGATTTGGTATTTTTCATGGCCACTCCCCCTACGAACCAGGCCGTTTTTCGGAAGGCCTCTCGATCCTCAGACGCCTTAACAAGGGCGCTTTTCAGGAGTTAGCCGTCGTGTCGCTCATTGTGGGTATCCGGTGCACGGACAGCTTGGTGCTCGCCGCCAGCGGTCCGGGAACCATGCCCTCCGAGGACGGGCTACCACCGGCGCGGCAGTGGTCGAAGAAGCTGCGGGTCGTCGCCGGGCAGGCGGTATTGGGCGTGACCGGACATGATGGGCTGGCCCAGGAGATGGCGCTGTCGCTGGAGCGCAGCCTGGCGGAGCCGGACGAGCGTGAGTCAGCTGATGATGTGCTGCGAGGCAAGCTCCGCGAGGCGCTGGCCGCCCCCGTCCAGCGCACGGTCGCGATTCACCGGACGCTGCAGGGTCTGCCGGGCTTCGGAATCACGTCCAACGAGTACGTCGTGAGCCAGTCGTTGCTGGCCATCCCGTTCCGTGACTCGCTGCGCCTGTTCCTCCTCGACCCGGAGTGCTCGGTCACCGAGGTGACGGACGAGTTGGCGTGTGCGACGATCGGGGGCGCGAAGGCCGTCGCCGATCCGTTCCTGGCCTTCCTACGCAAACTGCTGTGGGACGACAGGCTGCCGGATGTGGCGCTGGGTGAGCTCTCCGCGTACTGGACGATGCTCCATGTCGCCGAGACCAGTCCGGGAGCCCTCACGTTTCCCATCCAGTTGGTCGTGATACGGCGCGAGGCGGGCGGTTCGATCGACATCTTCGAGCGCGGCGAACGTGAGTTGACACGCATCCAGCAGGCAATCGAGCGGGGCGAAGAGATGATCCGCAAGAGCCTGCGAACGCATCCGCAGGAACCCGAGAGCGTCGAGGCCGCGCCGTCGGCACCGCCGGCCACGGCCGAGAAACCGGTTCGCAAGCGAGTACCCGAGGTGCGGCTCAGGCTCGAGCCGCCCGACCGGCGTGGCGGCCAAGGGCGCCGATAAACTCTCTAGAGAACACGTAGGAGCAGATGATGCCTCGATTCCGCCAGTTGTGGCCACTCTGGTTCTGTGGCCTGCTCATGGTTGCAGGTTGTGACAGCTTCGACAAGGAAGATGCCGCTCTGCAGATCCGGGATCGGTTCTGTGAGGGCTGGCCGTACGGCTGTACGGACAGCACGTACGTGGTTGTCGAGGATGTCAACGAGACGCGTAACGGGCGGCAGGTGCTTTTCCGCGTGCACGACCGCGAGGACGAGACGGCCCGGCTGTCGGCCGCCTACTTCGAGCCGCGTGGCGACGCCTTCATGTTTCTCTTGTTCGAGCCGCCGTTCGTCGAGCGCTTCCAGGCGGAGGCCTCGCACGTCGGCGAAGACAGCCGCACCTTCACCGACCAGCTGATGGAGGTCAAGTCGGCGCAGCGCTGGTTCCTGTCGATCTACGGGCGCTACGCGCGCAGCCTGGAGGAGCTGGACAGTGTCAGTTACAAGCGGCCGCACATGCCGATCGAGATGACGGTGAGCAGCAGCGACTGGCAGGCTGTGATGCGGAGCCAGTACGTGAGGTGCGAGTTCGACTCGGCGCGCATGCAGCTGCCGAGCTGCAGGGGGCTGGCGGCGCTCAACGCCGGGGTCGAGAACGGACCGCTGTCCGGAGCGTTCGGCGAGGGCGGGTAAAGCCGACGCTACCTTCCAACCGTCTGGGGCCGTCAGGTTTCTAACAGGATGAAGGGTATGAGTGTCATCCTTGCAGCACTCGTGGTGCGGGTACATCTTGGCACTCACACGTAAGTAGCTTGAACAGACGGTTTGGTATAGGACCAGCAGACCCATGGTCGAAAGCGGATCGCGGCTCCGTGGCCTTCTGGCGGAGCTCCGGCGTCGGCGCGTCTTCCGCGTCGCGGTAGTCTACGCTGCCGTCGCTTTCGTCATCTGGCAGGCCGCCGAGATCGCCTTCGAGGCTCTGTCGCTTCCCTCCTGGGCACTCACGCTGGTCGTCGTCGTCTCCCTGCTCGGTTTTCCCGTGGCGATGGTCCTCGCCTGGGCCTTCGATATCACGTCCAAAGGGGTGGTGCGCACCGAGGCTTTGCGCGAAGAGGCGGCGCCGTATCGGCAGCCGGGCCGGCCGCTGGCACTGACGGCGGTCGTCGGGGTGCTGGGCCTGACCGTGGTGGCCGCCTGGTATATGCTGCCGCGGCTCCCGGGTTGGAGTGGCTTCGATGGCGGCGGCTCGGGGATGAAGTTGCTGGTGCTGCCGTTCGAGAACCTGGGTGCGCCGATCGACGAGTACTTCGCCGACGGTATCACGGAGGAGATCACGGCCAGGCTCGCTGTATTGCCCGGCCTTGGGGTAATCGCCCGAACGACGGCGGTCCGCTACCGGCAGACGGAGCTGACGCTCGCCGAGATCGGAGCCGAGCTCGACATCGACTACATCCTGGAGGGTACGGTCCGTTGGGAGAACGTTCCCGACGGTCCGAACCGGGTCCGGGTCACGCCGCAGCTGATCAAGGTGGAAGACGGCACGCACCTGTGGGCGGAGATCTACGAAGAACCGATGGAGAGCGTCTTCGAGGTGCAGTCGGAGATCGCCGAGAAGGTGGCCGAGGCGCTGGACCTGACGCTTCTGGAGCCCGAGCGGCTGGCGCTCAAGACCGCGCCGACCACGAACCTCGAGGCCTACCGCTACTACCTCCTGGGTGACGAGTACCTGCGCTCGGGCGCCAGCCGGACGAGCGCGCAGCAGGCGCTGGAGATGTTCGAGATGGCGGTCCAGCTCGACCCCGAGTTCGAGATGGCGCGCAGCAAGCTGGCCGAGGCGCACGCCAATATCTATTGGGGCAGCTTCCGCATGCTCACCGGCGTCCGCGAGCTGGACTACGAGACGGCGCTGTTCAGGCTGTACCCCGAGTCGTTCGGTACCGACACCGGCTCGTACTACCTGGCCAGGGCGATCCTGCACGAGCGGGCGGGCGCGGACGCGATGGCGCAGGCGGACTTCGATTCAGCCCGGGCCGTCTTCAGCGGACGGGTCGCCGCACAGCCCGAGGATGCGCGTCTGCATGCCGGGCTCGGGCTCGCCTACGCGGGCCTGGGCCGTTCCGAGGATGCGGTCCGCGAGGGGAGGCGAGCGACGGAGCTGTTGCCGCTGGCGGACGACGCCTACGCCGGTGCCGCCCTGGCCGACAACCTGGCGCACATCTACGTGCGGGTCGGTGACCATGCCGCCGCCGTCGATGAGCTGGAATCGCTGCTCGCCGTCGACGCGCCGCTTTCGCTGCCCTGGCTGATTGCGGACCCGACGTGGGATCCCTTGCGCGAGGAGCCGAGCTTCCAGAGACTTGTGCAGGGCGACGGGTAGCGAGAGGCCCGACCACTCACCCAATCGAGAGAGAGAGAGACATGCGCACCACGTCGGTGGCCGGCGCCGTTGCGGCGTCTTTTGTTTTGAGTGCGTGCTCGGGCGCGATGAGCCAGGATGAGATCACCGCCCAGGCCCGGGCGATCCACGAGAGCGTGATCACCATCGATACCCACGACGACATCCCGTCCAACTTCGCCACCGAGGAGGTGGATCCCGGAGTGCGCGGCGACCGGCAGGTCGACTTGCCCAAGATGAGGGAGGGCGGTCTCGATGCCGCCTTCTTCGTCGTCTACGTGGGCCAGGGGGAACGGACGCCGGAGGCGTATGAAGCGGCCAAAGCCGCGGCGCTCTCCAAGTTCGACGCCATCCACCGGATGACCGACGAGATGTACCCCGACCAGATCGAGCTGGCCTACTCGGCGGACGACGTGGTACGCATCAACGGCGAGGGTAAGCTCGTGGCCTGCATCGGGATCGAGAACGGCTACGCCATCGGCCGGGACCTCGGTCTGCTGGAGGAGTATCACGGACTCGGCGCCCGCTACCTCGGACTGACCCACAACGGTCACAACGACATCTGCGACTCGGCCAATCCCAGCTCGAGACTGGGCGACGAGGAGGAGGAGCACGGCGGCGCCAGCGAGTTCGGCGCCCAGGTCATCGAGGAGGCCAACCGGGTCGGGATCATTGTCGACGTCTCGCATGCCTCCCGGAAGTGTATGCTGGACGCGGCCAGGCTATCGCAGGCACCGATCATCGCCTCGCATTCGGGCGCCCGCGCCCTGGCGGGCGTGTCGCGCAACCTGGACGACGAGCAGCTGCTGGCCCTCAAGGAGAACGGCGGTGTGGTGCAGCTCGTGGCGCTGGGCAGCTTCGTCAAAGAAGACCCGCCGGAGAAAGAGGCGGCGATCGAGGCGCTGGCCGAGGAGGTTGGGATGGGAGCGGATTTCGCCGGGTGGCGGACGCTCACGGATGAGCAGCGTGCACAGTTCCGAGCAGGGATGGTGGAGATCGAGGAGCGGTGGCCGACCACCGTCGCCGACTTCGTAGATCATATCGATCACGCCGTGGGGCTCATCGGCATCGACCACGTCGGCATCAGCTCCGACTTCGACGGCGGCGGCGGCGTCCAAGGCTGGAGCGACGCCAGCGAGACCTTCAACGTCACCGTCGAGCTCGTGCGCCGCGGCTACAGCGAGGAGGAGATCCGGGCCCTCTGGGGTGGCAACCTGCTGCGCGTCTGGCGCGAGGTCGAGGCGGTGGCGGCCGAGATGGGAGCGGTCGGAACGACCGGTTAACGGTCCAGGCGCCGGGCGTCGGTTCGGCGAAGTCCAGTACAATGTGAAATAATGCCGGTCATCCTGACCGAATGTGGGCCCAGGGGGCGTCTTTCGCCCCCTGGGTTTATCGCCCCAATCTCAAGACATATAACATTTTACGCCGCTGGGTCGCCACCGGCACACCGCTTGCTCTCCTGAACGGGCGGTAACGAGTGCGCGCCGGAGGAGCGGCATGAAGAGAAAAGGCATAATCAAGAGGCTCCGCGAGAAAGAGGGTGTCACGCTGGTCGAGATCCTGATCGGTGTGATCATCCTGTCGGTGGCGCTGCTGGGTCTGGCGGCGGCGGGCGGAGTGGCGGCGCGCCAGGTTTACATGGGCCGCGTGGACATGGGCCGCTGGGCGGCGCTGCAGCAGCAGCTGGAGAGCCTGGTGGCGCAGGGCTACGACAACGTGACGGCGGGCTCGGACACGATTCAGGGCTATCCGATGAAGTGGGACGTGACTGGGACGGACCCGAAGCAGATCACTTTGATCATGGTGCGCGAGAACTTCCGGGGTGAGATGGTGGAGGACACCCTGGTGACCTACATGGCAGATCCGAATTAGCATGGCTGGAAAAGTTTCCCGCCGCGGCCGCACGGGCGAGAGCGGCTTCACGATAGTGGAGCTGCTTGTCTACTTAATAATCGCGGTAGTCATAGTGGCCGGCGTATACAACCTGCTCATCGGCCAGCAGCGGCTGTACATGAAGCAGCGCGAGCTACAGGATGTGCGTTCGAGCCTGCGGGCCTCGGCGAACCTGCTGGCCTGGGAGCTGCGCCAGGCGTCGGCTCGCGGAGGCGACATCTATAGTATCGGCACCTACGAGGTGAAGTTGCGCTCGGTGCAGGGCGCGGGTGTCGTGTGCAAGATCCACGGTACGCAGCCGCGGCTCGGGTTGGTGACGCGCTGGGGTGAGTTCCAGGATACGGAGACGGACAGCGCGTTCGTCTTTGTGGCCGGCAGCTCGAGCACGGCGGACGACGGGTGGGTGATCACACAGGTCAGCAAGATCTGGAGTCCCTCGGCGGGCGGTATTCCGGACTGCGATTGGGACAACTCGATCACTCCGGACCTGGTCGCAGAGCTGAGCGGCGGGGCGACGCCACCCGACATCGTCGACGGCGATATCATGATCACGGCGGATGGTGTGGTCGGTAAGGGGCAGACGGTCACATTCACTACGCAGGCCCCGAGGCTCACGTGTTCGGATTTCGATGGCCGCGTGAACATCGTCATCGATGCCGACACATGGAACTACAGCGGCACGATGAGCGGCTGCACGTTCGACGTGAATATCCCGCTCGACGCTTCGAAGGTCGAGATCCAGATCAACATCGAGTCCGATCTCTACGCGGAATTGGACGACGACATCTTCGGCAAGTCGTCGTGGCTCGACCTGTCAGGCGCCGTCGACCCGATGGAGATCGTAGGGCGGGTGAGGGTCGGTGGACCGGTCCGGGGCTTCCGTCCGGTGACGTATGGGCTTTACTTTGATCCAGATGGCCGCTGGTGGCTGGGCCGCAGAGTCGGTGACGCCAGTGATTGGGAGAAGTTGACCGGGCCGCTGAGCCCGCCTTCGGACAGCGGCCTGACATTCATATTCTACGACCAGAACGGCGACACCACGAATATTCCGGTAGACATCCGCATGGTCGACATCATTCTGCGTGGCGAAAGCTACGGGAAGGCGCCCCAGGCCGGCGAGCTCGGCCCCGATGTGGAAGAGGATACCCTGACGGTCAGGGTCTCGCTCCGCGGGTAACTGGCCACTTGGCACGAGGCGGGAGAGCGATGCAAGGACGAGATGAGCGGAAGGGTCGATTGAACGAAGGCGGCTTCACGATCGTGGAGCTGCTGGTCTACCTGTTCGTCGCCGTGATCGTGGTGGCTGGCGTCTACAATCTGATGATCGGCCAGAACCGCCTCTACATGAAGCAGCGGGAGCTGCAGGACGTGCGGACGAGCCTGCGGGCGGCGGCGAACCTGCTGGCGTTCGAGTTTCGCCAGGCGTCGGCGTCGGGTGGCGACCTGGATAGCATCGGCACCTACGACATCATTCTCCGCTCGGTCCAGGGTAGCGGTGTGGTGTGCGGGATTCATAACAGTTCGCCGCGGCTCGGCCTCTATAACACAGGTGGCGACTTCACGGCGACTGCCGACGACAGCGCCATGGTCTTCGTAGCGGGGAGCGCCGGGACCGGCGACGACAGCTGGTTCGTGGGCGGTGTTGCGGGTAAGTACGATCCCAGCGCCGGCGGCGTGCCGACTTGCCAGTGGAGCGGGGTGAGTGTTTCGCCCGACCTTGTGGTGGCGATCGATACGCCGCTGGTAGCGCTCAGCGGCGTCGAGATTGGAGCGCCCTACCGCCAGTTCCGCCTGATCCACTACGGGCTCTATCTCGATGCCGATGGCCGCTGGTGGTTGGGTCGCAAGATCGGTGGCGCCGCCAGCTGGGAGAGGCTGACCGGGCCGCTGAGCGCGCCCTCCGATAGCGGGCTGGCGCTCCGCTACTATGATGCGTCGGGGACCCCGACGGCCGACCCCACCCTGGTCCGCATGGTCGATATCGTCCTGCGCGGCGAAAGCTACGGCAAGGTCCCCACCGCCGGCGGCGGCCCCGTGGTTCAGGAGGACACGCTGACCCTCAGGGTCTCGCTGCGCGGTTGAACCAACCACTCTCGTAGTGGAACTTTCTTCTGCAAAAGGGTAAATTGATTTCCGTCTTGTGAGCCTGTCCGGACGCTCCGGTACTGGACGTCCCGAGTGGCCCCAGACGCGGCCGGTCAATCCGAAATCAGTCCGTACCCGCGTATCCCCCGAGTCGAGGTCCACCCGCCGGTGCAGGAGTCTCCGGTGGCGACATCGGTCATCCTGACCTAATCGAAGTGATTATCAGGTGCCACCGTGTCTCACGGCGAGTGGTTTAAGTCGTGTGTTTGCAGGGAGTTATCTTTACGAAGCGGCTCATCGGAGGGTGGCATGCGGATTGCACCCAAGGGGGCGGGCTTAGAGGGTTTGGTGCATGAGGAATAAGGGATTTACGATAATCGAGCTGGTCATCGTCTTGGTGATGGCCGGTGTGATCATGGCGGTCATCTCGCCGTCGCTGAGCCGTGCGTTTCGGCGGACGGGTGTGCGGGCGGCGGTGGACGAGTTCGCGTCGACGCACTCGCTGGCGCGGTCGGTGGCGGTGCGGTTCGGGCGGATGGCGGAGCTGCACATCGACACCAACGATATGGCGTTCTGGGTGGAGGTGGACACCAGCTCGGCCGGCGGAGTGAAGGACACGGTGGGTGTGGTGAAGTATCAAGCGGGTAACGACGTGACGATAGAGAGCACGCGGACGCTGTTGTGTTTCGATGCTCGGGGTCTGCCGACGACGCGCGGTGCGTGCGAGGCGCCGGATGCTCAGCTAGTCTTCTCTTCGGGCAGTCGGGAGGACACGATTACGATTACGGCCCTGGGGAGGATTCTGAGGTGAAGCCGGCCAGGCTTCGTGACCGGGAAGGGGTCACCCTGGTCGAGATCCTGATCGGGGTAATCATTCTTTCTGTGGCGCTCTTGGGTCTGGCGGCGGCGGGCGGAGTGGCGGCGCGCCAGGTTTATATGGGGCGCGTGGACATGGGCCGCTGGGCGGCACTGCAGCAGCAGCTGGAGAGTTTGGTGGCGCAGGGTTATGATAACGTGAGCGCGGGTTCGGATACGGTGCAGAGCTATCCGATGGAGTGGACGGTGGCCGGGACGGACCCGAAGCAGATCACTTTGGTGATGGAGCGCGAGAACTTCCGGGGTGAGACGGTACAGGACACGCTAGTGACGTACATGGCAGATCCGAACTAGCATGTGCAAAAAAAGAGATTCCCGCCGCCGCCGCACGGGCGAGAGCGGCTTCACGATAGTGGAGCTGCTCGTTTATTTCACCATCGCGGTGATCGTGATCGCGGGGGTGTACCAGCTGCTCATCGGCCAGAACCGGCTGTACATCAAGCAGCGCGAGATGCAAGACGTGCGCACCAGCATACGGGCGGCGGCGAACCTGCTGGCGTTCGAGTTCCGGCAGGCATCGGCACGACATGGCGACATCCACTTCATAAGCTCGGACTCGTTCTCGATCCGCTCGCTCCAGGCCACGGGTGTCGTCTGCGGCTTTCACATTGCCCTGCCGCGTGCGGGTGTGTGGGGCTTGACGGGCGAGCTGCACGACACCGCCGACGACAGCGCGCTGGTCTTCGCGGCGGCCAAGGCCGACCAGTGGGTCGCGGGGTCGATCGATGGGACCTGGTCGCCGAGCGGTGGCGGGGTTCCGGAGTGCGACTGGGCGGGGGATCAGGTGTCACCAGACGCCGTAGTGCAAGTGAGCGGCGGGCACGGCACGCCGCCTGACGATTCGGACGGTGAGATCCTGATCGAGGCGTCGGGCATAGTGCAGCAGGGCTCGACGCTGACTTATACCGCCAGTCACCCGGCTCTCACCTGCGAGGAGTTCGACGCTCGGTCGCTGCTCAAGATCGATGCCGACAAGTGGGCCGGGGACGAGACCATGGACGGCTGCACGTTCTCGATCGAAATCCCGAATGGTGCGGTCCAGCTCAAGCTCGAGATTCAGATCGAGGCCGACGCCTACCCGCAACTCAGCGACGACATATTCGGAATGAGCGAGTGGAGGGACCTGGACCAGGGCCCGAAGGGCGGCAACGCTTTCGAGAACGTCGAGGTGGGTGCACCGTTCCGGGCGTTCCGGCGCGTGACCTACGGGATCTATCAGGACCAGCCCGAGGGACGGTACTGGCTGGGCCGCAGGGTGGGGTCGGCCGGATCCTACGAGCGGCTCACCGGACCGCTACGCGCGCCCCAGGACAGCGGCCTCCATCTCATCTTCTACGATGTGGCCGGGAACCCCACCACCAACCCGCTGGACGTGAGGATGGTCGACATCATCCTCAGGGGAGAGAGCCTCGGGCTGGTGCCCAGAGCCGGTGAGGCCCCGAGCGCCCAGCAGGACACATTGACGATCCGCGTATCACTCAGGGGCTGACCTGCCGTACTCGTTGCAGACAAAGTTTGCAGGAGAGGCGCCGCCCCGGTCACATTGACCGAAAAAACGCCCTTCCCGGGTGCCGGCCGCGCAGAGTCCATCGCTGTATCTATAGTCATAGCAATATGTTAAGCTGCCTAGCCGGCGAGCCGGTGGACGGCACGGGCCTTGCGATAGAGGCCGTTGGCGTGCCCTACGCGCGACCCGCCGTCGCGGTAGAGCCTTAACCTTGGGATCGAAGGGCTATGCAGATGAGGGAACCTAGATCAGCGAATCTGGCGAGACCTGAGCGGAGAGTACCCGCGGACGAGGGCGGGTTCGTGCTGCCGATCGTCGTCATGGGGCTCCTGCTCATGGGGACGATGACGGTAGCGGCGCTGTTGACGGCGGACGACGAGAGCCGTTCCGGGCGGGCGATGCGCGAGGCGACGGGCGCTTTCTACGCGGCGGAGGCAGGGCTCAACTGGGTCTACGCGAACTGGGATACGGTGAAGGCGGACGTTGACACGCTGACCGGGGGCAGCAGCGTCGATCTTGGCTGGCGGACCCTGGACAGCGGCGACCGCTATAGAGCGGTGATCTATCGTTGGGACGAGAGCGGGCAGCCGATCTACCAGTTGGTGGTGGAGGGGCAGTCGGGCGGCGAGCTGGGGAGCCTGAGGCGGCTGAGTTACATGCTGACCAGTGAGCCGGGCGGCGTGGGCGAGGGCTACATGCTGGGCGAGTGCTGTGACGCGGCGATTACGATGAAGGGCACCTACGGGCAGAGGGCCAGGACCGATAGCCTCGGAGAGGGAGGCACAATAACGCACTCGGGTTATGACGTACACCCTCCGAACTGGGCCGACGCCGGTGTGTGCTCGGACTCGATGTACGACAAGCCCGGGCTCGTCATGGCCGACACCACGCAGCTCGAGCGGATAGACCCTCGCGGCGGGATCGAGGGCGTGCCGCCGATAATGCAGGACCCCGCGATAACCGACGCGGCGTTCGACACCTTCGGCGATTACAGCTGGCAGGACATCAAGGACCAGGCCACCATCATCGTCGGACCGGATGGCTACATCCAGATGGCCGACGGGAGCAACCGCATAGAGTTCGACAGCTCGCTGCCCAGCCAGAAGCTCAAGGGGGGGGATCATATAGGCCCCCGCTACACGGTCGATTTCATGACGGGTGAGCTCCTCTGCGATACGAACCACCCGATGAACTGGGGCTCCGATGACCCCAATGACCCCTGCTTCAACCACTTCCCCATCATCCTGATGGCGGGCGAGGTGGACATGGTCGGCCCGCCTTCGTATGGGGATTTCTACGGCCAGGGCATCCTCATCGCCGACTTCGATGACGTGACCCGCACCGGCGCGGAGATCGAGTTCGAGCAGAACATACGTTTCCGCGGCATCACCATGGGCAAAGGCTGCATCGAGCTGCAGAAGGGCGCCCAGTACTACGGGGCCATCTTCCTCGACGCCAGCTACGACGGTGTCACCTGCGACAAGTCGTACGACATGTACGAGGACTGTTACGGGGACCAGGATCCCCACTACTGCCGGAACACGCTGATGCAGTGGAGCCAATGTGCCGTCGATCGCGCGCTGATCGAAAGCGGGCTCTACGAGATGGCCGAGCCCAGCGTGCCGCCGCCGGGTGGCGGTGCCGTGCTGCTGGGCAGTCGCTCGTTCGGCGAGTCGTTCCGCTAGGCTCACGCCGGTTCCCTCGAACCCTCTGGAGCCCCGGCTCAGGCCGGGGCTCTTTCTTTGGAGTTTGCCCGGTCATTCTGACCGACTTCGCGGGGGTTAGCGGGGACCCCGCACATTGTCGTCGCTGTATCTAATGTTGTGGCAACGGCTTAGGCTTGTGGTCCGAGGGCTGACCAGGGCACGGGTCTTGCCCGTAAGGCGTGTGACGTGACGTGCCTTGTGCCCGCCGCAGGGCCCAGTCCAACTGAAAGAAAGTGCACCTGATGCAGGTAGAAAGGCTTGAGAGACTGCTGAAACGGAGAGTTGTTGCTGACGAGGGCGGTTTCGTGCTGCCGATCGTCATCTTCGGGCTCATGCTCATGGGGACGATGACGGTGGCGGCGCTGCTGACGGCGGGGGACGAGGGCCGCTCCGGGCGTGCGATGCGCGAGTCGGCGGGCGCCTTCTATGCGGCGGAGGCCGGTCTCAACTGGGTCTACGCGAACTGGGACACGGTGAAGGCCGACGTCGACACGCTGTCCGGGGGTAACCACGTCGATTTCGGCTGGCGGAGCTTGGACAACGGTCACTCCTTTCGCGCTGTAATCCATCGCTGGGATGCTGGCACGCAGCCGGTCTACCAGCTGGTGGTGGACGGCCGGTCGGGCGGCAGCCAAGGCAGCCAGAAGCGTCTGAGCTACATGCTGACGGCCGAGCCGACCGGTCCGGGAGAGGGCTACAAGCTCGGTCTGTGCTGCGAGGCGCCGGTGACGGTCCGCGGCAACGTTGACGTCAAGGACACCTCGATAGTCAGCGGTTACGACGAGCACCCCGCCGGCTGGACGACCGCGGATCCGCCCGTGTGCTCCGACTCGCTGTACGACAAGCCGGGCCTGATCATCCAGGAGATCGATTCGGTTAATATCAAGAGCGAGAGCCAGGTGAACGGTGATCCTCCGCTGGTGGAGGATGTTTTTCTCGACGATGCGGCCTTTGACGATTTCGGCGGCCTGACGTGGGAGGAGGTCAAGGGCATGACGGAGAAGGTGCTCGGCGAGCCCGGCGAGGGCGAGAGTTACGACGCCGGCGACATCTATCCGCGCTACACGGTGGACCCGATGACGGGTGAGCTGCTCTGCGACACCAGTCACCCCCTGAACTTCGGTTCGCCGGACCCCAACGATCCCTGCTTCAGCTACTTCCCCGTCGTACTTGTCCAGGGCGACGTCGACCTACAGTACGGGGCCTATGTCCAGGGAATCTTCATCACGGACTTCTGGACCGACAGCCTCGGCGTGCACTACGGGTCGGAGCTGGACATCGAGGATGACGTCACGTTCAACGGGATCGCCCTGGGTAAAGGTTGCGTGGAGGTTCAGCGTCACGCGAACGTACACGGCGCCATCTTCGCCGACAGTAAATGGACGAACCCGCTCTGCGGCGGAGACGACACCTTCGACATAAACGACGCAGGCTACATGACCTGGAGCCAGTGCGCCGTCGATCGGGCGCTCTACAACTCCATATTCAAGGATTACGCCGAGCCGACCATAGAGCCGCCGGGCGGCAAGCCCACTTTCCTGGGCAGCCGCTCGTACGGTGAGGGCTTTAGATAGGCCGAAGGATAAATGAAATGTACGAGGGTCGAATAAACACAGTCCGTGCGAAGCTGGCCGAGGGGCGCGGCTTCGTCATGCCGATGGTCATCTTCGGGTTGGTGCTTATGAGCGCCGCCGCGGTGGCCGCCCTGCTGATCGCCGACGACGAGCACCGTTCCGGCCGCGCGATGCGCGAGGCGAGCACGGCCTTCTATGCCGCCGAGGCGGGCCTCAACGAGGTCTACGCCCATTGGGATAGCCTGGTCGGTGCGGCGGTCCTCGACCTGGGGCCCAGCGACAGTCTGGTGCTCGACTGGCGCGAGCTGGATGGCGGCGGTCGCTACCGCGCGGTGGTGCTCCGCTGGGACGTCGGCGACCAGCCCATGTACACGCTGGAGGTGGAAGGCCGGGGGCCGGGTGTGCTGAGCGGGCAGCGGAAGCTGAGTTACGCCCTGACCGCCATGCCGGGCCCGGGTGCGGGCTACAAAATCGGCGAGTGCTGCGAGGCGCCCGTCGTGCTGAAGGGAACCTTCAGGCAGAGCGTTCCCAACGAGGACGGCAGCCTATTCCACAGCGGTTATGATACCTACCCACCCGGCTGGTACGATGCCGGCGTCTGCTCGGACACGCTGGTCGACAAGCCCGGCATCATCATGCAGGACACGACTGGAATGGTCCTCGACCCGGCCGACGCCGTGCTCGAGGGCGTTCCGCCGATCGTGCAGGATCCGCAGCTGAACGACAGCCTGTTCGACTACTTTGGGGATCACACCTGGCAGGACATCAAGGACAGGGCCACCATCATCATCGACACGACGGGCTGGGTCTACATGGCCGACGGTAGCAATCCGGTCAAAGTGGACAATTGGCTGCCCGACGTGGGGATCGAGGGGACGGAGGTCTATCCGCGCTACACGGTGGATCCGATGACGGGCGAGGTTATGTGCGACACCAACCACCCGCTCAATTGGGGTTCACCGGACCCCAACGACCCCTGCTTCAACTACTTCCCCGTCATTCTGTCGCGGGGCGAGGTCGATATCAGGGGCGGGCCGCATTATGGCGGTGCCCCGTTCTACGGCCAGGGCGTCATCATCCTGGACTTCAATGAGGTAACCCGCACGGGCTCCGAGTTCGAGATCGAGCACGATGCGAATTTCCGCGGCGTCGTCCTGGGCAAGGGCTGTATGGAGGTCCAGTACGGCGCCCAGTTCTACGGCGCGATGTTCCTGGATGCCACCTACGACGGCGTCACCTGCGACAAGTCGCACGACTTCTTCGAGGAATGTGACACCGACGACGATGAGTGCAGCCAGACCACCCGACTCCAGTGGAGTCAGTGCGCGGTGGACCGGGCGCTGTACAACTCGAACCTGATGGACCTTACCGAAGTGACGATACCCGAGCCGGGCGAAGCCAAGTTCCTCGGCAGTCGCGCCTTCTCCGAGATGCTGCGCTGAACATACGGGCCGGCCCGACTCAGTGGGCTGGCCCATCTTAGATGTACCTATGAATTGGGATAGCGATGAACCTGAGAAATCGAGTACTCGACAAGGTCACATGGAAGGGCGCGGTTGCGGACCGCCGCGGCTTCGTGCTGCCTGTCATCATCTTCGGGCTCATGCTGATGGGCACGATGACGGTGGCGGCGCTGCTGACGGCGAGCGACGAGGGTCGTTCCGGCCGGGCGATGCGCGAGGCGACGGGCGCCTTCTATGCGGCGGAAGCCGGCCTCAACTGGGTCTACGCGAATTGGGACACCGTCAAGGCCGACGTCGATACGCTTTCCGGGGGCAGCAACTTCGATCTCGGCTGGCGTAGCCTGGACAGCGGCGACAGCTATCGGGCGGTGATCCATCGCTGGGATGAGGGCGGGCAGCCGATCTACCAGTTGGTTGTGGAAGGACGGTCGGGCGGTGAGCTGGGCAGTCAGAAGCGACTGAGCTATACGTTGACCGCCGCGGCGGGCGGCGGTGGGGAAGCGTATAAGCTGGGGGCGTGCTGCGATGCGACGGTGACCGTGCGGGGAGACGTGAATGTGACCCATTCGGGGTCCACGCTCGACGGTCGTGATGAGCATCCGGGGGGCTGCGGTACCGGCGGGCTGGCTGGTTTTTGCTACGATTGGGCGGCGGCCGATGTCTGCTCGGATTCTCTCTACGACAAGCCGGCCATCGCGATGCAGGACACCACCCTGTTCTACTGGGACGGTTCCGCCTCGCTGCTCTCCGATCCGGTGGTGGTCCAGGAGCCGGGCATCGACAACACCACCTTCAATCAGTTCGGCGACCTCAGTTGGGATAGTCTGAGGGCGATGGCGGACCATATCATCGGAGAGGACGGTGGTTCGACCGAGTATGTCGGCGAGATCTACCCTCGCTATACTATCGACCCGATGACGGGCGAATTGCTCTGCGATAAGAGTCACCCGCTGAACTGGGGCTCGCCGGATCCGAACGACCCGTGCTTCAACTACTTCCCGATCGTCTTGGTCAAGGGTGACTTCGCTTACGAGGACAGTTACGGCCAGGCCATCGTCATCATGGACTACGACAACGTGAACATGCGGGGCACGGAATTCGACCTCGAGGACAATTCGATCTTCAATGGCATCGTGCTGGGGAAGGGTTGCTTCGAGGTGCAGTACGAGGCGCAGTTCCATGGCGCCATCTTCATGGACGGTAACTACCTCAACGACCTGTGCAGTAACGACAAGACGTTTGACCTAAACAAGGAAGGCCACGTCACCTTCAGCCAGTGCGCCGTCGACCGAGCGTTGCTCAACAC
>JBDHJU010000101.1:0-10370 GCA_039586755.1 Gemmatimonadota bacterium | reverse complement strand
CCATCACATCGAGATCCGGGGATTCGGCACGTTCAAGGTGCGCAACAGACGGGCTCGTGTAGCTCGGAACCCTCGAACGGGTGACCCGGTGAGAGTGGAGGCGCGGGCCGTTCCAGTGTTCAAGCCCTCGAAGAACTTCAGGGCACAGGTCGCCGGCGAGTCCGAGGCTGCCTACGAGAGTATGCGGGGCTAGGACCTTTCTTTCCCCCGTCGGGCCGCCCACGGCCCGGCCCGCCCAAAGGAAGGTACGAAAAGGATGACTAGAGAGACTCTGGTTTCTCTGCCGCCAGATAGAGTCCTCGAGCTGGCTCGACGATTCTTCACCGGTTCCGCTTCTGGTTATGCCGGAACGCTGGTCGAGGAAGGCGAAGGCTTCGTCCGCTTCCAGGTGTTCCGTGGTCAGCTGGCGATCGCTGCGTTGCAGGACGGCGAGCGGACACGCGTCCGCTGCTCGACACTACGCTACCACCCCTCCGTAGGTCAGTTTCTGCTGCAACTGGAGACAGAATCCGCCGCCATAGGGGCCTGAGAGCAAGCACACGTCTGCTTGCTGGACGGCCCTGCGCGGTCTACGATGGGCAGGGTAACTATAGCTCATCGACGGGGATCCCTATGCGCGTGACGTGCCTGTTCTTCGCCGCCTACCGCGATGTCTTCGGGGCCGAACAGATAGAGCTCGAGCTGCCGGAAGGGTCGACGCTGGGTGCGCTAGTGGATGTTGTTCGGGCCCGGGCAGGCGATGCCCTCCTGCCGCGGCAGCTGGTCGCCGCCGTGAATCGCGAGTATGCCCCGGTCGAGACTGTGCTGCACGATGGGGACGAGGTGGCGTTCATACCGCCGGTAGCAGGAGGCTGAATGTACTGTGCAGTGACCCGCGAGCCTATCGACCCCACGGACCTCCTGCACCGTGTGCGGAGCGACGCTGACGGGGCAGTGGTGCTTTTCGCAGGCGTGGTACGTGACCACCATGAGGGTCGATCCGTGGAAGCGCTCGCCTACGAAGCCTACGAGCAGATGGCGGTCGAGAAGATGGAGCTGATCTGTCAGGAGGTAGGTGCCCGCTTCGAGGTGGGCGAGCTGGCGGTGGTTCACCGGGTCGGCGACCTGAGAATCGGTGACATCAGCCTCGTCATCGCCGTCGCGGCTCCTCATCGCGATGCCGCGTACAGGGCGTCGCGTGAGATCATCGAGCGCATCAAGACCGAGGTACCGATCTGGAAGAGGGAGCGCTATTCGGACGGTGGGGAGGTCTGGCGTGACGGGGCCGTTCCCAACGTCCCCGAGCCGGGTAATTCGTGACGCGCGGGCCGATTTGAGCCGCATGGCGTCTTGCCTACCCCCACTCCACGCCTTAGCTTGGCAAGCACGAAGTCCTTTCTCAACACGTAGCCCCATCACCAGCTAAGCCCGCGGCGATCCGGCGGGTGGCCAGCGTTTCTGTTCGCCGGGAAGCTCGTGCGCCGAAGGGTCGCGTCCGGACGGCGCGGGGGATTGGGAACCCGGTATGTTCAATAAAATTACTGTTGTTGGTGCGGGACACGTCGGCGCTACGCAGGCGCTCCGTCTGGCGGAGATGCAGGTCGCCAAGGAAGTCGTGATCGTCGACATCCTGGAAGGCATCCCACAGGGCAAAGCTCTCGACATGTACGAGTCGGGCCCGGTCATGGGCTTCGACACTCGCGTCATCGGTGCGAATGGATACGATGAAGCCGCTGGCAGCGAGATCGTCGTCATCACCGCAGGCATCCCTCGCAAGCCCGGGATGAGCCGCGACGACCTTCTGGCCACGAACGCGGGGATCGTCCGCGACGTCTCCAACGCGGTCAAGAAGACATCCCCCGACGCCATCTGCATCGTGGTCTCTAACCCTCTCGACGTCATGACCTACGTGGCCAAGGAGACTACGGGCTTCCCGGCCAGCCGGGTCTTCGGCATGGCCGGCGTACTCGACACGGCGCGCTACCGCACGTTCATCGCCGAGAGGCTGAAGGTCAGTGTCGAGGACATCCAGGCGCTGGTGCTGGGCGGTCACGGCGACACCATGGTGCCGCTCGTCTCCTATACGACCATCAGCGGCATTCCGCTGACCCAGTTCCTGAGCCAGGATGAGATCGACGGTTTGATCGACCGGACTCGCAAAGGTGGCGCCGAGATCGTGGCCTATCTGAAAGAGGGGAGCGCCTACTACGCCCCATCGGCCGCGGTGGCTCAGATGGTCGAGGCGATCGCGAAGGATAGGAAGCGCATCCTCCCGTGTGCCGCCTGGATGGAGGGTCAGTACGGGATCTCCGACACGTACCTCGGTGTGCCCTGCAAGCTGGGCGCCGGGGGCGTTGAAGAGATCGTCGAGGTCGAACTGACCAAGGACGAGCAGGCCGCACTGGAGAATTCGGCCGAGCACGTCAAGGGCACAATAGCGAAGCTCAAGGAACTCACCTAGCTGACACAAAAAAGGGGGCGCGAGTTTCGCGCCCTCTTCGCTTTTCAGTCACCGACATCCGAAACGCGGAGCTCCGACATGCTTGAAAGGACGGGCTTCCGGGAAGGGTTGAGGTACCGGGGCGGCTCGAGCATGTGGGCCTGGATGCTACATCGCATCACGGGTCTCGCTGTCCTGCTGTTCCTGAGTATTCACATCCTGGAGACGTTCACGCTCAGCTTCGGGCCCGATTTCTATGACCGCACGATGGAGTTGTACAACACGGTCTTCTTCCGCGTGGCGGAGATCGGGTTGCTCTTTGCCGTCCTCTATCACGCAATCAACGGCTTTCGAATCACCATCCAGGATTTCTGGCCCGCACTGTGGCGACACGAGCGCGCCCTGATCTGGGTCGGGCTCCTCATTTTGATACTCGTCTTCGTCCCGCTGGCCGTCTGGGGATTGCTTCCTGTCTTTAGAGGGGAGCTCTGACCATGGCCAGCTACCCTGCCGCACCCCCGACGGGCCGCTTCGAGACGTACTCGTGGCTGTTCATGAGGGTGTCGGGGATCGTTCTTCTCGTCATGGCCGTCTTCCACCTGCTGCTGATGCACTACGGTATCGGTGTGGAGCAGCTGAACTACCAGGTAGTGGCGGCCCGTTGGGGGAGCCCATGGTGGCGGCTATACGACTTCTTCCTGCTGCTGCTGGCGCTGACCCACGGAATGAACGGCGCGCGAATCCTGATGGACGAGTACCTGGGAGCAGGTGGCTGGCGTCTGTCTCTCAAGGTCGTCTTGAGCCTGGTCTATCTGGTACTACTCGTGATGGGTGCTTGGGTGATCGTGACCTTCAGATGAAACGTCCCGTGAATGTCGACACGCATTGAAGTCCATCGGCTAGACGCCGTTGTGGTAGGCGGAGGCGGAGCGGGCCTGGCGGCCGCCGTCTACCTGGCACGGCAGCCCGGGATCCGTTCGGCGGTCATCAGCAAGCTGTATCCGACGCGGTCTCACACCGGGACGGCTCAAGGCGGTGTCGGCGCGGCCCTGGGCAACTGTGACCCGGAGGGCGATTCCTGGGAATGGCACATGTTCGACACGGTCAAGGGAAGCGACTACTTGGCCGACCAGGACGCGGTAGAGATCCTCTGTCGGGAGGCGATCGAGGTCGTCTACGAACTCGAGCATATGGGCCTACCGTTTAGCCGAACCGCGGACGGCCGCATAGCGCAACGCCGGTTCGGCGGCCACGCGATCAACTTCGGTGAGAAGCCGTCGCGGCGCGCCTGTTATGCCGCCGATCGCACCGGCCACATGATCCTCCAGACGCTGTACCAGCAGTGCATCAAGTACAACGTAGAGTTCTTCGACGAGTACCAGGTCGTCGATCTGCTGGTCGACGACAACTGCTGCCAGGGTGTAGTCGCGATCGAGATCGCTACCGGCGTGCTCCACGTATTCCAGGCGAAGGCGGTTCTGTTCGCTACCGGCGGCTGGGGTCGCATGTTCGAGATCACCTCGAATGCCGTGACCCTAACGGGTGACGCGGCGGCGCTGGTCTGGCGCCGGGGTCTACCGCTGGAGGACATGGAGTTTTTTCAGATCCATCCGACCGGGATCTACAAGCTGGGCATCCTGATAACGGAAGGGGTTCGTGGGGAAGGCGGCGTCCTCAGGAACAGCGAGGGCGAGCGGTTCATGGAGGTTTATGCGCCAACCATGAAGGACCTGGCCTCGCGCGATGTGGTATCGCGGGCGATCTACCTGGAGGTCAAGGCAGGGCGGGGCATTGGGGGAAGAGCGTACGTCAACCTGGATGCCACCCATCTGGGTCGCGAGCTGATCGACGAGAAGTTGCCTGATATAGCCGACTTCTGCCGTACATATATCGGAATCGATCCTGCAATCGATCCCATGCCTGTCCAACCGACCGCACATTACGCGATGGGAGGCCTCCCCACCGACCTGGACGGCCGGCTCTTGGCCGACGCCGATGGCTCGATCGTGGACGGTGTATACGCGGCCGGTGAGTGTGCGTGTGTTTCGGTACACGGAGCCAACCGCCTCGGCACGAACTCGCTGCTCGATCTGCTCGTCTTCGGCCGCCGCGCCGGCTTGCACATGGGCGTCTTCGCTGCCGGGTCCGATCACGCCGCTCTCCCGGACGATCCAACGGGCCCGGCAATAGAGGCGCTCGAGCGGATCCGCAACGGTAGGGGTGACCGTGCAGTTGTGATTCGCGATGAGATGCAGGCGGTGATGACGGAGCATGTCTCGGTATTGAGAGAGGAGTCCGGACTCGCGGAGGCGGTGGTGAAGATTGAGGAGCTGCGCCGGCGCTTCCGTGATGTGAAGATCGACGACAAGAGCGAACAATACAATCTGGACCTCATGGAAGCGTTCGAGCTCGGTTGCCTGCTCGACTGTGCGTATTCTACCGCAACGGCCGCTAGGAATCGCACCGAGAGCCGTGGTGCGCACTACAGAGAAGACTTCCAGGGGCGCAACGACCAGGAGTGGTTGAAACACACGTTCCAGACGCTGCGCGAGGGTGAAAAGATCGAGTTCAGTTACAAACCGGTCACGATTACACGTTTCGAACCCAAGGAACGGGTGTATTAGGGGGCGCCATGCGGGTTCGCTTCGACATCAAGCGGTACAATCCGGAGAAGGACGAAGCGTCGTACTTCCAGAACTACGAGGTGGAGCTGGATGAGACCGACCGCGTTCTCGATGGCCTGAACGAGATCCGCTGGCGACAGGACGGAACGCTCGCTTTGAGGCGGTCCTGTGAGCACGGGATCTGTGGCTCCGACGCGATGCGTATCAACGGTCGCAACAGGCTCGCCTGCAAGACGCTGATCCGTGACGTGGGCAAGCGCGTAAAGGTCGAGCCGCTTCTCGGCTATCCCGTCGTCAGAGACTTGGTCATCGACCAGCGGCGCTTCTTTAAGAACTACCGCAGCGTCCTGCCGTTCCTTGTGAACGACGATCCACCTCCGCCGCGCGAGCGTCTGCAGAGCCCCGAGGTTCGGCAGCGCTTCGACGACACGACCAAGTGTATCCTTTGTGCCGCATGTACCACCGCATGCCCGTCTGCCTGGGGCCACGACTCGTTCCTCGGGCCGGCGGCCATCGTTCAGGCCCACCGATTCATCTTCGACACCCGCGACCACGCCGCGCCCGAGAGATTGGCTCGCCTGACGGGACGCAGCGGGGTCTGGGCTTGCCGCACCGTTTACAATTGCACCATGGCCTGTCCTCGCGAGATACAGGTCACCCGGGCGATCGCGGAGGTGAAGCGCGCTGCGCTGCTCGGTGGCCCTTGAGGCGAGTTGTGCGGTAGGCGGTGTAAGTGTTTATTTGCCAGTTTAGTAGGTCTAGAGACCTAATAGAGAATCAACCGGGTTCGCGGAGGCTCCCCCGGGGGTAGTGGCGTGAACTATCTCACCTTTCTTATACAGTGGTACAACTGGCCGTACCTGGCCGGGCTTCTCGTGCTGGCCGCTTCGTTGGCCCGACCGGCGGTGCTGGGGGCGCTGGGAGTTCGACTGGGCGGCTGGCTGGGGCTGAAGCGTGCCCCCGGCCTTTCGGTTCTGCGTGTCTTTGCCGTCTCGCTGAGCGTGGTGGGCCTTACGGTGAACGGTGCATTCCACGACTACTGGCCTTCCAGGCAGGAACGGGGCTTTTTCCCGGGCCTGGTCGTCACGGTGCTGCTAGCAGCGGTCGTGACGCGGCTGGTGGGGCGAGTGTTCGAGGAGCACTTTCCCAAGATCAAGGCGGTGAGCTGGGGTGAGAGCAGTCTGAGCGGGAGGGAAGGCCGGGTGGTGAGCCGGATGGTGAGTGCGGATTACCGCGCCGGTCGCGCTCACGTGATGGGGGACGATGAGACGCTGCACACCGTCATGTGCAAGACCAGAGGAAGCGAGATTCCCCTCGGGGCGCAGGTGGTGCTCGGCGAGTACGATGAAGAAGATGGCCGGTACTTCGTTGAGCAGGTAGGCGAGCGCGAGATGTCGGCAGAATCGTCGGAGGCGGAATCAGATGAATGAGGGTTCGAAGACGAGGCCGCAGCTTGCGTCGCTCTGGTTGACGTTGGCTTGCGTGGCCTTGTCGGGTTGCTCGGCTGACGGAGCCGGCAGGGGGCTCGGCGCCATCACGACTGAAGGCTTCGATGCGCACCTGCGTTTTCTGGCGAGCGACTTCGTGGAGGGGCGTGCCCCAGGGAGCCAAGGGTCGGAGCTGGCGGCCCTCTACATCGCAACGCAGTTCGAGCTTGCCGGGCTACACCCCGTGGTCGGGGATTCCAGTTTCCTGCAAGCGGTCCCCTTGGCTGCTGTGACCTCACGCCCGACCCTAGCCTTCCGGGCGCGCGGAGGCGCCTCGTTCGAGGCGGAGTACGGCCCTGACTTCGTCGGCTGGTCGTCCAGGCCGGCCGAGCAGACGGAGATCGAGGCTGATCTCGTGTTCGTCGGCTACGGCATCTCCAACCCGGAGGCGGGCTGGGACGACTACAAGGAGGTCGATGTCAGCGGGAGTGTCCTCCTGATGCTGCTGAATGATCCCGGCCCCGGCGCACCGGGTCGGTTCCAGGGGGACACGCTCACCTACTACGGGCTGCCTGACTACAAGTTCGAAGAGGCGGCTCGACGAGGCGCGGCGGGTGCCATCCTCATCCACACGCGGGACCTGGCCGGCTACGGCTGGCAGCTAGTGGAAAGCGTACGCAGGCGCGAGCAGCTGCAGCTGGAACCTGCGCAGGGGGATCCGCGCCCGGAGTTCCAGGGCATCATGAGTCGGGCCGCGTCGGAGACGATCGTATCGATGGCAGGCCTCGACTTCGCGACGCTTCTCGAGTCGGCAACCTCGGAGAACTTCCGCCCGATCCCCATCGGTCTAAGCGTGTCGGCCGATGTCAGGAGCGAGGTTCGTTCTCTGGTCGACGCCAACGTGGCCGGCCTGTTGCAGGGGGGCGACCCCGAATTGGCCGGCGAGGTGGTCGTGTACACGTCACACTTCGACAACCTCGGACTCGGTCCGGCGATCGACTCGGATTCGATCTATAACGGAGCGTACGACAACGCTTCGGGCGCAGCGATGCTCATCTTGCTGGCACAGGCGTTTGTTCGGCTGCCCGAGCGGCCGGCCCGCTCGATACTCTTCCTCGCCGTCACGGCAGAGCAGCCGGATCTCCTGGGAACGCGCTACTACGTGGAGAACCCACTCGTCCCCCTCGGGTCGACAGTCGCCAACATCAACCTCGATGGGGTCAACCTGTGGGGGCCTACCCACGATATAGTGGCGATCGCGGGCAGGGCCTCGAGCCTTGAAGGGTTCGTGGTGCGCGCGGCCGCCGCCGAGGATCTCAGGCTCGAGGGCGACAGGGCACCGGAGCAGGGCTACCTGTACCGGTCGGGCCAGTTCACCTTCATGCGCGCCGACGTTCCTGCGGTCTACATCGGGCACGGCCTGGATTTCATCGGGCAGATGGAGGGCTGGGGCGCTCGGATGATGAGCGACTATCGCGAGGATCACTATCGCCAGCCGAGCGACGAGTACCGGCCGGACGCGGATCTGCGTGGCGCCGTTCAGCAAGGGCGGGTCGCGTTTCGGGTAGGGCTCGCCGTGGCGAACGCCCGGGAGCGGCCAAGTTGGATCGAAGAATCGGGAAGCGGGAACTGAATGCCAGGAAGCGGTGGAATCCGTGGCATTCGGGAATTCAGGCATTCGGAGTTCCAGTATTCGGGAGTTTGGATTCCCCGATCCCCCAAAACCACGGATTCTGGCATTGGGCCAACCCGAATTCCGGAATTCCCAACGCTAGATCTTCGGTAGAGTGACCCCGGTCTGCTTTTGGTATTTGCCTTTCCGGTCGCCGTAGCTGACTTCGCACACCTCGTCGGACTCGAAGAACAGGACCTGCGAGATTCCTTCGCCGGCATAGATCTTGGCCGGGAGAGGCGTCGTGTTGGAGATCTCCAGCGTGACGTGCCCTTCCCATTCGGGCTCGAAGGGCGTGACGTTGGTGATGATCCCGCAGCGGGCGTACGTGGACTTACCCACACAGATCGTCATGATCGTGCGCGGGATGCGGAAGTACTCGACCGACGAGGCCAGGGCGAACGAGTTGGGCGGGATGATGCACACGTCGCCCTCGAACTCGACAAAGGACCCGGCGTCGAACCGCTTTGGATCCACGATCGCACTGTTGACGTTAGTAAAGATGCGGAAGTTGCGGGCGACCCGCATGTCGTAGCCGTAGGAGCTGAGCCCGAACGAGATCACCCCCTCACGTACCTGCTTCTCCTCGAACGGCTCGATCATGCCATGTTCCAGCGCCATAGTGCGGATCCAGCGGTCGCTCTTGATGCTCAATGCACACTCCGAGATCGTAGTTATGGATAATGGAGAATCGCAGGGTGGGTGGCACGAATATAGCGCCAAGGAAGGTGGCATCAAGGCGGATATTTTGTGGACAGCTCGGGTCCGGGAGGGTTGACAACCTTTTGACAGGGTGCGGGTTGGGCCGGATTTCTATTGACAGGTCCCGGGGCGATGTTATTATGGCCGCGCTTTCTGGCCAATTCTCGAGCGCTGGGGGATGACCGACGATGCTGCGGGAGTACGTACCCGTCCTGATGATCTTCGCCATGAGCCTGGGAGCAGGTGCCGTCATGGTGATAGGGTCGGCCATCTTCAGCAACTACCGGCCGACGGCGGTCAAGAAAGAGCCCTACGAATCGGGGATGCCACCTGTGGGCGACGCGCGGGAGCGGTTCGCCGTGAAGTACTACATCGTGGCGATGCTGTTTCTGCTGTTCGACGTGGAGGTGGTCTTTCTGTTCACCTGGGGTGCGGTGTTCCGCCGGCTGGGGCTGTTTGGCTATGTGGCGATCATGATCTTCATCGTGCTGCTGATCGCCGGTTTGCTGTACGAGTGGAGGAAGGGCGCTCTGGAGTGGGACTGAAGCCTTTCCAACCTGGGCTAACGAAGTTGGGGGGGTCTGGGGCAGAGGCATAGGATGTCAAAGGGAAGCGAGAGCACGGGAAGCGGCGCGCGCCGTCAGGCAGAGACCGAGATACCGCGCAACTGGTTCATCGCCAAGCTCGATGACCTGGTGGTCAACTGGGCGCGGCGCGGTAGCCTCTGGCCGATGCCGTTTGGCACGGCCTGCTGCGCCATCGAGATGATGGCGTCGGCGGCCTCGAAGTACGACATGGCGCGTTACGGCATGGAGCGTATGGGCTACACGCCGCGGCAGGCGGATGTCATGATCGTGGCGGGCCGCGTCTCCTACAAGATGGCCCCAGTCATGCGCCGGATCTGGGACCAGATGCCCCAGCCCAAGTGGTGTATCAGCATGGGAGCCTGCGCCTCGACCGGGGGCGTCTTTGACACGTACACGTTGATGCAGGGGATCGACACCGTCGTCCCCGTGGACGTCTACGTGCCCGGGTGTCCGCCGCGTCCCGAAGGTCTGCTATACGGCTTGCTGATGATCCAGGAGAAGATCAAGGGCGAGTCTGTGATTGACCCGCGGTCGCGTGA
The DNA here is from genome assembly GCA_039586755.1 of Gemmatimonadota bacterium. GTDB lineage: Bacteria > Gemmatimonadota > Gemmatimonadetes > Palauibacterales > KS3-K002. The sequence goes on along the minus strand of JBDHJU010000101.1, from coordinate 400 downwards.
GGAGGACCCGGAGCGCGTCGGAAAGCCTCACCTGACGCCGGATGAAATAGAGCATATCGCCGAGCCGTTCGGGAACTCGACGTTCCAGAACCGGGTCAGTGGACTCGAGAGTTCATCTCCCATCCATCGCCCGGGCGATCGCAAGGAGTGACATTATCCGCTGAGTCGTGAGACTCCAGTGGGAGGCCGAGTGTTCGCCGGGTCGCGGCCCCTCGCCTGCTCGGCGCCCACGTGAACCACAGGTCGGATCGTATGCCGCCGAGTACTGTCTCGGGTAAGCCTTTACAGGGAAGGGCCGACGCGACCACGGAGCGGCCCGACGTGAGAGACGTCGTGACCCGGTTCGGCGACGCGATTCGGTCGATCGAGACCGACGCGGTGGGCGAACCGGTCATCAACG